>NZ_JBIAVA010000010.1:0-127145 GCF_042893535.1 Streptomyces sp. NPDC001599
CCGAGCAGGCGGGTGTGGCACTCGCGCCGAGTCCGAGTGCCACTCCGGAGACCCTGCCCAGCAGCGCCGAGTCCGCGCCCGTCGAGCAGCCGCAGGCGCAGCAGCCGCCGGCCACCCAGGAGTCGGAGAAGGGCGAGGGCGGCGACGGCGGCGACAAGGGCGGAGGTGGGGAGGCCAAGAAGCCCGCCAAGCCGGCCGCGAAGCCGGTGGTCCCCGCCCAGAACATCCTGCTGCGGAACACCACCAGTCACATGTGCGCCGAACTCCCCGGACGGGAGAAGGGCGAGCTCGACGGTCCCGTCCAGCAGGCGGTCTGCGACGACACCGACGGGGACAACCAGATCTGGAACCTCGAGGTGAAGTACGCGAAGGCCGGCCCCGGCGGGGCGGACCTCTTCCAGATCCGGAACATCAAGGATCAGTACTGCATGGACCTGCCCAACCACGGTGCGGTTGCCGTGGGGACGCCCGTCACCGAGTTCAAGTGCGACAGCACCGGCGCGACGGACAACCAGTTCTGGTGGGTCGACAAGCAGGAGAGCGGGGCCTACTGGATCCGCAACTTCTCCAGCAACCAGAAGTGCCTCGGCGTCGAGGGCGCGAACGGCGGCGCCCTCTTCTCCAAGATGGTGCTCGACAACTGCAGCAGCGTCGACGACCAGGAGTGGGAGATCATCCACCCGAAGAAGGGCTGACGGCCGGAGGGGGCCCGGCGGCCGTCACCAGCCGCCTTCCCCCGGGACCAGCCTCCCGGCCTTGCGGTACTCGCGGCGGGCGCCCTCCAGGAGGTCGTCCGCCGTCACCATGTCGTCGCGTCCGGCGGCCAGGTACGCGGCCGTGACGACCGCGCTGCGGATCGAGCCGCCGGCCAGCTCGAAGTCCCGGGCCAGCACGCCCGGGTCGATGCCGTCGGAGGACGGGACCCGCGACAGGCTGTGCCGCCACAGCGCCAGGCGCTGCTCGACGTCCGGGAACGGGAAGTCGACGACCAGGTCGAGGCGCCGGGTGAACGCCTCGTCGATGTTGGCGCGCAGGTTGGTGGTGAGCAGGGCGATGCCGTCGAAGGACTCCAGCCGCTGGAGCAGGTAGGCGCTCTCCATGTTGGCGTACTTGTCGTGGGCGTCCTTGACCTCGGAGCGCTTGCCGAAGACGGCGTCGGCCTCGTCGAAGAGGAGTACGGCGTCCGTGCGGTCGGCCTCCGTGAAGATCCGCTCCAGGTTCTTCTCGGTCTCGCCGACGTACTTGTCGACGACCGACGACAACTGGACCACGTACAGGTCGAGCCCCAGGTCGGCGGCGACGACCTCGGCCGACAGCGTCTTGCCGGTGCCGGACTCGCCCGCGAACAGGCCGAGGACGCCCCGGCCCCGGCCACCGCCGGCGCTGAGCCGCCAGTCGCCGAGGACCCGGTCGCGGTGACGGGCGCGCAGGGCCAGCTCGCGGAGCTGGACCAGGGGTTTGTGGGGCAGTACCAGGTCCTGCCAGTCCACGTCGGGACGGATCCGGCGGGCGTGGCTCTCCAGCCCGGAGGCCGACTGACGCCGGGCGGCGAGCCGGACGTGCTCGGCCGCGACCGGGGTGCCGTCGAAGGCGGCGAGGGCCTGGGCGGTGTGCGCGGCCCGCTGGATGCGGTCGCCGCCGAGCCGGTACGGGGCGACGGCCGTGGCCAGGTCGAAGCCGTCGGCGTCGGCTCCCAGCGCGGCCCGCCAGACGGCCACACCACCGGCCCGGCGGCCCGGGGCGTCCAGGACGAGCGGGTCGGCCGGGGCCCAGTGGGGGTCGTAGGGGCGCGGGTCCGTCATGAGTACGGTCACGTCGGTCGCGGCGGTCAGCGCCCGCACGAACGGGCCCGGCTTCTCGGGCAGGCCGGACACCACGATCGCCCGGCCGCCGAGGCGGGCCTCGCGCAGCAACTCGGGTACGTGGTCCTCGGGGGCGGTGCAGCGCAACGCGTCGATACCCGCGGCTTCCAGGACGGTGGACAGGACGGCCAGGCCGTCGCCCTCGCGCGGTTCACGCAGATAGGCGGTGAGCGGGCCGTCCTTCAGCCGGGCGGCCAGGCGCCGGACGAAGACGTCGGCGTCGCCGCCCGCGGCGGGCAGCGGGTCCGGCAGCGGGAGCAGCAGGCCGAGGAGCGCGGCGTCCGGGGTGTCGTCGCCGAGGAGGTGGCCGATGAGCCGGTCCGGGACGCGCAGCGAACGGGTCAGGAACGGGCGCTCGGGTTCCTCGACCTCCAGCAGGCCCAGGGCGCGCAGCGGGGCCGAGGCGTGGAAGCGGGCCCGGGCCGTGGCCACGTGCGCGGGCACCCCGCACAGGTCGAGGGCGAGGCCCACGGTGGCGCGCCGGCGGCTCACGTCGTTGTTGAGGTAGCCGTAGAGCGGCTCGAACGTGCGGTCGACGTCGGGGGCGAGGGCGACGAGCAGGGCGCCGGTGTCCAGCTCCGTCAGCCGTGCCTGCTCGGCCAGCCGGGCCAGCCGGTCCCCGAGGCCGGCCGGAGCGCGGGCGGGGACGGACTCCACGGGCACGCCCACGCCCGCGGGCTCGGCGTCGGCGGACGGCCAGGTGCGCAGCAGGTGATGGACGGCCTCGTCGGGGAGGTACAGACCGCGCAGCGGATCGTCGGCCGTGGGGTCGTCGGTGGTGCGGTGCTCGACCAGCGCGGCCACCCGCTCCCGCAGGACCTCGAGCCGGGAGAGCAGCGCCCGGCCGGGACCGCCGGGGCCGGGCGGAGCGGCGGCCGGTGTGCCGGTGGTGGAGGCGGTGGCGGGGGTGCGGGTGTCGGCGGTCGTCACTGTCGTCACTGTCGTTTCGTGCGGCCGTCCGTTACGGCCTTGCGGGCCGCGCGGGCCGCCACCACCTGGTGCGGCCGGTGCGAGCGGCCCTCGGACATGGGCGGGTCGCCGTCGACGCCGCCGACCCGGACCGTCGCGCCCTCGGTGACCGGGGGCCCGGCGTCGTACTCGGGGTAGGCCGGGAAGGGCGCGGTCACCACCAGGTCGAGGGACGGCTTCAGCTCGCCGCCCAGGGCGGACCAGATCTCGGCGAGGGAACGGGACTCGGTCTGGACACCGGCCACCGACATCGGCACCGGGAGATTCATCGCGCCGAGCGCGCCGGGGAGTTCGTAGGGCGGCAGCTGCTCGCGGGGCAGCAGCGTCGCCAGTACGGCGGACAGCAGCCGGTGTTCGTCCTGCGGGGTCTTCGTCCAGGCGGTCACCAGGTACGACAGCCGGAACCAGCGGGGCGGCTGACGGCGCTTGACGACGATGTCGTCCTGGTCGCGCACCGCCACCTGACCGCGGTGCCGACGGCCCACGTCCTCGCGGATGTCGTACAAGTAGGCGTTGACCACGGGGGCGTTGCGCCGGGCCGCCCAGTCACGGGTGGGTGCCTCGAAGGCCACGTCGATGCCCGAGTCCGTCAACGCCCCACCCTTGAGGAGGGCCTTGAGGACCTCGTCCACCTCGTGGATCACGCTAGCGCTCCCGCCCTGCCCGCACTCGAGTCCGCGCGGCCCGCCCGCTGCCGCCGGTCACCGGTGCCTGCCACCGATGCTCTCACCGATCGTTCCTCCGGCCCGTCCCGCCCGCACGCGCCCCGGGGACGACGGACGGGCAGGATGCCGTGCCCGCGCGGACCGGTGGGTCCGCTCTCGATTGCCCGTTCGGTCAGATGTAGCCTTCCCGGAGGGCATAGGCCACGGCGTGGGCGCGGTTGCGCAGATGCAGCCGCGTGGTGAGTCCGTGCATCACGTTCTTGACGGTGCGTTCGGAGTAGGACAACTTGCCGGCGATCTCTCCGGTGTCGAGACCCTCGGCGACCAGCCGCAGGACGTCCACCTCTCGGGGTGCGAGGCCCAGCGAGGGGGCGCCGGGGCGGCCCGCCGCGCCTCGGTGCAGCGTGCCCACCTGGCTGATGAGCCGGCCCAGCAGGTCCGCGGGCAGGTCGCCGTCGCCGCGCGAGGCGGCCAGTACGGCCTGCACCAGCCGGTGGGCGGTGGCCTCGTGCCGCCAGACGATGGCGCCGACACCGCACTCGACGACGTCGAGCAGTTCGCTCTCGCGGATCGCACCGACCACGAGCACGGCGCGCGCGCCCTCGCTGCGCACGATCCGGCGCAGCCGGGTGAGCGCAGCGTCGTCCAGCGCGTCCTCGATGAGCAGGGCCACCGTGCCGGGCCCCGACTCCTCGCGCAGGTCGATCTCCGGGTGCCGGCGCAACTGGCTGACGGCGCCCTCGCGGCTGATCGGGTCCGGAGCGGACACCGCCACCGGGACCCGCCGGTCGATGCCGCCGACCGCTTTGCCCGGCCCGTGCGCGGACGTCGTGGATGTGGCGGATGTGATGGATGTGGTGGTGTTCCGGGGTGAGTTGAGCAACCGTTTCCCCCCTGTTCACGTGCCCGCACTCCGGCACAGGCCGGTAGCGGATGTGCGTGTTCCACACTTATGGGACTGCTGGGACTTCGCAATCGTGGAGCACCACGAGGCACACCACGAGACCAGCGCGCCGACCGTCACGAACGGCCGTCGCGCGGGTGTTCCGGCAGGTCACAGGGGGCCCCGCAAGGACGCGGGGCCCGTGGAGCCGGCCGCGGACCACCGTGACCCGCGCCACTTCGCACCACCGTTCACCGCAGTCGTTCGTCTCACACACCGGGGGAGCACCATCCACCACAGGAGGCACCGATGACCGGACCGCTCCGTGAACGCGACGACGCCCACGCGCTGTTGGCCGCCGAGATCGAGCGAGCACGGGCCGGCACCGGCCGCCTCGTCCTGCTGCGCGGCGCCAGCGGCACCGGACGCACCGCCGTACTGGACACCGCCGCCCGGCACGCCGAGGACCTCGGCCTGCGGGTGCTGCACGTGCGCTGCTCGCCCGAGGACACCGCGGTGCCCTTCGCCATGGTCCTCCACCTCCTCGGCCCGGTACCGGAATTCACGGACACGGCGCCCGGCGGCGACGACCGGGGCAGCGCCGCCCGGCTGTGGCGGCTGCTGCGCTCCTACGCGGCCGAGGGCCCGGTGCTGGTGGCCGTCGACGACGTCCACCTCGCCGACGAATCCTCGCGCCGCTGGCTGACGGAGGCGGCCCGGCACGTCGACCGATTACCGGTACTGCTGGTCGCCACCGAGCGCAGCCAGTACGACATCGACCCGCGGCCCGCCGGACTCACCCAGGCGCTGTCGCCGTCCCTGGTGCGCACCCACACCCTCGCCCCGCTCAGCGACTCGGCGGCGGCCGGGCTGGTCCGCGACGCCTTCCCGGACGCGTCCGCGCGCTGGACCGAGGAGTGCGTACGGGCCGGTGCGGGCAGCCCGCTGCTGCTGCACGCCCTGCTGGACGACCTCGGCGGCACCCCGCACCCCGACGGCGTCCCGTCCGTGCCGGACAGCTGCGCCGCGCTGTACCCCGGGTCCTACCCGGCCGCCGTCTCCTGGTGGCTGAACAGCGCGGGCCCCGCGACGGCCGACGTGGCGCGCTGCCTCGCGGCCCTGGAACAGGCCTGGCCCACGGGCCCGCCGGACCACCGGGCCGCACTCCGGCATGCCCTCCCACACCCGCAGGCGTCCCCGCCGGATGCCGCGTACCGGCAGGCACCGCCGTCGGACGGCGTGTACCGGGAGGCGTGGCCGTTGGCCGGCGCGGGCCGACAGGCGTCTCCGTCGGGTGCCGCGCACCCGCAGGCGTCCCCGTCGGGTGCCGTGTACCGGCAGGCTGCGCCGTCGGACGGTGTGTACCGGGAGGCGTGGCCGTTGGGCGGTGCGGACGGGCAGGCGTCTGCGTCGGGCGGCGCGTACGGGCAGGCATCTTCGTGGGACGGCGCGGACGGGGAGGCGTCCCCGTCGGGTGCCGTGTACCGGCAGGCTCCGCCGTTGGCCGGTGCGTACGGGCAGGCGTCGCCATTCGGTGCCGCTTACCCGCAGGCCCCGGCGTCGGACGGCGCGTACCCGCAGGCCCCGGCGTCGGACGGCGCGTACCCGCAGGCCTCGCCGTTGGACGGTGCGTACCGGCAGGGCTCGGTGTTCGGCGCCGTGCGTCGGCACACCCATGAGACGCCGACGGCGCGGACGCGTCGGCCCCGGGACGTCGCGCCGGGCTGCCGGGACGTGTGGAGCGCGGGCCCGGGGGGCGGCGGCGCGGATCCGCGGACACCGCTGCCAGGCGGTCCCGGCCCCGGAGCGGAGCTCCCGGAGCACGGCCCCTACCCGCACCCCGACGAGCCCGCCGACGGGTCGCCGTACCCGGCGTACCCGGCGTACCCGGTCCACGGGCCGTACGACGGACGACCGGAGTCAGCGCCCGGCGCCGCCCACGGCCGCACCGGACCGCCCGCCCACGCGCCGCACCGGACGACGCTGTGGCGCACCCCCTCCCCGCCCCCGGCGCGGGGGTCGGCCGGGGACCCGGTCGACGTGCTCGCCGAGGCGGCCGGGGCCGATCCCGCGCGGATCGAGGGCTGGCTCGCCGCCATGACGCGGCTCGGTCTGCTGCGCCCCGACGCGGGCGGCCGCCCCCGCTACGCCCACCCGCTGCTGCGCGACGCCGTACTGACCGGCTGGCCGAGGCCGCGCCGCGAGGCCGTGCACCGGTCGGCGGCGGAGGCGATGCTGCGCCGCGGTGACCGCGTCGAGGCGGTCGCCCGGCACCTGCTGCGCACCCCGGCCGTCGGTCTGTCCTGGGCGCTGCGCGTCCTGCGCGACGCCGTGACCGTCGCCGTGCACGACGCCCGTCCCGCCGACGCCGTCGGCTATCTGCGCCGGGCGCTGGACGAGCCGGTGTCCGACGATCTCAGGCAGCGGCTGCTGACCGAACTGGGCTCCCTGGAGTACGCGTCGGCCGACACCCCGGCCGCCATCGCCCGGCTCGCCGAGGCCCAGCACCTGCCGGCCGAGCCGCGCAACCGGGTGCGTACGGCCGTCGCCCTCGGCACCGCCCTGGCCGGCCGCGGCGAGATCCGTACGGCGATGGAGGTACTGCGCCGCACCGAGGGCAGGCTGTCCGGCCACCCGGGCCTGGCCCGCACCGTGCAGACCGCCACCGCGCTGCTGTCCGACGAGGACCTGGCGACCCGGCAGGAGGTGTACCGGTGGCTGTCCGAGACCGGCCGGCACTCCCCGGAACTGGTCGGCACCGCGGGGCTGGCCCTGCTGGTGCGGTACGCGGCGACGGCCGCGCTGATCTCCGCCGACGAGGCGATGGTCCGGGTGCGGGACCTGCTCGCCCAGCCCACCGACCCGCTCGCCGAACCCTTCCTCCTCGGCACGGCCGCCGCGGTCGCCCAGTGGGCCGACGAACTCGACGAGGCCGAACGGCTCGTGGAACGCGGCCTGGCCGGACAGCACCCCGCCCTGCTGCACCCGATGCAGCACGCGCTGCTCAACACCCGCGCCGACATCGTTGCCTCCCGCGGCGACCACGCCCGGCTGCTCGCCCTCGCCGCCGACCGCGGGCCCGGACGCAGCTCGGGTCCCACCAACCGGGACGCCCACGCCCTGATGGCGCTGGTGCACACCGGCCGCACCGACGAGGCCCTGCACCACGCCGCACGCTTCGACCTGCGCGAGGTGCCGGAGAACTGGGAGCTGAACCGCTACCTGTACGCGCGGGGCGTGCTGCGGGCCGCCACCGGCGATCCGGCGGGCGCCCTGCACGACTTCCTGGAGTGCGGGCGCCGCCAGGCGGCCCGGGAGGTGATCAGCCCGGTCGTCACTCCGTGGCGGACGGCCGTGGCGGAGTGCCGGCTGGCGCTGGGCGGCGGCCCGGAGGCGCTGGCCCTGGCGACGGAGGAACTGCGGCTGGCCCGGGTGTGGGGCACCCCGCGCACCGTGGGCCGCGCCCTGCGCGTGCTGGGCACCGCGACCGGCGGCCGCCGCGGCCTGGAGCTGGCCGAGGAGGCTGTACGGACCCTGCGGGACGCGCCCGCCGACACCGACATGGAGCTGATCCCCGCGCTGCTCGCCCAGGGCCGCCAGCTCCTCGACGCGGGTGAGCGCGGACGCGCCCGCGCCCGGCTGCGCGAGGCGGCGGAACTGGCCGAACGCAAGGGCGCCCTGCGCTGGCTCACCCTCGCCGGGCAGGCCCTGCGCGAGGGCGGCGCCCGCGGCCCGGTGGCGTCCCGCACCGGGGCCGGCGCACTGACCGGCAGCGAGCGCCGGATCGCCGAACTGGCCGCCGACGGCCGCACCAACACCGAGATCGCAGAGCTGCTGCACCTCGCCCGGCGCACCGTGGAGACCCACCTGACCAGCACCTACCGCAAGCTGCGGATACGGCGCAGGACGGAACTGCCGGCCGCCCTGGAGCGCGGCGGGCGCCGGGAGCGGGAGCCGCACCCCGACACCCGCGGCTGAGGACCGACGGTGACCCGCGCCGCCCTCACAGGCCGCGCAGCAGCCGCCCGATCTCCATCTGCTCCGTCTCCAGCGGGTCGCCGTCCTCGACGTTCCACAGACTGTTCTGCAGCACGCGGCCGAGGGACCAGGCGCGGGCCCGCGCCCGGTCGAGACCGAGGACGTCGGTCATGGCGTCGAAGCGCCACCGGGTCTCGCCCGGGTCGTAGCGGTTGTCCAGGGCGGGCAGCAGGTCGAACCCCGGGTCGCCGGCCAGCGGTTTGGGGTCGATGGCGAGCCAGGGGGCGCGGTCCGCGGCGAGGACGTTCTCGTAGTGCAGGTCCCAGTGCAGCAGCCGGTCGCCCGGCTCGTCGGCGACCTCCCGCACGGCCGCCGCGCAGTCGGCGACCAGCCGCCGGTCCGCCGGGTCCGCAATGCGCTCCAGGGTGCCGGGCGTGCGCTCCAGCATGCCCCGCGCGATGTCCCCGAGGCGGCGCACGCCGGGCGGTGCGGGGGTCGCCGTGAGGTGCGCGAGCATCCGGGCGATGACCAGGACGGCCTCGCGGGAGTCCTCGACGTGACTGAGCATCCGGCCGGAGTCCAGGCGCTCAAGCAGCATGGTCCCGGTGGCCGGGTCGTGGTCGAGCAGCCGGACCGCGCCGTCCCCGGCCCACACCCGCAGGGCCAGCGGCTCGCCCTCGGTCTCGGCGTCGAGGATCTGGAGCTTCAGCACGGCCTCGGTGCCGTCACGGCGCACGACCGGCAGGACCAGCGCCGCCCACCCGTGCATCGACGGCCCGTCCAGCCGCAGCTCCCACCGTTCGAGGAACCCGGCCGCCAGCGCGGGCAACCCGTCGACGAAGGCCCGCCCGGCCTCCCCGTTGTACTTCACCTGCGCGGCCACGAGCCCTTCGGGTACGTCGATCACACCGCCGGACGCTACCGGCGAGCGGGGCCCGCGGTCACGCGGATTTCCCCTCAGCCCACCGGCTCCCGCACCGCCCGATCCGCCGGCACCCCGTGCTTGGGCGCCTTCGCCGTCACCATCACCCCCGCCACGACCCCCGCCAGCAACATCACCCCGGCCGCCACCCAGATGGCGACCGTGTACCCGTGCACGATCCCCTCCCGCACGATCAGCTCCCGCTGCGCGGGGTCCCTCAGGTGCGCCGCGATCCAGGACGCGCTCGTGCTGGTCGCGATCGTGTTGAGCAGCGCCGTGCCGATCGAGCCGCCCACCTGCTGCGAGGTGTTGACCGTCGCCGAGGTCACGCCGGAGTCCTTCGGGGCGACCCCGGCGGTGGCCGTGGAGAACACCGGCATGAAGGTCAGGCCCATGCCGAGGCCCATCAGGAGCAGCGCCGGGAGGATCTCGGAGACGTACTCCGAGTGCACCGTCATCCGCGTGAGGATCACCATGCCGCCGGAGGCGAGGAGCATGCCGGGGACCATCAGCATGCGCGGGCCCACGTGCGGCAGCAGCCGGGCCGAGATCTGGGTGGAGCCCACGACGATCGCGGCGGTCAGCGGCAGGAACGCCAGGCCGGTGCGCACGGGGGAGTAGCCCAGGATGACCTGGAGGTAGTAGGTCATGAACAGGAACAGCCCGAACATGCCGATGACCGCCAGCATCATCGTCAGGAAGCAGCCGGCGCGGTTGCGCTCCCGGATGACGTGCAGCGGCAGCAGCGGCGTCGCCGCCCGGGTCTGCCACCACACGAAGGCGGCCAGCAGGACCACGGCCAGGCCGAACAGGGCCAGCACCAGCGGGTCCGTCCAGCCGCGGGGCTGGGCCTCGCTGAAGCCGTAGACGAGGGCGACGAGACCGCCGCAGCCGAGGACCACGCCGGGCACGTCGAGACGGGCGTCGGCGTGGCCGGGCCGGTCGTGCAGCAGGGCGAACGCGCCGATCACGGCGATGACGGCGATGGGGATGTTGACGTACAGGCACCAGCGCCAGTTCAGGTACTCGGTGAGCACCCCGCCGACGATGAAGCCGATCGCGGAGCCGCTGCCGGCCAGCGCGCCGTAGATGCCGAAGGCCTTGCCGCGTTCCCGCGGGTCGGTGAACGTGGTCGTCAGCAGGGACAGCGCGGACGGCGCGAGGACGGCGGCGAAGACGCCCTGGAGGGCGCGGGCGCCGAAGAGTATCGCCGAGGTGGTGGCGGCGCCGCCGATCGCGGAGGCGGCGGCGAAGCCGATCAGCCCGATGACGAAGGTGCGTTTGCGCCCCACCAGGTCCGCGACCCGCCCGCCCAGCAGCAGCAGGCCGCCGAAGGCGAGGGTGTACGCGGTGATCACCCACTGCCGGTTGGCGTCGGACATGTCCAGGTCGCGCTGGGCCGAGGGCAGCGCGATGTTCACGATCGTCGCGTCGAGGACGACCATCAGCTGCGCCAGGGCGATCACCACCAGCGCCCACCAGCGATGGGCATCGGCCTCCGCGGGCGCGGCGGGTCCGCCTGTCCGACCTGTCCGGGAGCCACTCATTTCGCCAGAAGACCACGATTCGGGACGTGTCGCATCCCGTTGCCCGAGCCGCCGCGCGGAACGCCGCGCCGGCCGCCGGTCATGGTTCGAGGACCACCTTCCCGGTGGTCCCCCGGTTCTCCAGGGCGCGGTGCGCGGCGGCGGCTTCGGCGAGCGGGAAGCGCCGCACGGCCGGGACCAGCCGGCCCTCGGCGGCCTCGGCGAGGGCGCGCAGTTCGAGGGTGCGTACGGGGTTGGCGCCGCCGGCCCGCTGCATCATCACCGGCCCGAGGACCTGCTGGGAGACGCCGTCGACGAGGTACGGGGTGCCGTCGTGCAGGCCCTTGCCCGACCAGCCGAAGACCAGGTGCCGGCCGCCGGGACCGAGCAGGGCGACCGCCTCCCGGGCGACGTCCCCGCCGACGCCGTCGAAGACGACGGTGGCCTCCCTGCCGCCCAGGTGGGCGCGGACCTTGCCCGGCCAGCCGGGATCCTTGTAGTCGACGGCGAGATCGGCACCGTTCGCGGCGACGAGCGCGGTCTTGTCCGGACCGCCCGCGAGGCCGACCACCGTGGCGCCGGCGTTCTTCGCGTACTGCACCAGCAGCGTGCCGATGCCGCCCGCGGCGGCCGGGACCACGGCCACCGAGCCGGGTCCGAGATCGGCGAACTGCACGATCCCCATCGCCGTACGCCCCGTGCCGATCATGGCGACGGCCTCGGCGAAGTCCAGGTTCGCGGGGATCTCGTGGACGCGGGCGAGGTCCGTGACGGCGAGCGCGGCATAGCCGCCCGGGGCGAAACCGAGGTGGGCGACGACGCGCCGGCCCAGCCAGCTCTCCGGCGTGCCCTCGCCGAGGGCGTCGACGACCCCGGCGACCTCGCGGCCGGGGATGGTGGGCAGCTCCGGAAGCGCGGGCGAAGGCCCCTGGATGCCCTCGCGCAGGGCGGTGTCCAGGAGGTGGACGCCCGCCGCGCGGACGGCGACCCTGACCTGTCCGGGACCCGGGGCCGGGTCCTCGACCTCGTCCAGGACGAGGTTCCCGGCCGGGCCGAAGGCGTGCAGTCGGATGGCGTGCATGGCGGAACCCCCAGGGTGAGGAGCGGAGCTGTTGCGGGCCCCACTCAACGACCTCAAGCACGCTTGAGGTCAAGCTCGCGCCGTCCGAGGGCGAGGGAGACCGCCGTCAGGGCGCTGTTGAAGGAGACCTCGGAGAGCAGACCGGGCGAGGCGACCTGGTCACCTGCGAGGTAGACGCCGTCGCCGCGGTCGACGGCCGGCCGGTCGCGCCAGGTGGTGCCGGGCAGATCGACGGCGCCGGTACGGCCGTTCGCGACCGCCTCGCGCCGCCAGGTCAGCCGCTCGCGCCAGCCGGGGAAGCCCAGGTCGAGCAGTTGCTCGGCGCGTGCGGTGCCGTCCGCCTTGGACTCGTGCGGCGCGATGGGGAGCTGCCCCTGGATCAGCTGCTCGCCCGCCGGCGCGAGCGTGCGGTCCTGCGCCGTGAACCGCTCGATCCACCCCGGCGCGTCCAGGTCGGACACGGCGAAGGCGTCGCCGCGCCGGGTCCGTACGGCCAGGTCGACCAGGGTGGTGCGGCCGCTCGGCCAGGTCAGCGCGGGGTCGTCCAGCAGCGTGCGGGCCGCGTCGAGGGACGTGGCGACGATGACGGGGGCGTCGGTGGGCAGCGTGTCCACGCGCGAGAGCGTCTCCATCCGCACCCCGAGGTTCCAGGCCAGGGCGGCCATCCGGTCCACGACCCCGGCCCAGCCGCCGCGCGGGTAGTGCGCCTCGGGCGGCAGCTTGGCGGCCCGGCGCAGCCGCTCCTGCACGAAGGCGGCGGACAGCGACCCCGGATCGTGGTGGAAGAGGGCGACGGCGCAGTAGTGGGCGGCGGCCCGGGCCCCCTCCTCACCCGCGATCCCGGTCGCCCAGGTCAGGAAGTCGACGTCGACCGGCGCGGGCCCGACACCGCGGCGCAGCAGCTTCAGCATGGCGAACGGCGGAGTACGGCGCAGCGCCCCCTTGTGCCGCAGCCGCAGCCGGGCCGCCTCCAGCGGCGGGATGGGCGCGAGCGGACCGATCAGGTCGCGCCGGCGCAGCCAGGCCCAGTGCGGGCCGCCGTTGTAGAGGGCGTGCGGGCCGTCATTGGTCCGGTAGGGGCCGTCGGCGGTCCGGGCCCGTCCGCCGAGCGTGTGGTGGGCCTCGTGGACGGTGACCTTGGCGCCCGCCTCGGCGGCGGTGATGGCCGCGGTCAGTCCGGCGAAGCCGCCGCCGATGACGGTGATGCGATGCATGGCTCGGGTTCTCCCTCGGTTCGGGGTCGCGGTCGGGTCGCCTGGCACGGCGCCTGTCTGCCCGTACGACGGCCGAGGGGGCGCCGGATGTGACATGCGGCCGGAGGAAGGGAGATTTCCGCAGGTCGGAGCGGGTTGTCAGTGGCGGGGTGCAGCATGTTCCCATGGCGAGGAGAACGGCGGGAACGGCGGGCGGGCGCGGTACGACGACGGTCCGGCGGGCGAGACGCCCGGAGCTGCGCCTGCCGCCGCTCACGCCGTACGAGGACGACGGCGGCCTGGCGCCGGACGGGGACTACGACGCGCTGGACTTCCGGGAGACGGACCTGACCGGCCAGGACGGCGCGGGCGCCCGGTTCATGGACTGCGCGCTGACCGGCTGCGCGCTGGACGAGGCGTCACTGCGCGCCGCCCGGCTGCTCGACACGCGCCTCACCGGCGTCCGGGGCGTCGGCACGAACCTCGCGGAGGCGACCCTGCGCGACGTCGAGCTGCTCGACGCCCGCCTGGGCGGCACCCAGCTGCACGGCGCCGTCCTGGAACGGGTCCTGATCCGCGGCGGCAAGATCGACTACCTCAATCTGCGCCGGGCCCGCCTCAAGGACGTCGTCTTCGAGAGCTGCGTCCTGGTCGAGCCGGACTTCGGGGGCGCCCGCCTGGAGCGGGTCGAGTTCGTGGACTGCGCCCTGAAGCAGGCGGACCTCAGCGCGGCCACCCTCACCGACGTCGACCTGCGCGGCGCCGCCCCGCTGGACCTGTCCCGCGGCGTGGACCGCCTCGCGGGCGCGGTGATCAGCCCCACCCAACTCCTCGACCTGGCCCCGGTGCTGGCGGCGGAGCTGGGGGTGCGGGTGCTGGGGGAGGCGTAGCACGCCGCGGGTCCCCCTACGGGATCCGCGGGAAGCGGGCCTGGAGGGACCAGATCGCCGGGTTGTCCGCGAGGTCCTCGTGGAGGTCGGTGAGGTCGGCGAGCAGATCGTGGAGGAAGTCCCGGGCCTCGCGGCGCAGTTCGGTGTGGGAGAAGGAGAGCGGGGGCTCGCTCTCCGGGAGCCACTCCGCCTCGATGTCGACCCAGCCGAAGCGGCGCTCGAAGAGCAGGCGGTCGGTGGACTCGGTGAAGTCCAGCTCCGCCCGCTGCGGCCGGGCGGCCCGGGAGCCCGCCGGGTCCCGGTCGACGTGCTCCACGATGTCGCACAGCGCCCAGGCGAAGTCGAGCACCGGCACCCATCCCCAGGCTGTGGACAGCTCACGGTCCGCCTTGGTGTCGGCGAGGTACACGTCCCCGCAGAACAGGTCGTGGCGCAGCGCGTGGACGTCCGCGCGGCGGTAGTCCGTCTGCGGCGGGTCCGGGAAGCGGGTGGAGAGGGCGTAGCCGATGTCGAGCACGCAGGTGATGGTGTCACGGACAGCGGCGCCGAGACGGACAGCGGTGCGGAGACGGACGGGTGCGCGTCCGCGACCACGGCAGCCTCGGGCCGTGACGGGGCCAACTGCGCGGGGAGCACCGGCTTTTACCCGCGTCACCTCCGGTCTCTATCCTCGTCCCCAATCCCGGTGCGCACGGTGTCGTCGGGGGAGAGGGAGCAAGCATGGACGGGTTGATTCCGGACGATCCCGAACGGATCGGCAGGTACCGGTTGCTCGGCAGGCTCGGTGAGGGCGGCATGGGCCGGGTGTATCTGGCGCGCTCCGACCGGGGCCGGACGGTGGCCGTCAAGACCGTCCGGGAGGAACTGGCCCGCATGCCGGACTTCCGGCGGCGCTTCGCGCAGGAGGTGAGGGCGGCACAGCGCGTCGGCGGCGAGTGGACCGCGCCGGTGCTGGACGCCGACACCGACGCAGCCACCCCCTGGGTCGCCACCGGGTACGTCGCCGGGCCCTCGCTCGCCGAGGTCGTCGACCGGCAGTACGGGCCGCTGCCCTCCCCCACCCTGCGGGTGCTGGCGGCGGGACTGACGAGGGCGCTTCAGGCCGTCCACGGCGCCGGCCTCGTCCACCGCGACCTCAAGCCCTCCAACGTCCTGGTGACGATCGACGGACCCCGCGTCATCGACTTCGGCATCGCCCGCGCCCTGGACGCGTCCACGCAGTCCGCCGAGGGCCTCACCAAAGCCGGCGCCGTCGTGGGGTCGCCCGGCTTCATGTCCCCCGAGCAGGTGCGCGGGGAGAAGGTGTCGTACGCGAGTGACGTCTTCTGCCTCGGCGCGGTGCTGGCCTACGCGGCTACGGGCCGGATGCCCTTCGGCACCGACGAGGGCGGGTTGCACTCGCTGCTCTTCCGCATCGCGACCGAGGAGGCGGACCTGACCGGGGTCCCCGAACCCTGGCAGGGCCTCGTCGCGGCCTGCCTGGAGAAGGAGCCCGAGAAGCGCCCCACCCCCGAAGAGCTGCTGACGTCGATCGAGGACACGGCGGGCGCGGACGGCGCCCCGGGCGGCGCGTGGCTGCCCGGCGAGGTGCTGGCGGAGCTGGGCCGGCACGCCGTGCAGCTCCTGGACAGCGAGGACCCGGAGGACCGGGTGCCGGCCGGAGCGGCTCCCGCCGCGGGCTTCGGGCCGCCGCCCGCCGCGTACGGCCCGGCGAGGCCCCCGTGGCAGGGCCGCCCGCCGCTCGACGCGGGTCCCGGGGCCGCGCGGCCCTCGCCGTACGCCACCCCGGCCCCCGCGGCCGCGCCCGTCGCCCCGTCGCCGTACGCCCCGCCGCCCGCCCGCCCGGCGAAGGGGCTGGCCACGGCGCTGAACGTCCTGCTCATCCTGTTCGTCGTGCCGGTGCTGTTCAATTTCAACGTCCTCATGGCCGTCCACGGCGAGCTCGGCAGGCTGCCCGGATCGTCGTCCCCCAGGGGCATCGACGGCTTCCGGACGCTGCAGGTGACGGGTTTCGTGGCCGAGGGCCTGAGCCTGCTGGTGCTGCTCGCGGCGGCGACCGTGTGGGTGTGCTGGTTCCGCCGGATGCGGCAGAACGCCGAGTCGTTCGCGCCGGGCCGTATCCGCTACCGGCCGGGCCTGGCGGCGGGTTCCTGGTTCATCCCCGTCGTCAACTTCTTCCTGCCCAAGCAGATCGCCAACGACATCTGGACGGCGACGACCGGACGCCCGGCGGGCGCCGGACGGTGGCTGATGCACACCTGGTGGTGGCTGTGGGTGGTCCACCTCGCGTCGGAACTGAGCGCCTACAGGACCTGGGACGAGGAGAAGACCGTCGAGGACGCCGGCGCGACCGTCGTCAGCGCCCTGGGCGGCGACGTCGTCGCCGTCGTGAGCACCGTGTTCGCCGTGCTCTTCGTCTCCCGGCTCACCAGGCTCCAGGGGGACCGCGCCGCAGGGGGCGGCCGAGTCGCCGGGGCCCGCTGAGGTCAGTCCGGTGCCGTGGCGCGCCGGACCGCGTCGCGGAGCAGGGCGCGTCGGCGGTCGTGCACGTCCGCGGGCTCGTCGGCGGTCGCCGCGTAGACGTTGCTGACCGGTGACCAGGCCATGGACATGGCGATGACGAGGGCCAGCACGTCGAACGGGTCGCCCGGCCGCACCCGGCCCGCCGCCTGCGCCTCGGCGATCGCCCGCAGCTTGGCGTCGTCGCGGCGGTCGGCGTCGTCGACCAGGTGCCCCGCCGGGCGCCGCTCCAGCCGCGCCCAGGTGGCCAGCCGGATCAGGTCGGGGCGGCGCAGGTACTCGTCGTAGAGGCGTACGGCCCAGTCCGCGAGGTCGTCGGCGTCGATCGGCACGACGTTCACGATGCGGTCCAGCGAGCCGAAGAAGATCGCGTCGAACAGCCCGTCCTTGCTGCCGAAGTACGCGTAGAGCTGGGCCTTGTTGGTGCGTGCGGCGGCCACGATCCGCTCGACGCGCGCCCCGGCGATCCCGTGTTCGGCGAACTCCCGGGTCGCGACGTCCAGGATGCGCCGGTGGGTGGCGGCGCCGCGGGAGGTCAGGGGCTGGTCGGGGGTGCGGTCGGGCATGGCCTCAGGGTAACCCACAGGAAAACAGAACAGTTGGTTTGCCTGGTGCCGCGAAGACGCCTACGCTCAAATAGACCGAACAGTCTGTCTGAGGAGCTGGAAAGAACCATGAGGACCACAGTGGGCTGGCAGGCGGAGCCCGGGAACGGCACCGCGACGACCCCGGTGCTGCGCCGCGCCCCGTTGGAACGGCGCGACCTGCGCCCCGACGACCTCGCCGTCCGGGTCGACTACTGCGGCGTCTGCCACACGGACCTGCACGCCCTCCGGGCCCGCGGCGGCACGGACGGGGGGCCGGACCCCCTCGTCCCCGGACACGAGTTCACGGGCGTGGTGACCGCGACCGGGACGGAGGTCACCCGCTTCCGGACCGGTGACCCGGTCGCGGTCGGCAACATCGTGGACTCCTGCGGTGCGTGCGCCATGTGCCGGATCGGCCAGGAGAACTTCTGCCACGCCTTCCCCACCCTGACCTACGGCGGCACCGACCGCGTCGACGGCTCGACCACCCTCGGCGGCTACTCCCGCGAGTACGTGCTCGGCGAACGGTTCGCGTACGCCCTCCCGGCCGTTCTGGACCCGGCCGCCGCCGCCCCGCTCCTGTGCGCCGGGATCACCGTCTGGGAGCCCCTGCGCGCCCTGGGCGCCGGGCCCGGTACCCGTGTCGCCGTGGCCGGTCTCGGCGGCCTCGGCCACCTCGCCGTGAAGTTCGCGGTCGCGCTCGGCGCCGACACCTCGGTGATCAGCCGGTCGCCGGACAAGGCCGAGGACGCGCGCCGACTGGGCGCCCGCGGGTTCGTCGTCTCGACGGACCCCGGGGAGATGGCCGCCGCCCGCGACCGGTTCGACATCGTCGTCGACACCGTCTCCGCCCCGCACGACCTCGGCGCCTACCTCCGCCTGGTCGCACTGGACGGCACGCTCAGCCATCTCGGGCACCTGGGACCGGTCACCCTGGAGACCCTCGACCTGCTCATCGGCCGCAAGAAGCTCAGCTCCGCGGGCAGCGGCGGCCGGAAGGGGACCGCCGAGATGCTGGCCTTCTGCGCCGCGCACGGCATCACCGCCGACATCGAACTCCTCCCCTCCGCCCGCGTGCACGAGGCCCTCGACCGCCTCGACCGCGGCGACGTCCGCCACCGCTTCGTCCTCGACCTCTCCGACCTGGACCGGCCCGGGGCGCAGGGCCCGACGGACGGATAGGTTGCCGGGGTGATCCTCACCCCGCTCGCCCTCACCCCCGACCACGACATCCCGGGCCCCGTTCTCACCGAACTCACCGCCCTCTACGCCTCCCACCGGGCCTTCCACGCGCTCAGCGGCGACTTCCCCGACCCTCAGGACATCCGTCCGGAGCAGGTCGCGACCGCGCTCGCCGACGAACTGGCGCGGCCCGGCGCCGAGGTGCTGCTGGCCAGGGACGCGGGCCGGCTGGTCGGGGTCGCGGTGACGCTCGCCCGGCATCCCGACCCGTCCGACCCGGAGCCGTGGATCGGGCTGCTGATGGTGGACGCGGGGCTCACCCGGCAAGGGCTGGGCAGACGGCTCGCGTCCCTCGTCGAGGACCGTTTCCGCGCCGCGGGCCGCACCGCCGTACGGCTCGCCGTCCTCGACGGCAACACCGAGGCGCTCTCCTTCTGGACCGCGCTCGGCTACACGGCCGTCGACCACCGTCGAGACCTCCGGTCCGACCGCCCCTGCGCCGTGCTGCGCAGGGAGTTGGAGAGCGACCGGCCGCGCACCCCGCGCCGCGCCGCCCGCGTCGCCGTGCTCGACCCCGAGGGCGCCGTCTTCCTCCTGCGCTACGACAACGTCGAGGTCGGCGTGCACTGGGCGATGCCCGGCGGCGGCCTGGAGGCGGACGAGAACCCCCGCGAGGGCGCCCTGCGCGAGGTGCGCGAGGAGACCGGCTGGACCGACCTGGAACCGGGCCCGCTGCTCTGCACCTGGGAACACGACTTCACCCACCTGAGCGTCGGCCCCGTCCGCCAGTACGAGCACATCTACGTCGCCCGGGGCCCCCGCCGGGAGCCCACCGGCCCCCACCTTGCCGCCGCGCACGCCGCGGACGGCATCCTCACCTGGCGCTGGTGGAGCCGGGCCGAACTCGCCGCGGCGCCCGAGCCGCTCTGGCCGCCGGACCTGGCCCTGCTGCTCGAAACCTTCGGCGGCTACCAGGGATGAGGCGGCGGCGGACGAGTCGGGCGGTTCACGGGGAGTCCGGCCGGCCGTCCCCGCGCAGCCAGTCCGCCCAGATCTCCGAGAAGTCCTCGTCCGGCGCCGACTTCTCCACGTACGCCGTGAAGTCGTCGGTGTCCGCGTTGCCGTGGCGGTGCGCGGCGGCCCAGCCGTGCAGCAGGTCCCAGAAGGCGTCGTCGCCCACCGTCTCGCGGATCTTGTGCAGGACCATCGCGCCCCGCTGGTAGACGGGGCTGTCGGAGATGTGCGCCGCGTCGGGCGGGTCCGCGGGCGGGAACGCCCAGATCGAGTCGTTCGCGTCCTCGTCGTCGTAGTACGTGCCGTCGTAGAGCGCCTCGAAGGTCTCCCGGGCCGTGTCGCCGCCGTGGTCCTCCTCCCACAGCCACTCCGCGTAGGTGGCGAAGCCCTCGTTGAGCCACATGTCCCGCCAGGTCTTCGGGCTGACGGAGTTCCCGTACCACTGGTGGGCGAGTTCGTGGACGAGCAGGACGGTGTCGGGGGCACCGGGGAAGTAGGGCCGGTTCTGGGTCTCCAGGGCGTACCCGGCGTCCTCGTCGCGGTCGACGATCGCGCCGGTGGAGGAGAAGGGGTAGGGGCCGAAGTTCTCCCGCGCCCAGTCCATGATCTCGGGGATCCGCTTCAGGACCTTCCGGCTCGCGTCGGCCTGCGTCGGGTCGACGGCCGTGTACACCGGCAGACCGTCGTCCGTGGTGGAGCGGGCGGTCTCCCACTCGCCGACCGCGACGGTGACGACATGGCTCGCCATCGGCTCGCCGGTGTGCCAGGTGAACGTCGTACGGCCGTCCCGGGTCCGCTCGTCCCGCAACTCGCCGTTGGAGACCACACCGAGGCCCTCCGGCACGGTCATCGCGAGGTCGTACGTCGCCTTGTCGGAGGGGTGGTGGCTGCCGGGGAACCAGGCCATCGAGCCCGTCGGCTCGCCCAGCCCGACCGCGCCGTCGGCGGTGGGCAGCCAGCCCTCCTCGGAGTCGTCGGGGTCGGTGATCGTCTCCGGCTCGCCGGAGTACCGGACGGTCACCCGGAACGTCTCCCCGTCGTTCAGCTCCTCGGCCGGGCGGACCGTCAGTTCCTGTCCGGCCCGGTTGAACCGGGCGTCCCGGCCCTCGACCGCGACCTCCTCGACGTCCAGGCCCTCGAGGTCGAGGTCGAAGGCCGACAGGTCACGGGTCGCGCGGGCGGTGATCGTCGCGGTGCCGGTGAGGTGCCCGGCGCCGGATCCGGCATCGTCGTCGGCAGCGGGGTCGTAGTCCAGCTTCAGGTCGTAATGGCCGATGTCGTAGCCCCCGTTGCCCGCCTTGGGGAAGTACGGGTCGCGCACGCCCGAGCCGCCGGGGGTGCCGTCGACCGCGCCGCCGCCACTGCATGCCGCGAGGGCGACGACGGTGGCGGCGGCTACGAGCAGACGAGGGGTGCGCACCTCGTGATCCTATGGGGCGTTTCACGTGAAACGCCCGCTGGGGGCGGCTGTTGGGACCGAGGGGGACCGAGAGCGGCGAGGCGGACAGGTTCTAGCGCAGCGCCGCCGCCCCGGCCTGGGCGAACTTCTCGTCCAGGGTGCCGGACGGGGCGCCCGCGACGCCGATACCGGCGATCGGCGCCTTGCCCGCGGTGACCGGGACGCCGCCGCCCAGGAACAGGGTGCCCGGGATGTCCTTCAGGTTCGGGGCGTTCTCCAGACGGCCCTCCAGCTCGCTGGTCGGAGCGTTCCAGGAGACGGCCGTGTACGCCTTCTTCTCGGCCGACGCGTAGGACTGCGGACCGGCGCCGTCGCCGCGCATGGTGAGGATCGTGTTGCCGTTGCGGTCGACGACCGCGACCGTGATCCGCTGGCCCTCCTTCTTGGCGGCCTTCAGCGCGGCCTGCGCGGCCTCGGTGGCGGCGTCGATCGTCAGGTGGGTGGAGGTGGTGGTGTCGCGCTGGCCGGCCGCGGCGGCCGGGGCGGCCGACACCGCGGAGTCCTGGGCCGCCTCAGGGGCGGAGGCGTTGGCGGCCACCGTGCCGAAGGTGCCGGCGGCGACGGCGGCGAGCACGGCACCGCCGGTGGCGATGCGGGCACGACGGGAGAGGGTCTTCTTCATGGTGAGCTGCTCCTGCGGGTGAGGCGGTCGGCTTCGTGCTCTCCACTCTCCGGCCCGCACCGGGGACCCACGGTCGCCGTTCCGGCTGCTCGTGGCCGACGGAACGGGCGACGGAGGGGTCGTCCGATCGGTTGACCCGCAGGACGTCCGAAGGGGGCACCATAGGAGTGTTCGCCCAGCTCAGCGGTCTTCTGCGGCACGTTGTAGGACAGCGAAGCAGGAGAGACGGGCGAGAGTACGGACGAGAGACGGGCGAGAGACGGACGAGAGGAGGCGGGTGCCGGATGCAGAAGCCGTACGACGCGGCCGGAGTGGACGGCCGGTGGCTCGGGGCCGTCATGCACGTGGCGTTCTTCCTGCTGCTCGGCGGTGCCCTGACCCGCTTCCTGATGCGCCACCCCGGGGAGCCACGCACCCCGTGGATCCTCGCCCTGTCCCTCGCCCTCGCCGTGCTGCACCTGCTCGGGCCCCTTCTGAGCGGGGCCGCGCCGTCCGCTCCCGCCGTCCCGCCCGCCCGGCGGCGCCTGGCGTGGCTGGGCCTGGTCGTCGTGGTGTGGATGGTGCTCGTCGTCCTCGCACCCAGCTTCTCCTGGTGCGCAGTGCCCCTCTTCTACACCGGCCTGCGCACCCTGCCCGCCCGGGCGGCGCTGGTGCTGGTCACCGTCCTGACGGTGTTCGTCGTCGCCGCGCAGTTCCGTCTCGCCGGGCGCTTCGACCCCAACCTGCTGCTCGCCCCGCCCGCCGTCGCCGCGATCGCCGCGTCCGTGTTCCTGCACACCGAACGGCAGGCGGCCCGGCAGCGCGCCCTGATCGACGACCTGATCCGCACCCGCCGCGAACTCGCCGCCTCCGAACGCCGCGAGGGCACCCTCGCCGAGCGCCAGCGGCTCTCCATGGAGATCCACGACAGTCTCGCCCAGGGCCTGTCCAGCCAGCGGATGCTGCTGCAGGCCGCCGAACGGGTCTGGGAGTCCGACCAGGACAAGGCCCGTACCCACGTCCGGGGCGCCGCCTCCGTCGCCGAGCACAACCTGGCCGAGGCCCGCCGCTTCGTCCACGACCTGGCCCCGGCCGACCTGGCCCGGGGCGGCGGCCTGGAGGCGGCGCTGCGTGCCCTGGCCGCCCGGGAGTCCGGCGACCACCTCACCGTCCGCGTCCACGTCGACGACGACGCCCGCGTCCCGCCGCTGCCCGACCGCGTCCAGTCGGCCCTGCTGCGCATCGCCCAGGGCGCCCTGGCCAACGTCCGGGAGCACGCGGGCGCGTCCACCGCCGCGCTCAGCCTCACCCTCCTCGACGACGAGGTCGTCCTGGACGTCACCGACGACGGGCACGGATTCGACCCCACCGAGCCGTCCGACGCCCCCGCCGGGACGCGCGGGCACGGCCTGCCCGCCATGCACGCCCGCCTGCGCCAGCTCGGCGGCACCCTGACCGTCGAGTCCGCGCCCGGCGAGGGCACCGCCCTGTCCGCCGCGATCCCCCTGGACCCGCCCCGAACCGACCCGGCAGACCCGGCCGGACCGGCCGGCCCGGCCGGTCCGCAGGAGGCCCCCCGATGACCGACCCCGCCGCGCCCCGCCCGGCCTCCGCCCCCGTGCGCATCCTGGTCTGCGACGACCACGTCGTCGTACGCGCCGGGCTGCTCGCCCTGCTCGACAGCGCCCCCGGCATCGAGGTGGTCGGCGAGGCGGGCACCGGCGAGGAGGCGCTCGCGCTCGCCGCACGGCTGGCGCCGGACGTCGTCCTGATGGACCTTCAGCTCGGCGCGGGCATCGACGGCGTGGAGACCACCCGCCGCCTCACGGCCGCCACCGCGGACGCCCCCGCCCGGACCCCGCACGTCCTGGTCCTGACCACCTACGACACCGACGCCGACATCACCCGCGCCATCGAGGCGGGCGCGACCGGATACCTGTTGAAGGCCGAACGCCCCGAGGAACTGTTCGCGGCCATCCACGCCGCCGCCCAGGGCCGTACGGCCCTGTCCGGGCCGGTCGCCGGCCGGGTCATGGCCAACCTGCGCAAGCCGCGCCCCGCCCTCACCGACCGCGAGCGCGACATCCTGGCCCAGCTCGCCACCGGTCTCGGCAACCGGGAGATCGCCCGCGCCCTGTTCATCAGCGAGGCCACGGTGAAGACGCATCTGCGCCGCATCTACGACAAGCTCGGCGTCGACACCCGGGCCGGCGCGGTAGCGGTGGCCAAGGAGCAGCGCCTGCTGCCGTGACGGCACGCCCCGCCCGTCCGACGGCACGCCGAAGGCCCCCCGGCCGGACGTCCGGGGGGCCTTCGTACGGAACAACGGGCGGGTGAACCTCAGACGTTCACGCCGAAGTCCTGGGCGATGCCCGTCAGGCCCGAGGCGTAGCCCTGGCCGACGGCGCGGAACTTCCACTCGGCGCCGTTGCGGTACAGCTCGCCGAAGACCATGGCGGTCTCGGTGGCCGCGTCCTCGGACAGGTCGTAGCGGGCGATCTCGGCGCCGCCGGCCTGGTTGAGGATGCGGATGTAGGCGTTGCGCACCTGGCCGAAGTTCTGCGAGCGGTTCTCGGCGTCGTAGATCGAGACCGGGAAGACGATCTTCTCGATGTCGGCCGGGAGACCCGCCAGGTTGACGTTGATCGCCTCGTCGTCGCCGGCGCCCTCACCCGTGCGGTTGTCACCGGTGTGGACGATGGTGTTGTCCGGCGTCTGCTTGTTGTTGAAGAAGACGAAGTGGGCGTCGGAGTAGACCTTGCCCTGCGTGTTGACCGCGATCGCGGAGGCGTCGAGGTCGAAGTCGGTGCCGGTGGTGGTGCGGACGTCCCAGCCGAGCCCCACGGTGACTTCGGTCAGGCCCGGAGCCTCCTTGGTGAGCGAGACGTTGCCACCCTTGGACAGGCTTACAGCCATTGTTGGGAGTCCCTTCCCTCGTTTACGTACGGCAAGAAAGCTACAGCTACCACCATGAACGTCGAGAGGGGTCCACAAGGTTCCACCTCTCTTTACTTTCTTTACCAAGAGCGGGATCAGGATATTCGAGTGACGCGGCCCGCCCGTGGACGGGAACATGGAGGGCATGTCCGGTCCCCATGTCATCCGCGGCTCCGTCTCCCTGCCCGAGGCCGAGCTGGTCTGGCGTTTCTCGCGCTCCTCGGGGCCCGGCGGACAGCACGTCAACACCACGGACACGGCCGTGGAGCTGCGCTTCGACCTGGCGCGGACCGAGGCCCTGCCCGAGGTGTGGAAGCAGCGGGCGCTGGAGCGGCTGGCCGGGCGCCTGTCCGACGGGGTCGTCACCGTCCGCGCCTCCGAGCACCGCTCCCAGTGGCGCAACCGGGAGACCGCCGCCGTACGCCTGGCCGCGCTCCTCGCCGAGGCCACCGCGCCCCCGCCCAGGCCCCGCAGGCCGACCCGCATCCCGCGCGGCATCAACGAACGCCGGCTGCGGGAGAAGAAGCAGCGCTCGGACACCAAGCGCGGGCGCTCCGCGCGGGGCTGGGACTGACCGGGAAGCCCCGCTTCAGTCCAGCTCCAGCACGCCGACCGTCTCCTCCTCGGCCTTCTCGCCGTTCGGACGGAAGCCGAGGCCCAGGTAGAAGTTCTCGGGACCGTGCTCGCCGGGGTGCCAGGTGACGAAGCACTCCGTGCCGCCGCGGCGCCGTATCTCGGCGGCCACCGACTGCACGGCGAAGCGGCCGTATCCCCGGCCCTGCTCCTGGGCGGCGATGTTCAGGCGCCACAGGCCGGAGCGCAGCGCGCTGCCGTCGTCGTACCAGTCGACGCCGAAGAAGCCCATGAGGAAGCCGACCGGACGGTCGCCGTCGAGGATCAGGCGCGGCCAGGCCTTCTCACCGTGGACGTAGGCCTCGGCGAGGGACTTCACCACCGGGTCGACGGCGAATTCCTGCTCCGGGCGCACCCGGACGGCGAGGGCGGCCTCGATGTTCGCGGGAGTGATCGGCTCCAGTCGGGGCCCGGTGCTGGTCGTCATGCGCGCACCCTAGGCGAGCGCCCGCGCTGCGGACGAGCCGATCACCGCTCAGCCCAGCTGCCGGTACCGGCCCCGGAAGTACGTCAGCGGACCCCCGTCCGCGCTCGGCAGTGTGGCGGTCAGGACCCTGCCGATCACCAGGGTGTGGTCGCCGGCCGGCACCCGCTGTTCGGTGCGGCACTCCAGGGTCGCCAGGGCGCCGCCCGCCAGGGGTGCTCCGGTCGCCTCCCCCCGCGCGTACGGGATGTCCGCGAACAGGAGGCGGTCGCTGACGCGGCCCTTCATCGCGAAGCGGCCCGCGATGTGCCGCTGGCTCTCGGAGAGGACCGACACGGCCCACAGGGGCTGTTCGTCCAGCAGGTCGTCCATGCGGGAGCCCTCGCGCAGACTGACCAGGACCAGTGGCGGGTCCAGGGACACCGACATGAAGGCCGTGGCCGTCATTCCGACGTCCTCGCCGCGTGGCGCCAGCGGGTCGTCCGGGTCCAGCGGCGGCTCCTGCGCGGTCACCAGCACCACGCCCGAGGCCAGCCGGGACATGGCGGCACGGAACTCCTCGTTGCTCACCCCCTCAGCATGCCCGGAGGCGGGCGACGGCAACGGGGACGCGGGGGCCGCGGGGGACCCGGGATACGTGAGAGGCGGAGTGTTCGGCACACCGTCACGCTAATCTCCGGGGCGTGGACCGGGCATCGGGCCCCGGTCCGAACCGGGACCTAGGACCACGGGAGGAGGCGGGGGGAGGAGACGTGCGCATACCCACAAACTTTGCGTTCGGTAAACGCACAGGGAAAGCGCAGAAACCCCACTCAATTGTTCATGTTTCGCTGTGACTTGAGTCACAAGGGGCGGTAATTGTTGACCCTGTGTACCGAGTGGGGAGCGCGCTGTGATTCAGTGGCGGGGAACCTGCAAGGGCACCATCAGTAAAGGCGCCGAAGAGAACCCTTGATTCACTGCGAGGTCTCGGGGGGAGGGCGAGCATGGAGACCGACTCGGAGCCCTATGTCCGCCTTGCCTCCCTGCGGCAGCTGCACCAGGCCATGGCCGACATGAACAAGGCCCGCAGCCTGGCCGACACCCTGCAGGCCGTCGCGGACGGCGTCGTCCAGGCCCTCGGCTACGAACTGGCGTGCGTCAACCTGGTCGGCCCCGACGGAGACCTCGTCGTCGCCGCCTTCGCGGGCAACCCGGCCGCCGAGGCGCTCATCACCGGCCGCTCGGGCTCCCGCGAGTCCTGGGACCGGCGCCTGGGCATGGGCGAGCAGTGGGGCGACCTGATCTTCATACCCCACACCGAGGGCTGGGTCCTCGACGACGACGACGTCCCGCAGTGGTACACCGACGGGCCCGCGCCCCGTTTCGAGGACGAGTGGCACCCCTCGGACCGGCTCTTCGCCCCGATGTACGCGCCGGGCCCGCAGGGCGGCGGCAACAGCGGCGAGCTGATCGGCGTCCTGTCCGTGGACCGGCCGCGCAACGGCCGTCGCCCCGGCGCCTGGGGGCGCGAGGCTTTGCAGATGTACGCGTTCCAGGCCGCCATCGCGATCAGCAACGCCCGGCTCCGCTCCAACATGCAGCGCGCCCTGGTCCGCCTGGAACGCGACCAGCAGGCCCTCAGGGCCAGCGAGGAGAGCTTCCGGCAGGCCTTCGAGTACGCCCCCTCCGGCATGGCCATCGCCGAGATGGGCGGCGACCAGCACGGCCGCATCCTGCGCACCAACGACGCCCTGTGCCGGCTGCTGGGCCGCCGCGCCTCCTCGATGCGCCGCTACGCCTTCTCCGACCTCGTGCACCCCGAGGACATCGGCACCCTGCTGCGCACCTCCGCCGAGGGCGGCCGGGCCGAGCTGCGCCTGGGCCGCCGCGACGGCACCTACGTCTGGGTCTCGCTGCGCAACAGCGTCGTCGCCGACGCCGCCGACGGACCGCGCTTCCTGCTCACCCACGTCGAGGACATAGAGGAGCGCAAGCGCCGCGAGCTGCACCTCGCCCACCGCGCCTCCCACGACTCCCTCACCGGCCTGCCGAACAGCGCCGAGCTGCGTTCCCGGCTGGCCGCCCGGCTGTGCCAGCGTCCGCAGTCGTCGCACGCGGCGGTGGCCGACGCCATGGACGCCGCCTACGGGAACTCCGCCGTGTTCGACTCCGGCGGCCACACCTTCGACTTCTCCGCCGCCGCCGAGCCGTACGGCGCCTTCGACCACCACGTGCACGCCGTGGCCCCCGAGGACGGGCGCGACGACGGCACCAAGGGGCTCGCGGTCCTCTTCTGCGACCTGGACGGCTTCAAGTCGATCAACGACCGGTTCGGGCACAACGCGGGCGACGCCGTCCTGATCGAGGTCGCCCGGCGGCTCAGCGGCGGCGTCCGTGACGGCGACACCGTGGCCCGGCTCGGCGGCGACGAGTTCGTGATCCTCGCCAACGGGCTCGGCCGGGCCGACGCCCAGGACCTCGCCGTACGGCTGCGGGGCGAGATCATCCAGCCGATCCGGGCCGAGGGCCGGGCCGTCCGGGTGGGCGCCAGCTTCGGCATCGGCTGGGCCCACTGCGGCATGACGGCGGACGAGGTGCTCAAGTCCGCTGACGAACGGATGTACGTCGAGAAACGATCTCGTCCCAAACAGCACCGCCGCGCCGGATGATCACCAGGTCAGCGCGTTGATGCGGTCCGAGTCACCCTTTTGGGTCAGTGGGAGCGGGTAGGCTCGCCCTCTCACGACCCGTACCGCACCACGCACCGCATCTGGTTAGGAGACCTAGGGATGACGCCCGGCAACAACGGCGCGAGCACGCCCGAGGACGACGACCCCTTCGGCTACCTCTACGCCGACGGGCAGGCCAACGGGGCCCAGCCGCCGTCCGGTGGCTACGGCTACCCGAACTCCGTCAACCGGGTGCGTCCCGTCGGCACACGGCAGTACGGGGCACCGCAGGGCCAGGGCGCGCAGACCGCCGCCTACGGCCAGGCCGCCCCGCCCCAGCAGGGCGCCTACGGCCAGCCGCAGGGGGCGTACGGGCAGCCGAACGCGCACTACGCCGCGCCGGAGACCTTCCCCGGCGGGGGCGGTCCCGGGGGCCCGCAGCAGCCCTCCGGGCGCGGCGGGGGCGGCGGACGCCGCGGCCCCAACACCAAGGGCCTGCTGATCGGCGCGGTGGCGGTCGTCGCCGCCGTGGTCATCGGCATCGCCGTGGCCATGACGAGCAGCGGCTCCGACGACGACAAGGGCGGCAACGAGGCGGGCGGCGACCCGACCCCCACCCAGTCCGCGAGCACCGAGCCCAGCCCGTCGGCGAGCGAGGGCGCCGAGGAGGAGGCCGAGCTGCCCTCCGTCGAGGCGAAGGCGATGCGGCTGGGCGGCGCGGCCTCCCTCGCGTCGGAGGTCGAGGGCGCAGAGTCGGCCGGCGGCGTCTACGTGGCCAACCTCAACCAGCCGGGTTCCTCGGTCACCTGGACCGTGGACGGCATCCCCGAGGAGGGTCTCTACACCCTCTTCACCACGTACAGCACGGCCGACGAGGACCAGTCGATGACTCTCACGGTCAACGGCAAGGAGTTCGGCAGCAAGCTGAACCTGGGCAACTTCGCGCAGGCCAAGGACGGCGACTTCGCCAAGGGCTGGACCAAGACCTACGCCTGGCCCACCCTCAACAAGGGCACCAACACGATCACGCTGTCCTGCGCCGACGGCGACAAGTGCAACGTCCTGCTGGACCAGTTCTCCCTGAAGAAGGGGCAGGTCAAGGACTAGAGGCCCCCTAGGCCGCGCCCGCCTCCGCGGTCACCGCGACCCCGCGCCCGAGCAGCTCCTCGTACGCCGCCCGGTCGAACTCGCCCGCCACCGGCGCCAGCACCGTCGCCGCCGACAGGGCGACCGCGCGGGCCAGCCGGTCCGGCCAGGGCAGGTGCTCCACCAGGCCGGAGAGCAGGCCGGCGACCGCGGAGTCGCCCGCGCCGGTCGGGTTGCCGCGCACGTGGGCCGGCGGGGCGGCCCGCCAGCGGCCCTCCGGGGTCACCGCGAGCAGCCCCTCGGCGCCGAGCGAGGCGACCACCGAGCGGGCACCGCGGCGCCGGGCGGCCTG
This sequence comes from Streptomyces sp. NPDC001599, assembly GCF_042893535.1. Taxonomy (NCBI): domain Bacteria; kingdom Bacillati; phylum Actinomycetota; class Actinomycetes; order Kitasatosporales; family Streptomycetaceae; genus Streptomyces; species Streptomyces sp. NPDC001599. The sequence goes on from NZ_JBIAVA010000010.1 coordinate 29,416, forward strand.
CGCGGCCCGCTGCGGCTCGTGCGAGCCGGTCAGCTCGGCCAGTTCGTCGGCGTTCGGCTTGATCAGGTCCGGGCGGGCGGCCAGCCCCCGCCGCAGCGGCTCCCCGCTCGTGTCCAGGAGCACCGGTACGCCCGCGGCCCGCGCGACCCGCACCAGCCCGGCGTAGGCGCCCACCGGGACGCCCGGCGGCAGGCTGCCGCACAGCGCCACCGCGGCCACGCCGGCCAGCAGATCCTCGTACGCCTCCTGGAAGGCGTTCCACTCGGCGGGCGCCACGGCCGGGCCCGGCTCGTTGAGCTGGGTGGTGTCGCCGGTGCGCTCGTCGACGACGGCGATGGTGCGCCGGGTGGCCCCCGCGACCGGCACCAGCGCGTCGGTCACCCCGGGAACGCCGGTCAGCCCCTCGCGCACGACGCCCCCGGTGGTGCCGCCCGCGAAGCCGGTGACCGTCACCTCGTGCCCGAGGGCCGCCAGCACGCGGGCCACGTTGAGCCCCTTGCCGCCGGGCCGCTCGGTCACCTCCGTCACCCGGTGCGAGGCGTGCGGCCTCAGGCCCTGGACTCGGTAGGTGATGTCGAGCGCGGTGTTGAGAGTGACGGTGAGGATCACCGTGCCGACCTCCCCCGATCGTCTGCGGCTGGGTGTGCCCGCGGAGCCGTGCTCCACGACACGATCATGCCAAACGGGAGACGGTCGGCCCAGTCCCCAGGTCCGACCGGTGACGTCCGGCCTCCGGCAGCGGAGTCGGGGACGGGTCAGCCCAGTCGGGGATCGACCACCCATTCGCCCCGGCGCATCACGCCCACCAGGTCGAAGGCGTCGTCCAGGACGACCAGGTCGGCGTCCTTGCCGGGCTCCAGCGAGCCGATCCGGTCGTCGAGGCCGAGGAGCCGCGCCGGGTTGGCGGAGATCGCCGCGACGACGTCCCCGACGGGCAGCCGGTCCACCGTCACCGCCCGCTTGAAGGCGCGGTCCAGGGTGAGCGTGGAGCCCGCGATCGAGCCGCCCTCCACCAGCCGGGCCACGCCGTCCGCGACCTCGACCTCCAGTGGGCCGAGCAGGTAGCGGCCGTCGCCGAAGCCGGCCGCGTCCATCGCGTCGGTGATGAAGGCGACCCGGGCGGCACCCGCGTGGTGGAAGGCCAGCTGGAGCGCGGCCGGATGCAGGTGCGTGCCGTCGTTGATCAGCTCGACGGTGATCCGCTCGTCCTCGAGGAGCGCCGTGATCGGACCCGGGGCGCGGTGACCGACCGGGGGCATCGCGTTGAAGAGGTGCGTGGCGACGGTGGCGCCCGCGTCGATGGCCTGCACGGTCTGCTCGTACGTCGCGTCGGTGTGCCCGACGGCCGCGATGACGCCGTGCTCGACGAGCAGCCGTACGGAGTCCAGGCCGCCCGGCAGCTCGGTCGCCAGCGTCATCATCTTCGCGTGGCCGTGCGCCGCGTCGACCAGCTTGCGCACCTCGGCCGGGTCCGGGTCGCGCAGCAGCTGCTCGTCGTGCGCGCCCTTGCGGCACGGCGAGATGAACGGCCCCTCGAAGTGGATGCCAACGATGTCGCCCTGCTGCGCCAGCTCGGCGAGCATCCCGGCGTGCCGGGCGAGGAAGTCCAGGTCACCGGTGACGGCGGAGGCGACCACCGTGGTGGTGCCGTGCCGGCGGTGGGTCTCGACGCCGGCCAGGACCTGCTCGGCCGTGCCGCCGGCGAAGGAGGCGCCGCCGCCGCCGTGGTTGTGGATGTCGACGAAGCCGGGGACCACCCAGTGGCCCGACAGGTCGACGGTCTCGGCCTGCGGGGGAGCCGTGTCCGCGATCCGCGTGCCGTCGACGATCACGCGGCCGTCGTCCACGGTCCCGGTGGGCAGTACCACCCGGGCACCGGCGAGAACCTTGCTTGGGGCCATCAGGTGGTTACCTCCGGGGGAGTCGCGGCCGTGGCGGCCGTGGAAGCTGTCGAAGCTGTGGAAGTCGGAGCAGGCGGATCAGCCGAAGCAGGCGGAGCAGGCGGAGCAGGCGGAGCAGGCGAAGCAGCGGTGTCCAGCAGGTCCCAGGCCATCAGCCCGGCACCCAGGCAACCGGCGGTGTCCCCGAGTGCGGCGGGGACGATCTCCGGCAGTTTCTGGAAGGTGACGCGCCGCCGGACGGCGTCCCGCAGCGGTGTGAACAAGGTTTCCCCCGCCTCGGCGAGGCCGCCACCGATGATCAGGACGCGTGGGTCCAGCAGGGTGAGCGCGGTGACCAGCCCGTCGGCGAGCGCGTCCACGGCGTCCTGCCACACGGCGAGCGCGCGGGCGTCCCCCGACTCGACGGCCTTGGCGCAGTCGGCCGCGTCCGCCTGCGGGTCGCCGCAGGCCTGGGCCCACGCCTGGCTGACCGCCGACGCGGACGCGAACCGCTCCAGGCAGCCGCGCTGACCGCACGGACAGGCGATGCCGCCGGGGCGCACGACGACGTGGCCGATCTCGCCCGCGAAGCCGTGGGCGCCCGCCTCGACCCGGCCGTCGATGCCGATGGCGCCCGCGATCCCCGTGCCCAGCGGCACGAACAGGAACCGGTCGGCGCCCTGCCCGGCCCCGATCCGGCCCTCGGCGAGGCCGCCGGTGCGCACGTCGTGGCCGAGGGCGACCGGAATGGAGCCGAGCCGTTCGCCGAGCAGCGTCCGCAGCGGCACGTCGCGCCAGCCGAGGTTGGCCGCGTACACGGCGACGCCGCGCTCGGCGTCGACGATGCCGGGGACGGCGACACCGGCGGCGCGGGCCGGCTCGCCGAACCGGTCCGCCCCGTAGGCCCGCAGCTCGGCGGCGAAGTCCAGGATGCCCGCGACGACCGCCTCGGGTCCCCGCTCGCGGCCGGTCGCCCGGCGCGCCTGGTGCAGCAGCTCGCCCCCAGGCCCCGCCAGGGCGGCCTTCATCCCGGTGCCGCCCACATCGAGGGCGATGACATGTCTCACGGGGACAGTGTGGCCCGTACACCCGGGAGAGGTCTAGTCCACTGCGGTGGTGTAGACCTTAATCCGGTAAGCGAACGCGCGAACGAGCAGTCAGGGTTGGGGAACAGGGTGCAGCGGCGTAGGACAGGAACGATCGCGGTGGTGTCCGCACTGGGCATGACGGCGGTCCTCGGCGGCTGCGGTCTCACCGGCGACTCCGACGGGGTGACCCTGAAGCTCGTCGCCGCCGACTACGGCGACAGCAAGGACAACAGCTCCCAGAAGTACTGGGACGAGCTGGTCAAGTCCTACGAGGCCAAGAACCCCGACGTGCAGGTGGACGTCACCGTCTACTCCTGGAACGACGTCGACCGCAAGGTCCGCGAGATGGTCGACGCGGGCGAGGCGCCCGACATGGCGCAGATCGGCGCCTACTCCGACTACGCGGACAAGGACATGCTCTACCGGGCCGACGACGTGCTCTCCATCCCGGTCCAGGCCGACTTCGTCTCCCAGCTGGCCGCCGCCGGCCAGGTCAACGGCGTGCAGTACGGCCTGCCCTTCGCCGCCTCCACCCGCGTGCTCTTCTACAACAAGACCCTCTTCGACAAGGCCGGGGTCCAGCCGCCCAAGTCCTGGGACGACCTCGCCGAGGCCGCCGAGGCGCTCAAGGAGAAGGGCGTGAAGTACCCCTACGCCCTGCCGCTGGGCGCCGAGGAGGCGCAGGCCGAGACGATGCAGTGGATGCTCAGCGGCGAGGGCGGCTACACCGACGACGTCGGCACCTACTCCGTCGACTCCCCGCAGAACGTCACCACCTTCACCTGGCTGCGGGACGAACTGGTCGGCAAGGGCCTCACCGGCCCCGTCGCCCCCGGCAAGCTCAACCGCGCCGACGCCTTCGCCGCCTTCGCGGCCGGCGACGTGGGCATGCTCAACGGACACCCCTCCCTGATGAAGATGGCGTCCGACAAGGGCGTGAAGTACGGCATGGTGACCACCCCCGGCATCGACGGCGAGAGCAAGAACACCCTCGGGGTCTCCGACTGGATGACGGCCTTCAAGAAGAACGGCCACCAGGACGAGGTCGGCGACTTCCTCGACTTCGTCTACAGCGAGGAGAACGTCCTCGACTTCTCCCGCGAGTACGACCTGCTGCCGGTGACCACCTCCGCCTCCCAGACCATGAGCACCGCGGCGGAGGACGAGAACCTCAAGCCGTTCCTGGACGAGCTGCTGCTCTCCGAGCTGTACCCGGTCGGCAAGACCTCCTGGGCCTCGGTCAGCGCGGACGTCAAGAAGCGCATCGGCCAGGCGGTCGCCACGGGCGCCAGCCCCAAGGAGGTCCTCGGCCAGATCCAGGCCACGGCGATGAAGGCGGGCAGCGCGGAGTAGCGGCCGCTGTCGGCGGCGGGCGTTACGGTGCCGTACATGGACCCGGGAGAGCTGGCCGAGCGGGAGCGGAGCATCCTCGCGCTGGAACGCCGGGGCTTCACGGGCCCCGGCGCCAAGGAGCGTGCCATCCGCGAGGAGCTGGGCCTGGCCCCCGTCCGCTACTACCAGCTCCTCAACGCCCTCCTGGACGACCCCCGCGCCCTGGCGGCCGACCCGGTGACGGTCAACCGCCTCCGCCGCATACGCCAATCCCGCCGCACGGACCGCTGAGCCCGCCCCGCGCGGGCCGGGGGCTCCGGCCGGGGAGGGGCCGCCCCGGGACGACGGGCCGGGCGGCTCGGGCGCGCCGGGCGGCGGGGTGGGGCCCGCGGGTGACGCGTGGGGCGCGCCCCGGCGGGATAGGTTCGCGGTATGGGCAGCCACCAGGACTCCACCCGAGACGACTCCCCACCGCCCCTGCCGACGCCCGCGACGGCGGCCGGACGCGAGGGGCTCGACGCCCTCCTCGCCGACCCCGGCCGCGCGGTGGTCGCGCTCGACTTCGACGGCACGCTCGCCCCGATCGTGCCCGACCCCGACCGGGCCCGCGCCCACCCGGAGGCCGTACCGGCGCTCGCCGCCCTGGCCCCGAAGGTCGCCTCGATCGCCGTGATCACCGGGCGCCCCGCCGAGGTCGCCGTCCACCACGGCGGCTTCGCGGACGTCCCGGGCCTCGACCGCCTCGTGGTCCTCGGCCACTACGGCGCCGAGCGCTGGGACGCCGCCACCGGCACCCTGACCACGCCGGAACCGCACCCCGGTGTCGCCGCCGTCCGCGCCGAGCTGCCGGCACTGCTGGAGCGGTCCGGGCCGGCGGCGCAGGGCGCCTGGACGGAGGACAAGGGCCACGCGGTCGCCGTCCACACCCGCCGCGCCCCCGACCCGCAGGCCGCCTTCGACGCCCTGCGCGCCCCGCTCACCGGCCTGGCCTCCCGGCACGGCCTGATCGTCGAGCCGGGCCGCCTGGTCCTGGAGCTGCGCCCGCCCGGCATGGACAAGGGCGCGGCGCTGCGGTCGTACGTCCACTCCCTCGGCGCCGCCTGCGTCCTCTTCGCCGGCGACGACCTCGGCGACCTCCCGGCCTACGCGGCCGTCGACACCCTCCGCACCGAGGGCACCCCGGGCCTCCTGGTCTGCAGCGGCAGCGACGAGGTGACGGAACTGAGGAAGCGCGCGGACGTCGAGGTGCCCGGCCCCGCCGGAGTGGTCGCCCTGCTGGCGGCCCTCGCGCGCCGGCTGGCCTGAGACAACGTCACGGACGGTTCCGCCGCCTGTCACAGGCGTGTCCGGACACCGCGGGCGGGGCAACCCGGTCCGCCGCACCGGCTGTCTTGCACGCCGTAAAGCCTGCTCAGTGAGGCCCACGACCGTGGAGGAACCCGTCATGTCCGCTCGGAAGACCCCGATGCTCGCCCTCGCCGCCGTGGCCCTCGGCCTGGCGCTGACCGCCTGCGGCAACAGCGGCGACAGCGGGAACGGCGGCACCGACGACGGCGCCGCTCCCGCCGCGACCGTGACCGCGACGAGCACCGCACAGCCCTCCGCCGCGGACGACGGGACCGCCACCGGCGGCGCGTCCTCGCAGCCCGCGGAGGGGTCGAAGCCGGACCAGGAGACGGGGGAGAAGTGCACGGACCAGCTGGACTACGCCGGTGACCCGCGGTCGAACGCCGAGATCAACTCGATCGGCGCGGACACCGGCGCCTGCCCCGAGCCGCAGTCGGGCGGCACGTCCTCCGGCACCCCCAAGGAGGACGGGGTCAAGTGCACGGACCAGGTGGACTACGCCGGTGACCCGCGGCCGAACGCCGAGATCAACTCCATCGGCGAGGAGACCGGCACCTGCCCGCCGGTGCAGGACAAGTAGCCCCCGTCAGCCGCGCAGCGCGTCCAGCTGCTCCAGGAACCACCGCGCCGGGGGCAGTGCGGTGCCGGCGGCCGCCAGCCGCTTCGAGCGCTCGGCCCGGTCCCCCGCCGGCAGCCCGAGCGCCGCGTGCAACGCGTCCGCCGTGCCCACGACGTCGTACGGGTTCACCACCACCGCGTCCTCGCCCAGCTCCTCGTACGCCCCCGCCTCCCGGGACAGCACCAGCGCGCACCCCGCGTCGGAGACGACCGGGACCTCCTTCGCGACCAGGTTCATCCCGTCCCGGACGGGGTTGACGAGTGCCACGTCGGCCAGCCGGTACGCCGCCAGCGACCGCGCGAAGTCGTCCTCCAGATTCAGCACGACCGGCGTCCACCCCGGTGTGCCGAACTCCTCGTTGACCGCCTCCGCGACCCGCCGCACCTCGGCCGTGTAGTCCCGGTACACGGCGAGATCCTGCCGCGAGGGGTAGGCGAAGGCGACGTGCACGACCCGCTCGCGCCACTCCGGCCGCCCGGCCAGCAGCTCCCGGTAGGCCAGCAGACCGCGCACGATGTTCTTGGACAGCTCGGTGCGGTCCACCCGCACCACGGTGCGGCGCGCGCCGCCGTCCGGCGCGGTGCCGATCTCCGCCCGCAGGTCCGCCAGCCGCTCCTCGACGTCGGCCTCGTGCGACCGCTTGCGCAGGAAGTCGCCGTCGGCACCCAGCCCGTGCACGCCGATCTCCGTGCCGCCGAGCCCGCCCACCACGGCGTCGCAGCAGGCGGTGAACGCGTCCGCCCAGCGCCGGGTGAGGAACCCGAGCCGGTCGGCGCCCAGCATCCCGCGCAGCACCTGCTCGGCGATGTCGTCCGGCAGCAGCCGGAAGTAGTCGACCGGCGCCCAGGGCGTGTGCGAGAAGTGGCCGATGCGCAGGTCCGGGCGCAGCTCGCGCAGCATCCCCGGCACCAGCGTCAGGTGGTAGTCCTGCACGATCGCGACCGCGCCCTCGGCCGCCTCCTCGGCCAGCGCCTCGGCGAAGGCCCGGTTGTACGCCTCGTAGGAGGCCCACTGCCGCCGGAACTCCGCGTCGAAGACCGGCTCCAGGGGCGTCTGGTAGAGCATGTGGTGCACGAACCACAGCACCGAGTTGGCGATCCCGTTGTACGCGTCCGCGTGCACGTCGGCCGGCACGTCCAGCATCCGCACGCCGTCCTCGCCGACCCCGCGCCGGACCGCCTCGCGGTCGCCGTCGCCCAGCGCCGAGCACACCCACAGCGTCCCGGCGTCGGGCCCGATGGCCGACAGCCCCGAGACGAGCCCGCCACCACCCCGTTTGGCGTGCAGCGAGCCGTCCCCGCGCACCTCGTACGAGACCGGCCCCCGGTTGGAGGCGACCAGCACCTGAGCAGCACCGAAGCTTGAAGCCATACGCCTCAACCTAGCCCGGCCCCTCGAACCTCAAACGTTTCCCCGGGTCACGTCGGCGGCGATTCGGTCACGCGCCTTGTGCAGGAAGTGTGAACAGGTTGAGGATGTGCGGTGCACATTTCAACTTCTTGGGGGGCGGGCGAACCATGCCCATACGTATACGCACACGGCACCGGCGCACGGGCAGACTCGCGGCCACGGCGGCACTGATCGCGGCCTCCGCGCTGGCTCTGGCCGGCTGCGGGGAGGGCGACGCGAGCACCAAGGCGGACGAGGCTCCCGCGAAGGCCACCACCTCCGCCACCGACACCGCCACGCCGAGCAGCAGCCCCACTCCCGAGGCGTCCCCCAGCACCGAGACCCCGACCTCCACCCCCACTCCCACCGCCGTCACGCTGCCGGACCTCACCGGCGGCAGCATCGGGGCGGCCGTCAGCGCCGCCGAGAAGGCGCACGTCGGCTACACCGTGCGCCTTGAGGGCAGCGGGCAGCGGGCCTCCTCCTGGGGCAGCGGCGAGAAGGTCTGCGAGCAGAGCGGCGGCTCCGGCGCCGTGACCTTCACCGTCCCCCGCGACGGCCGCGACTGCGTCGGGCGCCTGCTGCACACGCCGGAACCCGCCCCGAAGCCGTCGAAGACCCGGGCCGACGGCACCGGCGGCACGAGCGGGAGCGGCGGGACCGGCGGCGGCTCCGGGGCCTGCGAGCTGATGAGCCCGGCCGGAAACTGCTACGCCGACGGCCAGTTCTGCGCCAAGAAGCACCGGGGCCTGAGCACCCACGGCCGCGGCGGCGAGTACCTGACCTGCGAGCGGGACTCCGGCGGCAGGTGGCGTTGGTCGGACGGCGTCTCCGGCTGAGGCGCCCGGGTCACGCCACCTTCCGGGCCGCGTACTCCGCGATCTCCGTCATCGGGGGCCGTTCCTCGGTGTCCACGGCGTAGGTGCGCGGCTCGAAGCCGTCGACGCCCCGCTCGAACTGGGTGAGGGCCGGGCGGACCAGGTGGCCGCGGGCCAGGCGGAGCTGGGCGGTGCGGTAGATCGCCGCGGCCATCCGGCCCAGCGCCCGCCCGTCCTGGTGGCGGTGGACGCGGACCCCGACGTCGACCTGCGCGAGCGCGTCCAGACCCACCAGGTGCAGGGCGTCGACCAGCATGCCCAGCTCGACGCCGTAGCCGACCGGGAAGGGGAGCCGTTCGAGCAGCGAGCGGCGGGCCGCGTACTCACCGCCCAGCGGCTGGACGAAGCCGGCCAGCTGCGGCCAGTGCATGTTGAGCAGCGGGCGGGCCATCAGCTCGGTGACCCGGCCGCCCTGCCCGGCCGCCCCGGCCAGCGGGCGGTCGTACATGGCCTTGACGAGGTGCACCTCCGGATCGGTGAGCAGCGGGCCCACGATCCCGGAGACGAAGTCGGCGGAGAACTCGCGCAGGTCCGCGTCGACGAAGCAGACGATGTCCCCGGCGGTGACCAGCAGGGAACGCCACAGCACCTCGCCCTTGCCCGGCACGGCGGGGATGCGGGGCAGGATCGCGTCACGGTGCACGACGCGCGCCCCGGCCGCCGCGGCCACCTCCGACGTACGGTCGCTCGACCCGGAGTCCACGACCACGATCTCGTCGACGAGCGGGACTGCGAGCACCAGCTCCCGCCGGATCACCGACACGATGTCGCCGACCGTCGCCTCCTCGTCCAGGGCGGGAAGCACCACGCTCACCGACTGCCCGGTGGCGTGCTTGGCGGCCAGAAGGTGCTGGACCGGCCGGTCCGCGGCCGACCAGGAGCGTGCGTTCAGCCAGCGCTCGACTTCTTCCAGCACGTCCCGTGGTCTCCTTCGTGATCCGTTGTGATCCATCTCGCGGTACGGACGACTGTCTCGACCGCCCTGGCCTTCGGTTACAGTCTTGAACAACGCGTGGGGCCACCGCATGCCGGGGTCGCCGCGTGTACCAGCGCGAAACAACTTCATACCGCTCATCCAGAGGGGCAGAGGGATACGGCCCGATGAAGCCCCGGCAACCCTCCAGTCGGTTCTTGTCACACGGACGTGGCGAGGCTCCCGGCTAGGGAAGGTGCCAAATCCGTCTCACGGCGAGATGCGTCGTGAGGAAGATGAGGAGAAAGGGCCTCGCCTCCATGGCTGTGCAGACTGCCGAAACCTCCACGAACCCCACCGACGCCGCCGTCGACCTCGGCCCCGCCGCCGCGCTGAGCTGCCGGGAATGCGGCCACCGGGTTCCGCTCGGACCGGTCTTCGCCTGCGAAGAGTGTTTCGGCCCCCTCGAGATCGCCTACGACTACTCGGCCTACGACACCGAGGAACTGCGTAAGCGCATCGAAGCGGGCCCCGCGAACATCTGGCGCTACGCCCCCCTGCTGCCGGTCCCGGCCGACGTCGCGACCAAGCCGAACATCAACCCCGGCTGGACCAAGCTCGTCCAGGCCGACAACCTGGCCCGCGAACTGGGCGTCACCGGCGGCCTGTACGTCAAGGACGACTCCGGCAACCCCACGCACTCCTTCAAGGACCGCGTCGTCGCCCAGGCCATCGAGGCCGCCCGCGCCTTCGGCTTCACCACCCTGTCCTGCTCCTCCACCGGCAACCTCGCCGGGGCCGTCGGGGCCGCCGCCGCCCGCGCCGGCTTCCGCTCCTGCGTGTTCATCCCGCACGACCTGGAGCAGGGCAAGGTCGTCATGGCCGCCGTCTACGGCGGTGAGCTGGTCGGCATCGAGGGCAACTACGACGACGTGAACCGCTTCTGCTCCGAGCTGATCGGCGACCCGGCCGGCGAGGGCTGGGGCTTCGTCAACGTCAACCTGCGCCCCTACTACGCCGAGGGCTCCAAGACCCTCGCGTACGAGATCTGCGAGCAGCTCGGCTGGCGGCTGCCCGACCAGATCGTCGTGCCGATCGCCTCCGGCTCCCAGCTGACGAAGATCGACAAGGGGCTCAAGGAACTGATCGAGCTGGGTCTGGTCGAGGACCGGCCGTACAAGATCTTCGGCGCGCAGGCCGAGGGCTGCTCGCCGGTCTCCACGGCGTTCAAGGCCGGTCACGACGTGGTCCGCCCGCAGAAGCCGAACACCATCGCCAAGTCGCTGGCCATCGGCAACCCGGCCGACGGCCCCTACGTCCTCGACATCGCCCGCCGCACCGGCGGCGCGGTGGAGGACGTGACCGACGAGCAGGTCGTGGACGCGATCAAGCTGCTCGCCCGTACCGAGGGCATCTTCGCGGAGACGGCGGGCGGCGTGACGGTCGGCGTCACGAAGAAGCTGATCGAGAACGGCGTCCTCGACCCGTCGCTCACCACCGTCGTCCTCAACACCGGCGACGGACTGAAGACCCTCGACGCGGTGGCCGGCACCGGCCTCACCGCCACCATCCGCCCGAACCTGGACTCCTTCCGAGAGGCTGGCCTCGCATGAGCGTGACCGTTCGCATCCCGACCATCCTGCGCACCTACACCGGCGGCAAGGCCGAGGTGAGTGCCGACGGTGCCAACCTCGGGGAGGTCATCTCCGACCTGGAGAAGAACCACACCGGCATCGCCGCCCGCGTCCTGGACGACCAGGGCAAGCTGCGCCGCTTCGTCAACGTCTACGTCAACGACGACGACGTCCGCTTCGAGCAGGGCCTTCAGACCGCGACGCCGGACGGCGCGGGCGTCTCGATCATCCCGGCGGTGGCCGGCGGCTGACGCGGTCACCGATGCGGGACTGATCCACCGCAGATACACCTTGTAGTGCGTATTGCCCTCTCCGTAAGAGAAACGGAGGGGGCAATTCCATGTGGTTGAGCGCGGTAGAGTTGGGGAACGCGCTCCCGATCGGCACAACGGGAACCGTTAATTCCTGCCGCCCGCCCGACAAGAAGTAGCCAAAGTGCGAGCGTATTCTGCGGCTTTTGTTCTCTTTGCGTGACCCGACTTGACCCGAATTCAGGCGAATTCTCGCCACATTCCGGACCGGGTGCGTCCAGATTTCTCGTCCGATTGACCTGTTGCAGACGGCAGTTGGACAGATACATTCAGCCGCGGTCGACGCGTTCCGGCGCACGCCCCCAGTCGTGAGGGGGCGAGGTCTGACCCGGGTCCGCGAAGTGCGGATCTGTGCAAGGGCCAGTAATAGGGGAGTTAGGCATGGCTCAGGGCACCGTCAAGTGGTTCAACGCGGAGAAGGGGTACGGCTTCATCGCGGTCGACGGTGGTGCGGATGTTTTCGTCCACTACAGCGCGATTCAGATGGACGGCTACCGCACCCTCGAAGAAGGCCAGCGGGTCGAGTTCGAGATCTCGCAGGGTCAGAAGGGCCCGCAGGCCGACATGGTTCGCCTCAGCGCCTGAGACGCGCGGCCACCGCAACCCGGTCTTCATCCGAAGGGCCCGTACCCGCTGGGTACGGGCCCTTCGGCCTGCCCGGATGCCCCTCGCCCCCTTGTTCGCGGGTGGCTGACGGCCGGGCCCGATCCCCGAGAGGCGCTTGCACTCGACCATGCCGAGTGCTAATCATTGGCGTTAGCACTCTGAAGGTGAGAGTGACAACGAAGGACCGGGTCGGTGAGGCCCGCAGGCCGGGTGGGGAAGGAACCACAAGGCCGGCGAGCCGTCCGTCGCGGGCGCGGGCGCGGTCCGAAGGAATCACCCCCAGTCCTGGAGGGACCACTTCACATGGCCAAGATCATCGCGTTCGACGAGGAGGCGCGGCGCGGCCTCGAGCGCGGCATGAACCAGCTCGCGGACGCCGTCAAGGTGACGCTCGGCCCCAAGGGCCGCAACGTCGTCCTCGAGAAGAAGTGGGGCGCCCCCACGATCACCAACGATGGTGTCTCCATCGCCAAGGAGATCGAGCTCGAGGACCCGTACGAGAAGATCGGCGCCGAGCTGGTCAAGGAAGTCGCCAAGAAGACGGACGACGTCGCCGGTGACGGTACGACCACCGCGACCGTCCTCGCCCAGGCCCTGGTCAAGGAAGGCCTGCGCAACGTCGCGGCCGGCGCCAACCCGATGGCCCTGAAGCGCGGTATCGAGAAGGCCGTCGAGGCCGTCTCCGCCGCCCTGCTGGAGCAGGCGAAGGACGTCGAGACCAAGGAGCAGATCGCCTCCACGGCCTCCATCTCCGCCGCCGACACCCAGATCGGCGAGCTCATCGCCGAGGCCATGGACAAGGTCGGCAAGGAAGGCGTCATCACCGTCGAGGAGTCCCAGACCTTCGGTCTGGAGCTGGAGCTCACCGAGGGTATGCGCTTCGACAAGGGCTACATCTCGGCGTACTTCGCCACCGACATGGAGCGTATGGAGGCGTCGCTCGACGACCCGTACATCCTGATCGCCAACTCCAAGATCGGCAACGTCAAGGACCTGCTGCCGCTCCTGGAGAAGGTCATGCAGTCGGGCAAGCCGCTGCTGATCATCGCCGAGGACGTCGAGGGCGAGGCCCTGTCGACCCTGGTGGTCAACAAGATCCGCGGCACCTTCAAGTCCGTCGCCGTCAAGGCCCCGGGCTTCGGCGACCGCCGCAAGGCCATGCTCGGCGACATCGCCATCCTCACGGGCGGCGAGGTCATCTCCGAGGAGGTCGGCCTCAAGCTCGAGAACGCCACGCTGGACCTGCTGGGCAGCGCGCGCAAGGTCGTCATCACCAAGGACGAGACCACGATCGTGGACGGCGCCGGCTCGGCCGACCAGGTCCAGGGCCGCGTCAACCAGATCCGCGCCGAGATCGAGAACAGCGACTCGGACTACGACCGCGAGAAGCTCCAGGAGCGCCTGGCGAAGCTGGCCGGCGGCGTGGCCGTCATCAAGGCCGGTGCCGCCACCGAGGTCGAGCTCAAGGAGCGCAAGCACCGCATCGAGGACGCCGTTCGCAACGCGAAGGCGGCCGTCGAGGAGGGCATCGTCGCCGGTGGTGGCGTGGCCCTGCTCCAGGCCTCCCAGGTCTTCGAGAAGCTGGAGCTGTCGGGTGACGAGGCGACCGGCGCCAACGCCGTGAAGCTCGCCCTGGAGGCCCCGCTGAAGCAGATCGCCGTCAACGGCGGTCTCGAGGGCGGCGTCGTCGTGGAGAAGGTCCGCAACCTGACCGTCGGCCACGGCCTGAACGCCGCCTCCGGTGAGTACGTCGACATGATCGCCGAGGGCATCATCGACCCGGCGAAGGTGACCCGCTCTGCCCTGCAGAACGCCGCCTCCATCGCCGCGCTGTTCCTCACCACCGAGGCCGTCATCGCCGACAAGCCCGAGAAGGCCGCTCCGGCGGGCGCCCCGGGCGGCATGCCGGGCGGTGACATGGACTTCTGATCGACCGGTTCCGGTTGATCGACCGTCCAGCACGGACCGAGGGCGGCACTCCCCGACAGGGGGGTGCCGCCCTCGGGCGTGTCCGGCCCCCGACCACCCCTCGCTCCCTTCCGCCCCTCACCCTTCCGCTGTGGCCCGGGTCACATCGGGGCGCCGGACGGAATGGTCCGGCGGGGCCGGCCCGTTCCCGTTGGAGTGCGATGCATGCGCGCGCACATACCGACTGGTACCCCATCCCAGGAGCCCCCACGTGACCGTCACCCCCGCCGAGGCCGCCACCCGCGCCGCCCAGCTCCTCGCCCGCCCGGCCACCATCAACGGCCTCACCGTGCCGAACCGCATCGCGATGGCGCCGATGACCCGGATGTTCTCCCCGGGCGGCGTCCCCGGCGAGGACGTGGTGTCGTACTACTCCCGCCGCGCCGCCGCCGGAGTCGGACTGATCGTCACCGAGGGCACCTACGTCGGCCACGACTCGGCCGGGCAGAGCGACCGCGTCCCGCGCTTCCACGGCGAGGAGCAGCTCGCCGGGTGGGCGAAGGTCGCCGAGGCGGTGCACGCGGCGGGCGGCACGATCGTGCCGCAGCTGTGGCACATCGGCATGGTCCGCAAGGCCGGGGAGCAGCCCTTCCCGGACGCCCCCGCCGTCGGCCCGTCCGGTCTGCGCATCGGTGAGGACGAGCCCACCGGAAAGGCGATGACCCAGCGCGACCTGGACGACGTCATCGGCGCCTTCGCCGAGTCCGCCGCGGCCGCCGAGCGCATCGGCTTCGACGGCGTGGAGATCCACGGTGCCCACGGCTACCTCGTCGACCAGTTCCTGTGGTCCGGCACCAACCGCCGCACCGACGCCTACGGCGGCGACCCCGTGTCCCGGACGAGGTTCGCCGCCGAGATCGTGGCCGCCGTACGGGAGACGGTCTCCGCCGACTTCCCCGTGATCTTCCGGTACTCCCAGTGGAAGCAGGACGTCTACGGCGCCCGCCTCGCCGAGACCCCCGAGGAGCTGGAGGCCGTCCTCGCCCCGCTCGCCTCGGCCGGTGTCGATGCCTTCCACGCCTCCACCCGCCGCTACTGGCTCCCGGAGTTCGAGGACTCTGACCTCAACCTCGCGGGCTGGACCAAGAAGCTCACCGGCAAGAGCGCCATCACCGTCGGGTCGGTCGGTCTCGACGGCGACTTCACCAAGGCCTTCCAGGGCGAGGGCGCTCCCGTCGGCAGCCTCGACAACCTCTTCGACCGCATGGAACGCGACGAGTTCGACCTCGTCGCCGTCGGCCGCGCGCTGCTCCAGGACCCGCGGTGGGCCGAGAAGGTCCTCGGCGGCCGCTTCGACGAACTCGCCCCGTACGACGCGGCATCGCTGAAGACCCTCAGCTGAACGCGGTGCGCACCACGGCGTAGGGTCCGGAGGATGACGATCCCTGGACCTGCCGAGTCAGTGGAACCCGTGGTGCGCACCTCCTCCGGCGCGGTGCGCGGCCGGACCGAGGACGGCCTGACCGTCTTCCGCGGCATCCCCTTCGCCCAGCCCCCGGTGGGGGACGCCCGCTTCGCCGCCCCGCGCCGCCCCCGCCCCTGGGACGGCATACGCGACGCGTACGCCTTCGGCCCGCCACCCCCGCAGGACCTCGGCGTCGCGGGCACCGCCGGCCCCTCGGACGTCCCCGGGGGCGACGACTGGCTGACGGTCAACGTCTGGACGCCCGCCCCCGACCCGGCCGCCCACCGTCCGGTCATGGTCTGGATCCACGGCGGCGCCTACAAGATGGGCCACTCCGGCAGCCCCGCCTACGACGCCCGCCGCATAGCCGCCGACGGCGACCTCGTCGTCGTCACCCTCAACTACCGCCTCGGCATGGAGGGATTCGCCCACATCGAGGGCGCCCCCGCCAACCGGGGCCTGCTCGACCAGATCGCGGCGCTGGTCTGGGTGCAGGAGAACATCGCCGGGTTCGGCGGTGACCCCGACCAGGTCACGGTCTTCGGCGAGTCGGCCGGTGCCGGTTCCGTGGCCGCCCTGCTCGCCATGCCCCGCGCGGCCGGGCTCTTCCGGCGGGCCGTCGCCCAGAGCGTGCCGGGCACGTTCTTCTCCACCGGACTCGCCGCCGACGTCGGCGCCGCCCTCGCCGCCGAGCTGGGCCTGCGCCCGACCGTCGAAGACCTCTCGGAGGTCACGCCGGACCAGCTCGTCAAGGCGGGACAGGCCCTCGCCCCGAAGATGCCGGGCAACGTCCCCCGCTGGGGCCAGGCGGCGCCCACGGTCACCCCGTACGCGCCCGTCGTGGACGGCGAGTTCCTCCCCGTCACGCCCTGGCAGGCGCTCGCCTCCGGCGCGGCCCGCGACGTCGAGCTGATCGCCGGTCACAATCGCGACGAGAACCGCCTGTTCACCGCCATGGCGGGCAAGCTCGGCGAGATCGGCGAGGACCGCGCGAGCGCCGCGCTGCGCCTGTACGCCCCGGGCGGCGAGGCCGCCTACCGCGCCGCGTTCCCGGACGCGTCGGCCAACGACCTCTACGAACGCGTCCAGACCGACTGGCTGTTCGCCATGCCGTCCCTCCACCTGGCCGAGGCCCACCTCGCGGGCGGCGGCCGCGCCCACGTCTACGAACTCACCTGGCCCGCCCCGGCCTTCGACGGCGCGCTGGGCGCCTGCCACGCCCTGGACATCCCACTCCTCTTCGGCACCTTCCAGGCGGACCTGGCACTGCTCCAGTTCGGCGGTGCGGAGCCGTCCGCGGAGGCGCTGGCCCTGTCGTCCCGCTTCCGCGCCGCCTGGACGGCCTTCGCCGGCACCGGCGACCCGGGCTGGCCCGCGTACGACACGGAGTGGCGCCTGGTCCAGGTCCTGGACGCCGAGGCGACGGTCGTGCCGTACCCGCAGGAGACTTCCCGGCGCCTGTGGGAGGGCTACGAGTTCGCGCCGCTGCCGCTGGTGGACCCGAAGGCGTGAGCTTCCGAGGACTCCTGCTGGGTCTGTTCGCCGTCCCGGTCGTCGTCGGCGGGTACTTCCTGACCGAGGCGGCGACCGCCGACGGCACCCCGCAGTGCGACGGCATCATCGAGGAGTACGAGGACGCGGAGCGCTCCGGACCCATGAGACCGGGGGAGACGTGCGACTTGTACGACTTCGCCGACGGCCGCTCGGCGGGCACGCGGACGTACGAGCAGCAGAGGAAGGCGCAGGAGGAAGGGGCGGCGGACGACTACCGGACCGGGGGCTGGTGGCTGGCGTACGGCGCTGCCGGGCTGGCCGTGGTCACCACCCACCTCGGCCTGGGACGCCGCCGCGGCTGACTCCGTCGACGAAGACCGACCATGCCTCGGCCTGGAAGCGGAGGGTGGGTCCGGCGGGGTTCTTCGAGTCCCGGACCGGGATAGTGGTGTTGCCGGTGGCGACTTCGAGGCAGTTGCCACCGCTGCCGCCGCTGTAGCTGGACTTGTACCAAGTTGCCTCAGTGTCGCTCCTCATGAGCGTAATCCTGCGCCATCGCCTCGATAAGAGCCAGGGAGTTCTGCGGGGGCAGGGCGTAGGCCGAGAGGAGGTCGTAGGTCTGGCGCTGGTAGCGGACGATTGCGGGATCGTCCTCCAGTCGTCCCGTCCCTACGCCCTCGAAATAGGCCAGCGGCGGGGCGGCGTCGAAGTCCATCAGCTTGATGGCCCCCTCCAGCGCCGCGTGCGCCCCCGCTTCGAAGGGAAGTACCTGCACGATGATTCGGTTTCGGCGGACCAGGGCGACGATGTGGCCAAGCGCCTCGGCCATCACTTTGCGTCCTCCCGTCGACCGACGCAACGCGGCTTCGTCCAGCACCACCCACAACAGGGGATCTGTTGGATCGTCGAGCAACTGGGCCCTCTCCATCCGGGCCGTCACGAGCGCCTCGATCATGTCGTCCGGCGCGGTGGGCTGGTAGGCGCGGCATACGGCTCGCGTGTACGCAGGAGTTTGCAGCAGCCCTGGGATCAGCAGGGGCGCGTACTCCCTGATTTCCGCGGCCTGCGCTTCCGCCTCCGCCGCCTGCGCGAAGTGCTCCGGATACTTGGACTTGGCCGACGCCCCGCAGTTCCGCCGGAAGAAGTCCTCCGTGCCGAGGACGTCGTCCAGCAGGCGGGCGTACTCCGGCTGCATCCGACGCGTGCCGGACTCCAACTGCCCGATGAACGAACCGCTGACGAACAGCCGCGCGCCCAGTTCCTCCTGGCTCAGGCCGGTCTTCTCGCGGGCGTGGCGCAGCTCGGCACCGAGGAGGGCGCGGGGGGACGAGGACGGGTCGAGGTCTTTCGGTCCTGGCATGGTGACGGAACTCCTGGTCGCACAGCAGGGGTTGTTGGAGCACCCTGTATGGCCAGGTTAGGGGCGGAACGGACACGCTGTGTCGCGAATCACGAACTCAGCGTGGAGGTGAGGAAGGGTGCGGTCGACCGAAGAAGTCGTCGAGTCCCTGCGGCAGGCCCTCGTGGGCGCCGGTGTCGTACTGCCGTCCCTGTGCGTCGATCCGGTGACCGGCGCGAGTGACGAGCCGTTCGCCCTGGTCGACCTGGGGCGGTGCAACGTCCGGGTCGCGGAGCGGCTGGCGTCGGTGGTGCGGGGCGAGCGGCCGGCCGTCGGCACGCATGCCGTGGACGCGAGGGACGGGCGGGTGGGGGAGGTGATGGGACACGTCGGAGGCAACGTGCAGTTGCGGCCGGTTGCCGGGGGCCGGGAGTGGGACTGCCCGCGGGCGTCGGTCGACGTGGCGCGGCCGGAGGAGGTGCTGAAGGCGCGGCTGCGCAGGACGAACCGCGAGAGTGCGCACCCCTGAGGTCGTGGCCCTCCGCGTGATTCAATGACCGTATGGGGGAGGACTGTGCATCTCTGGGACCGCTGGAACTGACCGACGGCCGTTGGCGAGTCGGGGACGCCACGCGGCCGGACGCTCACTGGGTGGAGTTTCGCCCGGAAGGGCTTCACCAGCACGAGCCGGACTCCGAGGGGCAGTTGGTCCCGTGGTCCAGGGTCATGAACGGCATCAGGATCACCTGGGGCAAGCACCCCTGGGACACGAACAACAGGGGCCTGTACACGCTGAGGGGCATGGTCGCCACGCGTGACGGCGGCTGGTTGCACATGACGCTGCGCCACCCCTACGAGGACCACCAGCTGCGCTTCGACCAGCACACGCGCCCCTACCGGGCGGTTGACGCGCTCCGGCTGGAGGCCTTGCTGCGGCAGCTCGCCGATGACGGGAAGCTCCAGCTTCTCGGCGACCCGGAATGGGTGGGTCGTGCCGCGGCTCACCTGGCCGACGGGGAGAACCGCTGGATCACCAGCCGTTCGCTGCGGCGGGCGGTGGCGGAGGCCCTGGCGGCGGCCGGCCCCGTCAGCCCCTGACGGATCACGCGGGCGGCCAGGTGCGCAGGGCCGTGTCGGCCACCCGCTGGAGGTCCTCCCGGGTGGCGCCGCCGGTGGCCTGCACGGAGATGCCGTTGGCGAACGTCATGAGGTACCGGGCGATGTGCAGGGGGTCCGTGCCGGGCGGCAGGTCCCCGTCGTCGACGGCCTGCCGGAACCGGTCGCGGAGTTGCTCGACGCCCCCTTCGCGCCAGTCGGCGAGCAGGTCACGGGCGGAGCGTCCGGTCTCGCCGGCGGCGAGTGAGCCCTGGACGCCCAGGCAGCCGGACGGGCAGTCGGGGCGGGTGCTGACCTCCACGGCGCCGCTCAGGAACGCCGTGGCCACCTCGCGGGCGGTGGGCCTGCGCAGGGCGCGGGCGACGTAGGACGCGGGGCCCTCCTCGTAGCGTTCCAGCGCCTTGCGGAACAGGTCCTCCTTGTTGCCGAAGGCCGCGTACATGCTGGTGCGGGTGATGCCCATGGCGCCGGTCAGGTCGGTGAGGCTGGCGCCCTCGTAGCCCTGCTCCCAGAAGACCCGCATGGCCCTCTCCAGCGCCTCGTCGGCGTCGAAGCCCCTCGGCCGGCCGATCGACCCCTTCTGTCGCGTCTCCATGCCCCACAGTCTACGTCTTCCGTATCGGTCGGTACAGATGTGCTACGGTCGCTTTCAGTACCGATCGGTACTGAATCTCGCGGAACTTTGCGGAGGTCTTTCGCCATGGGGCAGCTCGAAGGCAAGACGGCCGTCGTCACGGGCGGCGGCACGGGGATCGGCCTGGCCAGCGCGGTGCGGCTGGCGGACGAGGGCGCGCACGTGTTCATCACCGGGCGGCGCAAGACGGCGCTGGACGCGGCCGTGGAGGTCATCGGGGCGGAGCGGGTCACGGCGGTGGCCGGTGACGTCTCGGACCCGGCGGACGTGGACCGGCTCTACGAAGCGGTCCGCGCCCGCGGCCGGGGGCTCGACGTGGTCTTCGCCAACGCGGCGACCGCGTCCCTCGTGCCGCTGGAGGAGATCACCGCGGAGCGGTACGAGGAGATCTTCGGCGTCAACGTGCGGGGCACGCTCTTCACCGTGCAGAAGGCGCTGCCGCTGCTCAACGACGGCGCTTCGGTGATCCTCAACGCCTCCACCGCCGCCGACAACGGCGCGGAGGCGTTCAGCCTGTACGCCGCCTCCAAGGCCGCCGTCCGGACCTTCGCGCGGGGCTGGGCCAACGAACTCAAGGGCCGCGGCGTCCGGGTCAACGCGATCTCCCCGGGCCCGGTGGACACCCCCGGGATCACCAATCTCTTCGGCGGACCGGATCTGCCCGCCGTCCACACGAAGCTCGCCGGGGACACGGCGATCGGCCGGATGGGGCGCCCCGAGGAGGTCGCCGCGGTGGTCGCCTTCCTCGCCTCGGACCAGAGCAGCTTCGTCCTCGGCGCCAACTGGTACGTCGACGGCGGCGAGAACCAGATCTGACTCGGCGGCGGGATCAGTCCCGGTCCGGTCCGTCCGGCACCACGACGCGTTCGACCGCCGCCGTCACCAGCCGGTCCCGCTCCTCCTCGGTGAACACGTCCGGCAGGGTGAGCTGTTCGACGATCAGCCAGTTCAGGGCGAGGATGAGCAGCTTGACGGCCATGGCGTCGCCGGGGAGGCCGGACGCCTCGTGGTAGGCCACGTTGGCGGCGACGTCCTCGCGGACGCGCTCGGTCAGCACCGCGCGCAGACCGGGGCGCCGGGTGGCCTCCAGACGCAACTCCAGCAGGGCGAGGTAGCCGGTGCGGAACGAGGCGACGCGGTCGACCAGTTCGCGCATCAGCTGGACGTAGGTGTCCCGGTCGCGGCCGGCCGTGCGCTGGCGGGCGAGGGTGGCCTCGTCGGGGTGCAGGCGCTCGTAGACGCGGGCGCCCGCCTGCGTGAGCAGGTCGTCGCGGTTGGCGAAGTAGTTGGACGCGGTGCCGGGCGGGACGGCGGCCTCCGTGTCCACCGCCCGGAAGGTCAGGCCCCGGGCGCCCTGCGCGGCCAGCACCTCGATCGCGGCGTCGACCAGGGCGGCGCGGCGCTGGTCGTTCCGTCTCACCATGAGCATGACTCCATTGACGCCACTCCACGTGTGGTACTACGTTCAAACCACTTCAAGCAGAGTACTACGTCGGGGGCCCGCTGCGCCTCGGCGGCGGCGTTCAGAGGCCGCCCATCGGCTCGATGTCCACCCGTACCGGCGTGCCCCACACCCGCAGCACCTCGTAGTCCGTGAACTCGTGGACCAGCCGGTACGCCATCGCGGCGTGCGGGCCGCGCAGTTGGGCCGCGATGTACAGCTCGGCCTCCCGACGGTCACGGCGCGGGGTGCCGCACAGCTGCCACGCCTGGCCGTTCCACAGCTCGGGCAGCCAGCGCTGCTGGGGCTGCGGCCGGTCGCCCCGGACGCCGTAGCGGGACGGGACCGGCTCGGCGGGCCGGGTCGGCACCGGGCCGCCGTTGTACTCGGCGCGACGGGCCGTGCGGCGGCGGGTCTCGCACAGCAGGCACAGGTCGGGGGCGGCCTTGTCGACCGGCCCGTTCGGGTGCTCTGGGCAGCGGGTGCTGGGGGCCGCCGTGGTGACGCTCTCCTCCAGCTGGTCCAGCGCGCGCTTCAGGTCCGCGCGGACCTCGTGGAGCTTGGTCTCCGGGGTGTCGGCGGTCAGGGCCTCGCCGTGCTCACCGAGGAGACGCAGGGCGCGGCCCAGGGCGGTCAGCTGGGCGTGGTTCATGTCCCTCAGAATCGCACACAGAGCGGACGGCCCCGGGCGCGCGGCCGGACGGGAGGCGCTGCGGCGGTCAGCCGAGCGCCGCCGCCAGCGCCGCCCGCAGATGACCGCCGGACTCGGTCAGCAGGCGGGCGGCCGTCGGGCCGTCCACGTCCGCCAGCAGAACCAGGATCGCGTGCTTGACCTCGCCGTCGGTCTCCGTCAGGGCGCGCTCGATGTCGTCGTCGGCGGCGCCGGTGGCGAGCGCGACGATGCGCCGCGAGCGGGCCCGCAGCTTCTCGTTGGAGGCGCGCACGTCCACCATCAGGTTCCCGTACGTCTTGCCGAGCCGGATCATCGTGATCGTCGACAGCATGTTCAGGACCAGCTTCTGCGCCGTGCCCGCCTTCAGCCGGGTCGAGCCGGTGAGCAGCTCCGGCCCGGTGACCACCTCGATGCCGTGCTCGGCCGCGGCGGCCAGGGCGCTGCCCCGGTTGCAGGCGAGGCCGACGGTCAGGGCGCCGCGCGCGCGGGCGTACTCGACGGCGCCGACGGCGTACGGGGTGCGACCGGAGGCGGAGACGCCGACCACCGTGTCGTCGGCGGTCAGCGCGAGGGCGTCCAGGTCGGCGCGGGCCAGCTCGGGGGAGTCCTCGGCGCCCTCGATGGAGGTGACCATGGCGTCCGGGCCGCCCGCGATCAGGCCGACGACCTGGCCGGGGGCGGTGTTGAAGGTGGGCGGGCACTCCGAGGCGTCCAGCACGCCCAGCCGGCCGGCCGTACCGGCGCCCGCGTAGATCAGCCGCCCACCGCGCGCCATCCGGACGGCCACGGCATCGATGGCGGCGGCGATCTCCGGCAGCCGCTCGGCGACGGCGGCGGGCACGGCGGCGTCCTCGCCGTTCATCAGCCGCGCGATGTCGAGCGTGTCCAATTGGTCGATCTCGGCCAGCTCCGGCCGGAACGCCTCGGTGGTCAACGTCTCCAACTGCGAACGCAGATCGGGGTGATGGGGGGTGGAGGTCATGAAGATACGGCCCTTTTCAACTTGCGATGCCTGTACTAACCCAGGGGCGCGGGGAACTGCGCGATCAACCACAACGGACCCGCAGCCGCCCGCAAAGCTCAAGCCCTACGGTCCCCCGCAACCCCGCGGAGCGCCCCGTGCCGATGCGCCAACGCCTCGTAGGACGCCGCCAGAGCCGGCGCGGCCGACTCGTACGTCCGCTGCGCCACCCCCACGAAGAGGCAGTCCACGACGAGCAGCTGGCTGGTCCGGGACGACATCGCCGCCGGTCGCAGCTCGCTCTCCCGGGCGGTGGACGTGGTCAGTACGTGGTCGGCGTACTGGGTGACGGGACTGTCGGGGCGGCCGGTGATGGCGATGGTCGTCGCGCCCCGTTCGAAGGCGACCCGGAGCGGTTCGATCACGTCGCCCGTGGAGCCGGAGTGCGTGATCGCCAGGGCCACGTCCCCCGCGCGCAGCTGCACCGCGTTGGTGACGGCGAGGTGCGGGTCGCCCGGGGCGTGGGCTATGAGCCCTATGCGCAGCATCTTCTGGGTGAGATCCTGGGCGACCAGGTTGGACGCGCCGATGCCGTACACGTCGGTGCGCCGGGCGGCGGTCAGTGCGGCGACGGCCGCGCCGAGCTGGACGGTGTCCAGACCGGCGGCGGTGTCCGCGAGGGTCTGCTGCTCGTCGTAGGCCAGCTTGGCCACCACGTCGGCGATCGGGTCGTCGACCGCGATGTCGGTGGTGATGGCGGGCGCACGGCCGGACTGCTGCTGGGCGGCCAGCCCGGCGAGCGCGAGGCGCAGATCGCGGTAGCCGGGGTAGCCGAGCAGCCGGGCCGTGCGGACGACGGTCGCCTCGCTGGTGCCGGTCAGCTCGGCCAGGCCGGTGACCGTGAGGGCCGCGCAGCCGGCCGGGTCGCCCGCGACGGCCTCGGCGACCCGCTGCATGGAACGGGTCATCGACGGCGCCAGGGTGCGGACCTTGGCCGCGAGGGCGGCGGGCGCGGGCGGCGCGGGGGGTGCGCTCCCGCCGCCGGTGGCACGGCGGCCCCCGGAAGCGTTCACGAAAGTTTCCTTCACTTCATCGGTCACTCATGAAAGATATTTTCGTTTCGGTCCGCGGGTCAAGAGTGCGCACAATGGGTGCATGAACCCCATCAGCCCCCTGGAGCAGGCGCTGCACGCCGCGCGCGCCCTCGTGCTCGCCGATCTGGTGGCGGGCGAGGTCGCCGAACCGGACGTCGTCTCGCTGGTCGAGGAGTCCGTCGTGCAGCGGCGCTGGTGGGTCGAGCAGTGGCCCGAGGGTGTGGAGTTCGTGGCCGGGCTGGTCGCGCAGGACGTGCAGGACGCGCTGCTGGAGCGGTACGGCCGCTGGCCGCTGTGCCCGGTGTGCGGCTCCGGCGACCCGCACGCGCTGGACGTCGAGCCCGAGCTGGGACCCGACCCGCACTGGGTGTGCGGCAAGGCGGGCGTGAAGGTCGCGGCGGTCGGCTCGCTGGGCGCGGCCGCCGGCGGAGCCCCCTCGTGAGGACTCCGCGATGACCCTCTACATCGACCCGCCGACCTGGCCGGGCCACGGCCGCCTCTGGTCCCACCTGGTGAGCGACGCCTCCTACGCCGAACTGCACGCCTTCGCCGAGGCCCTGGGCGTGCCGCGCCGCGCCTTCGAGCGCGACCACTACGACCTGCCCGCCCACCGGTACGCCGACGCGGTGTCCGCCGGGGCGCTGGAGGTCAGCAGCCGCGAGGTGGTGCGGCTGCTGCACGGCGCGGGACTGCGCCGCCGCAAGGGTTCGTACGGGAGCGGGACCGGTGCTCAGCCGCGCAGCTCGTAGGCGTACTGCCCGGCGGCCTCGGCGGAGTCCCCGGCCGCCCGGGTGAACCCGGCGCGGACGATGACCGCCTGCGACGCCGTGTTCTCCGGATCCGTCGTCGCGCGCACGGACGTCACCGTCTCCCGCCCCAGCGCCCACGCGGACAGCGCGCGCAGTGCCTCGGTCGCGTAGCCGTTGCCCCGGGCCGCCTCGACGAGGTCGTAGCCGATCTCCACCCGGCCCTCCTCGTCCGGCACCCCGTGGAAGCCGATCCCGCCGACCGCGCGCCCGTCCTCGCGCCGGACGAGGGCGAAGACCCCCCACACCGGGCGGTGGACCCCCGTCTCATAGGACTTGACCAGCATTCCGGCGGCGTCCCGGGTGCCCTGGAAGGGCCCGCCGTCGACCCACGCGAAGCCGCCGTCGCCACCCGCGGCGAGGTCGGCGGCCGCGGCGGGCGTGATGCCCTGGAGGGTGAGCCGCTCGGCCGGGATCACCAGGTTGTTGCGCCAGCGCCACTCGGTGACCGGGGCGCGTCCGGGCAGATCACCGCGTCCCGTTGCCCACAGCAGGGTGCGCCAGGGGTCGGTGTCGGGCCGGACGTGCGGGAAGAGCCGGGCGAGGAGGTCCGCGCACCGCTCGGCGGGCGGTTCGTAGGTCAGCCCGAGACCTTCGGCGATGTCGTGCGTGTGCAGGAACACCTCGGTGATCCCCATCGCGGCGAAGCCCTCGCGGTCCGCGCTGCGGAAGGGGGACGGGTGGAAGGCCCGGACCTCGCGCGGGGTGGTGCGGACGGCGGCGGCGAGCAGCGCGCCGGTCGTCTCGATGACCTGGAGGACGCCCTCGTTGTCGGCGGGATCCAATCCGTCTTCCCTGCCGTCCAGGGTGATCATGTACGGCACGTACGCCTCGGTGGCGCGCCCGGCGAGCTGCCCGGCGTAGGCGATGAGATCGCTCGCGACGTGCTCCGCCGTGTACCGGCAGTCCCAGTCGAGCCGTCCGGCCCGTGTCGCGCGCCAGTCCCGGTCCGTCGCCGTGCGCAGCAGCGCGACGGCGCCCGCCACGGCCTCTTGCACCTGTTCCCCGCCCAGTGTCCGCATGTCGGGCAGGCTAGACGTCCGGGGTGTCCGGGAGCGACAGCATTTCCAGCTCGCCGGTGAGGTTGTGGCGGGCGGTCGCCTCCCACTCCCGCCGTCCGTGCGGGGTGTGGAACAGGCTGG
Source organism: Streptomyces sp. NPDC001599 (assembly GCF_042893535.1). Taxonomy (NCBI): domain Bacteria; kingdom Bacillati; phylum Actinomycetota; class Actinomycetes; order Kitasatosporales; family Streptomycetaceae; genus Streptomyces; species Streptomyces sp. NPDC001599. The sequence goes on from NZ_JBIAVA010000010.1 coordinate 55,486, forward strand.
GCAGGTCGAGGAGTTGGCGCAGGATCGCGGCCCGGCCCTCGCGGAAGGCCTCGTTCGGCACGAAGTGGTACTCCTCGCGCACGGCCGCCGTGTACGCCGCGTACGCCGACGGCGGCGAGGCCAGGATCGCCAGGTCCGCGTCGCACAGCACCTGCCCGTCGCGGTCGTCGCCGGCCGGGGCGTGCGTGACGGTGAGCCGCACCAGCCGGGCCACCTCGGCGGTCTTCGCCGCCGGAACCCCGGCCTCGGGCAGGGCGCGCTCGGCGAGCCGGGCCGAGCGCTCCTCGTTCTCGGACCGGTCGGGCCGGTAGACGGCGTCGTGGAACCACGCGGCGAGGCGTACGACGTCCACGTCGTCGGCGTGCTCCGCCAGTACGTCGACGTGGTCCAGGACCGCCGTGAGGTGCGCCAGGGTGTGGTAGCGCCGCTGGGGCTCCTGCCAGCGGGCGAGCAGATCGTCGGCGTACGGCGCGGGGTCGGGGCCGTGGGCGGCGGTTCCCGCCAGGGCGCGGGCGAAGCGGGAGCGCAGGGCGTCGAGGTCGGCCATGGCCGCATTCTTCCAGATAATGTTCGTGATAGCTTCTAACCAAAGTGCCCTCGTTCCCGGCGGGTGGCCGGGCGGAACTCGAAAGGCGGCGGGCGGACCATGCCGGAGGCGCGCACCAGCACCCCGCGCGAGCGGTACCGCACCCAGGTGCGCGCGGAGATCAAGGAACACGCGTGGGAGCAGATCGCCACGGCGGGTGCCTCCGCACTCTCCCTCAACGCGATCGCCAAGCGGATGGGTATGAGCGGACCCGCGCTCTACCGCTACTTCGACGGCCGCGACGAGCTGATCACCGAACTCATCCGAGACGCCTACCGCAGCCAGGCCGACACCTTCCGGGCGGCCGCCGAGGCCGGTGCCGACCTGGCCGGTCTCGCGCACGCCCTGCGCGCCTGGGCCCTGGACGACCCGCAGCGCTACTTCCTCATCTTCGGCACCCCCGTCCCCGGCTACCGGGCGCCCGACGACATCACCGAGATCGCCGCCGAGACCATGGCGGTCATCGTCGACGCCTGTGCCGCGCTGCCGTCGCCGCAGGACACCGACGCGGCGTTCGACACCCACCTCGAATCCCACCGGCAGTGGGCGGGCGACCGTCCGGCGCCCTCCGCCGCCCTCCACCGGGCCCTGTCCTTCTGGTCCCGGCTGCACGGCGTCCTGTCCCTGGAACTCGCCGGGCAGTTCACCGGCATGGGCTTCGACCCCGCTCTTCTCTTCGAGGCCGAACTGAAGGACCTGCTCGGCCCCTAACGTGGAGTCCATGACGACTCCCGCAGACCTGCACGACGTACGCGACCCCGAGCTGCCCGGCCGGCTGCTGATCCTCGAACGCGACGAACTGGTGCCCCTGCTGCGCTCCCGCGCGGACGCGGACTTCGCGCTGCCGGTGGTCGCGTGTCCGGGCTGGACGGTGCGCGACGTGCTGGCGCACTGCTCCAGCGCCCTGATCCGGGTGGTGGAGAAACGCTTCGAGAAGGGTGTCTTCTCACCCGAGTCCAACGACCGCGACATCGCCGAACGCGCCGACTGGAGCAACGCCCGGATCGTCGACGAACTGGAGCGCGGCATGACCGAGGCCGGAGCGGTGATCGCCCGGTCGGACGGCAGGCTGGACGCCGTGGCACTGGGCGAGTGGGTGCACGCCGGTGACGTACGGGTGGCCTTCGGCGAGCCGGGCGCGTACGCGGGGCGCGGACTGCCGGAGGCGCTCGCGCTGCTCGGTGCGGTCACCCGGGCGCGCGGCCACCTGCCGCTCCACGCCGACCTGGACGACCTCGACGAACCCCTGAAACTGGGCGAGGCCAGCGGTGAGCGTCCGCCGGGCCGGTACATCGGCGACGCCGCCACCCTCGTACGGCTCTACGCGGGCCGCCCGCTGGACGGCGCGGACGGCACGGGCGGTGTGAACGGCGCGGCGGCGTACGAGCTGGCCGGGGTCGAGGCGGCGGAGCTGAACATCTTCGGCGACTGAGCGGGGCGGCGCGGGCACGCCGGCCTGCCGTCGGGGCGTAGTCTTGGATTGGACTAGACCTGTAGCAGGCCGACGAATGGGGTCCCATGAGCAAGCGTGCAGTCCTGGAGGTGATCGCCCTCGACGCCGAGGACGCGGTCGCCGCCCAGGCCGGAGGCGCGGATCGCCTCGAACTGGTCACCGACATGGCGGCCGACGGCCTCACCCCGTCGGCCGCGACCGTCGCCGCGATCCGTGCCGCCGTCGACATCGACGTACGGGTGATGCTGCGGCTCGCGGACGGGTTCGCCGCCGGTGACGTCGAGCGGTTGACCCGCGTCGCCGGTGAGCTGCGGGAGGCCGGGGCCACGCAGTTCGTGCTGGGGTTCCTCGACGCGCAGGGCGATGTGGACCTCGGGGCGGTGGAGCGGATCGCCGAGGTGCTGGACGGGTGCCGGTGGACGTTCCACCGCGCGATCGACCGGGCCGCGAACCGGGACGCGCTGCGCAAGCAGCTCGCGGACTTCCCGGGCCTGGACACGTACCTGACGGCCGGGGCGGCCGGGGGCGTGGACGACGGCCTGAACGTGCTGCTCGCGGAGGCGCGGCGGCGCGGTGACCCGGGGTACGAGCAGCAGCTGCTGGTCGGCGGCGGCCTGCGGCTCGACCACGTGCCGGGGCTGCTGGACGCGGGGATCGACGGCTTCCACATCGGCGGCGCGGCGCGGCCCGCGGGGTGGGCGGGGCCGGTGTCGGCGGACGCGGTTTCTCAGTGGCGGCGGGTGCTCGGACACTGAGCGTGTGGCTGGTCCCGTGAGCCTGCGCTGGTGCTCGCGGGGGGTAGGCGTCACTTGCCCGCGTTGGCGGGGTGCCGCTGCGCCCACCCGTGCCGCCCCAGCGGCACGACTGCCCGCAGCTACGGGGCGGCGGCGACTGCTTGCGGCTATGGGGCGGCGGCGTGTGCTTGCGGCTGCGGGGCGGCAGTGGCTGCTCGCAGTTGCGGGGCGGCGGTGGCTGCTCGCAGTCAAGGGGTCAGGCCAGTTGCGGCGGCAGCTCCGTCGCGTGGGTTACGACGAGGCCCGAGACCGCTCGGGTCAGGGTCACGTACAGGCGGCGCAGCCCCGTCCGTTCGTCCGGCTCGCCGTCGACCACCGCCTGCGGCTCGTCCAGGACCACGTAGTCGTACTCCAGGCCCTTGGCCAGTGAGGCCGGGACCAGGGTCAGGCGGGTGGCGTGGGTGGTCTCCTCGCCGGGGCCGACGTGGCCGATCCCGGCCGCCGCCAGGGCCGCCGCCAGCTCCGGCACCCGCGCGTCGGCGGCGATCAGGCCGACCGAGCCCTCCCGTTCCAGCAGCTCACGGCAGGCCGCCACCACGTCGGCCGTCCCGTCCGGGGCCGTACGGATGTCGAAGAAGCCCGGGTTCTCGCGGATCGACGCGACCGGCGTCAGCCCCGGCGCGATGTGCGGCAGCAGCCGGGAGGCGTACGCGATGACGTCCGTCGGCACACGGAAACCGGCCGTCAGCTCCTCGACCACCGCCTCGCCCTTGCCCAGGTGCCCCAGCGCCTCAGCCCAGCTCCGGGTCGCCCACGGCGTGGTGCCCTGCGCCAGGTCGCCCAGGACGGTCGCCGAACCGGTGGTGCAGCGCCGGCCCACCGCGCGGTACTGCATGGGGGAGAGGTCCTGCGCCTCGTCGAGGACCACGTGCCCGAGCGAGTGGGTGCGCTCGATCAGGTCGGTCGCCTCGTCGATCAGCACGGCGTCGGCCGGTGACCACCTGGCCGACTTCACCGAGCGGGCCGGCTTCACCCACAGCACCGCCTTCTGCTCCTCCTCGGTGAGGATCCCCTCGGCGTGCTCGGCGAGGAAGTCCGCGTCGGCGAGGAGCCGCAGCACCAGCTTGGCCGGGTCGACCTGCGGCCAGACAGACTTCACCAGTGCCTTCACGGCCGTATTGCGCGCCACCGCGTTCTGCACCCGGTCGTCCGGCGCCTCGCCCGCCCGCTCCATCTGCACCAGTACGGCGTGCGCGATCCGCTGCGGCAGCGCCTCGCGGGCGGCGCCGTAGCGGATGTCGCGGGCGAGCAGCTCGCGGACGATCTCCTCCACCTCGTACACCGGCACCCGCCAGCGGCGCGAGCCGCGCACCACCACGACGCCCTCGGTGGGCGGGGTGACGTGGGAGTAGAGGGCCCGGCGCAGCACCTCCGCCATCCGCGCGTCGCCCTTGATCACCGCCGTCGTCGCCTCGTCCGCGCCGCGCACCTCGACGTGGGCGACCAGGTCGTCGACGGTGGCCTGGCGCACCGTCAGCTCGCCGAGCGCCGGCAGCACCTGTTCGATGTAGTGCAGGAAGGACCGGTTCGGGCCGATGACCAGCGTGCCGGTGCGGGCCAGGCGCTCGCGGTGCGCGTACAGCAGGTAGGCCACCCGGTGCAGGCCGACGGCGGTCTTGCCGGTGCCGGGGCCGCCCTGCACGCAGACCGAGCCGGCCAGCCCGGCGCGCACGATCTCGTCCTGCTCGGGCTGGATGGTCGCCACGATGTCCCGCATCGGTCCGACGCGGGGCCGCTCGATCTCCTGCTGGAGCAGCCTGCTGGTGGTCGCCGCCTCGGCCGGGTCGAGCAGGTGCTCGTCCTCGTACGCGGTCAGGTCCCCGCCGGTGTAGCCGAAGCGGCGGCGCAGCGAGACGTCCTGCGGGTCCTTCTTCGACGCCCGGTAGAACGGCTGGGAGACCGGCGCGCGCCAGTCGATCACCATCGGGTCGCCGTCCGCGTCGTGCACGTGCCGCCGCCCGACGTAGAAGCGCTCGCCCTCTCCGCCCTCCGCCTGCTCGGCGCCCGGGGCGTGCAGGTAGTCGAGCCGCCCGAAGAAGAGCGGGGTCTCGCTGAGGTCGGCGAGCGCCTTGATGCGCTGCTCGATCTGGCTCTCCAGGACGGCGGCGTTGACCCAGTTCGCGGTCACGTCGGTGATGTCGAGGGACTCGACGTCCTCGCGCATGGCGCGCAGCGCGGAGCGGGACGCGGCGAGGTGGGAGCGTTCCCTGGAGAGAGGGTCGTCGTGGACGGGCGTGGACAAGGGGGTGCCTCCGGATGACCTGCGGTGTGGTGGGCGCGCCGTCGGCGCGCGACGAACCGACCGGTTTCCGTCCGGACGGCGGCCTTCCGTGGGGAGGCGGGCAAGAGCGGAGATTCTAGGGGAGCGGAGGTGGCGCGGGCCAACCGTTTTTCTCCGCCCCGTGGCCGACCCCTAGGGGATCACGTCATCCGCGCCGGGGGATGCGCTCCCTCCAGGGTCGTAGCGGAGGCGTACGGGGATTGGGTCCACAGACCGATGCCGGTCGGGGGGCGGCAGTCGCACCATGGAGACATGAGCGCAGCAACCATCTCCCCCGCCCCGGCACCGGGCCGTGCGTCCGGTGCCACGCCCGTGGCCGGCAGCCACCGGCACCGGCTCGGTGACACCCTGCGCGCCGTCAGGGTGTTCGCGGGCGCCGCCTTCGACGTGGTCGTCCTCGGCGAGTACGGCGAGGAGGCCGGCGTCCGCCGCCGCTGAGCGTCAGCCGAGGACCTCGTCCGCGTCCATGATCCGGTAGGCGTAGCCCTGTTCCGCCAGGAAGCGCTGGCGGTGGGCGGCGAAGTCCTGGTCGAGGGTGTCGCGGGCGACGACCGAGTAGAAGTGCGCCTGGTGGCCGTCGGCCTTCGGCCGCAGCACCCGGCCGAGGCGCTGGGCCTCCTCCTGCCGCGAGCCGAAGGTGCCCGACACCTGGATGGCGACCGTCGCCTCCGGCAAATCGATCGAGAAGTTCGCGACCTTCGAGACGACCAGCACGCTGATCTCGCCCTGCCGGAAGGACTCGAAGAGCTTCTCCCGCTGGGCGTTGGACGTCTCGCCCTTGATGACCGGCGCCCCCAGGTGCTCGCCCAGCTCGTCGAGCTGGTCGATGTACTGGCCGATGACGAGGATCTGCTGCCCGGCGAACCGCCGCACGATCGCCTCCGTCACCTTGCGCTTGGTGTCGGTCGTCGCGCAGAAGCGGTACTTCTCCTCCGTCTCGGCGGTGGCGTACGCGAGCCGCTCGGAGTCGGTGAGATTGACCCGGACCTCGACGCAGTCGGCGGGCGCGATGTAGCCCTGTGCCTCGATCTCCTTCCACGGCGCGTCGAAGCGCTTCGGCCCGATGAGGGAGAACACGTCCGACTCGCGGCCGTCCTCGCGCACGAGGGTCGCGGTCAGGCCGAGGCGGCGCCGGGCCTGGAGGTCGGCGGTGAACTTGAAGACCGGCGCGGGCAGCAGATGCACCTCGTCGTAGACGATCAGCCCCCAGTCCCGGGAGTCGAACAGCTCCAGGTGCGGGTAGACGCCCTTCCGGCGGGTCGTCAGCACCTGGTACGTGGCGATGGTGACCGGCCGGATCTCCTTGCGGGTGCCGCTGTACTCGCCGATCTCGTCCTCGGTCAGCGAGGTGCGCTTGACCAGCTCGTGCTTCCACTGCCGGGCGGAGACGGTGTTGGTGACCAGGATCAGCGTCGTCGACCTGGCCTGCGCCATCGCGCCCGCCCCGACCAGCGTCTTGCCCGCGCCGCAGGGGAGCACGACGACGCCGCTGCCGCCGTGCCAGAAGTTCTCCACCGCCTGCTTCTGGTACGGACGCAGCGCCCAGCCGTCCTCGGCCAGCTCGATCGGGTGCGCCTCGCCGTCGACGTACCCGGCGAGGTCCTCGGCGGGCCAGCCCAGCTTGAGCAGCGTCTGCTTGATCTGCCCGCGCTCGGAGGGGTGCACCGCCACCGTGTCGGCGTCGATGCGGTTGCCGACCAGCGGCGCGATCCGCTTCGACTTCAGCACCTCCTCCAGCACCGGCCGGTCGGTGGTCGTCAGGACCAGCCCGTGCGCCGGGTGCTTGGAGAGGGTGAGGCGGCCGTAGCGGTCCATCGTCTCGGCGATGTCGACCAGCAGCGCGTGCGGCACCGGGTAGCGGCTGTACTCGACGAGCGCGTCCACGACCTGCTCGGCGTCATGGCCCGCCGCCCGCGCGTTCCACAGGCCCAGCGGGGTCACCCGGTAGGTGTGGATGTGCTCCGGCGCCCGCTCCAGTTCCGCGAACGGCGCGATGGCCCGACGGCAGTCGCCGGCCTGCTCGTGGTCGACTTCGAGGAGCAGGGTCTTGTCGGACTGGACGATCAGCGGACCATTCACGGGCGGCACCCTTTCGCGTGCGTACGGCCGGACGACGGCTCGGCCAAACGTCAAGTGTGCCTGATCGCGGAGCCGGGCCTAGTGGAGAGCGATATTGATGTTGTTGATGAGCGGGCCCTCCAGCGCGGCGGCCTTCGGGGCGAGAGCGCCGAACAGCGCCGCGGCGGTGATCAGGGCGGCGACGGAGACGGCGACGGCGGACCGGGCGGCGGAGCGAACGGGGTCGGCGGGGATCTTGTCGGGCACGGCGGACCTTTCGAGGAGGGGACGGCGGGCCGGGCCGGGGGACCGGGGCCCGGCCCGCCGAGTAAACGCTGAGGGATCGCTGAGGCGGACGGTCAGAGGGTGAGGCCTCCGCCGAGGTCGATGCCGACCGCGGCGGCCTCCGCGGCGAACGCGGCGACCAGGGTCGCGGTGGAGGCCAGAACGGTGGCGAGACGGCGAACTGCAGTGCGCATCGGGCTCTTCCTTTCGCTTCGGTGCAGGACAACCGGTGGCTGCCCGAGCACCACCGGCTCGATGCGGTTTATGAAAAAAGCTCCCTCTCAGGTGCGAATCACCCGGCGTGGCGTGCATGGATCACGCCGTACACCCGAAAGAGCGGCACCGTCTGGCGAGGACGCCCCGTCAGCGCGTCAGCCCGCGTCGTCGGCCAGCTCCGCCACGCCCGTGATCCGGTGCAGCGGATAGGTGCGCACCTCGTCCGCCGTGTGGTCGTACGCCGTGACGAAGCCGCCCTCGACCCGGATCGGCGCGATCACGCGCTGGCTGGCGGCGCCCTCGGCGTTCACGTAGCCGATCCACAGCGCCTCGCCGGTCAGGACAGCCGCCTGCATGGTGGCCAGCGTCTCGGCGGCGCCGGTGCGGGGCAGCGTGCCACTCGGCGCGCCGCCCCCGCCGCCGTCCTCGCCGTCCCCGGGGCCGGGCTTGCGCGGGGCCGTGGAGGCCAGGTCACCGGCGCGCACGGCCCGGATCGCCGCCGTCAGCAGTGTGTCGTCGGGCGCCGGCGGACCGTCCGGGACCGGCTCGGGCGCCGCCCGGGGCGGGGTGCGGTGCGAGTCCGCGCGGGCGATCAGCACGTCGCCCGCGGCGGACTCGGCGGCCGGCGCGAACCCGAGGGCGCGCAGCCCGTCGAGCAGCGCCGCCGGGTCGGCCTGCGCGGCCAGCACCGTGGGCGCCAGGCGGCGCAGGCCCAGACCGGCGGCCCGCTTGTCGGCGAGGATCTCGTCCAGCGTCGCGTCGTCGTCGCAGCGCACGTACGCCGAGGCCGCGCCCACCCGCAGCCGCCCGTGCCGCCGGGCCACGTCGTCGATCAGGTACGTCAGGGGCTGCGGCACCGGCGTACGGGAGTGCCGGGCGAGGAACGTGTGCAGGTCGGCGGCGCTCCGTCCGGCGTCCAGCGCACGGCGCACCGAGCCCGGCGTGAACCGGTAGACGGTCGCCCCGCCCTTGGACTCGACGTCCGCGAGCACGCCCAGCACGTCGGCCAGCCCGCGCTCCAGCGGCCCCGGCGCCACCGCCGTCAGGTCGGCCTGGAGCAGCACGTGGTCCAGCGGTTCGGGGAAGAGCGGTGCCAGCAGCCGAGCGGCGGTCGCGGTGGCCGCGGCCCGCTCTGCGGGGGTCGGGGGAGCGGTCACGGGGGGCGTGCGGTGGTGGTGGACGGGGAGTTTGTCGCCCGGACCCTCGGGTTCCCCCGTCTCCTCCGCCGCCGGACGGGGCGCCTCGGGCGCGCCGATCAGGGCCCGTCCCGGTGCGGCCAGCGCGCCGCGGCCGGTGACGCCCAGCAGCTCGGCCTCGGACAGCGTCCACCGGGCGATGCGGCTGCGCAGATCGTCGTCCCGCGCCTTCCCCGGCTCGCGCTGCTCGCGCTGCTCCCGCTGCTCCCGCTGCTCCCGCTGGGGGCCGCGCAGCGGGCGCTCCCAGCGCAGCCGGGCCAGCAGCGACTCCTCGACCGGCGAGGCGCCCTCCGGCAGCCCCGCCAGCAGGGCCAGCACCCGGTGCCGCACCTCCGGCGCCGCCGAACGGTCCAAGTTCGGGCCCAGCGCCGACAGCGTGCGGTCCTTCGCGTCCCGCCCGCCGACCACGCCCGGCGTCCGGGTCGCGGTCAGCCACGTCCCCGCCAGCCGCGCCCAGCGCTCGGCGGGCGGCAGCTCGCGCCACTCGTCGTACGCCGGGGTCGCCGCGTACCGTTCCTCGGCCTCGCCGTCGGAGGCGATCAGACCGGCGCCGTAGGCCAGTTCGACCCAGAACGCGGCGACCGGCTCGGGCACGTCCAGGGCGACGGCGGTCCGCTTCAGGTCGCGCACGCTCAGACCGCCGGCCCGCAGCACCGTCGGGCCGCCCTCGTCCCACTCCTTCAGCAGCTCGTCGACGGTCGCCAGCGCCGCCAGCGCCTGGCCGGCCGCGGTGGCGTCCACAACCTGTGGACGGTGTGTGGCGGCCGCCTCCACCTGCGGTGGCACCGGCTCGGGCGCGCGGTGCGCCCGGCCCGCGCGCAGGTGCAGGGCGACCTCCCGGGGGAGTACGACCGTGCCGGGCGCGGTCGGCAGCAGCAGACCGCGGTCGAGGAGCGCGCGCAGGTGGGCGGCCGGGTCGTGGGTGACCTGGCCGTACGGCGGCCCCCACACCAGCCGGTCCAGCACCTCCCGGGACTCCCAGGGCAGTTCGGCCAGGAGCGCGGCCATCCGCCGCCGGTCGGCGAACAGGCCGCCGAGCGCGGACACGGCGGACACCGAGTCGTGGGTCGAGGGCAGGCCGACGGCGGCGAGGATCTCCTGGATCCGGCCCGGAGACATGCCCGCCGTCGCCTCCCGCACGGTCGGGCCGAGCCCCGTCGGGGACGGATGCTGCGGGGAGGGCGCGAGCAGCTCACGGGCGGTGCGCACCAGCCGCAGCCGGTCGTCGGCGCCCCACACCAGCGCCTGTTCGCGCAGCAGGGCGGCGGCCCGGGGCAGCGCGGCGGCGACGGCCGGGTCCTGCTCGTCACCGGCCATCAGGGCGAGCAGCTCGCCGTACGACGCCGGGTCCGGCGCCACGGCCAGCGCCTCGGCCGTCTGGAGCGCGAACCGGTCGAGACGCTCCAGCGCCCGCACGACCGAGGCGCGGGTCCCGGCGCGGGTGGCGAGCTGGGTGAGGTCGGTCGGCACGGGGGTGATGAGGTCGGGACGGCTGCGCAGGAGGGCGGCCAGCGAGACGTCGTCCCGCACGCGGAGCGCCTCCGCGAGGGACCGGGGGGCCGCGGACTTCTCCTCGGTGCTCATCCGGTCCACGTTAGCGGGTGGGTCGGACGGCGGGGGTGCGCGTGCGCCGGTGCGGTGCCGTCGGCCGGGCGGGGAGGATTCGGTACCTTCGTCCGACGGGGTACGACAGGGCACGACGGCACACCACAACGCACCGCCCCGGAGGGGAACGTGGGGATCGAGAGCGACCAGGTCGTCTTCGAGTATCTGAGCCGCGTCGGCGACGTGGCCCAGCAGCGGCAGCTGCCGTCGGCCACCCGGATGCGGCTGGTGTCGGAGCTGCGCAACGAGATCGACCGGCACCGGGCGAAGACCACCGTGGACAGCCCCGCCGCCGTCCGCCGCATCCTGGACCGGCTCGGCGACCCCGACGACATCGTCACCGCGGCCGGCGGCACCAGCGGCGGACGCGACCAGGCCCCGGCCCCCACGGCGGTGCCCGAACAGCGGGACCCCGAGCCTCGCGACACCGGGCGGCGCAAGGGCCGCCGGAGCCCCGCACCCGAACCCCCCGCAGCGCCGCCTGCCGCCTCCCCGCCCCACCTGGCGAGCGCGCGGGAACTGGGGGACGTCGGCGACGGGCAGCCGGACTGGTGGCGGGTCGACGACGGCCCCTTCGCCGGCGGGGGCCTCGGCGACAGCGTGCCCGGGTTCGTCGGCGGCGTCGAGATCCCGGAGCTGCTCAGGAAGCCGCCGGCCCTGGAGGACGAGGCGCGGAAGACGGAGACCGCCGTACCGAAGACCCCCGTGGCGGAGGAGGCCGAGGAGCCGGCCGCCGTGGCCGCCGGAAAGCGGGAGGCCCGCCGCCTGCCCCGCCTGTGGCCCGAGGGCGGCTGGAACAACCCGCTCCTGCTGCTCGCCGCGGCCCTCCTGATCGTCGGCGCCGTGCTGGGCAGCCTGGTCCCCCTCGGCCTGGGCTGGCTGATCGCCTACCTCTCCCGCCGGCTCACCCCGGCCCAGTCGAAGTGGGCCGTCCTGGGCCTGCCCGGCACGGTCGCCGCCGCGGGCGTCGTCTGGCTGTGGGGCCGCACCGAGGGCCGCTGGGGCGACCCGGTCGCGGAGGGCCACATGAACGACGCGATCGCCGAGACCTGGCCCTGGGTCCTGCGCACCGCAGCCGTGGCCACCGCCCTCTATCTCCTCTGGCGCTCCCGCCGCCCCCACGGCTGACCGCGAGGGATCCGCCCAGTGCTGCGGCAACGCGGTGCAGGACACGGCGGGCGTGACAAGGCGCCCGCCCCGGGGCCCGCCCCGATCCGCGGCCGGACCGATCCGCGGACGCCGGGGACCGGGGTCGGCGCCTCCGCGTCCGCAGTGTGCGGCCGATTCGCCCCGGCCGCCCCGGGTGCCCGCAGGCCGTCGTCGCGGGCCCGGCACAATGGGAGCCATGGCCTCCACGACCCGCCCCGCGCCCACCGTCGGTTTCGACCTCGACATGACGCTGATCGACTCGCGGCCCGGCATCCGCGTCTGCTACCTCGAGCTGAGCGCGCGCACGGGGGCGTACGTGGACGCCGACCTGGCCGTCACCCGGCTCGGGCCGCCGCTGGCCGAGGAGCTGGCGAACTGGTTCCCGGCCGGGGAGATCGAGGCCGTAGCCGACCTGTACCGGGAGATCTACCCGGTGTACGCGATCGAGCCGACGCTCGCGCTGCCCGGTGCCCGCGAGGCCGTCGCCGCCGTGCGCGAGGCGGGCGGCCGGGCGATCGTCGTCACCGCGAAGTACGAGCCGAACGCGAAGCTGCACCTGGCCCACCTCGGCATCGAGCCGGACGCCGTGATCGGCGGCCTGTGGGCCGAGCAGAAGGCCGTCGCGCTGCGCGAGCACGACGCGGACGTCTACGTCGGCGACCACGTCGGCGACGTACGCGGAGCCCGCGCCGCCGGTGCCCACTCCGTGGCCGTGGCCAGCGGACCGTGCGACGCCGAGGAGTTGCGCGCGGCGGGAGCGGACGTGGTCCTCGCCGACCTCACCGCGTTCCCGGAGTGGCTCGCCGCCTACCGGGACGGCGAGGGCGACGCCGAGGGGCTCGACGCGGCCCGCGCCTGACGCCGCCCGGCGGCGATCGACCGGAGCACCCCGGCACCGGCGACCAGGAAGCCCACTCCCATCAGCATGCTCAGCCCGAACATGTAGGTGGGAAACGGTGTCGTGCCCAGCAGCAGCGGGGCCACCGTGACCAGAGTGGCAAGGGCGCCGACGAAGAAGACGATCGCGCCGGCGCGGATCAGCCGGTCGCCGGGCGCGGCGGAATTCGTTTGGGTTTGTTCACGCACCCGACCAGGGTAGTTCCCAGGCCTGGAGAACAGCCGGGGGACGTCTTGTCACCCGTCTGAAGACCATTAGCCTTGGTACCGGCGGGTCAGGACGACCCGCCCAAGTGCTATCAAGAGCCGTTTCCGAGCATATTTCCGAGCAGTTTCCGACGAGTACGAGGACGAGGACAGACGTGCCTACCGGCAAGGTCAAGTGGTTCAACAGCGAGAAGGGCTTCGGCTTTCTCTCCCGCGACGACGGCGGTGACGTCTTCGTCCATTCCTCGGTCCTCCCTGCCGGAGTCGAGAGCCTGAAGCCGGGACAGCGCGTCGAGTTCGGCGTCGTCGCCGGACAGCGCGGCGACCAGGCCCTCTCCCTCGCCCTGCTCGACCCGGCCCCCTCGGTCGCGGCCGCGCAGCGCAAGAAGCCGGACGAGCTGGCCTCCATCGTGCAGGACCTGACGACCCTCCTGGAGAACATCACGCCGATGCTGGAGCGCGGCCGCTACCCCGAGAAGACGGCGGGCAAGAAGATCGCCGGGCTGCTCCGCGCGGTCGCGGACCAGCTCGACGTCTGATCCGCCCCCCGGGTCAGGGGAACGCCAGCGCGTCCGGGCCGAGGGCCGGTACGAGTCCCTCGGCCGCCGCGCGGGTCAGCAGGCCCCGGATCGCCGCGTAGCCGTCCTCGCCGAGGTCGGCGGTGAACTCGTTGACGTACAGACCGATGTGCTGGTCGGCGACGGCCGGGTCCATCTCCTGCGCGTGTTCCATGACGTAGGGCCGGGACGCCTCCGGGTCGTCCCAGGCCGCGCGGACCGAGGCGCGCACCGCGTCCGCGAGCCGGGTCAGCGTCGGCTCGCCCAGCGAGCGCTTCGCGATGATCGCGCCGAGCGGGATCGGCAGCCCGGTGGTGTGCTCCCAGTGCTCGCCCATGTCGGCGAGCTTGTGCAGCCCGTAGTTCTGGTACGTGAAGCGCGCCTCGTGGATCACCAGGCCGGCGTCGACCTTCCCGTCCCGCACGGCCGGCATGATCTCGTGGAACGGCATGACGACGATCTCCCCGATCCCGCCCTCCCGTCGCCCACCACCGCCCTCAGCCGTGGGCCCTTCGGGCCCGCCCCTCTTGATTCCAACGGTGTCCGCCGCCCACAGCCGGAACAGCAGGTAGGCCGTCGACGTCTCGCTGGGCACCGCCACCGTGCGCCCGCGCAGGTCGGCGTCCGCCTCCCGGGTCAGCACCAGCGGGCCGCAGCCCCGGCCCAGCGCGCCGCCGCAGGGCAGCAGGGCCCAGTCGTCGAGGACGTAGGGCAGCACGGCGTACGACACCTTGAGCACGTCGGACTCGCCGCGCTCGGCCATGCCGTTGGTGATGTCGATGTCCGCGAAGGTCACGTCGAGGGCGGGGGCGCCGGGGACGCGGCCGTGGGCGAGGGCGTCGAAGACGAAGGTGTCGTTCGGGCAGGGGGAGTACGCGATGTGCAGGGTGTCAGCGCTCATGCGGTTTCCAACTCTCGAGGACGGGGGCGAGCTTCCCGAAGGCGTCCGTCAGGGCCGCGAGCGCCTCGCCGATGCGCCAGGCGGCGCGGTCGCGCGGTCCGACCGGGTTGGAGACCGCGCGCAGTTCCAGCACCGGCACGCCGTGCGCGGCGGCGGCCTCGGCGACGCCGAAGCCCTCCATGGCCTCGGCCAGGGCGCCCGGGTGGCGCTCGCGCAGCAGTGCGGCGCGGGCCGCGGTGCCGGTGACGGTGGACCCGGTCAGGACGGTGCCGGGCCGGGCCCCGGTCGCCTCGGCGGCGGCGCGGACCAGGCGGGCCGGCGGGAGGTGGGTGACGGTGCCGAAGCCGAGGTCGGTGACCGGCAGGAAGCCGTCGGCGGTCTCGGCGCCCAGGTCGGCGGCGGTGATCGCGTCGGCGACGACCAGTGAGCCGACGGGCGCCCCGGGCGCGAAGCCGCCGCCGATGCCGGCCGAGACGACCAGGTCGTAGGGCCTGCCGTCGAGGGCGGCGGCGGTCAGGGCGGCGGCCGTGGAGGCGGCGGCGCGGGCCGGGCCCACCCCGGCGGCCAGCAGGTCCCAGCCGCCCGGCAGCCGGTGGAGGGCGATCCCCGGGCGGGACGCCTCGGTGCCCGGCGCCGGGAACGCCCGAGCCACCGCGTCCCGTTCGACGGGGACCGCGGTGGCCACGAGGAGGTGCACGGAGGACGTGGGCGGTCAGTCCTTCTTCAGCTCGAAGACCCACACACCGGTGATGTTCTGGCTGTCGTCCTTGCCGTCCCGGACCGCGACGGCGACGTTCGTCGAGTCGCCCTGGGCGCCGTACTGGGCGTTGAAGAACACGCTGCCCGGCACGGTGCGGTAGGTCTTGTCGCTGTCCTCGACGAGCTGCTGACCGTTCATCAGGATCGTCCAGTGCTTGTCGGCGAGGTCCGGGTCGACGCCGAACCGCACGGTCTCGTCCTGGTCGACGGTGATGGACTTCGCGTCCTTGTCCTTCAGGCACTTGTTGATCTCGTCGGGGGAAAGGTTCTTGCCCTCCCCGCCGCAGGTGGCCTCGGAGCTGACCGAGTCACTGCCGACCGTGATCGTCGCGATCGGGGTCGGCTCGTCACAGGCCGACAGCAGGAGAAGTCCGGCGGACACGGCGCCGGCAGCGGCGACGGCGCGGCGGCGTCGCACAACGCGGTGTCCGATAGCGGCGGTGCCGCGGGGCAACGTGGTCATGGCGGAAGGCTATACGGCGCCTGAGCCCCGTCCCCCACCTGGGTACGGCGTGGCGTGGTCACGCCACTCTCGGCCGAGTCCGTCCCCCGTGCCGCGCCGAGTCGAGCAGCCCCCGTACGGTCGTCAGCCACCCGGTGGCGATGATCGCGGCGGCCACCGACAGGCCCAGCGTGCCGTTGAGCGGCAGCACGATGCCGACCGCGCCGCCGAGCACCCAGGAGACCTGGAGCAGCGTCTCCGAGCGCGCGAACGCGGACGTGCGCACCTGCTCGGGCACGTCCCGCTGGATCAGCGCGTCCAGGGACAGCTTGGCCAGCGCCTGCGCGAACCCGGCGACCGCCGCCAGGCACGCCACCAGGAAGGCGCTGAAGAACACCGCGGCGACCACCGCCGCGCCCAGCACGATCACCACCACCGTCACGATGATCACCTCCGGCGCCCGGGACCGCAGCCACGCCCCGACGGCGGTGCCCAGCGCGTTGCCCGCACCGGCCGCGACGCCCACGATCCCCAGCGACACCGCAGCGCTCTGGCCGGTCATCGGGTGCACCCGCAGCAGGAACGCCAGGAAGAAGATCAGGAAGCCGGTGAGGCAGCGGATGGCGGCGTTGGCGGCCAGCGCGTGGGTCACGGCCGGGCCCACCGTGCGCAGGCCGGGGCGTTTGCCCCGCCCCCGCAGCGGTCCCGGCAGGTGGTCCTCGTCCGCGGCGAGCAGCGCCCGGTCCTCGCCACGCGCCGAGTCCACCTTCCGGGGCAGCGTGAACGACAGCACGGTGCCCGCGACGAAGATCACGAAGGCCCCGTACAGCGGCCACCGCGGCCCCAGCTGCTGGAGGCCCGCACCGATCGGCGCGGCCGCACCGGTGGCCAGCAGCCCGCACAGCGTGACCCGCGAGTTCGCCTTCACCAGCGAGACCCGGGGCGGCAGCAGCCGCGGCACCACGGCGCTCCTGACCACGCCGTACGCCTTCGAGGCGACCAGTACGCCGAGCGCGGCCGGGTACAGCTCGATGCCGCCGGTGACGACCGCGCCGGACAGCACCAGCGCGAGCACCGCGCGGGCGCCCATCGCGGTCGCCATCGCCGCGCGGCGGCCGTGCGGCAGCCGGTCCAGGAGCGGGCCGATCACCGGCGCGAGCAGCGTGAACGGCGCCATGGTGATGGCGAGGTACAGCGCGACCCGCCCGCGTGCCTCGTCGGTGGGGACGGAGAAGAACACGGTGGAGGCGAGCGCGACGGTGATCATGACGTCACCGGCGCCGTTCACCCCGTGCAGCTCGATCAGCTTGCCGAGGCCCGACTCGCCCGCGCCGTGCGCGTGCGTCGCCCGCCGGATGCCGCGCGCGGTACCGGTCACCGGCAGGCGCAGGGCGCGGCCGACCGCACGGAACCGGGAGCCGGGACCGCGCCACCGGCTCCCGCGCTTGAACTCCGTCCGTGCGGCTGCCACCCCGTCATAGTGCCCCGTCGGAGGCGGCTGTAGCGTCGATACGGCACGGATGGCGGTGATCGAGTCGGGTGCGACCCGCCCGGGAACGCGTGGCCGTACCCCGCCGAAATCCCCGTCGGTGTAGGCCCAGGGCACATGAGCAGGTAGCGTGCGTAGCGCGCCGTGGCGAACGTTCTCGGCCGCGCGCCTTACGGCCATCCCGCAGAATGGATGACGTAGGTGCGCCCGAGCGCGATCGGGCGCGGACGTCGACGCGGTCCACAGGTCCGCTCCGTCCGCCCCTCGCACACAGCGGTGCACTCGTGAGACGGCGTATGGAGAGAAGCGATACCTGTGAGCGCAGCGACAACGCGAAGCCGCACCCCTGACCGCCTGTGCGCCGAGGCCGTCGACCTCGCCCGGGCCGCGGCCGAGGAGGCCGCCGCACCCGGCGTCGTCGGCGAGCACGAGGGCCTGGTGTCGGAGGGCGACCGGGTCGTCACCCACTACTTCGCCTGCAAGGAGATGGGCTACCGGGGCTGGCGCTGGGCCGTGACGGTGGCCCGCGCCTCCCGCGCCAAGATCGTCACGGTGGACGAGGCGGTGCTGCTGCCCGGCCCCGACGCGCTCCTCGCCCCCGAGTGGGTGCCGTGGAGCGAGCGGCTGCGCCCCGGCGACATGGGCCCCGGCGACCTGCTGCCCACCGACGCGGAGGACCTGCGCCTGGAGCCCGGCTGGACCGGTGAGGACGAGCCGCCGCCGAACTCCGCGGTCTCGCACGAGATGGCCGACCTGGTCGAGGCCGAGGACGCCGAGGTGACCGCCGGGCCGCCCGCCGAGCTGTCGACCGTTCCGGCCCGCGGCACGATCTCGGCGGTCGCCGAGGAGCTGGGCCTGCGCCGCACCCGGGTGCTGTCCCGGTACGGCCTGCACGTCGCCGCCGACCGCTGGGAGGACGGCTACGGC
The DNA here is from genome assembly GCF_042893535.1 of Streptomyces sp. NPDC001599. Taxonomy (NCBI): domain Bacteria; kingdom Bacillati; phylum Actinomycetota; class Actinomycetes; order Kitasatosporales; family Streptomycetaceae; genus Streptomyces; species Streptomyces sp. NPDC001599. The sequence continues at coordinate 73,288 of NZ_JBIAVA010000010.1, forward strand.
CCGAAGACCGCGATGGCCCAGGCGGCCCCCGCCTCCTGCGTCAGCTGCGGCTTCCTCGCCCGCATCGGCGGCTCGCTCGGGCAGGCCTTCGGCGTGTGCGCCAACGAGTTCTCCCCGGCCGACGGGCACGTCGTGTCGCTGGCCTACGGGTGCGGCGGGCACTCCGAGGCCGCGGTCATGCCGAAGCCGCCGCGGGTGGCTCCGCCGGTGATCGACGAGACGCGGGTGGACCCGTTCCCGCTGCGGCCCGCAGCCGACTCGGGGTCGGTCCCGGTGACCGAGGACCAGGCGTCGGCGGAGCTGGGGCACTCCTGAGGTCCGCCGTGGGTGGCTGAGGTCCCGGGGGCTGCGCCCCCAGCCCCCCTTCGGCCTTGACGGCCTCGTCCTCAAACGCCGGACGGGCTGAATGATGCCGGCCGGCGTCACGAGTGCGCCGGCGGCCGGGGCGGTACCTTCGTGGTCCGTCGATGAGGAGAGTCACCGTGAGCATGTTCGTACGGCCTGCCGCCGAAGGTGCCGATCCGTTCGGTACGGCACGGCTGCGGCGCGGGGTGCTGGACGCCTGGGCGACGAGCCCGGCCCGGTTCCGTGAGGACGCCAACGCGGAGGAGGACCTCGTCCTCGGCGGCTACCGCGACCGGCTGGTCGTCGAACTCGCGCAGAACGCCGCCGACGCCGCCGCACGGGTCGGCGTGCCCGGCCGGCTCCGGCTCACCCTGCGCGACGGCGTCCTCGTCGCCGCCAACACCGGCGCCCCGCTCGACGCGACCGGCGTCGAGTCGCTGTCCACCCTGCGCGCCTCCGCCAAGCGGGACGCGGTGGACGGCTCGGTCGGCCGGTTCGGGGTCGGCTTCGCCGCCGTCCTGGCCGTCACCGACGAGCCCGCCGTGGTCGGCCGGCACGGCGGGGTGCGCTGGTCCCTGGCCGAGGCCCGCGACCTGGCCGCCGACACCGCCCGGCACAGCCCCGGCCTGGGTGACGAGATCCGCCGGCGCGACGGGCACGTACCGCTGTTGCGGCTGCCGTTCCCCGCCGAGGGCACCGCCCCCGGCCCCTACGACACGGCCGTCATCCTCCCGCTGCGCGACACGGCCGCCGCCGACCTCGCCGAACGCCTCCTGCACGGCGTGGACGACGCCCTGCTCCTCGCCCTGCCGGGCCTGGCGGAGGTCGTGATCGAGGCGGGCGACGAGGTGCGCACGCTCTCCTGCCGCACCGAGGACGCCCTGACCGTGGTGGAGGACTCCCGGCAGGGTGTCACCCGCTGGCGCACCACCGCCGCGCACGGCCCCCTCACCCCCGACCTCCTCGCCGACCGGCCGGTGGAGGAACGGCTGCGCCCGCACTGGTCCGTGACCTGGGCGGTGCCCGTCGACGCCGACGGCGCCCCCGCCCGCCCCCGCACCAGCCCCGTCGTGCACGCCCCGACCCCCAGCGACGAGCCCCTCGGCGTGCCCGCCCTGCTCATCGCCTCCTACCCGCTGGACTCCACCCGCCGGCACACCGCGCCGGGACCGCTGACCGACTTCCTGACGGAACGGGCCGCCGACGCCTACGCCGGGCTGCTCGCCGACTGGCGGCCGGTCACCGCCGGCCTCATCGACCTGGTGCCCGGCGCGCTGGGCCGGGGCGAACTGGACGGCGCGCTGCGGCAGGCGATCCTCGACCGGCTGCCCCGCACCTCCTTCCTGCCGCCCGCCCTCCCCTCCGAGGGCCGGGACGCGGAGGACGACCTTCCGGAGTCCCTGCGGCCGCGCGACGCCGAGGTGGTGGAGGGCGCGGGCGCCGACACGGTGCGGGTGCTGGCCGAGGTACTGCCGACCCTGCTGCCCGCCGGTCTGGAACGCCGCGCCGAACTGCGCACCCTGGGCGTGGCCCGGGTGCCGCTGACGGACGCGGTCGACCGGCTGGCGGGCCTGGAGAAGGCGCCCGCCTGGTGGCGCGGCCTCTACGACAGCCTCGCCGGGGTCGACCCGGACCGGCTGTCCGGGCTGCCGGTGCCGCTCGCCGACGGGCGGACCACCATCGGGCCCCGGCAGGTGCTGCTGCCCTCCCCGGAGGCCGCCTCCCTCGACCCGGAGGTCCTCACCCGCCTCGGCCTCAAGGTCGCCCACCCCGACGCCGTGCACCCGCTCCTGGAGAAGCTCGGCGCCCTCCCCGCCACCCCGCGCGCCGTCCTCACCACCCCGCAGGTCCGGGCCGCCGTCGCCGCCTCCCTGGACGACGAGGGCGGGACCAACTGGGAGGAGGACGCCCTCGACGCCGAGGAACTGGCCGACACCGTGCTGGGCCTGGTCCGCGATGCCGGACTCGACTGCGGCGACGAGCCCTGGCTGGGCGCCCTCGCCCTGCCCGACGAGGACGGCGAACTCTCCCCGGCGGGCGAACTCGTCTTCCCCGGCGGCCCGTTCGCCCGGGTCATGCGCGAGGACGAACTCGCCGCCGTGGACGCGGAACTCGCCGAGAAGTGGGGCCCCGAGCCGCTGGCCGCCTGCGGCGTCCTCGTCACCTTCGCCCTCGTCCGCGCCACCGACGTCGTCCTGGACCCCGACGAACTGGAGCCCCGCGAAGGAGACTTCGCCGAGCCCGACGACGCGGGACTGCTCGACGCCGTGGACGTGTGGAGCGAGGACGTCCTCGACCGCTTCCCGGACACCCCCGTCCCGCCGGTCGCCACCGAGATCGTCGCCGTGCGCGACCTCGACCTCGTGGACGACGACCACTGGCCCGAGGCCCTCGCCCTGCTCTCCCGCCCGCCGCTGCGCGACGCGCTGGTCCAGCCCGTGCGCGTCCTGCTGCCCGACGGCACCCACGAGGTCGTACGGCCGTACACCGCGTGGTGGCTGCGCGGACACCCGGTGCTCGGCGGACGCCGTCCGGCCGGTCTGCGCGCGGCGGGCGGCGACCCGCTGCTGCGGGGCCTGTACGAGGAGGCCGACGCGACCGGCTTCGAGGACGAGCAGGTACTGCGGGCCCTCGGCGTGCGCACCTCGGTCGCCGCGCTCCTCGACGAGCCCGGCGGCGCTGCCGAACTCCTGGACCGCCTCGCCGACCCCGACCGCCCCGTCACGGCCGCTCAACTGCACGCCCTGTACGGCGCGCTGGCCGACCTGGACCCGGAGCAGGTCACGCTGCCGGACGAGGTGCGGGCCGTGGTCGACGGCGAGGTGCGTGTGGTGGACGCCGCCGACGCCGTCGTGGTCGACTCGCCGGACCTGCTGCCCTTCACCACCGGCGTGCCGCTGCTTCCCGTCCGTCCGGCCCGGGCCGCCGAGCTGGCGGAGCTGTTCCAGGTGCGGCGGCTGAGCGAGTCCGTCACCGGCCGCGTCGACTCCGAGGGCGCCGAGCACGACGTACCGGAGCCGGTGCGGGTGCTGCTCGGGGCGCGGACCCCGGCGTCGTACGTGGAGCACGAGGAACTGCTCGTCGACGGCGTGGAGATCGACTGGCGTCTGACGGACGACGGCGTGCTGCACGCGGCGACCCTGGAAGGCGTGGCCGCCGGCCTCGCCTGGGCGGCCGGCCAGTGGCCCCGCCGCTTCGAGGTGGCAGCACTGCTGGAGGACGAGTCACGCACGGAGGAACTGGCCAGGGACCGCTGGTTCGACTGAGGAACGGCACGTCTCGACCGGGGGTCGAGCAGCGCCGTCAGGGGCGCGGGGCTGTGTTCGATTTGCGGCTCCGCCGCGTGGGCGCGACCAGCCACGACGGCGCAGCAGTCGGCAACGAACCCGCAACCGTCACACCGGGAACCGCCGGTCCACCCACCTCCATGCGAACTCCAGAACGCCCGCCCCGACCACCGCAATGCCGACGGCAGTCCACGGCATCGTCACCCCCACCAGCTTCAGCGCGAAGAAGTCCTGCAACCACGGCACCGCCAGCACCACCACGAAGCCCAGCCCCATCGCCGCCACCAGCAGCACCCGCCACCAGGTGTAGGGCCGGGCGATGATCGCCAGCACCCACATCGAGATCAGGAACAGCGTCAGCGTCGCCGCGCTGGTCTCCGCGTCCAGCGCGTTCGGGCCGGTGTAGTGCTGCCGGGCGACGAGGTACGTCACGAAGGTCGCCGCGCCCGCCACCACCCCGCCCGGGATCGCGTACCGCATCACGCGCCGGACGAAGTGGGGCCTGGCCCGCTCCTTGTTGGGGGCGAGGGCCAGGAAGAAGGCGGGCACGCCGATGGTGAGCGTGGAGAGCAGGGTGAGGTGGCGGGGCAGGAACGGATACTCGACCTGCGAGCAGACCACGAGGATCGCAAGGAGCACCGAGTACACGGTCTTGACCAGGAACAGGGTCGCCACGCGCGTGATGTTGCCGATGACGCGGCGGCCCTCGGCCACCACCGACGGCAGTGTGGCGAAGCTGTTGTTCAGCAGCACGATCTGCGCGACCGCCCGGGTCGCCTCCGAGCCGGAGCCCATCGCCACGCCGATGTCGGCGTCCTTGAGCGCGAGGACGTCGTTGACGCCGTCGCCGGTCATCGCGACCGTGTGGCCGCGTGACTGGAGGGCGCCCACCATGTCCCGCTTCTGCTGCGGGGTGACCCGTCCGAACACCGTGCCCTCGTCCAGGGCGCCCGCCATCTCCTCCCGCTCGGCGGGGAGCCGGCGCGCGTCGACGGTGGCGCCGGACAGCCCCAGCTTGGCGGCGACCGCGCCGACCGACACCGCGTTGTCGCCGGAGATGACCTTGGCGCGCACGTCCTGCTCGGCGAAGTAGCGCAGGGTGTCGGCGGCGTCCGGGCGCAGCCGCTGCTCCAGGACCACCAGGGCGGTGGGCTCGACGTCCTCGGCGACCTCGGGGTCGTCCAGTTCGCGGGGGGCGCGGGCGAGCAGCAGTACGCGCAGGCCCTGTTCGTTGAGCCGGCCGGTCTCGGCCAGCGCGGGGTCGTCCTCGGGCAGCAGCACGTCCGGGGCGCCCAGCAGCCAGGTGCTGGAGGCGCCGTCGCCCTCGTCGAAGGTGGCGCCGCTGTACTTGCGGGCGGAGGAGAAGGGCAGCGACCCCGTGGACCGCCACGCCCCGGCGGACCCGTCGGCCGGGTAGGTGTCGATGATCGCCTGGAGGGAGGCGTTGGGGCGCGGGTCGGACGCGCCGAGGGAGCCGAGCACCGTGCGCACGTACGTCCCGTCGGCGCCGTCGAGCAGCCGCAGGTCGGTGACGTCCATGCCGCCCTCGGTGAGGGTGCCGGTCTTGTCCAGGCAGACGGTGTCGACGCGGGCCAGGCCCTCGATGGCGGGCAGCTCCTGGACGAGGCACTGCTTGCGGCCGAGCCGGACGACGCCGATCGCGAAGGCGACGGAGGTGAGCAGGACCAGGCCCTCGGGGACCATGGGCACGATGCCGCCGACGGTGCGCGCGATCGAGTCGTCCAGTTCGTTGTCCTTGGCGAGCAGCTGGCTGAGGATCAGGCCGATCGCGGTCGGGACCATCATCCACGTGACGTACTTGAGGATCGTGGAGATGCCGGAGCGCAGCTCGGACTGGACCAGTGTGAAGCGGGAGGCCTCCTCGGCGAGCTGCGCGGCGTACGCCTCGCGGCCGACCTTGGTGGCCCGGAAGGCGCCGCCGCCCGCGACCACGAAGCTGCCCGACATGACCTGGTCGCCGGGCTGCTTGACCACCGGGTCGGCCTCGCCGGTCAGCAGGGACTCGTCGATCTCCAGCCCGTCGGCCTCGACGCACACCCCGTCGACGACGGCCTTGTCGCCGGGGCCGATCTCGATGACGTCGTCCAGCACGATCTCGGACGTGGAGACCTCGGCGGGTTTCCCGTCCCGGCGCACCGTCGGCCGGACCTCGCCGATCAGGGCCAGGGAGTCGAGGGTCTTCTTCGCCCGCCACTCCTGGATGATGCCGATGGCGGTGTTGGCGAGGATCACGAAGCCGAACAGGCTGTCCTGGATCGGCGCGACGAACAGCATGATCACCCAGAGGACGCCGATGATCGCGTTGAACCGGGTGAAGACGTTGGCGCGGACGATGTCGGCCAGGGAGCGGCTGCTGCGCACCGGTACGTCGTTGACCTGGCCGCGGGCGATCCGCTCGGCGACCCCGGCGGCCGTGAGCCCGGCCCCGGGCGAAGGGGCGTCAACGGCGTGCGCGGGATGCCCGGGGTCGAGTCTGTCCGCGTCGAGATGCGTCATGGATTCGACGGTACGTGCGGATTTACGGCTTCACCCATCGAGTGCGGCGAAGATCCGACCTGGGTACGAGACGGGCGGGTGCGGTGTGCTGCCCTGGTACTAGTTCTCCGCCTTGGCGGCCGTGTCCCGCTTGATCGCGGCGTCGCGTCCCCGGACGTACCAGATGCCGATCAGGCCGAGACCCGCGCCGGCCAGGCAGGTCCACACCCACCAGGTGTGCCCGTGGTCGTCGAACCAGCCGTAGAAGGGCAGCTGCACCAGGAAGAGGACGAACCAGAGGATGGTGCCGCCGACGATGGTCGGCACCACGGGGCCCTCCAGGGGCTCCGGCGCCTCGTGCGTGGGTGTCCACTTCGTCATGCGTACAGCTTACGAGGAGCGTGCGAACGGGTTGACGGCGCGGCGCCACACGGTGATTCCGCGGGTCTACGCGCGGAGATAGCGATCAGGGGCTCATACGTTCATACTGAACCCGTTTGTCTCTGACCGCTTTCATTCGTAGAAAACACCAATAGGAACACCGACAAGGCCGTGGGGGAACCTGTTGGTGATGAGGTCCCCGCATGTCCACCTCGGCCTCCGCCAAGGTCCCCCCGTCCCCCGAGTCGCCGGAAGACCGGCGGCCCCCGCAGAACGGCCTCGACCGCTACTTCAAGATCTCCGAGCGCGGCAGCACCCTGCCCCGCGAGATCCGCGGCGGCTTCGCCACCTTCTTCGCGATGGCCTACATCATCGTGCTGAACCCGATCATCCTGGGCAGCGCGAAGGACATGTACGGCAACCAGCTCGACAACGGTCAGCTGGTCACCGCCACCGCGCTGACGGCGGCGTTCACCACGCTCCTGATGGGCGTCATCGGCAACGTGCCGATCGCGCTCGCCGCCGGTCTCGGCGTGAACTCCGTCGTCGCGCTCCAGCTCGCCCCGCGGATGTCCTGGCCGGACGCCATGGGCATGGTGGTGCTGGCCGGTTTCGTCGTCATGCTGCTGGTCGCCACCGGGCTGCGCGAGCGCGTGATGAACGCCGTGCCCTACAGCCTGCGCAAGGCCATCGCCATCGGCATCGGCCTCTTCATCATGATCATCGGTCTCGTCGACTCCGGCTTCATCACCCGGATGCCGGACGCCGCCCAGACCACGGTCCCGACCCAGCTCGGCACCGGCGGGCACCTGCACGGCTGGCCGGTCCTGGTCTTCGTCCTCGGCGTGCTGCTGACCCTCGCGCTGATCGTCCGGAAGACGCCGGGCGCCATCCTCATCTCGATCGTGGTGATGACCGGCGTCGCGATGATCATCAACGCCGTCACCGACATCCCGTCCTGGGGCCTGACCACCCCCGAGTGGCCCGGCAACCCCGTCGCCACGCCCGACTTCGGGCTGGTCGGCGAGGTCAGCCTGTTCGGCGGGTTCGAGAAGGTCGGCGTGCTGACCGGCGTGCTGTTCGTCTTCACCGTGCTGCTGTCGTGCTTCTTCGACGCGATGGGCACGATCATGGGCATCAGCGACGAGGCGAAGCTGACCGACGGCGAGGGCCAGATGCCGGGCATCAACAAGGTCCTGTTCGTCGACGGCGTCGCGGTCGCCGTGGGCGGTGCCAGCTCCGCCTCCGCCACCACCTGCTTCGTGGAGTCCACGGCCGGTGTCGGCGAGGGCGCCCGCACCGGCTTCGCCAACGTCGTCACGGGCGGGCTGTTCGCCCTGGCGCTGTTCCTCACGCCGGTCGCCACCATGGTCCCGTCCCAGGCGGCGACCCCGGCGCTGATCGCGGTGGGCTTCCTGATCCTGGCCGGTTCGATCAGGGAGATCGACTGGTCGGACTTCACCGTCGCCATCCCGGCCTTCGTGACGATGCTGATGATGCCGTTCACCTACTCGATCACCAACGGCATCGGCATGGGCTTCATCACCTTCTCGGTGCTGCGCCTGGCGGCCGGACGGGGCCGCGAGGTGCCGGTGGCGATGCACGTGGTGTCGGCGGTCTTCGCCTTCTACTACCTGATGCCGGCCCTGGGCCTGACCTGATCCCGCGGGGTCACGGCACCCCGTAGAACCGTTCCGTCTCCTCCACGGCGGACTGGAACCGCTCGTCGAAGTCATCGCGAATGAGCGTCCGGACGACATAGTCCTGGACGCTCATTCCCCTTTTGGCCGCATGGTCCCGGAGCCGGTCGAGCAGCTCCCCGTCTATCCGCAGGCTGAGCACGCTGGTCCCCATGAGCACGAGGGTCGCCCCGGCCGACCGGGTGATGCCTCCATTTCCGGAAACGACTCACTCGTACGGGTGAACTGCGGGTTTCAGTGGCGGGCGTCACGGGCACCGGGGTGGACGTGCGTTGGTATTTCGCCAGACTAATGAGTTACGCTAAGGAACATGCCGGACCTCAAGCATGGCGACGACGCCGCCGCCGTGAACTCCCTGCGCTCCGCCGTGATGCGGTTGTCCCGTCGGCTCAAGCACCAGCGGGTCGACGAGTCGCTCAGCCCCACCGAGATGTCGGTGCTGGGCACCCTGTCCAACTGCGGCAGTGCGACCCCGGGCGAGCTGGCCCGCAAGGAACACGTCCAGCCGCCCTCGATGACCCGCATCGTGGCGCTGCTCGAGGCCAAGGGCCTGGTCAGGCTGGAGCCGCACCCCGAGGACCGGCGCCAGAAGGTCGTGACGCAGACCGAGCAGGCCGTGGTGATGCTCGAGGAGAGCCGCCGCAAGCGGAACGCGTTCCTGGCCACGCTGGTCGAGGGCCTCGACGAGGACGAGTGGGCGAAACTGCGCGCCGCCGCCCCCGTGCTGGAGAAGCTCGCACACAAGTAAGCAGTTCTCGCGAGGAGGCGAACCCTTTTGAGTACGGGATCCGGAGCAGCTTCCGCCCCCGCACCTGACGGCCACGACAAACCGACCACCCCCGACGGTCCGACGGGCCCCGCCGCCCCGCGCAGGACGTCGATGTTCGCCTCCCTGAAAGTCAGGAACTACCGCCTGTTCTTCATGGGCCAGGTCGTCTCCAACATCGGCACCTGGATGCAGCGCATCGCCCAGGACTGGCTGGTGCTCAGCCTCACCGGCTCCTCGGCCGCCGTCGGCATCACCACCGCCCTCCAGTTCCTGCCGATGCTGCTCTTCGGCCTCTACGGCGGCGTCCTCGTCGACCGCCTGCCCAAGCGGCCCACGCTGCTCGTCACCCAGTCCGCGATGGCCCTGACCGCGCTCGCCCTCGCCGCCCTCACCCTGAGCGGACACGTCCAGGTCTGGCACGTCTACGTCGCCGCCTTCGCGATGGGCCTGGCCACCGTCATGGACAACCCGGCCCGCCAGACCTTCGTCTCCGAGCTGGTCGGCCGCGACCAGCTGCAGAACGCGGTCAGCATGAACTCGGCCAACTTCCAGTCCGCCCGCCTGGTCGGCCCCGCCGTCGCCGGTCTGATGATCACCGGCGTGGGCACCGGCTGGGCGTTCCTCGCCAACGGCCTGTCCTTCGTCGCGCCGCTCACCTGCCTGCTGCTGATGCGCGCCCGCGAACTGCACACCGTCGAGCGCACCCCGCGCGGCAAGGGCCAGCTCCGCGAGGGTCTGCACTACGTCGCCGGCCGCCCCGAGCTGATCTGGACGATCACCCTGGTCGGGTTCATCGGCACCTTCGGCTTCAACTTCCCGGTCTTCCTGTCCGCCTTCGCCGACGACGTCTTCGACGCGGGCGCCGGGGCGTACAGCCTCTTCAACACCCTCATGGCCGTCGGCTCGCTGGCCGGCGCCCTGCTCGCCGCCCGGCGCGGCACCGCCCGGCTGCGCGTCCTGATCGCGGCGGCCCTCGGCTTCGGCGCCCTGGAGATCGTCGCCTCGACGGCGCCCGAGCTGTGGCTCTTCGCGCTGCTCATGGTCCCCATCGGCGTCTTCAGCATGACGGTCAACGTCACCGCCAACACCAGCATCCAGATGTCCACCGACCCGGCCATGCGGGGCCGCGTGATGGCCCTGTACATGATGGTCTTCCTCGGCGGCTCCCCGGTCGGGGCCCCGATCGTCGGCTGGGTCACCGACACCTACGGCGCCCGGGTCGGCTTCGCCGCGGGCGGCGCGGTGGCCGCCACCGCCGCCCTCGTCATCGGCCTGGTCCTGGCCCGCGTCGGGAACCTGCGCCTGTCGGTCGGCTGGCACCGCGGCCACCCGCAGGTCCGGTTCGTGCCGCGGGAGCGCCAGGAGGCCCTGGCGCCTGCGGCGTAGGGACGGAAATCCGGGGGTCCGGGCGGCGGGGCTCTGCCAGGCTGGCCCCATGAGACTGTTCGCCGCCGTACTGCCGCCCGAGGACGTCACCGCCGCCCTCGCCGCGGAGGTGGCCGTACTGCGCGGGCTGCCCGGCGCCGACGTGCTGCGCTGGACCGGCCGTCCGGGCTGGCACCTCACGCTCGCCTTCTACGGCGAGGTCGACGACGAACTCGTCCCCGACCTGGCGGCCCGCCTGGAGCGGGCGGCCCACCGCACCGCGCCCTTCGAGCTGGCACTGCGCGGCGGCGGCCAGTTCGGGCGCGGGCGGGCGCTGTGGGCGGGCGCGGAGGGCGGCCTGGCGACGCTGCGGCTGCTGGCCGACCGGGCGGAGGCCGCGGGGCGCAGGGCGGGCGTCGAGACGGGCGAGCACCGGCGCTACAAGCCCCACCTGACCCTGGCCCGCAGCAGACAGGCGTTCGACGTCCGCCCCTACGTCGAGGCGCTGGCCGGCTTCACCGGCCCCACCTGGACCGTGACCGAGCTGGCCCTGGTCCGCAGCAATCTGCCGGAGTCGGGCGTGCCGGGCGAGCAGCCCCGCTACGAGGCGGTCGCCCGCAGTCCGCTCGGCGCCTCCGGTTAGGCTCGGGGCGTGGACCCGAAGACCCGAAACCGGATCATGGCCGGTGTGCTCGTGCTGATGCTCGTGGTGGTGGCGTTGGCGGCGGCCCTCGGCTGACCGGCCCGTACGGCGGCCGCCGCCCCGCTCACCACCTCACCCCGCTCCCGGGCGGAGGCCTCCGGGCTACCAGGCGAAGGCCTCCGGAGAGGGCCCCGGCCCCGGGAAGACCTCGTCGAGCCCGGCCAGCAGCTCCCGCGACAGCTCCAGCTCCACGGCCCGCAGGGCCGACGCGAGCTGCTCGGCGGTGCGCGGACCCACGATCGGGCCGGTCACGCCGGGCCGGGTCAGCAGCCACGCCAGCGCGGCCTCGCCCGGCTCGACGCCGTGCTTGTCGAGCAGATCCTCGTACGCCTGGATCTGCGCCCGCTTCGCCGGGTCGGCCAGGGCGTCGGCCGCCCGTCCGGAGGCCCGGCGACCGCCCTGGACCTCCTTCTTGATGACCCCGCCGAGCAGCCCGCCGTGCAGCGGCGACCACGGGATGACGCCCAGGCCGTACTCCTGCGCGGCCGGGATCACCTCCATCTCGGCGCGGCGCTCGGCCAGGTTGTAAAGGCACTGCTCGCTGACCAGCCCGATGGTCCCGCCGCGCCGGGCGGCGGTCTCGTTGGCCTGCGCGATCTTGTAACCGGGGAAGTTCGAGGACCCGGCGTACAGCACCTTGCCCTGCTGGACCAGGGTGTCGATCGCCTGCCAGATCTCGTCGAAGCCGGTGGCGCGGTCGATGTGGTGGAACTGGTAGAGGTCGATGTGGTCGGTCCGGAGCCGCTTCAGGCTGGCGTCCACCGCCCGCCGGATGTTCACGGCGGACAGCTTGTCGTGGTTGGGCCACGCCTCGCCGTCGGCGCCCATGTTGCCGTACACCTTGGTGGCGATGACCGTCTTGTCTCGCCGGTCGCCGCCCTTGGCGAACCAGTTGCCGATGATCTCCTCGGTACGGCCCTTGTTCTCGCCCCAGCCGTACACGTTGGCGGTGTCGAAGAGGTTGATGCCGGCGTCCAGCGCCGCGTCCATGATCGCGTGACTGTCGGCCTCGTCGGTCTGCGGACCGAAGTTCATGGTGCCGAGGACGAGCCGGCTGACCTTGAGTCCCGTGCGTCCGAGCTGCGTGTACTTCATGGTCCCCAAGCCAACGACTTGGAGTGCGCTCCAGGCAAGCGGGGGTGCTCAGTCGCGGGGGAAGTCCGCTGTCTCGAGAGTGAGGCCGAGGTGGGTGTTTGTCATGTCTACGACTCCGCCGTACTCGATGGAGGTGTCGGTCACGTAGATGCCGTCCTTGGGCTCGGTGAACAAGCGGCACCTGCGTGCATAGGGGTCAGCGATGAGATAGACCGGTACCTCCGCGAGGGCATAGGCGGTCTTCTTGGCTTCGTAGTCGTTCCGCGCCGTGCCTCTGGAAATGACTTCGGCGACGAACTCGACATCCTCGTAACGCCACTTGCCGTTGTCGTCCTTCTTCGCCCCACTTTTGATCTTGGCGACGTCCGGACAGAATCCGTTCTCGTAGCCGGGGAAGTCGATGCGGACGTCCGAGAGGATTCTCGCCTGCCGCCGTCCGAAGTGATCTTCCAGAGTCCAGAGGATCTCGAGGATGGTCTGCCAGTGGATGTCCCGCTGTGGTGCCATGTAGACGACCCCCCCGACGATCTCGACCTTGTAACCCTCGGGGACGGGCATCCTCTCGAGTCGCTCGAACATCTCGTCGAGTCGACGCGTGTTGTCGCTCTCGGCCATCGCGGTCCTGTCGTCAAGGACGGTCATCGTGGCGCTCCTCCCCAGCTGACTCAACGACGAGTACAGCCGCGCGGTACAACGATACGCACGGCGACCAGGACACGGGAGGACGCGCATATGCCAGAGCGGGACCGGGACCGCACCGATCACCTCGTCGCCCTCGTCCGGCGTCACCTCGACGAGGACGGCAACGTGCTCGGCGTCTACGCGCACGGCTCGGCCACCCTCGGCGGGCTGCACCCGTACAGCGACCTCGATCTCCTCGTCGTCCTGGGACGTCCGACCACGTACGGGCAACGCGAGCGGCTCACCGGGGAGTTGCTCGGCGTGTCCGGTGGTGAGGGGCGCCCCGTCGAGCTGATCGGCGTCGTGCGGGACGAGGTCCGGCCCTGGCGGTATCCGCCCCGCCGGGAGTACCTGTACGGCGAGTGGCTGCGCGACGCCTACGAGCGCGGCGCCGTCCCGGAGCCGGAGGACGATCCCGACCTGGCCCCGCTCCTGACGATGGTGCTGCGCGCCGACGCCCCGCTGTACGGCCCGCCGCCCGCGACCCTCCTGGACCCCGTGCCCCACGGCGACCTGCGGCGGGCGATCGCCGCCGGGGTGCCGGAGCTGCTGGACGGGCTGGAGTCGGACACGCGCAACGTCCTGCTCACCCTCGCCCGCGTCTGGAGCACGCTCGTCACCGGTGACATCCGGTCGAAGGACGCGGCGGCGGACTGGGCGCTGGGGCGGCTGCCCGCCTCGTACCGGCCGCCGCTGGCCCACGCGCGCACCGTCTACCTCGGGCAGGAGACGGAGAACTGGAGCGGCCGGGCGGTGCGGGCCTGTGCCGACCTCCTGGTCCGGGAGATCCGGGCGGCCTACGGGGACGAAGGGGAAGGGCCGGGGGAGTAGGGCCCGCCGAGCCCCCACTCCTCGGCCATCGCCGTCGCGAAGGCCTCCGCGATCCGGTGCTCGCCGCTCTCGTTGGGGTGGGTGCCGTCGTAGGTGTCCGTGTGGAAGTCGTACGCGGGCGGCGGCGGGACGAGCAGCAGCGGGGAGCCCGCGTCGTCGAGGTCGGCGAGGGTCTTCGCGAGGAGTTCGTTGAAGTGGGCGACCTGCCCGGCGAAGGTCTCGTCGGCGTCCACCCGGATGTTGTGCAGCACCGGCATCACCGCCACGCGCACCCGCGGGTTCGCCGAGCGCGCGTTCGCCACGAAGGCGCGGACGTTGGCGGCGGTCTGCTCGGCGTTGGTGTAGAAGCCGAGGTCGATGAGGCCCAGGGAGACCAGGAGGACGTCCGCGCGGCAGGACCGTACCGTCTCCGCGACCAGCGGGGTCATGTGGTGCCAGCCCTCGCCCCAGCCGGCCAGGTGGGCGCGGGGGAAGCCGGGTTCGGCGTAGGCGCACGAGGTGGGGGCGTCCGTCGCCCGGTCGTGGAGGGTCTCGCGCGGGCCGACGAAGGTGAAGGGGCGGCCGCAGGAGTCGCGCAGGTGCTGCCACAGCCGGTAGCGCCACGTGTGTTCTCCGGCGCTCCCGATCGTCATGGAGTCGCCGACGAACATGAACCTGAGCATCCGCTCATGATGGACGATCGGCCTGGTCGGCGCGATGTGAGCCCGACCACGCAGGGTGAGCGAGGGGGTGACCGCCGATGTGAACACCCGCGCGGGATGGCAGGCTTGGCGCATGCGCCGACCCTTCGCCCTCCTCGCCTCGGCCCTTCTCGTGGGTGCGTTCGCCGTGCCCGCCTCCGCGGCGGACGCGGACGACGGGCCCGCCGGGAGCGACGGTTTCACGATCAAGGACCCGCGCATCACCGAGTCCAGCGGCCTCGCCGCGTCCCGCCTGCACCCCGGCATCTACTGGACGCACAACGACCAGGACACCGGCCCGTACATCTACGCCGTGGACGGCGCCACCGGCGAGACCGTCGCCCGCGTCGCGCTGTCCGGCGTCGGCACGCCCCGCGACGTCGAGGCGATCGCCATCGGGCCCGGCAACAAGATCTTCGTCGGCGACATCGGCGACAACGACGGCGTGACCTGGCCGTACGTGTGGATCTACGAGCTGCCCGAGCCGACGGAGCTGAAGGACCAGACCGTCAAGGCGACGCAGTACGTCGTGAAGTACACGGACGGTTCCCGCGACGCGGAGTCGATGGTGGTCCACCCCAAGACCGGGCGGGTCTACCTCATCGACAAGAACGAGGACGGGGGGCACCTGTACGAGGGCCCGGCCAAGCTCTCCTCCTCCGGCGCCAACGTCTTCAAGCCCACCGTCCCCGTCGACCTCTGGGCCACGGACGCCGCGTTCTCCCCGGACGGTGAGCAGCTCGCCGTGCGCGGCTACCTCGGTGGCATCTGGTACGACTGGAACGGCGGGAAGATCAAGCGCGGGGAGCGGATCAGCGTCCCCCTGGGGCAGGGCGAGTCCGCCACCTACACCACCGACGGCAAGAAGCTGCTGCTCGGCATGGAGGGCGTCAACAGCCCCGTGAAGGCCGAGGACGTGCCCGGCGGCGACTCGGGCGGCGGCTCGGGTTCCGGATCCCACGCCTCGGGGGCGGACTCCGACGGTCCGGGCGGCAACACGCTCAAGGTGGGGGCGGTCGGGCTGCTCGTCGCGCTGGCCGCGCTCTTCGGGCTACGCCGGATCTTCCGGCGCCGCTGAGCCGTCCCCCGCGGTGGGGTCCTCTGCCGCCCGCCGCGAGGTCACCAGCACCTCCAGCCCGTCCAGGATGCGCTGGAGCCCGAACTCGAAGTGGTCGAAGCCGGTGCCGAAGGCGTCCTCGGAGAGGGAGGAGAGCACGGGGTAGCGCCCGCTGGTCATGGCCTTCACCAGCACCGGCTCCTGGGCCGCCCAGAACTCCGCGTCCGTCAGCCCGGACCCGCGCTCGGCCTCGCGCTCGTACACCTGTGTGCGGGCGGCCCCGACGACGTACCCGTCGATCATGACGATCACCGAGACCAGCTCGGGGTCGGTCAGGCCCATCGGCTTGATCCGGGCGAGCACCCTCTCCATGCCGTCCAGGGCGGAAGGGCCGAGGACCGGGCGGGACTGGTTGACCTCCAGCAGCCAGGTGTGGCGGCGGTAGAGGGCGAGCGTGGCGTGGCCGAGGCCCTCCAGCGCCGCGCGCCAGCCGCCGTCGCCGAGGTCGGCCGGGTTCTCGGACGGGCGCTGCACGCGGTCCAGCATCAGGTCGAGCAGCTCGCCCTTGCCGGGGACGTAGCGGTACAGGGACATCGTGCCGGTGCCCAGCTCGGTGGCGATCCGGCGCATCGAGACCGCGCCCAGACCGTCCCGGTCCGCGACCTCGACGGCGGCCTCCACGATCCGCTCCAGCGTCAGGCCGGGCCTGGGTCCCCGGCTGGGGCGTCGGCCGGTGTCCCACAACAGTTCGAGGGTGCGGCCGATGTCGCCGCTGCCGCTGGTCTCCGTACCGCTTGCCATGGGGTCAGTTTAAGTCCGCGCCGGAAAACTGAGTACGTCGTACGCGCAATCGGGTACGGTGTACTCAGTTAGGGAATGGAAGGGGGACTGGGACCCATGAGCGAGCGACACGCGGTACGGGCGGAGGGCCTGGAGAAGCGCTACGGCGACAAACGCGCCCTGGACGGCTTCGACCTCACCGTCCGCGAGGGCACCGTGCACGGCCTGCTCGGGCCGAACGGCGCGGGCAAGACCACGGCCGTGCGCATCCTGTCCACGCTGATCCGGCTGGACGGGGGACGGGCCGAGGTGGCGGGCCTCGACCTCGCCCGGCAGGCACGCGAGGTGCGGGCGCGGATCGGCCTCACCGGCCAGTACGCGGCCGTGGACGAGGTGCTCACCGGCCGGCAGAACCTGGAGATGTTCGGGCGCCTGTTCCACCTGGGCGGCAGGCGGGCCCGGGCCCGCGCGGTCGAGCTGCTGGAGCAGTTCGACCTGACCGACGCCGCCGACCGGGGCGTGGGCAAGTACAGCGGCGGCATGCGGCGCCGCCTCGACCTCGCCGCGTCGATGATCCTCGCCCCGGCCGTCCTGTTCCTGGACGAGCCGACGACCGGCCTGGACCCCCGCAGCCGCGGCGAGGTCTGGGACTCGGTCCGGGCGCTGGTGGCGAGCGGCACGACGGTCCTGCTGACCACGCAGTACCTGGAGGAGGCCGACAAGCTCGCCTCCCGCATCACCGTCATCGACCGGGGCCGGGCCATCGCCGACGACACTCCGGACGGCCTGAAGAACCTGGTGGGCGGCGACCGGATCGAGGTCGTGGTCGCCGACCGGACCGAGATCCCGCGGGTGGTGAAGACCGTCGCCCGGGTCTGCAAGGGCGAACCCGAGGTGGAGGACGAGGCGCTGCGCGTGCACGCCCCGGTCACCGACCGGGTGTCGGCCCTGACCGAGGTGGCGCGCACCCTCCAGGACGAGGGCGTCGCCGTCGAGGACATCGGCCTGCGCAGGCCGAGCCTCGACGACGTGTTCCTGCGCCTGACCGGCCACCGCACGAGCGCCGAGCCCGCGCGGCACACGGAGAAGAAGGAGGCGGTGGCGGCATGAGCGCCCTCGACCTCGGCCCCGCCACCGGCCCGGCGACGGCCCCGCCCGAGCGCGGCCGCCTCTACTGGCTGCTCGCCGACTGCGGCAACATCGTCCGCCGCGGCCTGACCCACTACCAGCGCCAGCCCGTCAACATCGCCTGGCAGCTGGGCTTCCCGATCCTGTCGGTCCTCCTCTACGGCTATGTCTTCGGCAGTGCGATGACGGTGCCCGGCGGCGGGGACTACAAGGACTTCCTGATGCCGGGCATGTTCGTGATGACCATGGCGTTCGGCTTCATCAACACCGCGACCGTCGTCGTGTACGACTCCACCAAGGGGGTCATCGACCGGTTCCGCTCCATGCCGATGGCGTCGTCCGCGGTGGTGGCCGGGCGCGGGGTGACCGATCTGGTGGTGGCCTGCGCGGAGTTGGCCATCATGATGCTCACGGCGATGGCCATGGGCTGGCGCCCGGACGGCGGCTGGGGCTTCCTGGCCGCGTTCGGACTGCTGCTGTGGCTGCGGTTCGCGCTGATCTGGATCGGCGTGTGGCTCGGCCTCCTGGTGCCCAACCCGGAGGCGGCGGGCGGCCTGTTCGCGGTGGCCTTCCCGTTGACGATGATCTCCAGCATCTTCGTCGCCCCGCAGCTCATGCCCGACTGGCTGGGCTGGGTGGCCGCGTGGAACCCGATCTCGTCCACGGCGGCGGCGGCCCGCGACCTGTTCGGCACGCCGGTCGGCGGCGGCGACTCGTGGGTGGAACAGCACGCGCTGCTGATGGCGGGGGTGTGGCCGGTGGTGCTGACGGCGATCTTCCTGCCGCTGGCGGTACGGAGGTTCCAGCGGCTGAGCCGGTAGCGGCGGCCAGGGCGTCCGTCGGGCGGGGGTCCGGGCCGGGGGTGGAGACCGGGGGAGCGGTGGATCTCCACCCCCGGCTCCACCCGTGGGTCCAGGTGTCGCGGGCCTGGTCGGAGCAGCCTTGAGGGCATGACAACGACTGAGTGGATCACCGACATCGCCCTCGTTCTGGTCGTCTTCCGACAGCTGCGGGAAGGCCGGCTCGACCGCAAGACGTTCCTGATCCCGCTGGGGATCGTGGCCTTCGTCGCGTACTCCTACCTGGACTCCGTCCCGACCGGGGGCAACGACCTCGTACTGATCGCGGCCCTGGCGGGTGCGGGCGCCGTGCTCGGCATCGCGGGCGGCGTCTACACCCGGATCCGGGCACTTGACGGACATCTCATGATCAAGGCCGGGGCGGTGTCGGCGATCCTCTGGGTGCTGGGCATGGGCGCCCGCATGGGCTTCCAGGTCTGGGTCGAGCACGGCGGCGGCGCCGACGACGTCGCCCGGTTCAGCATCGCCCACCACATCACGGGCGACCAGGCCTGGGTGACGGCGTTCGTGCTGATGGCGGTCACCGAGGTGGTCACGCGGGTGGCGACGATCTACGTCCGCAGCCGCGTCCGGGCCGGTGCGGTGGCTGACGCCGCTTCCTCGGCTTCCGCTGCTTCCGCCGCGCCCGTCCTCGACCGTACGGCCTGAGCGTGCGCTATCTTCTGCCGGTGTCCGCCACCGAGAGCACCCCGCCCCCGAACCCGGGGGCGGACCCGCGTCCGGCTCCGGGCCGGGTCCCCGGCCAGGACCCGCGCGTGCAGTGGGCCCTGAGCCTCGCGGTCGTCGCCGTGGGCGCCCTGACGATCCGGCCCATGGGCCTCGGCGGCCAGGGCCTGGCGGTCGCCGTCCTCTTCGTACTCAACTCCGCGGCACTGCTGGCCAGGGGAGTGCCCGAGCACCGGGTCCCCCCGCGGGCGGCGCTGGCCTGGCTCTCGTCCGGCATCGTCGCGGCAGCCGCCCTCCTCGGCGTCAGCGACAGCGGCACGGGCTACCTGTTCGCCTACTTCATCGCCGGCCACATCGGCTACCGCCTCGACACCGGGCGGGCCCTCACCCTCGCGGCGGCGTGCTCCCTGCTCTGCGCCGGTGTCCTGTACTTCCACCTCGGTCCGGGAGACCCGGAGCTGCCCTGGGTGCTCGGTCTCACCACCGGCGTCCCGGTCGTGGTCGGCATCCTCAACCGCACCCAGCGCCAGGCCGTACGGTCGGCGCTCTCGGCCGCCGAGTCGGCGGAACGCGCCGCCCGCGCGGAGGCGAGGACCGCCGTCCTCACCGAGCGTGGCCGGATCGCGCGGGACGTGCACGACGTCCTCGCGCACTCCCTCGCCGGCATCAACATGCAGCTGGAACTGGCCGACGCGCTGCTCGACACCGGTGACCTGGAGAGGGTCAGGGCGGCCACCACCAAGGCCCACGGCCTGGTCAAGGAGAGCCTCAAGCAGGCCCAGTGGACCGTGCACGCGCTGCGCGAGGACGCGTTGCCGCTGCTGGAGAGCCTGACCGCGATGGTCGAGTCGTCGGGCCACCACGACGCCCTCACGGTCACGGGAACCGTCCGCGAGGTGCCGGCCCAGGTGACCCAGAACCTGCTGAGGATCGCCCAGGAGGCCCTGACCAACGCGGCCAGGCACGCTCCCGGCGGAAAGGTCGGGGCGGAGCTGACGTTCGCCGCCGCGTCGATCACACTGAGGATCCGCAACCGGCCCGCCACCCGTGCGGTGACCCCGGGCGTCGGCAGCGGAATGGGTCTGATCGGAATGCGCGAGCGCGTCGCCCTGCTGGGCGGGAGCGTCACCGCGGGGCCGGTCACCGAGGGACCGGACCAGGGCGGCTGGCAGGTGGAGACGGTGATTCCAGGATGAGCGAACAGACCGAGGGCGCAGCACGGTTGAAGGTGATCGTCGCCGACGACCAGGCCGCCGTCCGGGAGCCGCTCGCCGCGGTGCTCGGCCTGGCCGAGGACATCGACGTCGTCGCGGCGGCCGCGGACGGCACCGAGGTACTGGCGGCGGTGGCCGCCGGCCCCGTCGACGTGGTGCTGATGGACCTGCGCATGCCCGTGCTGGACGGCATCGAGACGACCCGCCGCCTGACCGAGGAACACCCGGAGGTGGCGGTGGTCGTCCTGACCACCTTCGCCGACGACGAGTCGATCCTGGGCGCACTCGGCGCGGGCGCCCGCGGCTACCTGACCAAGAACGCGGGCCGCCAGGACATTACCCGCGCGATCCGCGCCGCGGGCGCGGGCCAGTCCGTACTCGACGGCGAGGTCCAGGCCCGCCTGCTCGCCACGGCCAGGGCGCAGGCACCCGCCCCCGACCGGGCGACGGCCCGTCGGCCCCTGCCGGACGACCTCACACCCCGCGAACGCGAGGTCCTCGCCCTCATCGGCCAGGGCCTGTCCAACCGGGGCATCGCGGAGAATCTCTTCATCAGCGAGGCCACGGTCAAGACCCACATCAACAACCTGTTCGCCAAGGCCCACATCCGTGACCGGGCGGACGCGGTCCGCCGCGCCATCGGGGCGGGGCTGGCCTGAGGAGCGCGGACGCGTGACCCGCGGTCAGGCCGGGCGGTGTGCGACCGCCTTGAAGAACGTGTAGCAGAACACCCCGTCGGGCTCGGCCGTACGCCGAAGGGCGGCGATGCCCGCGTCGAAGGTACCCGGGTCGATCAGCCCCGCCGCGACGGCGGGCTCCCGGACCCCCGAGATCATCGCGGTGAAGGTGCGTCTGATGAAGCTGTCGGCCAGTTCAGGCCGGCTGCCGTCGACATAGACGGTGCGAGGGGTGACGGCGATGTCCGACCACCCCGTCTCGTGCAGCAGGGGGAAGAGCCGCCGGCCGATGAGTGCGTCGCCGCCGGCGTGCCGCTGCAACGTCACCTGGCACGCGATGGCCGCGCGCGCGGCCTCGTCGTCCGGATGGAAATAGGTCGAGCCGTGGTCGCCCTCGATGACGGTGATCGTGCCGCCGGGCCGGACGAGGCGGCGCAGCCGTCGCAGCGCGTCGACCGGAGAGGGCAGGTGTTCGAGCAGGAAGCACACGAAGACGTGGTCGAAGGACGCCTCGGCGAAGCCGCCCTCCCGTTCGGGGAGCGCGAACACGTCCTTCTCGGCGAACTCGACATTCGCCAGACCCGCGGCAGCGACACGGTGCGAGGCCGACTTCAGCGAGTCGGGGGCGATGTCCGCCGACACGAAGTGCGCGTGCGGGCTGTGCGAAGCCAGGGTGGTCGTCTGGGCTCCCACACCGCACCCGATCTCCAGGACCCGTTCGCCGGGCCGGAAGCGGGTGTCGCCGTGCAGCAGCTCGACCAGGGCGTCCGCCTGGTCCGAGAGGCGCGTGCTCTCCTCGGAACGGTAGCCGTGCACGTACTGCTCGAACATGGTCATGGTCTCGATCACCCTCATCAACTGGTCCGGCTCCGAACTCTCCAGTGCGGCCTCGAGCCGGTCGCGGAGTTGGCTTCGCCGTCGGAGGTCCTCCTCGACGTCGTCGAGGTGGGCGCGCAGGGTCGCCGCCGGGTCCGGATCCTCGTGCGCCAGCAACGCGGCGATCTGCCGGAGCCCGAGACCGGTCCGGCGCAGCGCCGTCGCCCGGTAGAGACGCGTGACGTGCGCGGGGCCGTAACGACGGTGGCCGCTCGGCGTGCGCTCGGGAGACACCACGCCCAACGCGTCCCAGTGCCGCAACACCCGCACCGACACCCCGGTCGCCAGTGCCAGCTCGCCGACCGTCCACCACGTCCCGTCGTCGTCCACAGCGGCAACGCTAGGTCCTCACACGGTGTCAGCTTCAAGTCGCTGCGGCGGCATCGTGATGCGCACAGTTCGCACAGGTGGTGCACAGACGGAGGGCGCCCGGCGGATGATCCGCCGGGCGCCCTCCGTCGTCGAAGCGGTCGCGACGACTACAGCTTCTCGATGACGTAGTCGACACACTTCGTCAGCGCCTCGACGTCCGCCGGGTCGATCGCCGGGAACATCGCCACGCGCAGCTGGTTGCGGCCCAGCTTGCGGTACGGCTCGGTGTCGACGACGCCGTTGGCGCGCAGCACCTTGGCGACGGCGGCGGCGTCGATGTCGTCGGAGAAGTCGATCGTGCCGATGACCTGCGAGCGCTTGGCCGGGTCCGAGACGAACGGGGTGGCGTACTTGGACTCGTCGGCCCACGTGTACAGGCGGGACGAGGAGTCCTTGGTGCGGGCCGTGGTGAAGTCCAGGCCGCCCTGGCCGTTCATCCAGTCGAGCTGCTCGCCGAGGAGGAACAGGGTGGCCAGCGCCGGGGTGTTGTACGTCTGGTTCTTGCGGGAGTTGTCGATCGCCGTCGGCAGCGAGAAGAACTCCGGGACGTGGCGGCCGGACGCGTGCACGCGCTCGGCGCGCTCGATCGCGGCCGGGGAGAAGACGCCGATCCACAGGCCGCCGTCGGAGGCGAAGGACTTCTGCGGGGCGAAGTAGTAGACGTCGGTCTCGGCGATGTCCACCGGCAGGCCGCCCGCGCCGGACGTCGCGTCGACCAGGACGAGGGCGCCCTCGTCGGCACCGGCCACGCGCTTGATGGGCATGGCGACACCGGTGGAGGTCTCGTTGTGCGTGAGGCCGTACACGTCCACGCCGGCCTCGGCACGCGCCTCGGGGTGCGTGCCCGGGTCGGAGGACACGACGGTCGGCTCGGCCAGCCAGGGGGCGAGCTTGGCTGCCTTGGCGAACTTGGAGGAGAACTCGCCGAAGCTCAGGTGCTGCGACTTGTTCTCGATCAGGCCGTGGGTCGCGACGTCCCAGAACGCGGTGGAGCCGCCGTTGCCGAGGATCACCTCGTAGCCGTCGGGGAGCCGGAACAGCTCGCGGATGCCCTCACGGACCTTGCCGACCAGGTTCTTGACGGGCGCCTGGCGGTGGGAGGTGCCGAGCAGGGACGTACCGGTGGCGGCCAGGGCGTCCAGCGCCTCCACCCGCACCTTGGAGGGACCCGCGCCGAAACGACCGTCCGCGGGCTTCATGTCAGCAGGAATCTGGATCTCAGCCACGAGCCGGAGGGTATCGCCTCGGCCAAACCGGGCGAAGACATGTCCGTCCGATGAGACGAGATCTCCGCCGTGCGGACCTGTGCGGAGCTACGAGAGCCCATGCTGGAGGCATGACCGATCTGGAGGCAGCACTGCGCAGGGCCGTCCGCGGCGAGGTCGGGTTCGACACCACGTCCCGGGCGCTGACCACCATGGACGCGTCGAACTACCGCAGGGTCCCGCTCGGGGTGGTCGCGCCCAGGGACGCCGACGACGTGGCGGCCGCGCTGGAGGTGTGCCGGGAGCGCGGGGTGCCGGTCGTGGCGCGGGGCGGCGGCACGTCGATCGCCGGGCAGGCGACGGGCACGGGGGTGGTGCTGGACTTCACGCGGCACCTGAACCGGCTGGTCGCGCTCGACCCGGAGGCGCGTACGGCCGTCGTCCAGCCGGGGCTGGTCCTCGACCGGCTCCAGGACGCCGCCGCGCCGTACGGGCTGCGTTTCGGGCCCGACCCCTCCACCCACAGCCGCTGCACGCTCGGCGGAATGATCGGCAACAACTCCTGCGGCTCCCACTCGGTGGCCTGGGGCACGACGGCGGACAGCGTGCGCGAGCTGACCGTGCTCACCGCGCGAGGGCGCCGGCTGCGGCTCGGGCAGGAGTGGGCCGGGGCCCCGCAGGGCCTGCGTGAGCTGGTGGACGGTGACCTCGCCCGGCTGCGCACGGGCTTCCCCGA
This sequence comes from Streptomyces sp. NPDC001599, assembly GCF_042893535.1. NCBI lineage: Bacteria > Bacillati > Actinomycetota > Actinomycetes > Kitasatosporales > Streptomycetaceae > Streptomyces > Streptomyces sp. NPDC001599. Next base: position 97,192 of record NZ_JBIAVA010000010.1, read on the forward strand.
CCTCCCGCGCCGCATCTCCGGCTACGCGCTGGACGCCCTGCTCCCGGAGCGGGGCGCGGACGTGGCCCGGTCCTTCTGCGGCTCGGAGGGCACGCTCGGCGTGCTGACGGAAGCCGTCGTCCGGCTGGTCGAGTCCCCGCGCGCGCGGGCGCTGGCCGTACTGGGCTACGCCGACGAGGCCGGGGCGGCGGAGGCGGCGGCCGGGCTGCTGCCGCTCGGCCCGCTGACGGTGGAGGGCATGGCGGTGGACCTGGTGCCGTCCACGCGGGGGCTGCCGCGGGGCGGGGCATGGCTGTTCGTGGAGACGGGCGGCGACACGGAGGCGGAGGCCCGCGCGCGTGCGGAGGCGGTCGTACGGGCGGCGGACGTCGTGGACGCGCTGGTGGTGACCGATCCGGCCGGGCAGCGGACGCTGTGGCGCGTCCGGGAGGACGCGAGCGGTACGGCGACGCGGATGCCGGACGGCTCGGAGGCGTGGCCGGGGTGGGAGGACTGCGCGGTGCCGCCGGCCCGGCTGGGCGGCTATCTCCGGGACTTCCGCGGACTGCTCACCGCCCACGGCCTGCGCGGCACGCCGTACGGGCACTTCGGCGACGGCTGCATCCACGTACGCATCGACTTCGACCTGCTGACGGACGCCGGGGTCGCCCGCTTCCGCCGCTTCTCGGAGGAGCTGGCGGACGTGGTCGTGGCGCACGGCGGTTCGCTGTCCGGGGAGCACGGGGACGGGCAGGCGCGGGCCGAGCTGCTACCGAGGATGTACGGGCCGGAGACGGTGGCGCTCTTCGAGCGGGCCAAGGCGGTCTGGGACCCGGACGACCTCCTCAACCCCGGCATGCTGGTCCGCCCGGCGCCGCTCGACGCGAACCTGCGCTTCTCCGTCCTGCCGCGCGAGCCGGTGGACGTGGAGTTCGGCTACCCGTCCGACGGCGGCGACTTCTCGGCGGCCGTGCGCCGCTGCGTCGGGGTCGCCAAGTGCCGTACGACGTCGGTGTCCGGGACGGGCGTGATGTGCCCGTCCTTCCGTGCGACGGGGGACGAGCAGCACTCCACACGCGGTCGAGCCCGGCTGCTGCACGAGATGCTCGCCGGGGAGCTGGTGACGGACGGCTGGCGTTCGACGGAGGTCAGGGACGCCCTGGACCTGTGCCTGTCCTGCAAGGGCTGCCGCTCCGACTGCCCGGTCGAGGTCGACATGGCCACGTACAAGGCGGAGTTCCTGCACCACCACTACGCCGGGCGCCGCCGCCCCGCCGCCCACTACGCGATGGGGTGGCTGCCGGTGTGGCTCCGCTGGACGGCACGGGCCCGGCTGACGCCGGTCGTCAACGCGCTCGCGTCGGTACGGCCGTTGGCCGCGGTGGCGAAGCGGCTGGGCGGGATCGCGGGGGAGCGGGAGGTACCGCGGCTGGCCGGGGAGACGTTCAGCAGGTGGTGGCGGGGGCGGCGTCGGGAACCGGTCGGTGCGGGCGACCTGGTGGTCCTGTGGCCCGACACCTTCACCGAGCACCTCTCGCCCTCCGTGGGCCGGGCGGCCGTACGGGTGATGGAGGCGGCGGGGCTGCGGGTGGCGCTGCCGCCGACCCTGCGGGGACGTGCGGTGGTCGGGGACGGTACGACGCGGTCGGCCCTCGCACTGCTGACGGCCCGCCGGGGCGGCCGGGTCTGCTGCGGCCTGACGTACGTCTCGACGGGCCAACTGGACCGCGCCCGCGCGGTGCTGCGCCGCACGCTGGACCTGATGGCCCCGGTGCTGGAGACGTCCGCGCCGGTCGTCGTGCTGGAGCCGAGCTGCGCCGCCGCCCTGCGCACGGACCTGCCCGAGCTGCTGCACGACGACCCGCGCGCGGCCCGGCTCGCCTCCCGCGTCCTGACCTTCGCGGAGGTCCTGGAACGCCACGCCCCCGACTGGACCCCGCCCGCCGTGAACCGTCCGGCGGTCGGCCAGACCCACTGCCACCAGCACGCGGTCCTGGGCGACACGGCCGACCGCCGCCTGCGCGACGCGGCCGGCCTGACCGGTGAGCTGAGCGGCGGCTGCTGCGGCCTCGCGGGGAACTTCGGCTTCGAGGACGGCCACTACGAGGTGTCGGCCGCGTGCGCCGAGGACCAGCTCCTCCCCGCGGTGCGCGAGGCTCCGGACGGCGCGGTGGTCCTGGCGGACGGCTTCTCGTGCCGGACGCAGCTGGAGCAGCTGGCGGGGGTGCGGGGGCGGCATCTGGCGGAGGTGCTGGCGGAGCGGTTGGCATGACGGTCCGTCCTGTCGGGGTCCGCTACGGCCGGTGGAACCCGACCTCGGGGTGGGAGGACGTGGGGCCCTGGAGGAGGGGCTGGGAGATGCCCCGGAGGTGGAGGTCGAAGAAGGCGCCGACGTAGTCGCGGGTGAGGTACCAGCCCCGCTCGCCCGAGAGCGGCACCTCCGGATCGGCCAGTCCCAGCTGCTCCGCCAGCCAGGGGATGTCGGTGAAGGAGAAGTGCCCGGCCCCCGCCACCGTCAGCCAGCGTTTCCAGCCGTGCAGGCGGTCGTAGGTGGCGGCCCAGTCGCTGCCGGTGTTGCCCGGACCGTGGACGGCCTCGGCGCCGACCATCATGAACGGGCGCCGGCCGAGCCCGTGCCCCGCGTCCGGCACGAAGAAGCCCCCGTCCAGGTTGACCCCCGCCCGGACCCGGCGGTCCGCCGCCATCGTGGCCATGGCGGCCGCTCCGCCGATCGAGTGGCCGGCGATGCCGATACGGCGCGCGTCGACCACGCGCGCCAGTACCCCCGCTCTCCGGCGGTCGGTCAGCTCGTCGATCACGAAGGAGAGGTCCGCGGCCCGGCCCCGCACGACCGTCGCCTCGTCGACATCGGCGCCGACGCGGTCGCAGGCCACGCAGGGCGGGACCCGGCCCCCGGGGAACTCCGTCCCGACGGACTCGTAGGCGTGGTCCACGGCGGCCACGACCTGGCCGCGGGCGGCCAGGTCCTCGGCGAGCGCGGTGAGCGTGGTGCGCGGCATGGAGAAGCCGGGGGACAGGAGCACCAAGGGGAAGCGGCCCGGTGCGGTCGGCGCGGCGAGCCGTGCGTGCGTACGCGTTCCGGCGACCGTCTCGGCCGGGACGGCCCCGGCGAGTCCTTTGGCCTCCAGGAGCCGCTGCGCCTCGCTCTCGGTCATGTACGCCGCCGGGGCCCCGTCCGACGGGCGAGCCGGGTAGAACACGGACACCATCAGCTCCCGGCCCCGTGCCGTCGGCACCCAGGGGTCGCGGCGCTGCCGGTCGACGAGGTGCAGGGTGCGGCGGCCCACGGGGTGGGGGCCGGAGGGCCGGGGCAGCTCCAGCGCCGGGGCGGACACCGACGACGCGGGCGCGGCCCCCAGGAGGGGTACGGACACGGCTCCCGCGAGCAGCACGGCCAGGACGGTTCTGCGCGAGGTACTCGAACTGACTGTCATGCGGCCGACGTTAGGGGCCCGCCCCCGCTCAACGCGTCAGGCCTGGGCGGTACTTGGGCGTACGACCGGAGGGTGATCCCGGGGGCTGGGACGGCACCGTGGGATCAGGAACCGGTGCGGCCGCTTCGCGGGCGGGGTTTCACAGCCACCGCTTGGCTGCTTCGACGCTGTCGCCGATGCCGGTGTTGAACGCGATCGCGGCTCTCGGCGCGTGTCGCCGGACCAGGTTCACGACCTGCTCGAAGAACGTCAGAGCGGGCTCCGGTTTGCGTATCCCACCCCCGATGACGACCACGTCCCAGTCTCGTTCGGACAGAGCCGCGACTACCGTGGACCCGGCTGCTTCGCCCGGTCTGATCAACGCCGCGGAGACGTCGATGGCATGTTCACCGAAACGGGCCAGTTCCCTGTCCAGGGCCGCGCGCAAGGCGTCCCCGTCCATGCCGGGCACGGCCTGTGGGTCGAAACCAAGAATGAGGGCGGAAGGCATGCCCTGTATGACGATCAGTCGGTCCAGCTCGTTCCCCCGGTCCGAGGCTGGTCGACGCCCAGGATCTCCGCGAAGCGCGAGAGTCTGTGCGCGGGAGACGTCGGAACCGCGTGCCGCGATGGGTGCGTGATCTTTCGTATGGACGGTTCGGGTGATCAAGGGCAGGCGTCGCGGTGGCGGGGCGTCAGGCGGTCGTGGGTGGTGGGGGGTGGCGCGGTCGTCGTCGCCTTGGCGGTGGCCGCGGGTCTGGTGATCGCCGACGACGGGCCCGCCGACATCGCCGCGCCGTACGGCTGCGGGACCGGCGGCGGCGCGCACGGGACCCCGGCCACCTCCTCCGCGCCGGACCGGCCCGCGCCGGAGGGCGTCGCCGACTTCGACGGGGACGGGCACCCCGACCTGGCGTTCGGCTCGATGGGCGATGTGCCTGGCGGGTACGGCGGGGGGAGTGTCGAGGTCGCGTACGGGGCGGGGGACGGGACCGGGATCGCCCGGTGTCAGTACCTGACGCAGGACGACGCCGGGATACCGGGGAAGAACCGGGACGAGTCGTTCTTCGGGACGGACGTCGTGGCCCGCGACTTCGACGGGGACGGGTACACCGACCTCGCCGCCTCCGTCTTCGACTGGGAGCCGAGCGTGATCATCATGTGGGGCTCCGAGGACGGGCTTTCGCGCGCCGTCCGGGTGCCGGGGACGGACGCCAGTCACGTCGCCTGGGACAACGACCCGATCCTGGACGAACAACTCGCCGCCGGTGACTTCGACGGGGACGGGCACCCCGACCTGGTCTTCGGGCTCGGCTCCGACAAGGGGCTGCTCAAGGGGCCCTTCGGGCGGGACGGCACCCCCGCGGGGACCGGGCGCGTCCCCGCCCCGCGTCGGCCCGCCCCCGACGTCGACACGGCGAACTACAGCGACCTCCTCGCCGGGGACCTCGACGGCGACGGCATCGACGACCTGGTGAGCTTCCACGACGCCGACACCGGGCCCGAGGTGCCCTGGCGCGACAGGACCCTGCCGGTGAGCTACCTGCGGGGCGGCCGGGACGGCTTCACGCAGCCCGGGGGCACCCGGCTCCCCGACGCGGGCGAGGGGGCGATCGGCGACATGGACGGGGACGGCATCGACGACCTGGTCCTCAGTCCCCGGGGCGGCGACGCGAGCCGGAGCTCGGTGACGGTGGTGTACGGGTCGGAGTCCGGGCCAAAGGGGCGGAGGACGACGACCGTCGACCGCGACACCCCCGGCGTGCCCGGCGAGGAACCCCAGGACGAGGACGCCGTCCTCACCAGTCTGGACACCGGGGACGTCAACGGCGACGGGTACGCGGACGTGGTGGCCGGGGCTCCCAGGTGGGACGTGTACGGGGAGCCTGGGCCCGAGCAGGTGCTGTTCCTGGCGGGCGGGCCGGACGGGCTCGGCGGCGAGGGTGCCCGGTTGTTCGACGGGCGCGACCTCGGTGCCGACGCGGGCGGGGACGCCGACTTCGGCGCGGCCGTGGGCCTCACCGACCTCGACGGCGACGGTCGCGCCGACCTCGTGGTGACCGCGCCGGGCAGCGACACGGTCGAGGGCGTCGCGTACCTGCTGCGGGGCGCCGCCGAGGGACCGTCCACGACCGGCGTCACCCGGCTGACCGAGGGCACCTTCGACGACACCGAGGGGCTGGATCTGCTGATGGGCGGCGGGGAAATCGCCAACTAGGCGCCCCGGCCATGATTTAGGACATAGGTTGACCTAGATCGGTCATAGCGTGGTCCTCGACCGGCGGAGCAGGAACAGCGGAAGGCGAAGACCCCATGACCACCACAGAGCCCACCACCGAGTCCATCACCGAGCCCCTCACCGGCGAGCGTGCCGACCTGGTGGAGATGCTGGCCAAGCACCGGCACTTCCTGCGCTTCACCACCCGTGACCTCACCGACGAGCAGGCCGGGCGCCGGACCACCGTCAGCGAGCTGTGTCTGGGCGGCCTGATCAAGCACACGGCCGCGGCCGAGCGGAACTGGACCGCCTTCATCGTGAACGGCCCGTCCGCGATGGGCGACTTCACGGCCATGACCGAGGCCGACTGGGCTCGGCGGGCCGACGAGTTCAAGATGCTGCCCGGCGAGACGCTGGCCGGTGTGCTGGACGACTACGCCGAGGTGGCCCGCCGGACCGAGGAGCTGATCGCCACTCTGCCCGACCTGGGAGCCACCCAGCCGTTGCCGAAGGCGCCGTGGTTCGAGGCCGACACCGAGTGGTCGGCGCGCCGGGTGCTGATGCACGTCATCGCCGAGACCGCCCAGCACGCGGGTCACGCCGACATCATCCGCGAGTCACTGGACGGCGCCAAGAGCATGGGATGACCTGCTGCCCGCCGCCCGCTGCTCAGGGCATCGTCTCGCCCTGTACCAGCGGACGGCAGACCGGCTGGACGTCCTCGGGGAGCTCGTCCGGGCGGCACCAGCGGGCCTCCAGGATCTCGAAGGGGTCGAGGCGCAGCTCGCCGCCCAGGAGCCGGGCCTCGTACGCCACCTCCAGGCGGGTGCGCAGGCCGCTGTTGAGCATGACCAGCCGGCCCGCCTCCACGTCGAGGCCGGTCTCCTCCCTGACCTCCCGGACGACGGTCTGCCGGAAGTCCTCGCCCTTGTGCGCGAAGCCGCTCGGCAGACCCCACTGGCGGCCCGGCGCCCACAACCGGTGCTTCAGCATCAGGACCCGGCCCTCGTCGTCCCGCACGACGCCGGTCACGCCGACCACGAACTTGGCGTTCACCAGCCACATCAGGCGGCTCTGGACGGGGCGCAGCAGGCGCCAGAGGCGGGTCAGGAGTCGTCTCACCCGGTGGACGGTACCCGCTCGGCGCGGGGCCGGGCGGGGCCGGGTGGCGGCGGCGTTCCGGCCGGCCCCGGCTCGCCTGACGGACGCGCGTTGACAGCCGGACACCCCGGCCCCGACAGTTGCGTAAAACGGCTACGTGCCTGACATGGTCCATTACTCTGGACCGTGCAGTGCAGTACGCTGAACGACGTCCGTCCGCACACCGTCCCGGAGCCTCCGTGAGTACCCCCAGCGCCACCCCCGGCACCTCGTCCCCGGCCGCCGCGCCCGCCGCCGCGCCCGCCGTCGGTCACGCGTCCGTGCCGGACAGTGCGCCGGGTGATGCTCCGGGTGGGCGGTTCGGCGCCCTCGGCCCGGTCGGCCTGGTCCTCGCCGGTGGCATTTCCGTGCAGTTCGGTGCCGCGCTGGCGGTGAGCCTGATGCCGCGGGCCGGAGCGCTCGGCGTGGTGACCCTGCGGCTGGCCGTGGCCGCCGTCGTCATGCTGCTGGTCTGCCGGCCCCGGCTGCGCGGGCACTCCCGGGCCGACTGGGGCACGGTCGTCGTCTTCGGCATCGCCATGGCCGCCATGAACGGCCTCTTCTACCAGGCCGTCGACCGCATCCCGCTCGGCCCCGCCGTCACCCTGGAGGTGCTCGGCCCGCTCGCCCTGTCCGTCTTCGCCTCCCGCCGCGCTGTCAACCTGGTCTGGGCCGCGCTCGCCCTGGCCGGCGTCTTCCTGCTGGGCGGCGGCGGCTTCGAGGGTCTCGACCCCGCCGGTGCCGCCTTCGCCCTGGCGGCGGGCGCCATGTGGGCGGCGTACATCGTCTTCAGCGCCCGCACCGGACGCCGCTTCCCGCAGGCCGACGGGCTGGCCCTGGCGATGGCGGTCGGGGCACTGCTCTTCCTGCCGCTCGGCATCGTGGAGTCGGGGTCGAAGCTGATCGACCCGGTGACGCTCGCGCTGGGCGCCGGGGTCGCCCTGCTCTCCTCCGTCCTGCCCTACACCCTCGAACTCCTCGCGCTGCGCCGCCTGCCCGCACCGACCTTCGCGATCCTCATGAGCCTGGAGCCCGCCATCGCCGCGGCGGCCGGTTTCCTCATCCTCGACCAGGCCCTGACCGCCACCCAGTCCGCCGCCATCGCCCTGGTCATCGCGGCCAGCATGGGCGCGGTACGGACCCAGGTGGGGCGGCGTCGGCCGAAGGTGCTTGCCGGGGGGGTCCTAGGCGCGTCCCGGGCGTCGTCCCGGGCGTCGTCCCGCCGACGGCGGCCGTACCGCTCCGGCGGCATTTCATAGCCATGTACATAGTAGCCATGTACTCTATTTTTCATGAGCAAGGATTCGCGGCACGCGACGCCCGGCTACCTGGTGTGGCGGCTCGCCAACAAATGGCGGGTCGCGGTCGATCGCGCCGTGTCCTCCCTGGGCCTCACGCACGCCCAGTACGTGGTGGTCGCGTCGCTGTACGGCATGCAGCGCGCCGGTGAGCGGCCCAGCCAGCGCCGACTCGCCGACCACACGGGGCTGGAGGCGCTGTACGTCTCGAAGCTGGCGCGAGCGCTGGAGGCGGCGGGGCTGATCGAGCGCACCCGTGACCCCAGGGATCCACGGGCCGTGCAACTCGCCCTCACCGAACGGGGCGAGTCCGTCACGCGGGAGGCCGTCACGGTGGTCCAGGAACTGCTCCAGCGGTTGCTGGAGCCGCTCGGAGGCCTCGATGCCGCACGGACGCGCGCCTTCACCGACGAACTGACGGCCCTGCTCGACGCACCTCTCGCTCCACCCGTACCGAACGACGCGAGTACCCGGAGGACGACGCCATGACCGCCAGCACACCCGCCACGCCCACCGCACCGGCCGCCGGCGCCGCGACCACGGACGCACCGCCGGCGGACGCCCGCGCCCTCGGCCTGGCCCACTACGCCGCCCGCGGGGTGCTGGAGCAGATCCTGGCCCGGCACGGCGTCACCTTCCAGCAGCAGGTGGTCCTGCGTGCCGCGGCCACCGCCCAGGCCCCGCCCACGCCCGAGGGCCTCGTCGCCGAGGTGCGTGGCACCCTCAAGGCCGACCCGGCCGACATCCGGAGCGTCGTCGACGGGCTGCTGGTCAAGGGGTTGCTGGTCGCGGACGGCGCGCACCTGCCCGCCACGGACGCCGGACGCGAACTGCTCGCCGCAGTCGGCGCGGCGGTCGCGCCCGTCAGCGCCCGCATCTGGGGCGGGATACCTGCCGATGACCTGGCCGCCGCCGGCCGCGTGCTCGCGCTCGTCACCGAGCGGGCCGACGCCGAGTTCGCCGCGCTGACGGACGGGTGACGACCGCCGGACCGCACGGCAGGGTGCCCCCTCCGGCGCCCGGCGACGGCCGCAACGCATAGGCTGCGTACCTGGTCAGCTCATCGGGATCATGGGGAGGGAACCGATGAACCACACGGCCGAGGTCTTCCAGCCCTTGCAGGACGACGATCCGCGCACCGTGGCCGGTTACCGTCTCGCGGCCCGGCTCGGAGCGGGCGGCATGGGCCGGGTGTACCTGTCGCACACCCGGGGCGGCCGTCCCGTGGCCATCAAGGTCGTACGGTCGGAACTGGCCGACGACGCGACCTTCCGGCGGCGCTTCGGCCGGGAGATCACGTCGGCCCGCAGGGTGAAGGGCGCCTACACCGCCGAACTGATCGACGCCGACCCGGACGGCACTCCGCCCTGGCTGGCCACCCTGTACGTGCCGGGGCCCTCCCTGGCGGGCGCCGTCGCCCGGAGCGGGCCGCTGCCGGTGCCCGCCGTGCTCTGGCTGATGGCAGGGGTCGCCGAGGCGCTGCAGGCCATCCACGCGGCGGGAATCGTGCACCGGGACCTCAAACCGGCCAACGTCCTGCTGGCCGTCGACGGACCGCGCGTCATCGACTTCGGCATCTCGCTCGCCGCCGACAGCACCGCGCACACCGCCACGGGCACCACCATCGGCACGCCCCAGTACATGGCCCCCGAGCAGGCCTCCGCGGGTGCCGTCACGGCGGCCACCGACATCTTCTCGCTCGGGCAGACGGCCGCGTTCGCGGCGCTGGGCAAGCCCCTGTACGGCGACGGTCCGGCCGCCACCGTGCTGTACCGGATCGTCCACTCCGAGCCCGACCTGTCCGAGCTGCCCGAACGCCTGCGCGACCTGCTCGGCCGGTGCCTGGCCGCCGACCCCGAGGAGCGGGCCACCCCCGCGGAGATCGTCGAGTGGTGCCGCCGGGAGCTGGGCCGGGACGGCGGGGAGGAGTCCGGTCCGGCCGTGTGGCGGGAGATCGCCGGGCCGCCGGTGACGGTCCCGCCGCCGGTCGCGGCCACGGGACCGGCGACCGCAGCGGCTCCGGTCGCGGCCCCGGGCCCGACCGCGGTGCACACCACGCCGTGGACCGCCCCGCAGGGGCCCGTCCCGGCGCCTTGGCCGGGCACCCCCGGGCCCTGGCCGGGCGCCGCAGGACCGGGAGGGCCGGCCGTGCCGCGGCGGCCGGCCGGGCCGGAGGAGCGCAGGCGCCGCCGGAGGAACGCCGTCCTGATCACGGCCGCCGCCGTCGTCGCGTGCGGCCTCGTGATCGCGGCGGGAACGGCCCTCCTGGACGCGGCCGGGCGGGGCCTCGACCGGGCCCGGGACGCGGTCGAGTCCGCGTCGGAGTCCGCGTCGGCGTCGAAGTCCGCGTCGGCGTCCGGTACGCCCCGCCCGGCGGCGGAGGGGGCGGCGTCGGGAGAGGAGGCCGCGTCGTCGGCCGGGACAGGGCTCGCCCCGTCGGACGGACCGTCGGACACGGCGGCCGACGGTCGCACGGCCGGGGCCACCACTCCGCAGGCCCACGTCTATGCCACCCCCTTGCTGACCCATGACAACTCGCTGATCCTGCACAACGGCGAGGAGGGCAAGGGCCACAAGGGAGACATCCGCTTCGGCTGCGAGAGCGTGGGCTGCGAGCTGACGAGCGACACCAGCGTGATCGTTCAGGTCCCCGGCGATCCGGGCGCCACCTACGAGACATGCCGCGACCTGACCGCCGGCAGGAGCGGTCCGCACGAGCTCCCCCTGGCCGCCTCGGCGGCGGGAACCGAGATCTGCGTCAGGCACCGCGACGGCGACATCGCGCTGCTGGTCATCCAGACCAAGTCGACCGCCGTGCCGCACATCGGCTTCCTCGACGTGGACCTGACGGTCTGGCCGGCCGGCTGACCGCGCGGGTCCGAAGCCGTCGTGACCAAGCACCCGGGGAGGTGCCGGCCCCACCCGCCCCTCGCGCAAAATCATGCAAGCATGCTTGATTGTTAATGCCGCCCCTGCCATGCTCCTCACCACACCGCGCCGCACGCCGCCGTGCCCGAGGGGAGCGACCGTGTCCGACCCGACACCCGTGATCGACGACCTGCGCGAGGAGAGCGAGGAACTCGACGCCCTGGTAGCCGGGTTGAGCCCGGAGGACTGGCGCCTGGCCACTCCGGCGCCCGGCTGGACGATCGCCCACCAGATCGCGCACCTGAACTGGACCGACCGGGCCGCCCTGGCCGCCGTCACCGACGAGGACGGGTTCAGGGGGCTGGTCGAGCAGGCGCTCGCCGCACCCGACCGGTACGTCGACGACGGCGCCGAGGAGGGGGCGAAGCAGGACCCCGCCACGCTGCTGACGGCCTGGCGGGAGGACCGCGCCGCCCTCGACGAGGCGCTGCGCACCGCCGCCCCGGGGGCCCGCTTCCCCTGGTACGGCCCGCCCATGGCCACCGCCTCCATGGCCACCGCCCGCCTGATGGAGACCTGGGCCCACGGCCTGGACATCGCGGCCGCCCTCGGCGTGTCCCGCCCGCCCACCGACCGACTGCGCCACGTCGCCCGCATCGGCGTCCGCGCCCGGGACTTCGCCTACGCCGCCCACGGCCTCACCCCGCCCGCCGAACCGTTCCGCGTCGAACTCACCGCGCCCGGCGGGGACGTGTGGGCGTACGGCCCCGAGGACGCGCCCCAGCGCGTGACCGGCCCCGCGCTCGACTTCTGCCTCCTGGCCACCCAGCGCGCCCACCGGGCCGACCTCGCCCTCACCGCCGAGGGCCCGGACGCCGACCGCTGGCTGGACATCGCCCAGGCCTTCGCCGGACCGCCGGGAGCCGGACGCCCGCCCGGAGCCGGACGCCCGCCGGGAGCCGGACGCCCGGCGCAGGGGGAGCCCCGGTGAGCGTGCTCCGCGTCGGCAACGCCTCCGGCTTCTACGGCGACCGCTTCGACGCCATGCGCGAGATGCTCACCGACGGCCCGCTGGACGTCCTCACCGGCGACTACCTCGCCGAGCTGACCATGCTCATCCTCGGCCGGGACCGGCTGAAGGACACCGGCGCCGGATACGCCCGCACCTTCCTGCGGCAGTTGGAGGAGTGCCTCGGCCTCGCCCACGACCGGGGTGTGCGGATCGTCGCCAACGCGGGCGGCCTCAACCCGGCCGGACTCGCCGACGCCGTACGGGCACTGGCCGAGCGGCTCGGCATCCCGGTGCGGGTCGCGCACGTCGAGGGCGACGACCTCACCGCCGACCACCCCGGCGCGCTGGCCGCGCACGCCTACCTCGGCGGCTTCGGCATCGCCGCGTGCCTGCGGGCCGGCGCGGACGTGGTGGTCACGGGTCGGGTCACCGACGCCGCGCTGGTCACCGGGCCCGCCGCCGCGCACTTCGGCTGGGGGCCCACGGAGTACGACCGGCTGGCGGGCGCCGTCGTCGCCGGGCACCTGCTGGAATGCGGGGCACAGGCGACCGGCGGCAACTACGCCTTCTTCCGGGACGGCGACGTACGGCGCCCCGGCTTCCCGCTCGCCGAACTGCACGCCGACGGCACCTCGGTCGTCACCAAGCACGACGGCACCGGCGGCTTCGTCGACGTCGGCACGGTCACCGCCCAACTGCTGTACGAGACGGGCGGCGCACGGTACGCAGGACCCGACGTCACCGCCCGGCTGGACACCGTACGGCTGAGCCAGGACGGGCCCGACCGCGTCCGGGTCGAGGGCGTGCGCGGCGAGGCTCCGCCGCCCACCCTCAAGGTCGGCCTCAACCGCCTCGGCGGCTTCCGCAACGAGGTCGCCTTCGTCCTCACCGGCCTGGACGTCGAGGCCAAGGCCGACCTGGTCCGGACGCAACTGGAACCCGCTCTCGGCAGGATCGCCGACGTCCGCTGGGACCTGGTCCGCACCGACCGGCCCGACGCCCCCACCGAGGAGACGGCCGGCGCCCTGCTGCGGCTCGTCGTCCGGGACGCCGACCAGCAGGCCGTGGGACGGGCGCTGAGCGGCGCCGCGATCGAGCTGGCTCTCGCGAGCTACCCCGGATTCCATGTGCTCGCGCCACCTGGGAAGGGCGCGCCCTATGGGGTCTTCGAGGATGTGTATGTCCCCCATGGGGCCGTCGACCATGTGGCCGTCCTCCATGACGGGCGGCGCGTGACCGTGGCACCACCCCCGGCCCAGGACACCGTCGCACTCGCACATGTGCCGGAGCCACCCCTGCCGCGGCCACTCCCGCCGGGACCCGTCCGCCGCGCCCCCCTCGGCCTCGTGGCCGGTGCCCGCAGCGGTGACAAGGGCGGCAACGCCAACGTCGGCGTGTGGGCGCGGACCGACGACGCCTGGCGCTGGCTCGCCCACGAGCTGACCGCCGACCGGTTCCGCGAACTGATCCCGGAAGCCCGCGACCTGCCCGTCACCCGGCACCAGCTCCCCAACCTGCGCGCCCTCAACTTCGTCGTCGAAGGCATCCTCGGCGAGGGCGTCGCCGCGCAGGCCCGTTTCGACCCGCAGGCCAAGGCGCTCGGCGAATGGCTGCGCGCCCGGCACCTGGACATCCCGGAGAGGTTGCTGTGACCGTCCCGCCGTACACCCCGGAGGCCCCGCTGTGACCGTCCTGCCCTCCGTCCTGGACCCGGCCGCCCCCGACCACCGGGCCAACCGCGAGGCCATGCTCGCCAGGCTCGCCGAGCTGGACGCCGAACACGCCAAGGCCCTCGCGGGCGGCGGCGAGAAGTACGTCGCCCGGCACCGGAAGCGCGGCAAGCTCCTCGCCCGCGAGCGCATCGAGCTGCTCCTCGACCCGGACACGCCCTTCCTGGAGCTGTCGCCGCTCGCGGCCTGGGGGAGCGAGTACACGGTCGGCGCCTCCCTCGTGACCGGCATCGGTGTCGTCGAGGGCGTCGAGTGCCTGATCACCGCCAACGACCCGACCGTGCGCGGCGGCGCCAGCAACCCCTGGTCGCTGAAGAAGGCCCTGCGCGCCAACGACATCGCCCTCGCCAACCGGCTGCCCTGCATCAGCCTGGTGGAGTCCGGCGGCGCCGACCTGCCCTCCCAGAAGGAGATCTTCATCCCCGGTGGTGCGATCTTCCGGGACCTCACCCGGCTGTCGGCGGCCGGAATCCCCACCGTCGCCGTCGTCTTCGGCAACTCCACGGCCGGGGGCGCCTACATCCCCGGCATGTCCGACCACGTGATCATGGTCAAGGAGCGCGCCAAGGTGTTCCTCGGCGGGCCGCCGCTGGTCAAGATGGCCACCGGCGAGGAGAGCGACGACGAGTCGCTGGGCGGCGCCGAGATGCACGCCCGCACCTCCGGCCTGGCCGACCACTTCGCCGTCGACGAACCGGACGCCCTGCGCCAGGCCCGCCGCGTCGTCGCCCGGCTGGGCCACCGCAAGGCGTACGCCGACCCGCCGCCGGCCGCGCCGCCCAAGTACGACCCCGAGGAACTCCTCGGCATCGTCCCCGGCGACCTGCGCACCCCCTTCGACCCGCGCGAGGTGATCGCCCGGATCGTCGACGCCTCCGACTTCGACGAGTTCAAGCCCCTGTACGGGACCAGCCTGACCACCGGCTGGGCGAGCCTGCACGGCTATCCGGTCGGCATCCTCGCCAACGCCCAAGGGGTCCTGTTCAGCGAGGAGTCGCAGAAGGCCGCCCAGTTCATCCAGCTCGCCAACCAGCGCGACATCCCGCTCCTCTTCCTCCACAACACCACCGGCTACATGGTCGGCAGGGAGTACGAGCAGGGCGGCATCATCAAGCACGGCGCCATGATGATCAACGCGGTCTCCAACTCCCGCGTCCCCCACCTCTCCATCCTCCTGGGCGCCTCCTACGGCGCCGGGCACTACGGCATGTGCGGCCGCGCCTACGACCCCCGCTTCCTCTTCGCCTGGCCCAGCGCCAAGTCCGCCGTCATGGGCCCGCAGCAGCTCGCCGGGGTCCTGTCCATCGTCGCCCGCCAGTCCGCCGCCGCGAAGGGGCAGCCGTACGACGACGAGGGCGACGCCGCCCTGCGCGCCATGGTCGAGCAGCAGATCGAGTCCGAGTCGCTGCCCATGTTCCTGTCCGGGCGGCTCTACGACGACGGCGTCATCGACCCGCGCGACACCCGCACCGTCCTCGGCCTGTGCCTGTCCGCCGTCCACACCGCCCCCTACGAGGGCGCGCGCGGCGGCTTCGGCGTCTTCCGGATGTGAGGAACCACATGATTGCTTCCGTACTGGTCGCCAACCGGGGCGAGATCGCCTGCCGGATCTTCCGCACCTGCCGCGAGTCGGGCATCCGCACCGTCGCCGTGCACTCGGACGCCGACGAAAACGCCCTCCACGCGCGCGTGGCCGACGCCGCCGTACGCCTGCCGGGCGCGGCCCCCGCCGACACCTACCTGCGCGGCGACCTGATCGTGAAGGCCGCCGTCGCCGCCGGAGCCGACGCCGTCCATCCCGGCTACGGCTTCCTCTCCGAGAACGCCGACTTCGCGCGCGCCGTACGGGACGCGGGGCTGGTGTGGGTCGGACCGCCGCCCGAGGCCATCGAGGCGATGGCGTCCAAGACCCGAGCCAAGGAACTCATGGGCCTCGCGCCCCTCACCGACGTCACCGAGGCCGACCTCCCGGTGCTGGTGAAGGCGGCGGCCGGCGGCGGCGGACGCGGCATGCGCGTCGTACGCCGGCTCGCCGACCTCGACGCCGCACTGACCGCCGCCCGCGCGGAGGCCGCGAGCGCCTTCGGCGACGGCGAGGTCTTCGTCGAGCCCTACCTGGAGAACGGCCGCCACGTCGAGGTGCAGATCCTCGCCGACACCCACGGCACGGTGTGGGCGCTCGGCACCCGCGACTGCTCCCTCCAGCGCCGCCACCAGAAGGTGATCGAGGAGGCCCCGGCACCCGGCCTGACCCCCTCGCTCACCACCGAACTCCACGACCTCGCCGTACGCGCCGCCCGTGCCGTCGACTACGTCGGCGCGGGCACCGTCGAGTTCCTCGTCGCCGACGGCACGGCGCACTTCCTGGAGATGAACACCCGGCTCCAGGTCGAACACCCGGTCACGGAGGCGGTCTTCGGCATCGACCTCGTCGCCCTCCAGCTCCGGATCGCCGAAGGCCACGCCCTCGAAAACGACCCCCCGCGCGCGCGTGGCCACGCCGTCGAGGCCCGCCTCTACGCCGAGGACCCGGCGAGCGGCTGGGCCCCGCAGACCGGCCGCCTGCACCGCCTCACCATGCCCGACGGCATCCGCCTGGACACCGGCTACACCGACGGCGACGACATCGGCGTCCACTACGACCCCATGCTCGCCAAGGCGGTCGCCCACGCACCCACGCGCGCGGAAGCCGTCCGCCGACTCGCCGGCGCCCTGGAACGGGCGGCGGTCCACGGCCCGGTCACCAACCGCGACCTGCTCGTCCGCTCCCTACGCCACGAGGAGTTCACCTCCGGCCACATGGACACGGGCTTCTACGACCGCCACCTCGCCGCCCTCACCGAGCCGGCCCCCGACCCCCTCGCCCCGCTGGCCGCCGCCCTGTCCGACGCCACCGTCAAGGGGGGCCGCTTCGGCGGCTGGCGCAACCTGCCCTCCCAACCGCAGGTCAAGCGGTACACCGTGGCGGGCCAGGAACACGAGGTCCGCTACGGGCACACCCGCACGGGTCTCACCGCCGAGGGCGTACGCGTCGTCCACGCCGGTCCCGACCGGGTCGTCCTCGAAACGGACGGCGTACAACGCCCCTTCGACATCGCCCGCTACGGCGACCAGGTCCACGTCAACGCCACACGTCTCACCGCCCTGCCCCGCTTCCCCGACCCCACCACCCAGCACGCCCCCGGCTCCCTCCTGGCCCCCATGCCGGGCACGGTCGTCCGCGTCGCGGAGGGCCTGACGGAGGGCACCACCGTCCAGGCGGGCCAGCCCCTGCTGTGGCTGGAGGCCATGAAGATGGAACACAGGATCACCGCCCCGGTCACGGGAGTACTGACGGCTCTGAACGCCGTTCCTGGCCACCAGGTGGCGGTCGGTTCTCTCCTGGCGGTGGTGCAGGAGACGTAGGGGCGCGGGGCTGCATTGAATATGCGGCTCCGCCGCGTGGGCGCGACCAGCCACAACGAACCCGCACCCGAAGGAGCACAGTGACCACCCTCATCGAATCCGAAGAGCACAAGTCCCTCCGCGAAGCGGTGGCGGCATTCGCCCAGACCCACCCCCACACCCTCAACGCCGAAGACAACACCCGCCTCTGGCAAGCCGCTGCCAAGCTCGGCTACATCGGCGTCAACCTGCCGGAGGCATACGGCGGAGGCGGCGCCGGCATCACCGAACTCTCCCTCGTCCTCGAAGAGCTGGGCGCCGCGGGCAACCCCCTCCTCATGATGATCGTCTCCCCGGCGATCTGCGGCACCGTCATCGCCCGCTTCGGCACCGACGAGCAAAAACGCGAATGGCTCCCGCCACTCGCCGACGGCACCCGCCTCATGGCCTTCGGCATCACCGAACCCGACGCCGGCTCCAACAGCCACCGCATCACGACCACCGCCCGCCGGGACGCGGCCACGGGCGACTGGATCCTCACCGGCCGCAAGGTCTTCGTCTCCGGCGTCGACCTCGCCGACGCCACCCTGATCGTCGGCCGCACCGAAGACGCCCGCACCGGCAAACTCAAGCCCTGCCTCTTCATCGTCCCGCGCGACGCCCCCGGTTTCGAGCGTCGCCCCATCGACATGGAACTCAACGCCGTGGAGCGGCAGTTCGAGCTGACCCTCGACGACGTACGGCTGCCCGCCGACGCCCTGGTCGGCGACGAGGACGCGGGCCTCCTCCAGCTCTTCGCGGGCCTCAACCCCGAGCGCGTGATGACGGCCGCCTTCGCGATCGGCATGGGCCGCCACGCCCTCGCCAAGGCCGTCGAGTACGCCCGTGAACGCACCGTCTGGAAGACGCCCATCGGCGCCCACCAGGCCATCGCCCACCCCCTCGCCCAGGCGCACATCGACCTCGAACTCGCCCGCCTGATGATGCAGAAGGCGGCCCACCTGTACGACGCGGGCGACGACGTCGGCGCGGGCGAGGCCGCCAACATGGCCAAGTACGCGGCCGGGGAGGCCTGTGTGAAGGCCGTCGACCAGGCCGTGCACACCCTCGGCGGCAACGGCCTCACCCGCGAGTTCGGGCTCGCCCGGCTGATAACGGCCTCGCGCGTGGCCCGTATCGCCCCCGTGAGCCGGGAGATGATCCTCAACTACGTCTCCCACCAGACCCTGGGCCTGCCCAAGTCGTACTAGGCCAGTACGAGGCCCGTACAAGGCCAGTACTGAGGCCGTATCCAGCCCGCGTTGGAGGAACCGTGTTCCGCAGCGAGTACGCAGACGTCCCGCCCGTCGACCTGCCCATCCACGACGCCGTGCTCGGCGGGGCCGCCGCCTTCGGCAGCACCCCGGCGCTGATCGACGGCACCGACGGCACCACCCTCACCTACGAGCAGGTGGACCGGTTCCACCGGCGCGTCGCCGCCGCCCTCGCCGAGACCGGCGTGCGCAAGGGCGACGTCCTCGCCCTGCACAGCCCCAACACCGTCGCCTTCCCCCTGGCCTTCTACGCCGCCACCCGCGCGGGTGCCTCCGTCACCACGGTGCATCCGCTCGCGACGGCGGAGGAGTTCGCCAAGCAGCTGAAGGACAGCGCGGCCCGCTGGATCGTCACCGTCTCACCGCTCCTGTCCACCGCCCGCCGGGCCGCCGAACTCGCGGGCGGCGTCCAGGAGATCCTGGTCTGCGACAGCGCGCCCGGCCACCGCTCACTCGTCGACATGCTGGCCTCGACCGCGCCCGAACCCTCCGTCGCGATCGACCCGGCCGAGGACGTCGCCGCCCTGCCGTACTC
Source organism: Streptomyces sp. NPDC001599 (assembly GCF_042893535.1). Classification (NCBI taxonomy): domain Bacteria; kingdom Bacillati; phylum Actinomycetota; class Actinomycetes; order Kitasatosporales; family Streptomycetaceae; genus Streptomyces; species Streptomyces sp. NPDC001599. The sequence goes on from NZ_JBIAVA010000010.1 coordinate 116,103, forward strand.
CTCCGGCACCACCGGCACCCCCAAGGGCGTCATGCTCACCCACCGGCAGATCGCCACCAACCTCGCCCAGCTCGAACCGTCGATGCCGTCCGCGCCCGGCGACCGCGTCCTCGCCGTGCTGCCGTTCTTCCACATCTACGGCCTGACCGCCCTGATGAACGCCCCGCTCAGGCTCGGCGCCACCGTCGTCGTCCTGCCCCGCTTCGACCTGGAGCAGTTCCTCGCCGCCATTCAGAACCACCGCATCACCAGCCTGTACGTCGCCCCGCCGATCGTCCTGGCCCTCGCCAAACACCCCCTGGTCGCCGACTACGACCTCTCCTCGCTGAAGTACATCGTCAGCGCCGCCGCACCCCTGGACGCGCGCCTCGCCGCCGCCTGCTCCCGACGGCTCGACCTGCCGCCCGTCGGCCAGGCCTACGGCATGACGGAACTGTCCCCGGGCACCCACGTCGTCCCCCTGGACGCCATGGCCGACGCACCGCCCGGCACCGTCGGCAAACTCATCGCCGGCACCGAGATGCGCATCGTCTCCCTCACCGACCCCGGCAAGGACCTGCCCGCCGACGAGTCCGGCGAGATCCTCATCCGCGGCCCCCAGATCATGAAGGGCTACCTCGGCCGCCCCGACGCCACCGCCGCCATGATCGACGCCGACGGCTGGCTGCACACCGGCGACGTCGGACACGCCGACACCGACGGCTGGCTGTTCGTCGTCGACCGCGTCAAGGAACTGATCAAGTACAAGGGCTTCCAGGTGGCCCCCGCCGAACTGGAGGCCCTCCTGCTCACCCACCCCGGCGTCGCCGACACGGCCGTCATCGGCGAGTACAACGACGACGGCAACGAAGTACCGCACGCCTTCGTCGTACGCCAGCCGGCCGCACCCGACCTCGCGGAGGGCGAGATCATGATGTACGTCGCCGAACGCGTCGCCCCCTACAAACGCGTCCGCAAGGTCACCTTCGTCGACGCCGTCCCCCGCGCCGCCTCCGGCAAGATCCTCCGCCGACAGCTGAGGGAGCAGCGGTGACCCCGGCCGCCCACGTCGACCGCACGCGCGCGCGGGGCGTCGAGACCCTCACCCTCGACTCCCCGCACAACCGCAACGCCCTGTCCGCCGCCCTCGTCGACGGCCTGGCCGGCGCCCTCACCGCGGCGGGCGAGGACCCCGGCGTCCGCGCCGTCGTCCTCACCCACACCGGCAACACCTTCAGCGCCGGCGCCGACCTGCGCGACCCGCCCGACCCGGACGCCCTGGTCGGCCTGTTCCGGCGGATCGCCGAGCTGCCGAAACCGGTGATCGCCCGCGTCGCCGGGCACGTCCGCGCCGGCGGGCTCGGCCTGGTCGCCGCCTGCGACATCGCGGCGGCGTCCACGGAGTCGACCTTCGCCTTCACCGAGGTCCGCATCGGTGTGGCCCCCGCCGTCATCTCCCTCACCCTGCTGCCCCGCACCGACCCCCGCGCCCTCGCCCGCTACTACCTCACCGGCGAGCGCTTCGCCGCCGCCGAGGCCGCCCGCACCGGCCTGGTCACCGCGGCGGGCGACGACGTGGACGCCGTACTCGAACCCGTCCTCGACGGTGTGCGCCGTGCCTCACCGCAGGGCCTGGCCGAGACGAAACGGCTGCTCACGGCTAGGGTGCTGGAGGCCTTCGACCGGGACGCGGCCGACCTCACCGCGCTCTCGGCCCGGCTGTTCGCCTCCCCGCAGGCCCGCGAGGGGATGACGGCCTTCCTCGAACGACGGGATCCGGAATGGGTGGTGTGAGCGGCGCCGTGAACGCGGCCGACCGCGCGGAGCGCGTGCCCAAGCAGGACCGCAGCCGGGCCACCCGGCAACGGCTCCTGGAAGCCGCTGTGGCCTGCCTCGCCGAACGCGGCTGGGCCGGATCCACGGTCTCCGTCGTCGCCGAACACGCCGGAGTCTCCCGCGGCGCCGCCCAGCACCACTTCCCGACCCGCGAGGACCTCTTCACCGCGGCCGTGGAGTACGTCGCCGAGGAACGCTCCGTCGCGCTGCGCGCCCTCTTCCCCGAGCGCGCCGCCGCCGACGACCGGCGCGCGGTGGTCGCCGCCCTCGTCGACCTCTACACCGGCCCGCTCTTCCGCGCCGCCCTGCACCTGTGGGTGGCCGCCTCCAACGAGGAGCAGCTGCGCGGCCGGGTGACCGAGCTGGAGGCCCGCGTCGGCCGCGAGAGCCACCGCATCGCCGTCGACCTCCTCGGGGCCGACGAGACCCGCCCCGGCGCCCGCGAAACCGTCCAGGGCCTCCTCGACATGGCCCGCGGCCTGGGCCTGGCCAACCTCCTCACCGACGACGGGGCCCGGCGGGAACGGGTCGTGGAGCAGTGGGCGCGGCTGCTGGAGCAGGAGCTGGACGGGGAGGCGGGCTGACGCCGTGGGGGACCGGTTCCAGGCGATCGTCGACCTCGACGCGGACGACGGCGACGCCGGGCCGCTCGCCCGGCGCGTGCGGGAGTGGCTGGTGGCCGAGGGCGTCATCCTCGGCGAGCGCACCCCCTGCGTCCCCGGACAGCCCCTGGGTCATCCGCCCGGCCCGCACTGGGAGCGGGCGGTGACCGACGACTGGGACTTCCCACCCTCGGACGGCCTCGCCGTCCACACCCGGCGCACCGGCTTCACCAGCGGCGCTGACCTGCCGGGCGCGGCCCTGTGCCCCCGGTGTGCGACGTCCCTCGCCCTCGACGACGCAGCCGCCTGGCCAACCTTCAGCACCGCGATGCAGACCTGGCACGACACGGGCACGGCGGCGGTGGACTGCCCGGCCTGCGCCGCGCAGGTCCCCGTCCAGGACTGGACCTGGGACGAGGCGCCGCTCGCTCTCGGCCACCTCGGCTTCGAGTTCTGGAACTGGCCCGACCTCACCGACGACTTCCGCGCCCGCGTCGCCGCCCACCTCGACGGCCACCGCACCACGTACCTCTGGGGCAGGTTCTGAACGCGGCGCCGGGACCCGTCACGGACTGAGCCGCTCCACCCGCCAGCCCCCGCCGGCCTCCGCCACGTACCGCAGCCGGTCGTGCAGCCGGTTCTCCCGGCCCTGCCAGAACTCCACCGCCGCCGGCACCACCCGGAACCCGCCCCAGTGCGGCGGCACCGGCACCTGCTCGCCCTCCGGATACCGCGCCGCCAGCTCGGCGTACGCCGCGTCCAGGGCACGCCGCCCGGCCACCACCGTGGACTGCGCGCTGGCCCAGGCACCCAGCTGGGAGCCGTGCGGCCGGGTCCGGAAGTACGCGGCGGTCTCGTCCCGGCCCGTGCGACGAGCGACGCCCGTGACCACGACCTGCCGGGCCATCGGATGCCAGGGGAACAGCAGCGACACGTGCGGGTTCGCGTCCAGCTCGCGTGCCTTGCGGGAGTCGTAGTTGGTGTAGAACACGAACCCCTGCTCGTCGAAGTGCTTCAACAGCACCGTGCGGGAGCTGGGCCGCCCCTCGGCGTCCGCCGTGGAGACCACCATGGCGTTCGGCTCGAACAGCCCGCCGTCCGTCGCCGCCTGCTTGAACCAGCGCGCGAACTGCTCGACGGGCGTCGCCGCCAGCTCGGTCTCGGACAGCCCCTCGGCCCGGTACTGCTTGCGCATCGAGGCGAGATCGAAGGGGACTGGGTCGGCGGCGGGGACGGCGGAATCGGCTTCGCGATCGGTCACGCCGCCCATCCTGCCGTATCCGACCGGGCACCCGGCCGCCGGTCCTCGCCCGGTCGCCCACGGCACGGAGCGGGCACCCGGTGGCACTCAGTGCCGTAGACACTCCCCAAACGGGGCACCCGGGGATATGGTGCTTGGTCCCGCTCCGGCCGGATGACCGACGGCCGTACGGGGCATCACAGGGGTGACCGCCGGGACCGCGAGTCGGACACACGACCGTGGATCCATGGAGGCGCCGCACCGTCTCCGCACAGGTCGCCGTACACCACTGATCACGAGGAGCCGCCTGATGTCCGACTTCGTACCCGGGCTAGAGGGAGTCGTCGCGTTCGAGACGGAGATCGCCGAACCCGACAAGGAGGGCGGCGCCCTTCGCTACCGCGGCGTCGACATCGAGGACCTGGTCGGGCACGTCTCCTTCGGCAACGTCTGGGGCCTGCTCGTCGACGGGGCCTTCAACCCCGGCCTGCCGCCCGCCGAACCCTTCCCCATCCCCGTGCACTCCGGCGACATCAGGGTCGACGTCCAGTCGGCCCTCGCCATGCTCGCCCCGGCGTGGGGCCTCAAACCCCTCCTGGACATCGACGCCGCACAGGCCCGCGACGACCTCGCCCGCGCCGCCGTCATGGCCCTGTCCTACGTCGCCCAGTCCGCGCGCGGCCAAAGCCTGCCCATGGTCCCGCAGCGCGAGATCGACAAGGCCCAGTCCGTCGTCGAACGCTTCATGATCCGCTGGCGCGGCGAACCCGACCCCAAGCACGTCGCCGCCGTCGACGCCTACTGGACCTCCGCCGCCGAGCACGGCATGAACGCCTCCACCTTCACCGCCCGCGTCATCGCCTCCACCGGCGCGGACGTCGCCGCCGCCCTCTCCGGAGCCGTGGGCGCCATGTCCGGGCCGCTGCACGGCGGCGCCCCGTCCCGCGTCCTGCACATGATCGAGGAGATCGAACGCACCGGCGACGCCGAGGCCTACGTCAAGAAGACCCTCGACGCGGGCGAACGCCTCATGGGCTTCGGCCACCGCGTCTACCGCGCCGAGGACCCGCGCGCCCGCGTCCTGCGCCGCACCGCCCGCGAACTGGGCGCCCCGCGCTACGAGGTCGCCGAGGCCCTGGAAAAGGCCGCCCTCGCCGAACTGCACGCCCGCCGCCCCGACCGGGTCCTGGCCACCAACGTCGAGTTCTGGGCCGCCATCATGCTGGACTTCGCGGAGGTCCCGGCCCCCATGTTCACCTCGATGTTCACCTGCGCCCGCACCGCAGGCTGGTCCGCGCACATCCTGGAACAGAAGCGCACCGGCCGCCTGGTCCGCCCCTCCGCCCGCTACGTGGGCCCGGGCACCCGCGACCCCCACGACATCGAGGGCTACGCCGACATCGCGGACTGACCGCCCCCTGAACGCAGGCGACCCGCGAGTCAGGTTCCTCCGTGGAGGAGCCGGCCGGACGTACCGGCGACTCGCGGGTCGGGTGACTGCGATGGATTGGCCGGCTGCGTGCATCGCGCACACGCGGGTCCGGCACCGCACAGGATGTGGTGACGGGCTGCTAGCCCGCAGCCACCTCTTCCGTCCGGTATTCATACATTTGCCGAACCACCTCCCTTCCGAAGTAACAGCAACACTAGGAAGCCGTCTCCCACGGATCAACCCATTTTTCTGAGGTTCTCGGGCCGCTCCACCGCCCCCGCCAGGTCCAGCGCGGTGGCGATCCGGACCGCCACGTCCTCCGCGTACATCGCGTCCGGTCGCTCGAAGGCGCTGCGGCCCGCGCCGCGCAGGAACGTGACGACGCCCAGGGTCCGGCCGCGGCTGCGCAGTACCGCGCACAGGCCGTGCACCGTGTCCTCCGGCCACTGGCGGGCCGTGGCCCACCGGCGTACCTGCTCGGCCGGGACCGCCCGCACACCGGCGCTGGCCCGGACCGAGCCCGCTCGCTCCACGCACTGCACGGCGGGGTGCCCCTCGCCGTAGCGCACCGGCATCCCGGACGTCCCGGACGGCACGCTGGGCCCGGGCGCGCCGGACGGTGTGGCCGCGACCCGTACGAGCCGCACCTGCTCCGCGGCGTCGGTGTCCGACGTCGCGCCGCCCACCACGCGGTCGATCAGGGCGTGGTCGGCGAACCCGGCCAGGGCGAAGTCCAGGTGGACGATCGCGGCCTCGGCCGGGTCCTCGCACTCGGCGGCGGCGCGTGCCGCCCGGTGCAGCTGGTTGGCCCGGAAGCGCAGCAGCGCCGCCTCCTGCTCGCTCTGCTTCGACTCCGTGACGTCCTGGAACAGCCAGCCGACGCCCAGCGGCACCGGCTCCTCCGCGAGCGGCGAGGCCAGCCGTACGAACCCGCTGCGCCAGCACCGGCGCCGCTCGCCCTCGGGGGTGCGCAGGCTCACCCACACCTCGGCGGGTGCGGGTGGCGCGCCCTCGGCCAGGACGTGCGTCAGCGCGTTCTCCAGCTCTTCGACGCCCTGGGCGAGCAGGTCGCCGAGGGGCCGTCCCAGGACGGATGTGCGCCCGGCTCCGAGCGCGCGTGCCGCGTGGGCGTTGACCACGGCGGGTCGCAGGTCCGCGTCGACCAGGACGACGCCCCAGCTCGCGTCCTCCAGCAGGGCCTCGCTCAGCGCGATGGAGCGCTCCAGGTCGATCTGTGCGTGCACCTCGCTGAACGCGCAGTACACCCCCGCGGGCCGCCCGTCGGGGCCGCGCACCGCCGCGGACTGGGTGCGCACCAGCACCCGGCCGCCGTCCTTGGTCAGCAGCGCGAACTCGTTCACCTGGCGGCCCGGCGCCCGCATGGCGGACAGCAGGCGGTCCTCGACCTCTCCGGCGTCCGCGCTGCGCACGGCCCATCCCGCGAAGCCCTGCCGGCCCACGGCCTCGGCCGCGCTCCAGCCGAGGATCCGCTCCGCCTCGCGGTTCCAATGGGTCACGACCCCGTCCGCGTCGAAGGCGCACAGGGCCGCGTCCATGCCGTCGAGGAGCGCGGCCAACAGGTCCGCGCCGTCCCGCTCGGGCTGCTCCGGCTCGTCCGGCCCCAGCTCGTCGGTGGTCCCACTACGCCGCGAAGCACTCACCTGGACCCCCTGCAGGCTGCGTCCGCCGTACGGTACGTCGGTTCGCTCACTGGCCTTCATTCAACTCGAACGTGATGCAGCACACACCGAGTTCCCGCAAGTTCGCGGAAATCGTTGTACTGCGGAAACTCGGCATACGCCCCCGTCATGAAGGGGCGTGGCCGGTCATGCCGGGCGGGCGGGGGCGAGCCTGAGATCGACCCACTCGTCGTGCTCGCCGTCGAGCACGTACCGCTCCTTCTCCACGAACCCACGCGCCCCGGCGAACCGCAACCCGTCGGTGTTGGCGGCCAGCACCACGGTCTCCACCGTTCCGGCGCCCAGCACGCGCGCGTGTGCCAGCCCTTCCTCGTAGAGTGCCGTGCCGATCCCGCGCCCCCGGTACGCGGGCAGCGTCCGTGCGATCACGGTCGCGACCCGCTCCTCGCCCCCGGGCGGCCGCACGGTGGAGCAGCCGACGAGCGTGTCCCCGAGGTAGGCGTTGGCCAGGCGGTTGCGTCCGGCGCGTTCCCGCGCCTCGTCGTGGGTCATGGCGGCCGGCGGCACGATCACGTTGTGCACGTGCCGCCACTCCTCGACCATGGCGTCCCCGTCCACCGGCTCGATCCGCAGTGCCGGGCCGGCTCCGGTCGCGACCGTTCCCCGGCGCGCGTACACCTCGATCTCGATCCGCATCCGCTCGTCGGCGAGGCCGCACACCATCATCGTCGCGGCCGGCCGTACCTGCCCGAACGCCCGGCGCAGCACGGGCCAGCACGGTTCGAAGTCCTCCCGCGCGGGCAGCAGATAGCGCACCCGCACCACGTCCGCGAACGTGCATCCCGCTTCCGCCAGCGCGGACCCGATGTTCCGCAGGCACTGTTCGGCCTGCTCGACCACGTCCCCGGAGATCGTCATCGCCGCGTAGTCGAAGCCGGTCGTCCCGGACACGTGCACCCAGTCCCCGTCGACGACGGCGCGGGCGTACCCGATCCGCTCCTCGAACGTCGACCCGCCGACTATCGACCGCCTGACCGGCGGGCCCCCCTGTAGTTCCGTCATGGGCGGAACCGTAGGTGAGCGGCGCGGAAACGATCAATGCCTTTGGTGTGCCGCGGGTCCCGCGGTCGTTCAGCGGCGGTAGAAGATGCGCTCGCCGTACTGCTCCAGTACGCGGGCGTTCCATTCGTGGCCGCCGTCCACGTTGCCCGAGCGCAGCAGCGGGGGTTCGACGCCGCGGTCGGCGAGGGTGGCGGCGGCCGTGGCCGTCACGGCCTGCATCAGGGCGGCGGTGACGACCGTGGAGGCGGGTGCGAAGGGGGCGGGGACGGTGTCGAGGGTGAGTTCCGCGTCGCCGACGGCGATCTTGGAGTCCAGCACGATGTCGCAGTGGTCCTTGAGGAAGGTGCCGGAGGTGTGCCGCGACGTCGTCTGCGACGCGTACGCGACCGAGGTCACGCCGATGACCCGCAGGCCGAGGGCGCGGGCGTGCATGGCCATCTCGACGGGCAGGGCGTTGCGTCCGGAGAGGGAGATGATCACCAGGGCGTCGCCCGCGCGGAGCGGCGAGGAGTCCAGTACGGCGCTCGCGAGGCCGTCGATCCGTTCCAGGGCGGAGCCGAGGGTGGCGGGCATGACGTCGATGCCGACGACGCCGGGCACGGTGAGCAGGTTCATCAGGGCGAGCCCGCCGGCGCGGTACACGACGTCCTGGGCGGCGAGGGAGGAGTGACCGGCGCCGAAGGCGAAGAGCCGGCCGCCGTTCTGCACGGTGTCGGCGAGCAGCGTGCCGGCCGCCTCGATGCCGGCCGCCTCCTCGTCGCGGACGCGTCGCAGGAGGTCGATCGCCGCGTCGAGGAACTGGCCGGCCGGCTTGTGGTCGCTCATGCGGGGCCCCTTCGGAGTGGCTGTGTCGCGGATCACGGTGCGGTCTGGACCAGTGCGGTGTCAATACGGCGTCAACGCGGCGGACAGGGCCCGGGCGGGCGCCGTCGGACCCGGCTTTTCGCGGCGAGGCACGGTTGTCGGTGGTATGCGTCAGAATTGGTGGCAGGGCCAGCGCACGCGCCGGTGGGCCGTAGCCTCCGGCAATCTCATCGAGGGGCACGTATGTCCGGACTGATCGACACCACGGAGATGTACCTCCGCACCATCCTCGAGCTGGAGGAGGAAGGTGTGGTCCCGATGCGCGCCCGGATCGCCGAGCGGCTCGACCAGAGCGGCCCGACGGTCAGCCAGACGGTGGCGCGGATGGAGCGCGACGGGCTGGTGTCCGTGGCGGCGGACCGGCATCTGGAGCTGACCGACGAGGGCAGGCGGCTGGCGACGCGCGTGATGCGCAAGCACCGGCTCGCGGAGTGCCTGCTCGTCGACGTGATCGGCCTGGAGTGGGAGCAGGTGCACGCGGAGGCGTGTCGTTGGGAGCACGTGATGAGCGAGGCGGTGGAGCGCCGCGTGCTCGAGCTGCTGCGGCACCCGACCGAGTCGCCGTACGGGAACCCGATCCCGGGCCTGGAGGAGCTGGGCGAGACCGACGGGGCCGATCCGTTCCTGGACGAGGGGATGGTCTCCCTGGCCGACCTCGACCCGGGGATCGAGGGCAAGACGGTCGTCGTGCGCCGGATCGGCGAGCCGATCCAGACGGACGCGCAGCTGATGTACACGCTGCGCCGGGCCGGGGTGCAGCCCGGCTCGGTGGTGAGCGTGACCGAGTCGGCGGGCGGCGTGCTGGTGGGCAGTGGCGGCGAGGCCGCCGAGCTGGAGGCGGACACCGCTTCCCACGTGTTCGTCGCCAAGCGCTGACCGCGCCCGGAGAGGACCGTTGTCCGGGGCCCGTGGATTCGGGGTCCCTGTGCGCCGAATCGCAGCGGTCGGGCGTTTCGCGTGCGAGGCTGTCGCCTGAGGCACCGGACGTGAGGGGCTCTTGGCCGTGGCTGACAGCGATGTCGCCCGGGCCGGAGAGGGGGGTGGGGCATGCCGGAGAGACGGCCGGCGAGACGGAGAGGGCCCCGGCGCCGTGTGGCGCCGGGGCCTGTCCTCCCCTGTGCTGACCTGGAGCCCCGAGCTCTCAAGGTCAATCCCCTCGGACCGTTTTCCCCGAGCGGTCCGCCTCCCGTTGAAGATCTCCCCTGGGCGGCGGCGATCAATCCCTGAGCGGTGTCACTCGAATGAGGGGTGTTGCTCGTCGAGACGGCTCTTTCGAATGGGTATTCGATAAGCTTCGATACCTTGCACGGCAGGCAGGACACGGTTCACAGGACCGGCCGGTCCGCGAGGGCGGGCGGTCCGAGCGGAGCTTGGGGGTGCCAGGACCAATGGCGCGGCGCATCGACGTGACCGGCGCGGGCGGCGTACGCCTCGCGGCCTGGGAGTTCGGCGACCCTCCCAAGACCGACGGGGCGCACGACCCGTCCTCCTCCGCGTCCGGCGCGGGAGACCTGCCCGGCGTGCTCTTATTGCACGGCCTGATGGGCCGCGCCTCGCACTGGGCTCCCACGGCCCGCTGGCTCTCCGCCCGGCACCGGGCCGTCGCCCTCGACCAGCGCGGCCACGGCCGCAGCGACAAGCCCCCGCGGGCCGCCTACACCCGGGAGGCCTACGTCGAGGACGTCGAGGCCGCCCTGGAGCAGCTCGGCCTCGGCCCGGCCGTCCTCATCGGTCACGCCATGGGCGCGCTGACCGCCTGGCAGCTCGCCGCCAAACGCCCCGACCTGGTCCGCGGTCTGATCATCTGCGACATGCGGGCCTCCGCCCTCGGCGCCGCCTCGCAGCACACCTGGACCGAGTGGTTCCGCGCCTGGCCGGTCCCCTTCGCCACGCTCGCCGACGTCCGCAAGTGGTTCGGCGAGGACGACCCGTGGGTGGAGCGGCCGAACCCGGCCCGCGGCGAGTTCTACGCCGAGGTGATGGCCGAGTCCCCGGACGGCTGGCGCCCCGTCTTCGAACCCGAGCAGATGCTGCGCTCCCGCGAGACCTGGGTCTACGACGCGCACTGGGAGGAGCTGGCCCAGGTGCGCTGCCCCACCCTGGTGGTGCGCGGCCTCGACGGCGAGCTGGGCCGTGCCGAGGCCCAGGAGATGGTCCGCGTCCTGCCGAGCGGCCAGTACGCGGAGGTCGCCGACGCCGGCCACCTCGTCCACTACGACCAGCCGGAGGCATGGCGCACGGCCATCGAGCCGTTCCTGAACGCTCTCGGGGACGCCTGACCGGCCCGCCCCAGCCTGACCGGCCCGCCCCAGCCTGACCGGCCCGCCCCAGCCTGACCGGCCCGCCCCAGCCTGACCGGCCCGCCCCAGCCTGACCGGCCCGCCCCAG
>NZ_JBIAVA010000010.1:127243-307115 GCF_042893535.1 Streptomyces sp. NPDC001599
AGCCTGACCGTCCCACTCCAGCCTGACCGGCCCCGTCTGCCGCCTGCGCTGCCCGTGGGTCGAGCGTCGTCCGGCGCCGTGCGCAACCGTCGACGGCGTCCCGCCCGGCCCCGTGCGGCGCCTGCCCCCGTGCCACGCCCGCCCGCTCCCGTGCGCTGCCCGGGCGGCCGGCCCGTCAGCCCTTGCTGACCGCCGTGAGGATTTCCGGCAGCCGCCCGGCCGTGCGCGGTGCGGCCAGTCGCAGGCCCAGCAGCGTCAGCACCGCGCCGTACACCGCGCCGACCGGCAGCAGCACCCAGCCCACGTCCCCGGCGCCCTCGCTCACGTTCAGCCAGATCGTCAGCGCGATCACCGGCGCGCACAGCAGGGCCGCGCCGATCATGCCGCCGAAGATCGAGACCCAGGCCAGCCCGACCTGGCCGGGGGCGACGTTCTTGTACCCCTCCTGCGGGATGGAGTACGGGAAGCGCGCCGACGTCCACGCGCCGGTCGCCAGCATCGCGCCGAGCAGCGCGAAGGACAGGCCGAGCGCCTCGGGCAGGGCCCGCCAGTCGTCGAGCATCGCGGTGGTCAGCACCGTGACGAGGGTGGCGTACGGCAGCGTGATCAGCAGCAGCGCCAGCGCGCGGGCCCGCAGCTCGACGTAGGCGTCCCTGGTCGAGGAGATCGTCATCGCGACCATCCAGAACGCGGACGTGTCCTGCCCGAACTGGTTGTACATCTGGATGCCGAGCATCCCGGCCGCGAAGCAGGCGAAGTAGACCGAGCCCGTGCCCTGCCAGGCGTTGAACACCGGCACGATCAGTCCGATGGCCAGCGAGGTCACCCACGCCGCCTTGGTCTTCGGGTCGCGCCACACATAGCGCAGGGTGCGCTCCATGGTGGTGCCGGTACGGCCCGCCGGCAGCCGCCGGGCGAGTCCGGCCGAGCCGCGCTCGCGCACCGGCCCGGTGTCGCTCTGGAGCGTGGAGCCGTCGGGCGCCGTCATCAGCCGCGTCAGATGCCGCGCCCACACCCGCAGCAACAGCACCAGCGCCGCGGCGGTCAGCGCCAGCTGGGCCAGTGCGGTGCCGTACGACCCGTCGCTCGCCGAGTCCATCGCGCCGACCGCCGACGCGGGCGGAATCCAGCGCACCACGTCGGCCACCGGATCCAGCTCGCCGAGCCCCGACGAGCCCAGCCGCTGCGCGCCGAAATTGACGAGCTGCGCGCCGACCGCGACGACCAGCCCGCTCAGCACCGCGAGATCGCGCCCCTTGCGGCTGGTCAGCAGCCGGACGTTGGCGGCGGCGACGGCCCGCGCGAGGGTCACGCACACCAGCAGCGCGAGGACCGCCCCGACGACGCCGACGGCGTACGCCGCCCCGCCGTGCGCGACCGCGACCACGGAACCGGCGAACACGCACAGCGTGAACAGCGGCCCGATGCCCACCAGGGACGAGGTCAGCAGGGCCCGCACCAGGGGCGCCGGCCGCAGCGGCAGCATCACCAGCCGGGTCGGGTCGAGCGTCTCGTCACCGCCGGGGAAGAACAGCGGCATCACCGCCCAGCCCAGGGCGAGCACCGCGGCGAGCAGCACGACCAGCGAGTCCACGTGCGCGTACCCGCGCAGCGCGATCAGGCCGATCAGCTGGAGCGCGGCGAACAGCAGCACGAGGACGGCCGAGGCGATGTAGGCGGCCCGCCGTCCGCCGGACTGCCGCAGCCCGTTGCGCAGGAGCGACAGCTTCAGCCGTACGAAGACGGACGTGATGGATGAGCCGGAGGGGACCGGCGGGCTCGACGGTCCCTGCGGGACGGGGGCGGCCTGTGTGGTCCGTGTGCTCATCGGGACCCGCCGCCCAGCCAGTCCAGGTCCGACCCGGCGTCCCGGCCGCCCGCACCGACGAGTTCGAGGAACGCCTCCTGCAACGAGGCCGCCCCGCCGCGCACCTCGGCGAGCGTCCCGGTGGCCCGGATGCGTCCCGCGGCCATCACGGCCACCCAGTCGCACAGCGACTCCACCAGTTCCATGACGTGCGAGGAGAAGACGACGGTGGCGCCGGAGGCGGTGTACCGCTCCAGGACCCCCCGGATGGTCTGCGCGGAGACCGGGTCGACGCCCTCGAACGGCTCGTCCAAAAACAGCACTTCCGGATTGTGCAGCAACGCGGCGGCCAGGCCGATCTTCTTGCGCATGCCGGTCGAGTAGTCGACGACCAGCTTGTGCTGGGCCCCGGCGAGGTCGAGCACGTCGAGGAGCTGGGTGGCCCGCTTGTCGACCTCGTCGCCGGGCAGTCCGCGCAACCGGCCGGTGTAGCCGAGCAGTTCCCGCCCCGACAGCCGCTCGAAGAGCCGCAGTCCCTCGGGCAGCACCCCGATCCTGGCCTTCACCTCGACCGGATCGCGCCACACGTCGTGCCCCACGACCTCGACCGTCCCCTGATCGGGGCGCAGCAGCCCGGTCACCATGGAGAGCGTGGTGGTTTTCCCGGCCCCGTTGGGCCCGACGAGCCCGATGAACTTCCCGGCCGGCAACTCCAGATCGATCCCGCCCACGGCCACCTGCTGCCCGAACCGCTTCCAGAGCCCCTGAACCCGCACAGCGCTGTTGCTCACCACGTCTCCCTCCGTCAACTTCGCACCCTACGGTGGGAAAGCGCCCCGAAGGGGTGGCGGGACTGTGCGGGACATGCGGCTGCGCCGCGTGGGCGCGAGCAACCAGGTACTACCCGCAGCCGCCAGGGAGACAACAACCTGGCAGACGAACAGGCGCCCCTAACGATCCCGACCGCAGGCATAGGTCAACGCCGAGATCAGCTCCTCCACATCCGGCAGCCACCGGTTCACCGCGGTCGGCCGGCAGGCCCACTGCACGGCACCGCACGTCCCGACCCGCGTCGGCGGCGCCGCCACGTACGACCCCTCCCCGAGCACGGCCAGATCGAGGGCCCGGGGTGCCCACCCCAGACGCCGTACGAGATCGGGCACCTTCACCCCCGCACCCGGCAGAACGAAGAACCGCATCCGCCGGTCCGGCGCCAACGTCACCGGCCCCAGCGTCAGCTCCATCCGCTGCATCCGCGCCAGCGCCAGGAATCCGGCGGTCTCCGGCACGTCGATCGCGTCGAACGTCCGCCCCGTGGGCAGCAGGATCGACGCCGACTGCTGCTTCTGCCACATCCGCCGGGCGACGGTCGCGCTGCCCGTCGCCTGCGCCGCCCAGTCCTCGCGCGCCGGGTGCGCGCCCGGGGCGGCGCACGCCGGGTCCCCGCAGGAGCAGCGCTGCACCCCGTCGCCGGGCACCAGCCAGGTGCCGGGAAACACGTCCCAGTGACGCTCCTCGGCGTAGCGAACGGCGGTCTCCAGCAGCGACGTACCGCGCTGCTGCGGGATCTGGGCGGCTTCGGTGCCGGGGATGGTCTCTTCCACGTGGAACTCAACTCCCGGGCTCACCAGGGGTTACGGGGGTGGTGCGCGCGGGGGCGGTGCATCGGCACGGCATTCGGGGCGCATGGGTGCATACGTGGGGGCGCGCAGGAGGATTCACCGCGGGAGCTGGGTAGCCAGGACTGGGGCCGGCACCGGCCGTTACCCCGGCAATCCTCGCAAGCTTCGCAAGTCTCGCATTGTCGGCACATCGACGGGGCATTGATCTTCACGGGCCGGATCCTCTTCGTCCAACGATCCGCCGGGACAGCACCGAAACCGCATGAGACCGCATGAGACCGCATGGGGGTTACGCCATGGCCGCAAGGCCTCTCGTCGCGCGGCAGCCGAACGAACGACTGCAGGCGCTCATTCAGGAAGCGGGCTGCTCGAACGCAGGGCTCGCCCGCCGGGTCAACGTGTGCGGGGTCGAGCACGGTCTCGACCTGCGGTACGACAAGACCTCCGTGGCCCGCTGGCTGCGCGGACAGCAACCGCGGGGCCGGGCACCGGCGATCATCGCCGAGGCGCTCGGACGCAAGCTCGGCCGCACGGTCACGATCGACGAGATCGGCATGGCCAACGGCAAGAACCTCGCGTCCGGCGTCGGCCTCCAGTTCTCGCCGACGGTACTGGGGGCCATCGAGCAGGTCTGCGAGCTGTGGCGCAGCGACGTGGGGCGCCGGGACTTCCTGTCCGGTTCCTCCGTCGCCGCCTCGGCGCTCGTCGAGCCCAGCCGGGACTGGCTGATTTCCGCCCCCGATCCCCAGGTGTCGCGTTCGGCGGGACCGCGGGTGGGCCAGTCCGACGTGGCGGCCGTGCGGGCGATGACACAGGCCCTGACGGACCTGGACCACCAGTACGGGAGCGGGCACGTGCGCCCGGTCCTCGTGCACTACCTGAACAGCGTGGTCTCCGGGCTGCTGGCCGGCTCCTACCGGGAGGCGGTCGGGCGGGAGCTGTTCGCCACGGTCGCGCGACTGACCGAGCTGGCCGGATACATGGCCGTCGACACCGGCCAACCCGGTCTCGCCCAGCGGTACTACATCCAGTCGCTGCGACTGGCGCAGGCGGCCGGGGACCGCGGCTACGGCGGGTACGTGCTGGCCGCCTCCATGAGCCACCTCGCCGCGCAGCTCGGAAACCCGCGCGAGATCGCCCAGTTGGCGCGGGCGGCGCAGGAGGGCGCACGCGGGCGGGTCACGCCGCGCGCGGAGTCGATGTTCCACGCGGCCGAGGCCCGCGGCCACGCGCTTCTGGGCGACGTCCGGGCGGCCCACGAGGCGGCCGGGCGGGCGGTCGGCGCGATGGAGTCGGCCGATCCGGCCGCCGGGGACGACCCGGTGTGGATCGCGCACTTCGACGAGGCCTACCTCGCCGACGAGTTGGCGCACTGCCACCGGGACCTCGGCCAGGCGGACGCGGCCGCCCGGTACGCACGGCAGTCCCTGGACGGGCACCCCGAGTCGCGGGCGCGCAGGCGGGCCATCGGCCATGTGTTGTTGGCCACGGCACAGGTGCAGCAGCGGGAGATCGAACAGGCCTGCAACACGGCGACGAAGGCGGTGGAACTCCTGGAGACCCTGCGCTCGAACCGGGGCGCCGAGTACCTGGACGACTTCCAGGCCCGGCTCGAGCCGTACCGGGAGGAAGCGGTGGTCAGGGAGTTCGGTGCCCGGCTCGATTTGCAGGCCGCCGCGTGAGCGGACGGGCGCGGAATGAGTGAACACGCGTGAAACTTCGCCGCGGTGAGCGGAAAGCTGCATCAACAGCGCGCCGCGGCCTGGTTTTGTTACTGCTTTCACAGGGAAGGAGTTGACGCCCCGGGCGGCGTGGCAGTGGGCTCGGGGGACCCGGTAGCGTGAGCCGACGATTCCGAAGGTCCCCCATTCGTAGGAGTCCCGGTGACGCAGAGTGGACAGGGCGAGGAGCCCTCGGCGCGGCAAGCGCACGAAGGCATCGTGCTGCCCTCGGACGGTGGCGAGCCCTTGCTGCCCGGTCTGGCCGGCGCTCCCGCCGGCCCCCAGGCCGGTGGCCCGGCATCCGCCTCGGCGCCGCCCGGTGGCCAGGCCTGGGACCGGCCCTGGGGCCCCGAGCAACAGCAGGGTCCGCCCCCCGGCCAGGGCTGGCCCACGCCGCCCGGGGCACAGCCGTGGGGCGCTCCGGAGACCCCGCACCAGCCCGCACCGCCGTCCGCGCAGCAGCCCGCGCCGCAGGCCTGGCCGCCCGCCCAGGGCGCACAGTCACCGGCCCCCGGGGCGCTGCCGCCGCAGGCCGGACCCGGTCCGCTGCCGCCGGAAGGCGCGCGGCCCCCGTCGTACGGGACGCCGCCGGGCGGCGACCAGTCCTACGGCGCGCAGCCGCCGTACGGGCAGCACCAGCACCAGCAGCACCAGCAGCAGCATCAACAGCAGCACCAGCAGTACCCGCAGCACGGCGCGGGTGTCGCGCCGCTGCCGCACGCCGACGAGGGCGCCACGCAGTACATACCGCACATACCGCCGGTCGCGCCGCCCGCTGACGAGGGTGCCACCCAGTACATACCGCCCATCGCGCCCGCGGGGCCGGGCGCGATGCCGCCGGAGAGACCCGCGCAGCCGCACGCCGCCGAGTCGACCCAGTACCTCGGCCAGGCACCGCAGTACCCCGTGCAGGCCACGCCCGCCGCACCCGCGCCCCATCCCGACGCCGAGGCCACGCAGTACATCGCGCCCGTGCCCGGCGGCCCCGCCGGTGCCCCGTTCGGGGCCGGGCCCGGCGCCGACGAGGGCCGTCAGCCGCCCGCCGAGTTCGACAACCTCTTCCGCGGGGCCCCCGGCGCCGACGGCCCGGCCTCGGCCACCCAGCAGATGCCCCGCTTCGACGCGCCCCAGGCGCAGTACCCCGGCGACCCGTCCCTGTACGCCCCGCAGGGCCCGGGCGGCGGCGGTGGCAGGCGGCGCGGGCACGATGACGGCGGCGGCCGCGGCGGCCGCTCCGGTTCCCGGCTGCCGCTCCTCGCGGCCGTCGGCGTGGGCATCGTCGTCGTCGGGGTCGGCGCCGGAGCGATGATGGCCGGCGGGGGAGAGGACGAGGACAAGGGCGGCAACCAGACGGTGTCCGCCACGGCCCCCGCGTCCGGGTCCGCGTCCGCGTCCGCCGAGGCCTCCCCGACGGTCGATCCGGTCCGGCAGCAGGCCGTCGAGCTGGACAAGCTGCTCGCCGAGAGCGGCACCGGACGCACCACGGTGATCAACGCCGTGGGTGACGTGAAGACCTGCGACAAGCTTCCGCAGGCGGCCAAGGACCTGCGGGAGGCCGCCAAGCAGCGCAGCGGGCTGGTCGACAGCCTCTCCAAGCTGTCCGTGGACAAGCTGCCCCGGCACACCGAGCTGACCACCGCGCTCACCAAGGCGTGGCAGGCCTCGGCATCGGCCGACAACCACTACGCGGAGTGGGCCGACCGGACGGCCGGCAAGAAGGGCTGCAAGAAGGGCAAGGCCGCCACCCAGCCCACGGCGGCCACGCGGGCGAGCGGCACGGCCACCAAGGAGAAGGCCAAGGCCGCGGCGCTGTGGAACACCATCGCCAAGAAGTACGGCCTGACCGAACGCCGGCCGACCCAGCTCTGAGCCGGTCCGCCCGGGCGCCCGTCCCGCCGGACGGTCCCCGGGCCCCCGGCCCACGGCCCCCGGGCCCTCCCTCAGGCCACGTCCGCGTTCTGCAGGGTGCGGGTGGTGTCCACGGCGCCGTCGCGGGCCGAGACCAGGCGGCCCTCCCGTACGACCTGGAGGGTGACGTCGGCGTTGACCAGGCGGGGGAAGCCGACCGAGGCCAGCTTGTCGGCGAACGTCCACCGGAGGCCGGGCGTGAGGCCGCCCGTGCCGATCTCCGGGCCGTCGTCGAGGGCCCGGCGGACGGTGTCGGCGCTCACCTCGCCGTCGCCGAGCGACTCGACGACCTGCTGGAGCACGGTGTACGCGATCCAGGTCGTCTGCACCCCGGCGTCGGCCGCGTCGACGTCGTTGTCCCCGAACGCCTGCTCCTTGATCAGCCGCTTCAGACCGTCCCAGGCCGGATCGCTCACCGAGGGGTACCAGCCGGTGACGTACGCCCCTTCGTAGGGTCCGGCCGCCCCGCCGCTCGCGTTGATCGTCGTCTGGTCCACGCTGCCGAGCACGGTCGCCGTCCGGACGTCGGTACGGTCCTCGCGGGCGCGCCGGAAGGAGTCCATGAAGGTGCCGGTGCGGTCCCCGAGGACGGGCACCACGCACCCCGGCTCCGCCTGGTCGCCGCCGCCCCGCGCCAGCGCCCGCCCGGCCTGGTCGTCGTACGCGGTGGCGTCCTCGGCCGCCCGCTGGTCGTGGGACCGCTCGTGCCCGCCCGAGGCCAGCCCCGAGTCCAGCAGCGCGGGCAACTGGTCGCCCGCGATCGTGTCGGGGCGGACCAGCGTGACCGGCCCGCAGGAGTCGGCGAGCGCGCTGCCGAGCCCCGCGAGCAGCGCCGGCTGGCCCCCGTTGACCGGGTACGACAGCGGGCTGGTGAACTCCGTGTTGGTGAGGCCGTACCCGCCGATGTACGGGATGCGGGCGCCTTCGAGGATGGGGAAGAACGAGTCGGCGTACTGGCTGTAGGAGCCCACCACGGCGACCGCGTTCTCCTTGACGGCACGGCGGGCGCACTTCGCGGCGGCCACGCTGTCGTTGTGGTCGTTGCAGGTCAGGACGTTGAGCTTGCGGCCGCCGAGACCGCCCTGGGCGTTGATCGAGCGGGCGTAGGCCCGGGCGAGCGCGGGCATGCCCGGCTTGTTGGTCGCGCCGGTGTCCTGCGGCGCCCAGGTCATGACGGTGATCGGGTCGTCCCCGGAGCCCCCCGTGGCACCGGGGACGACCCCGCAGCCGACGGCGAGTGACGCGCACGCCACCAGCGCGCCCGCGGACAGGGCGGCGGTGCGGGTGGCCCGGGAGCGGCCGCGGGGGCCGCCGGGGGGAGTGCTGCGGATGGGTCGCCTGCCGGTCATGTACCCGCACGATTCCGTCACCCGGCCAACCCGGGAGTGACCTGCGGTCAACACGTGGTGACGCGGAGGTGAATTGCGGGGGCCGGCGGGGCGCGGGGAAGAGGAACGTAGGATCGATGACCGTGCAAGGTTCGGAGAACTCTTCCCGTCGCGGCCGTCGCTCCACCACCATGGGCGGCATGCCACTCAACGACATGCCGTGGTGGCGCTGGCGCAGTCAGGTGCGCTCCGCGCTGCACATGCTCTCCGCCCCCGCCTTCCAGCAGGACGTCTGGCTGGCCGGCGTCGAGGGCTACGGGGACGTCACCGACGCCGTGTACCGCCTGGTGGAGGACACCTGGCTGGACCACTGGTCGGCCGAGAAGTACGTGGGCACGGTCTTCCGCGACTCGCAGGAGGCGGCGCTGGTGGACACCGCCGTGCTGCGGGTCCTGCGGATCATGCACCAGGTCGGGCCGGACGCACCGGTGACCGCGTACCTGGAGCACGCGGACTGGCCGGAGGCGGTGCGGGCGGCGCGCGACGCGCACGTACGGCTGGCCACCAGCGACGGCGAGGACCCGGAGGCGCAGCCGCGCACGCTCGAGGTGCTGCAGATCATGACCCGGTCCGCCTGACGGGACGGCACGCGGTCCGGGAGGCCGGATATGGGACCCTGTGCTGCATGAACGCGCAGTCCTCCGCCGCCGTCCCCTCGGCCGACGCCCCGGCCGACCAGTACGTCCTCACTCTGTCCTGCCCCGACAAGCAGGGCATCGTGCACGCCGTGTCGAGCTATCTGTTCATGACCGGCTGCAACATCGAGGACAGCCAGCAGTTCGGGGACCACGACACGGGTCTGTTCTTCATGCGGGTCCACTTCTCGGCCGGCGAGCCGGTGACCGTGGACAAGCTGCGCGCCAGTTTCACCGCGATCGGTGACGCCTTCCACATGGACTGGCAGATCAACGGGGCCGACGCGAAGATGCGCATCGTGCTCATGGTGAGCAGGTTCGGTCACTGCCTGAACGACCTGCTCTTCCGCGCCCGGATCGGCGCGCTGCCCGTGGAGATCGCCGCCGTGGTGTCCAACCACACCGACTTCGCGGAGCTGGTGGGGTCCTACGATATCCCCTTCCACCACATCCCCGTGACGAAGGACACCAAGGCGGAGGCCGAGGCCCGGGTCCTGGAGATCGTGCGCGAGGAGAACGTCGAACTCGTCGTGCTGGCCCGCTACATGCAGGTCCTCTCGGACGACCTGTGCAAGGCGCTCAGCGGCCGGATCATCAACATCCACCACTCCTTCCTGCCGAGCTTCAAGGGTGCGAAGCCGTACCACCAGGCGCATGCGCGGGGAGTGAAGCTGATCGGCGCGACGGCGCACTACGTGACGGCCGACCTCGACGAGGGGCCGATCATCGAGCAGGAGGTCGAGCGGGTCGGCCACGACGTCACGCCCGACCAGCTGGTGGCGGTCGGGCGTGACGTGGAGTGTCAGGCGCTGGCGCGGGCCGTGAAGTGGCACGCGGAGCAAAGGATCCTGCTCAACGGCCGCCGGACGGTCGTCTTCGCCTAGGGCCCGTCCCACAGGCCCCGGGCGTCGATGGTCGCTTCGGTCACCTGATTCTTGCGAGGAGGCTCAGGCGTTCACGCCGGGGAGGAATCGCATTCGGGTGTTGCGACGCGGAGTGTCGCCGAAGCCCGGATACGGGCGCGCCGCGCCCGTATAACCACCAACATGACCCAAGGCAAAGCGAACGCGTGTGCCTGAGATCGCTGATCGGGGTGGCGGTTGCGGGATCGTCGGGTGTGTGTGCGGCTGTCGTACGTATGGTCCTTCGCAGGGTTCGGGACGGCACGGTGTCCGGGCCGCGGGCCGTGAAGGGGGTGCGAGATGGCGCAGGTGGGGACGGGTGAGAAGGTCGGGCATGCCCGGTACACGTACCGGTTGCGGGTGTCGTCCGCGGCTCGTGCCCTGCTGCTGGTGGAGTGGGGCCGGTGCCGCTGGGTGTGGAACGAGTGCGTCGCCAAGTCCAGGGCCGTGTATCTGCACAACAGGGCGGCCGGTGTGAAGGCCACGTGCGGCCCGGCGCAGCTGGACAGGATGCTGACCGAGGCCCGTTCCCGTACGCCGTGGCTGCGGGAGGGATCATCGGTCCCTCAGCAGCAGATCATCCGCGACTTCGGCCGCTCCCGTACCAAAGCGCACAAGGACATCGCAGCGGGCCTGCCCGTGGGGCGCCGGGCCGGGATGCCGACGTGGAAGACACGGCGTGAGGCGTTGGCGACCCTGAACTACACGCGGCGTGGTTTCCGGCTGAAGGACGGCCGGCTGCACCTGGCTGGCGGGATCGTCGTGACGGTGGTGTGGTCGCGGGAGTTGCCGGCCGAGCCGTCCTCGGTACGCGTGTACCAGGACAGCCTCGGACACTGGTACTGCTCCTTCGTCGTCCCCGCCCAGGTACAGTCCCTGCCCGCGACCGGCCGCGTCCTGGGCGTCGACTGGGGTGTGAAGGAGACCGCGACCACCACGTCCGACGCGCACGACCTGCCGCACCCCTCGCACGGCGGGAAGGCGAAGGGGAAACTCACCCGGTACGACCGGATGATGGCCCGCCGCAGGCCGAAGAAGGGGACGCCTGGATCGAGGGGCTACCGTGCGGCGAAGAAGTTGCGGGGGAAGGCGTACAAGAAGGTTGCGAGGCAGCGTGCGGACACCGGCCGCAAGTGGGCCAAGAAGGTCGTCCGCGACCACGATGCCGTCGCGGTGGAGGACTTCCGGCCGAAGTTCCTGGCCCGGTCGACGATGGCTCGCAAGGCCGCGGACGCCGCCATCGGCGCCACCAAGGCCGCTCTGATCGAGATGGGCCGCAACCACGGGCGGGACATTTACCTGGTCCATCCCGCGTACACCACGATGGACTGCGCGCAGTGCGGAGCGAGAGCCAAGCACGCCCTGCCGCTGGGTGAACGCACGTACGATTGCACCGCCTGCGGAACCACAGCCCCCAGGGACAAGAACTCCGCACGCGTCATGCTCGTCCGGGCTGGTCTCAACCCGGCTGGCGCCGATGGCGCAAGACCTCCTGGAGCGCCGCTCCAGGAGGCAGCCTGAGCCAGGAATCCCCTCCCCCTTCAGGGAGGGGAGGATTCAATCAGCAGGAACGTCAGATCTCGCGCTGGGGCTGGCCGACGGCCTCGCCTACGCGGAGATCGCCAGGCGCCTGGACCGCCTCACCTCGACGATCACGCGCGAGGTGATGCGCAACGGCGGCCCCACCGCGTACCGCGCCGACCTCGCCCACCGGGCCACCGAGCGCCGCGCCCACCGGCGCAGGCAGGCGGCACCCCGGGGGCCGCAGGCGCTCGCGCCGGCCCACGGGCGGGACGCCGAGGCCGTGCGCGAGTACGAGGAGACGCTGACCACCGTCTTCATACAGCAGGGCACGCCGAAGATGATGGCCCGGGTGATGGCGTGCCTCTGCCTCAGCGACACCGGCAGCCTCACCGCGTCCGAACTCGTCCGACACCTCCAGGTCAGCCCGGCGTCCGTCTCCAAGGCGGTCGCCTTCCTCGACGAGCAGGGCCTGGTCCGCCGGGAACGCGACGCGTCGCGCCGCGAGCGCTACGTCATCGACGACGACGTCTGGTACCAGTCCATGGTCGCCAGCGCCCGCGGCACCCTTCTGGTGGCCGAAACCGCACGTCAGGGCGTAGGTGTTCTGGGCTCCGGCACCCCGGCGGCCGAGCGCCTGGAGAGCATCGCCCGCTTCCTCGACTTCATCTCCGAGAGCATCATCCGGGCCGCGGACCAGGCCCGCGAGGTCCTCCACACGACGCCCGCCGCGCACCCGCGGGGCGAGGCTACATCCGGCTCAGACCGGCCGCCGCGAACAGGACGTCCCTGATCGCCTCCCGGTCCCCGACCTGACCCGCCGCCGCCTCCGCCGGAGGCACATGGCCCGCCGCCAGCCGGCAGAACTCCACGCCGTCCAGGGCGACATGCGCCACCTCGTGGTCGGCGGAGCCCACCGCGCCGGGAGAGTCCAGCGGGATGAGCCACTCGCCGCCGCCCGAGCCCTCGATCTCCAGCCGCAGGCTGCGCCCCGGCTCACCCGCGGCGACCAGGTGCGGACCGCCGCCGGGCGTGGCCAGACCGGCCCGGCGGCGGGCCGCGAGGGCGCCCGGCAGCATCCGGGCGGCGAGGTCGATCATGCCGTTGAGATGGCGCGCGGACGGCGGCTCGTACGGATAGTCCACGGCCTCGGCGATGTCCTCCGCGTGCACCCAGCACTCGAACGCCCGGTCCAGCATCGCGTCCCGCAACGGCAGCTCGAAGTCGCCGTAGGAGACCGGCATCCCGCCCGCGTCGCCGGTGAACGCCACCGTCCGCACGATGCCGTGGCTCTGCTCGCGCCAGGGCGCCCGCACCGCGCGGGTGGGCGGGTAGTGCGAGGCCCGCCAGTACGCCTCCGTGCGGGCGGCCGGTGCGTGGCTGGGCGCGGTGATGTCGCCCAGCGGGTCGTCGAGGCCCAGGCCGACCGCGACCGTGCCGTCGACCGTCAGCAGGTGCGCGATGACCCCGGCGACGGTGGTACGGCGGCTCGCGGCCCCGTCGTCCTCGAACCAGCGCAGCCGGACCGGGGCGTGCCACTCGGCGTCCCCGAAGTCCTGGAGCAGCGCGTCGAGGCGCGCGGTCTCCGCGTCGTAGGAGGCGGCCCACCCGGGCACCGGGATACGGGGCGGACGCCGCTCCAGGCAGCCCTCCAGGACCCGGGTGCGCAGGGCGGGGTCCAGGTCGAGGCTCTCCGGCCGCTGGAGCAGCGTGACGGCCTCGCGCAGGCGCAGTGCCTCGTCGGCGCAGCTTTCGCACTCCCCGAGGTGCTCCTCGACGGCCGCCGCCTCCTGCGCCGAGCAGGCGGCCAGCGCCCACGCACCGAGCAGCGACGTCAGCACCGGGTGCTCCAGCGCGACCGGCGCCGGCTCGGGCAGTGCCCGCCCGCCCTCCTCGACGGAGTCACGGGGCAGCGGTATGCGCGCCCCGGTGCCGGTGCCGGCGGCATCGTCCTCGCCGTTCCCCTCGTTCTCGTCGTACGCCTTCATGCCGCGCCCCCGTACCCGGGCGGAGCCCCGGGCGGGTGCGGGGCGGTGCCGGCGTCGCGGGCGGTGGACAGGAGCTGGAGGCCCAGGCGGAGGCGGCGGCGGGCCTCGTCCTCCGTGACGCCGAGGTCGGCGGCGGTCTGGCGGTAGTCGCGGCGCTGGAAATAGGCCAGCTCCAGCGCGGCGCGCAGGGGAGCCGGCATGGACTGGACGATGTAGTCGGCACGGGCGGCGACCGAGGCGTGCCGCACCTTGGTCTCCAGCTCCTCCGCGGTGCCGGAACCGCCCCGCACGAGGGCCGCGGTCTCGGTGGCGCGCAGCCGCTGGACGGCGAACCGGTGGGTGAGGGTGGCGACCCAGGTCCGCAGCGGGCCCTGCCGGGGGTCGTAGGCGTCGGGATGCTCCCAGACGTGCGCGAAGACGTCGCGCGTGATGCGGTCGGCGGCCCGCTCGTCGTCCAGCACACGGTGCGCCAGGCCGTGCACCAGCGAGGCGAACCGGTCGTACAGCTCGCCCAGGGCGGCGGCCTCCCCGCGCGCGAGCCGCTGCTGCATCTTGCGGTCCCAGCGCAGCGGCACATCCCTCTTCGCCATGCGGTCCCTCCACCCCCTCCTCGGTCCCAGCCTGCGGCCACCCTCTCCCCGAATGTAGTCGGCACGTCCGACAGCGCACGCCCCTTTGTTCCAATGTGCGCCCCCGGACGTCCGGAGGTGATATGCGCCTCCACTACCCTCTATCGTGCGACCAAACTCGATCGAACAGGATCGAAACCGTCTGAAACGAGCCACTTCCGACCGGCCCCCGTTTCCGCCGCGGCGTTTGCGGGAACGGCCGGTGGGCAGGCGCGCCGCCAAGAAGCGTAGGCACGGCTTCCGTTTCGGGTGAATCCCGAAGGTTCCAGACGTTCCGGCGAAGGAAGGGCATGGTGGTGACGTTCAACGTGACCGGCGGCGAGCGGGGCCAGTGGGCCGTGCTCCAGGTGTCGGGCGAACTGGACCTGGTGACGTCACCGGTGCTGCGGCAGCGCGTGCACGACGAGGTGGCGGAGGGGCGGCACAGCCTGGTGCTGGACCTCTCCGACGTCCTGTTCTGCGATTCCAGCGGGGTCGGCGTCCTCATCGCGTCCCGTCGGCTCATCCGGTCCTGCCAGGGCAGGCTGCGCCTGATACTGCCTGCCCAGGGAGCCGTCGACGGCTCCCACGTCAACCGCGTCCTCGGCGCGCTCGGAGTGCGCCGGCTCTTCGACTGCCACCCCGACCTCGCCTCGGCGACCGGGGACGAGTCGCGGCCTCTTTCCGCGTAGGCCGCGTCCGGCGTCGTACGCTCCGGGCGAGACGTACCCCGAACACCGACGTGAGGCGGCCGGAGAGATCATGGTCAACAGCGAGTACGAGCGCAGGATCGCCGCGCGGTTCACCACCTTCGACCAGGACGGCAACGGCCACATCGACCGTTCCGACTTCAGCGGGGCGGCCAAGGCCCTGCTCGCCGAGTTCGGCGTCGCCGCCCGCTCGGACAAGGGCCAGGCCCTCTACGGCGGTGCCGAGGCGCTCTGGCAGGGCCTGGCCGGCATCGCCGACCGGGACGGCGACCAGCGCATCACCCGGGAGGAGTTCGTCACCGGAGCGGTCAAGCGGCTGCGGGACAAGCCCGACCGGTTCGCCGAGATCGCCCGCCCCTTCCTGCACGCCGCCCTCGACGTGGCCGACACCGACGGCGACGGAGCGGCCACCGTCGCGGACACCGCGCGGGCGCTGACCGCGTTCGGCGTGCCCGAGGACCTCGCCCAGCAGGCCGCCGCCGCGCTCGACACGGACGGCGACGGCAAGGTGGGGGAGACGGAGATCGTCCCGGCCTTCGCCCGCTACTTCACGGTGCCCGAGTAGCGCGTACCGGGGCAGCGCGTACCGGGGCAGCGCGTACCGGGGCTGCGCCTATCGCGGCGGCGTCCGCCCGGGTGTCGTCGATCGTGGCAATTGGGCATCACAGAGCGTTGATACCGGGTTGTGTCCGCCGAGTCGCCCGTTACGGCCCGGAGTCGGTGCCACGCTCCGGTACCTTGTGTGGGATGCGAGTGGTCCCGAGCGCCAGCCGTGCCGGAGTTGCCCCTGGGGCGGCTCCGGAACCGGCGGTGTGCGCCTTGCCCCGCAGGGCGGAACGGCCGTCGGCCGCCGCCTGTTCGACTCCTCGGAACGCGCGTCGCACAGTATGCCGCACGCGTACTCCTTCGCGCTGGAATATGCCCGAAGCGCTTGTTGCCGTGACTGTACGTCAACCATGCTGTCCCACAAGGGATTCACGTTCCGTGAACCCTGTCCCGGCCGTTGTTCTGGCCATGCTGGAAATGGCTACGATCGTGGCCCTCATGAGGCGCGAGCCTTGGTGTCCGCCGGTTCGGATGGTGTGAGCGGTGCAGGTGCTTCAAGTGCAGCTGGAGGTCCGTCCAGACCCCTCGGAAGTGGGGCGTGCCCGGCGTTGGGCGCGTACACGGCTCGCCGGATCGGGGATACGGGCCGACGAACCACTCGCCGAGACGCTGGTGCTGCTCGTCTCCGAGCTCGTCACCAACGCCGTGGTGCACACCGGGCGTTCGGCGGTGCTGCGGCTGGTGCTGCCGGGCGCGGTGACCGAGGAGACTCAGGAGGCGACCGTCCGCCTAGAGGTGGACGACGCCAGCGACCGGGCCCCCGTGCCCCGTTGTGCGGGCGGCGAGTCGACGGGCGGCCGGGGCCTCGCCCTCGTGGACGGCCTCGCCGACCGCTGGGGCTGGAGCCGCGAGGGCACCGGCAAGCGCATCTGGTGCGAACTGGACCGGCGCGCCGCGGGCGAGGAGGCCTCGCCCGTCTGCGGGAGCGGCGGCGGCGCGGTGGCGTACGAGGGCTACGCGTACGAAGTGGTGTGACGGCCGTGCGCCGGGGTGTGCTTCCGTGCGCGTCCCCGGCGAAGCGGGACACACATGAGGAAAACTCCCTCGCCGGTTGACGGATCGTGACCGTTTCCTCACGCTTGTAGGCACGATTCGCCGCGAGGGGACGACGAGGGCCCGGTGACGGGGCCCTCGACGAGCGTGAGTCGTGTCGGCGGCGGTTCCCTCGGGGGCGACGGGAGCCGGGCGGGAGCGCCGGAGTCGGGTGGCGGCGCGCGATGCCGTGCTCGGGGCGGACAACGCCGCGCCGCCGGCCGACGAGTCCCGGGACGGATCCCGCTCCTCGCCGCTCGTTCGCCGCTCATTGTCCACAGGCTGTGGACAACTCCGCGCGGAAGGTCCGCCGGTACCCGGTCGGCGTGACCCCGAGCGCCGCCTGAAGATGCTGCCGCATCGACTGGGCCGTGCCGAAACCCGCGTCCTGGGCGACCTGGTCGACCGACAGCGCGGTGGACTCCAGCAGGTGCCGGGCCCGTTCGACGCGCTGCCGGGTGAGCCACTGGCCCGGACTGACGCCGACCTCCTCGCGGAAACGGCGGGTGAAGGTGCGTACCGACATCGACTCCTGGGCGGCCATGTCCCGCAGCTGGATCGGCTCGTGCAGACGGCCGAGCGCCCAGGCGCGGGCCGCCGTCGTGGACGACTGCTGCGGATCGGGCACCGGCCGCTCGATGTACTGGGCCTGCCCGCCGTCCCGGTGCGGCGGTACGACGGTGCGGCGGGCCACCTCGTTGGCGACGGCGGTGCCGTGGTCCCGGCGCACGATGTGCACGCACAGGTCGATCCCGGCCGCCACCCCGGCCGAGGTGAGCACGTCGCCGTCGTCGACGAACAGCACGTCGGCGTCCACCCGCACCTTCGGGAACAGCCGCTGGAAGTGCTCGGCCGAGGCCCAGTGCGTGGTCGCCGGGCGGCCGTCCAGATACCCCGCCGCGGCCAGTACGAACCCGCCCGTGCAGATCGCGACGAGCCGGGTGCCGGGCCGCACGTGGACCAGCGCGGCGGCCAGCTCCCCGGTCAGCACGCCCTCCTCGTAGACCGGGCCCAGCTCGTAGGAGGCGGGGACGACGACAGTGTCGGCGGTGGCCAGTGCCTCGGGGCCGTTCCCGACCAGGATCTCGAAGTCGGCGTCCGTGGCGACCGGGCCCGGCGGCCGGACCGAGCAGGTGACGACCTCGTACAGCGGGCGCCGGTGCTCGTCCCGGGCGAGGCCGAAGATGCGGGACGCGATGCCCAGCTCGAAGGGGAGCAGTCCGTCGAGCGCGAGGACGACCACACGGTGCGGACGGTCGGCGGCGCCGGGGGTGCTGCGGATGTCGGGGGCCATGACCCGATCCTATGGCCCGATCCTAGCGAACGGTGTCCTTCGGGCCACTCGCCCGAGTGGGACCCGCTGCGGAGACTCATGACGTGACGCAGACAACCGACGCAGCCGCAGCCGCAGCCGCATCCGCATCCGCATCCGGGGAACAGTCGAAGCCCACCCGGCCGGGCCGTCGCACCCGGGCGCACCGCGCCTGGTGGGTCGCCGCCGTCACCTTCGTGACGATCATCGGCGCCGCGGCCTTCCGCTCCCTGCCCGGCATCCTCATCGACCCGCTCCACCAGGAGTTCGGCTGGTCGCGCGGCACGATCGGGGCCGCCGTCTCGGTCAACCTCGCGCTCTACGGTCTGACCGCGCCCTTCGCCGCCGCGCTGATGGACCGCTTCGGCATCCGGCGGGTGGTCGCCGTCGCCCTGATGGTGATCGCGCTCGGCTCGGGCCTGACCGTGTGGATGGACTCCGCCTGGCAGCTCATCCTGTGCTGGGGCCTGCTGGTCGGCCTCGGCTCCGGCTCGATGGCCCTGGCCTTCGCCGCCACCGTCACCAACCGCTGGTTCACCGAACGGCGCGGCCTGGTCACCGGCGTCCTCACCGCCGCGTCCGCCTCCGGACAGCTGGTCTTCCTGCCACTGCTGTCCTGGATCGTCGAGACGTACGACTGGCGCCCGGCGGCCGTCACCGTCGCCCTCGCCGCCCTGGCCGTCGTCCCCTTCGTCTGGCTCCTCCTGCACGACCACCCGGCCGACGTCGGCCAGAAGCCGTACGGCGCCGAGGAGTTCGTACCCAAGCCCGCCCCCGTGCCCGGCGCCGCCCGCCGCGCCCTGACGGTCCTGTTCTCCGCCGTGCGCACCGGACCGTTCTGGCTGCTGGCCGGCACCTTCGCGATCTGCGGCGCCTCCACCAACGGCCTGATCCAGACCCACTTCGTGCCCGCCGCCCACGACCACGGCATGCCGATCACCGCCGCCGCCTCGCTGCTCGCCGTCATCGGCGTGTTCGACGTGGTCGGCACGATCGCCTCCGGCTGGTTCACCGACCGCTTCGAGCCGCGCCGCCTGCTCGCCGTGTACTACGCCCTGCGCGGCGTCTCCCTGCTCTTCCTGCCCATGCTGCTCGCGCCGAGCGTCCACCCGCCGATGATCTTCTTCATCGTCTTCTACGGCCTCGACTGGGTCGCCACCGTCCCGCCCACCCTCGCCCTGTGCCGCGAGCACTACGGCGAGGACAGCGCGATCGTCTTCGGCTGGGTGCTGGCCTCCCACCAGGTGGGCGCCGCCCTCGTCGCCTTCCTCGGCGGCGTGGCCCGCGACCGCTTCGGCTCCTACGACGTGGTCTGGATCGCCTCCGGCGCCCTGTGCGCGGCGGCGGCGCTGATGGCGCTGGTGATCCGGCGGCGGCCGGTTCCGGTGGTCGCGGTGGCCTGAGCGGACCGTAGGGTGCGGGTATGGGGCGGGAAAGGGTGGGGGAGCCCGGCGGTCGTCAACGGCCCGCCCGGCAGAACGACGACTGGAACCGGGCGATCGCGCTGTGCGCGGGGCAGGCGCCGCTGGTGTGGCTGGCGTGGTGGTTCGCCAGGGAGGCGGGCCGGGACGACTACGACTACGGGGGCGGCGGCTACCTGGGCATCCTCTGCGTGCCGTTGCTCCTGCCGTTTGTCGGACTCCTCCACGCGGCCGTGCAGATCGCGCCCGCCGCCGCCCTGGCCCGCCTGCGGCCCCGCACCTCGCCCGGCCCCGAGTGGGCCTGGCACCTGGCCGGGTCCGTACTGATGGGAGCCGGCTGGTCGCTGCTGGGACGCGTGCTGTGGGGGTGGCCGGTCGGCGACACCCTCCCCTGGTTCGCCGGGGTCGGCGTCCTGCCGGTGCTGGTCCTCCGCTCACTGCGCGGACGACCGTGGGGAGGATGCGGCGTCTGGCTCGGTTCGGCGGGCGCGAGCGTCGTCCTTCTCGTGGTGTGCGGAGTGTCGGCGGCCTCCCTGGCCGACGGCTACGAGCCCCCCGCGCTCTCCGACGCGCAGCTCGCCGGGGAGTGGCGCGGAGACCACGGGGCCGTGCTGCGGCTGGCCCCGGGCGGTCGGGCCGGGCTGACCCGGGTCCCGGCCGAGCCCCACTTCGGAACCGACGGGGACTACACCACGTGCAGTGGCACCGGCGCCTGGACCCGCGGCGTGAACGGCGACCGTGAGGGCGTCCTCGTGCGCCTCGGCGGCGAGTGCGGCGAGCAGACGCTCTGGACGATCGGCGGCACCGAGCGCGAACCCGAGCTTTTCGTGCGGTTCGGCGACCCGGACGCCGGTGACCTGATGATCCTCACCCGGAGTTAGCCGGGCAGCCGCGACACCCTTCCCGCCCCCCTCTTCGCCACCGCCCCGGCGATCCGCTCCGCGTCGATCGCCAGCTCGCGGAGCATGCCGCTGATGGGGTTGGTGAAGCCGGTGAAGTACAGGCCGGGCGCGGCGGCCGGGGTGCGGCCCCCGTGGGCGACCGGTCGCCCGGTGCCGTCGAGGACGCCGAGGTGCCCGACCAGCCCCTCCAGGCCCCGCCGGTACCCCGTGGCCGCGATCACCGCGTCCGGGGCGATGCGGGTGCCGTCGGCCAGCAGCACCTTGCCGTCCTCGAAGCCGTCCATCGCGGCGACGACCTCCACCCGGCCGGAGCGCACCGCGTCGATCAGGCCCACGTCCTGCACCGGGATGGCACCCTCGGCCACCCGGCTGTAGAGCCCGGTGCCGGGACGCGGCAGCCCCTGCGCCGACAGGTCGGGCACGCTGATCCGGGCGAGCGGCCGGGCCAGCCGGTCCACCAGCGCGACCGGCAGCCGCCGGCACAGCACACCGGTGTACTGGGCGGCCCACCCGGCGGTCGAGCGGCGGACGATGTGCGGTGCCGTGCGCACCGCGAGCCGCACCCGCGCGGCCCCGCCCTCCACCAGGTCCACGGCGATCTCGGCGCCGGTGTTGCCCACCCCGACCACCAGGACGTCCCGGCCGGCGTACGGGGCCGGGGCGCGATACTCGGCGGCGTGCCGGAACTCGCCGGTGTACGTGTCCCGGCCGGGCCAGTCCGGGACGCGGGGGGTGTGGTTGTAGCCGGTGGCGACCACCACCGCGGCGCCGGTCAGCTCCCGGCCCCCGGCGGCGTGCAGCAGCCAGCCGGTCCCGTCGGGCGCGCGCTCGACGCGGAAGACCTCGACGCCGGTGACGATCTCCAGCTGGTGGTACTCGGCGTACTTCTCCAGGTACCGCACCACGTCGTCCCGGGCCACCCACCGTCCGAAACGGCGCGGGATCGGCAGGCCGGGCAGCGCCGACAGCCGGCGGGTGGTGTGCAGCCGCAGCCGGTCGTAGTGGCGCCGCCACGAGGAACCGACGTGGTCGGCCCGCTCCAGGACCACGGCCCGCAGACCACGGGCGCGCAGCGCCTGGGCGACGGCGAGACCGCCGGGACCGGCGCCTATGACGTACACGGGACGGTCCGCGGGGTGGGCGGGCCGCTGCGGTTCAGCGGACACTGTGGAGTCGGCCATGCGGCGAGCGTAATCGCGCCCCCGGTTGATGGGTCTCGGTCAAGACCGGAATCGGTTGCGGATCGGTCACGACCGGGACGGGTGGGCTTGAATGGCCGGATGGCCCACACACCGATGTACACCCTCGGCCCCGCCCTCCTCTCCCGTACCGGACCGCGTGGACACGGCCTGCGCCTGGGCGCCTGGGACGCCGCCTCGGACGCCGACGCCCAGACGTGGCTGCGCGGCCACCTGGACCCCGACTTCCGGCGCTGGAACACGCCGCTGAAGCTGTGGACCGACCTTGCCGGGGCCCGCGAGTCGCTGCGCGGGCGGGCGCGGGACGCGGCGGACGGCAGGTCGGCGTCGTTCCGGATCACCGACGACGCGAGCGGTACGACGCTGGGAGGAATCGGTCTCGGCGAGATCAGCCGGCAGCTGAAGACGGCCCGGGTCGGCTACTGGGTGCTCCCCGAGGCACGGGGCCGGGGCGTCGCCACCCGGGCCCTGCTCCTCGCCTCGCGCTGGGCCTACGCGGAACTCGGCCTGCACCGCCTGGAACTGGGCCACGCCGTGGGCCACGACGCCTCCTGCCGGGTCGCCGAACGGAGCGGCTACGTCGCCGAGGGGACCCTGCGCGAGGCGATGTTCGAGGCGGGCCGGCACGACGCGTTCCGGGACGTGCACCTGCACGCCCGGCTGGCGACGGACCAGGAGCCGACGCCGCCCGACGCGCGCTGAGCCCGGCACACGGAGTACGGCTCACGGAGCCCGGCACACGGAGTACGGCTCACGGAGTACGGCTCACGGCCACAGCAACCGCCGGTCCCAGCCCTCCTCCTCCGTCCGCCGGTAGGCCAGCCGGACGTGGCGCCGGCGGGCCTCGCCCTGGAAGAACTCCACCTCGTCGGGGCGCAGCCGGTACAGCGTCCAGGACGGGACCGGGGCGTCCGGTTCCCGCTCGGCCCGTTCCCAGGCCGCCCCGGAGGCGCGGGCCAGTTCGTCCGCCGAGCCCAGCTCCGCGCTCTGCCGGCCGGTCAGCGCGGCGGCCAGTGCGCCGGTCGAGCGCGCGTGCAGGTCAGCCCGCGCCTCGTCGACCGGGGCGACGGTCACCGGTCCGCGCAGCCGCACCTGGCGGCCCAGCACCGGCCAGTAGAAGACGAGGGCGGCGTACGGGCGGGCGGCGAGGTGGCGGCCCTTGCGGCTGTCGGCGTGGGTGGCGAAGGTCCAGCCGTCCGGGTCCGCGCCGTGCAGCATCACGATGCGCGCGTCCGGCAGGCCCTCGGCGTCCGCCGTCGCCAGCGACACCGTGTGCGGCTCGCGTTCGCCGGCCGCGACCACCTCGGCGAACCACCGGGCGAACAGCTCCAGCGGGTCGCCGGGCGCGTCGGCCGGGTCGAGGGACGGCAGTTCGGTGACCGCGGGGTCCCACACCCGCAGCGACCTCAGCAGCTCGTGCAGATCGGTTCCCATGCCTGCCCGGGGCTCACACGGAGCCGAGGTCGGAGGAGACCCAGCGTTCGGGGCGCATCCGGACGACGACCTGTTCCCCGTGGTTGGCCGAGGCGAAGGCGACGTAGCCGTCGACCTTCTCCGCCGGGAGGTAGCGCGCGGAGATCTCCCGCAGGTGTTCCTCGGTCGCGGTGACGGTCTCGACGACCGGCCCCTCCACCGACACGTAGCGGATGGTGGGCTCCAGCCGGTCGACCATCAGCGAGAACCGGCCCGCCTTGCTGATCAGCCGGTTCTTGCGGCTGTCGAGGCCCGTCATGATCCACACCTCGCCGCCGGGCGCGTACTGGTACCAGATCGGCACGGTCAGCGGGGCGCGGCCCGCGCCCGCGTCGACGGCGAGCGCGGCGATGTGCGGCTCGGCCAGGAACGTCTCACGCTCTTCGCGGGTCAGGGCCACGGCGGTCTCCTCCGACGGATGCGGATGCGGATGCGGATGCGTGCGGGTACGGATGCCGGGCACAACGTCGGCCGGGCGGGCGGTTGTTCCCCGGCCGGGGCCGTCACGGGTGTCGAACTTCGAGGCGCTGGACGTGGTGCCGGTGCGGCCGCGGGGCCGGGGCACGGTCGCCGAGTTCGAGCGGTCGGCCGACGGGGGCGAAAAGGCTGGAGGTGCGAAAGGCTGGAGGTGCGGAGGTGCGGAGATGCGGAGGTGCGGAGATGCGAGGTGCGACGGGCGGCGACGCGACGCGGCGGGGATGACAGGCTGCCGCGCGGCGTACTACTTGGCGGGCTTCTTTCCGGTGATGCCGAGATACGTCAACAGGGCGAGATGAGGCTTGAGTTCAGCCTGTTTCACGCCCCACGAGGAGAAGCCCTTCTGGTGCGAGGCGGCGGCCGCGAGCATGACGACGAGTGACCCGGCGATCGCCGCGGGGTTCACGTCCTTGTCGACCTTGCCCTTTGCCTGGAGATCGGCGACGGAATCCGTGAGGGGTGAATTCACCGAGTTAAGGATCTTCATGCGGATTTTGGCGAATCGCTTGTCGCCCTCGGCCGCGCCGAGATCCACCACGCGCAGAATGGCGTCGTTCTTCCGCCAGAACTCCAGGAATCCGTCGACGAGTTCCTGTGCCGTCTGCCAGCCGGCCTTGCCGACCCACGAGCGGCCCGCCGTCAGCTCGGCCAGCGAGGAACTCTCGGCGGCCATGCGCTCGGCGATCTCCAGTACGGCGCCCTCGACGTCCGGGAAGTACTGGTAGAAGGTCGCGGGCGACGTGCCCGCCTTGCGGGCGACATCGATGACTTTGACATCGCGATAGGGGGAGGAGCTGAGCATTTCGCTGAGGCAGTCGAGCAGTTTCTGCCTGGTCGCCTGCCCACGCCGACCGGCCACGCGGCCGTCGACGGTACGCACTTGTCCTGTCATGCCGTCAGCTTACCGACGGGTGATCCGAGCGCGATTCGGCCGACTGCAAATGGGGTGCGGGACGGGAAAGTGACTGGTGTGCCTGGTCTGCGCGGTGCGGGTGACGCGGTTACTTTGACGGCATGGCCGAAAACGGGGCATTCGAGAAGAGGCGGGAGGGCGTCCCCTGCTGGGTGGACGCCCAGCTCTCCGACGTGGAGGCGGGCAGGCGTTTCTACGGCGAGCTGTTCGGCTGGACCTTCCAGGAGGAAGAGGAGGGGGAGCCCGAGGAGAGCCCCTACCGGACGGCGGGGGAGTCCGTACGGGCGTGCCTGGACGGCGAGCCGGTCGCCGCGCTGGTCCGCAAGACGGACGGCCGGATGCCCACCGTGTGGTCGGTGTACTTCCACACCCCGGACGCCGCCGCCCTCACCGCGCGGATCCGGGCGGGCGGCGGCCAGGTCGTCACCCCGCCCCACCCGCTCGGCGACCTGGGCACCGCCGCCCTCGCCGCCGACCCCGACGGTGCGGTCTTCGGGCTCTGGCAGCCCGGCCGCCGTACCGGCTTCGGGCGCCGGCGCGAGCCGGGCACGTTCGCCTGGGCCGAGCTGTACACCCGGGACACGGAGGCCGCCAACGCCTTCTACGGCGACCTGTTCCACGAGGCGCTCTTCGGCCCGGACGCGTCCCCCGACTTCGGTCGCGCCCAGGTCTTTGACGTCTTCCCCGCCGAGATGCCGCCGCACTTCCTCGTCCACTTCCTGGTCGAGGACGTGGACGCCAAGCTCGCGGCGGTGGCCCGGCTCGGCGGACGGGTGCGGGTGCCGCCCTTCGGGACGTCGTACGGGCGGGTGGCCGTGGTCTCGGACGACCAGGGGGCGTCGTTCGCGCTGCTGCGACGCTGAACGGCGGGTCCTTTGCCCGGAATCAGGCAAGACACCCCGATTGTCGCCAGGTTCGCCACCAGCGCCTCGGACAGGAAGAATCGGGGTGCGTGGCGCCACGGAGGTGCGGTGGTGAGACGCTGCACTTCGGTCGCGTACATATGTGGGTGGCGCGGCCCGTACGGGGAGGTGGCAGGCAAGTGGTGGATCAGCTGACGCAGCACGATCCGCGGCGGATCGGGCCGTTCGAGGTGCTGGGGCGGCTCGGCGCCGGCGGCATGGGGCTGGTCTATCTCGCGCGCTCGGCGTCCGGGCGGCGCGTGGCGATCAAGACGGTGCGCACGGAACTGGCGGAGGACCAGCTGTTCCGCGTCCGCTTCACCCGCGAGGTGGAGGCGGCCCGCGCGGTCTCGGGCTTCTACACGGCTGCCGTGGTCGACGCCGACCCGCGCGCCGCCGTGCCGTGGCTGGCCACGGCCTACGTACCCGCCCCCTCCCTCGAGGAGATAGTGAACGAGTGCGGGCCGATGCCGGCCCAGGCGGTGCGCTGGCTGGCGGCCGGCGTCGCGGAGGCGCTCCAGTCGATCCACGGCGCGGGCCTGGTCCACCGCGACCTGAAGCCCTCCAACGTCCTCGTCGTCGAGGACGGCCCCCGCGTGATCGACTTCGGTATCGCGTCCGGCGTCTCGAACACCCGCCTGACCATGACGAACGTGGCCGTCGGCACCCCCGCCTACATGTCCCCGGAGCAGGCGAAGGACTCCCGCAGCGTCACCGGCGCCAGCGACGTGTTCTCGCTCGGTTCGATGCTGGTCTTCGCCGCGACCGGACACCCTCCCTTCCACGGCGCCAACCCGGTCGAGACGGTCTTCATGCTGCTGCGCGAGGGCCCCGACCTGGAGGGCCTGCCCGACGAGCTGCGCCCGCTCATCGAGTCCTGCATGCAGATGGAGGCGACCGGCCGCCCCAACCCCGCCGACCTCCAGGCCCAGCTCGCCCCGCACCTCTTCGGTTCCGGTTCCGACGACAGCGGTACGGCGTCGGCGTGGCTGCCGGAACGGGCCGTGGGCCTGATCGAGGGACGCCGCAACGGCCGCCCCGCCGTCAAGCCCGCCACCACGGCCGGCGGCCGCGGCCACGGACCGTCCGGCGCCCGCGCCCCGGTCCACGCGCCCCCGCTGCCGCCCCCGCCCGCGCACGACCCCGTCGTACCGGCGCCGCCCGCGCACGTCCCGGCGGTGCCCGCTCCGGCCGGCGCCCCCGAAGGCGGGCCGGTCCGGCTGCCCGGCGCGGCGGTGCCCATCGGGCCCGGCCCGCGCGTCGCCGACATGCGCGCGGCCGCCGTCGCCGCACCCCCGCCGGAGTCCGCCCTCGCCGCGTCCTGGTCCCGACCGCGCCCCGGCGTCAACGGCGCCGAGCCCGCCGTACCGGCCCCGTCGTCCGTGGCGGCCCCCTCTCCGGAGGCCTCGCCGGCCGGGTGGCGTCCCTGGCGGTTCCGGATGTCCAACGACGTCTGGGGCACGCCGCGGGTCGCCGAGGACCTGGTCTACGTCACCTCCTTCGAGGTGCACGCGCTGGACGTGGCCACCGGGCGCCGCCGTTTCAAGACCCGGGACGTCGCCTGGTCGATGGCGGTCGCGGACGGCCGTATCCACGCCTCCGACGGGCCCACCCTGTTCGCCCTGGACGCCCGGGAGGGCGCCGACCTCTGGCGGGTGCAGACCGATGCCTGGGTGTACTCGCTCCAGGCCGACCGCGGCACCGTCCTCACCGCCACCCGCGGCGGTGGTGTCCAGGCCTGGGAGGCGTCGGCCGGCCAGAAGCTGTGGGAGGTCACCGGCGCGCAGACCGACTTCGAGTCCCCCGAGGCGGGAGCCGCGCTGCACGACGGCACGGCCTACGTCTGGCAGGACGCCCGCCTGCGCGCCCTGGACGCCCGCACCGGCGACGAGAGATGGTCGTACCCGATCGGTGACGCGGCCTCCTGCGGCGGCGTCCCGGTCCGCCTCACCCAGGCGCCCGACGGCTACGTGTACGTCGCGGCCGGCACCCGGGTCCTCGCCCTGGAGGTCGCCTCCGGCCACGTCCGCTGGCACTTCGAGGCCCCCGCGGTCTTCCTCGCCCCGCCCACCTTCGTGCCGGGCCCGGCCGTCACCGGCGGCGGCGTCTACCTGGCCGACTACCTCGGCACCGTCTACGCCCTCGACGCCACCGACGGCCGCGACCGCTGGCGCATCGCGACCGAGGCCCGCTCCTCGACCGACCCGGTGCTGGTCGCCGCCGGTCACGTCCACGTGGGCAGCGGCAAGGGTCTCTACACCCTGGACGCGGTCACCGGGACGCCCAAGTGGCGCTTCCAGGCGGGCGGCGACATCGTGGGCGCGCCCGCGGTCGCCGAGGGCCGCATCCACTTCGGCTCGTCCGACCACCTGCTCTACACGCTGAAGGCCGACGACGGCCGCCTGCGCTGGAAGCTCGCCACCGGCGGCGAGATCACCGGCTCCCCGGTCGTCCGCGACGGCATCGTGTACGCGTGCAGCAAGGACCGCTGCGTCTACGCCCTGGACGCCGAGAAGGGCACGGGGACCGCCCGTACGACGTGAGGCCGTCCCGGCGTGAGGCCGTACGGCGTGAGGGCCCGTGCCCGGTCGGTGACGTGTCCGTGACATGCGCGGGCTAGCGTGATCTTCATGACGACACGGGGGCGAGCACTCAGGTACACGGCGATCTCGGCGCTGGTGGTCCTCAGCCTGACCGGCTTCTCGACCGGCCGCCACGGCCATGGAAGCGACGGGTCGGGCGGCGGCTGCAGCAGCTCCGGCCAGGACCACGACGACTCGTCGTCCAGCTCGGGCGGCGGCGCCTACAAGGACGACGACGACACGTACGGGAGTGGCGGCAGCGGCTACCACGACTACGACGACGACGCCTACGGCGACGACACGGGCGGCGGCAGCGGCGAGACGAAGAGCGCGGTCCTGAACCTGATCACCTGCGTCATGGTGGACCAGCCGTGGTCCACCGTCGAGGTCAGCAACCCGAACGCCGTCGAGCAGACGGTCCCGGTCACGGTCCTCTTCAAGGACGCGGACGGCACGACGATCGACGAAGGCACCGAGGAAGTCACCGTCCCCGCGGACGGCGTGAGCGCGGTCCGCGTCCCCTTCGACGGCTCCGGCACCCCGGACCACTGCGAAGTGAGCGAGCGGGACTCCGCCTCCTGAATCCCCCCGCGCACACGTCGGCCGCGGCGGCTCCCCTCCGCGCCGCCGCGGCCGATCCCCGTGCGGGAAAAGGGTCTACTTGCCGTCGCCGTCCAGGTCCAGGGCGGGCGGGGCCGGCATGCTGTTGTCCATCGTCGTGATCGCGTCGCCGTTGGCGGGCTCGCTCGGCATGCTGTTGTCCTGCGTCGTCGCGGTGCCGTCCTTCGGCGGCGCGGGCATGCTGTTGTCCTGCGTGGTGGCGTCCGCGTCCTTCTTCGTGTCGCTCATGAGCTTGGTTCCTCCAGGTCGTGACTGAGCGGAGACGCCCGCCCGGAGGCTCCCCCGAGGGCCACCGGGCGGGCGTTCGGAGCCGCACACTAGCTCGTTGGGCTCCGCCGGACCGTCTGCCCCCCGACGCGACGGTCTGACTGATGTCAGAGTGCCGGTCGGACATAAACGATTGCTGAACGTCCGTGTTCAGCCCCTACTGGGCCGCCGGCGCGGGCGAGATGAGCGCGCGGACCTCGCTCGCCTCCCCGGCCCCGCTCTGCTCGTAGAGGTTGAGCGCCTCCCGCCAGCACGCCCTGGCCCGGTCGGCCTGGCCGAGAGCGGCGAGGGCCCGGCCGAGCAGGGTGACGACGTTGCCCCGCATCCGGTCGCCGCCGACACAGCCCAGGGCGAGCGCCTGCTCCGCGTGCTGGGCCGCCGGAGCGAACTGCGCGGCGGCGAGGTGCACCTCGGCGATCCTGAAGTGCGTGTTGCCCACCCAGAGCCGCTGCCGGTGGTCGCCGAAGATGCCCTGGGCATCGGTGAACTGACCGAGCGCCTCGGCGTGCCGATTGGCCTTGGCCAGTGCCAGGCCGAGCGCGAAGTGGGCGCTGGCGCGCCTCATGGGCCGACCCAGCTGCGAATGTGCCGCCAGGCTCTGCCGTGCGATGTCCACGGCCTGGGGCACGTCGCCCAGTTCCAGGTAGGAACGGGACAGATTGGCGAGCGTGACGGCTTCCCCGAGCCTGTTGTCGGCCGCTCGGTGCCCGCGGATGGCCTGCTCGAAGAAGGCCTTCCCCTCCGCGTAGTGGCCCTGGTGAAGACAGATCAGGCCGCGGTCGTTGGCGACCCAGCTGACGGCCGTGGCGTCAGCGGCCGAGGCCGCCAGCTCCATCGCGAGCCGGGCCTCCTCCTCGGCCTGCTGGATCCGCCCGTAGACCAGCAGAACGTTGGTGAGGGTCGTCCGGGCCCGTCCTTCGGCGCGGGCGTCCCCGGCGGTCCGCGTCGCCTCGCACATGGCGCGGGCCGTGGCCTCGTACTGGTGGGAGTTGGCACCCGACTCGATCAGGTCCTTGGCCGCCCAGAGGAGGTCGACGGCAGGCCGCAGCCGGTCCGAGTTCCTCGCCTGCCGGACGCTGGACAACAGGGCCGCCGCCTCGCTGTACAGCCAGTCCAGCGCCTGGGAACCGCCCTCGAAACGGAGCCCCGGATAGTGGGTCGGCTCGAGATCCTCCACCAGCCGGTCACCCGGCCGCTCGATCGC
Source organism: Streptomyces sp. NPDC001599 (assembly GCF_042893535.1). Lineage (NCBI taxonomy): Bacteria > Bacillati > Actinomycetota > Actinomycetes > Kitasatosporales > Streptomycetaceae > Streptomyces > Streptomyces sp. NPDC001599. Next base: position 156,965 of record NZ_JBIAVA010000010.1, read on the forward strand.
GTACACCCCCGCCGCCGTCGCCAGGTAGAAGTCCAGCAGCCGCGACAGCGCCGCCCCCCGCTCGCTCGGCGGGTCCTCGTCCCGTTCCGCGCACGCACGCGCGTAGAGGCGGACCAGGTCGTGGAAGCGGTAGCGGCCCGGGGCCGCCGATTCGAGCAGCGAGGTGTCCACCAGGGACTCCAGGAGGTCCTCCGTGTCCTCGGCCGGGAGGTCCAGGACGGCCGCGGCCGCCGCGAGGGAGATGTCCGGGCCGTCGGGCAGGCCCAGCAGGCGGAAGGCGCGGGCCTGGGCCGGTTCCAGCTGGCCGTAGCCCAGCTCGAAGGTGGCCTCCACCGCCTGGTCGCCGGCCTGCAACTCGTCCAGCCGGCGGCGTTCGTCGGCCAGCTTCGCGGCCAGGACCGAGACGGTCCAGGTGCGGCGGGCGGCCAGCCGGGACGCGGCGATACGGATCGCCAGCGGCAGGAAACCGCAGGCGCCGACCACGTCCAGCGCCGCCTCCCGCTCCGAGGCGACCCGCTCCTCGCCCACGATCTTCGTGAAGAGGGCCAGTGCCTCCTCGGGCGACATCACGTCCAGGTCGACCAGGTGCGCCCCGGCCAGGTCCACCATCCGCACCCGTGCCGTCACCAGCGCCGCGCAGCCGGCCGTGCCGGGCAGCAGGGGCCGCACCTGGGCGGCGTCGCGGGCGTTGTCCAGCAGGACCAGGACACGGCGGCCGTCCAGGACGGAGCGGTAGAGGGCGGCGCGCTCCTCCAGGGAGTCCGGGATGGCCGAGTCGGCCGTGCCCAGGGCCCGCAGGAAGGAGCCGAGCACCGTCTCCGGCTCCGCGGGCCGCGCGCCCGCGCCCTGGAGGTCGACGTACAGCTGCCCGTCCGGGAAGGCGGCCCGCGCCCGGTGGGCGACGTGCACCGCCAGGGTCGTCTTGCCGACGCCGCCGATGCCGGCCAGCGCCGAGACCGCCATCACGCGGCCCGACGCCGACTCCCCGGACGCGGCGGACAGTACGTCGCTCAGCTCCCGGACGAAAGCCGCGCGGCCGGTGAAGTCCGGCACCGTCGCGGGGAGTTGCGCCGGACGCACCGTGACCGTCGCGGTCTCCGCGGCGGCCGCCGAGGGCTCGGCCAGGTCCGGGTCGGCCTGGAGGATGCGCTGCTGGAGTTCCTGGAGGCCGGGGCGCGGGTCGACGCCCAGCTCGTCGGCGAGCAGGCGGCGCGTGTCCGCGTAGACGGCGAGTGCCTCCGCCTGGCGGCCGCTGCGGTACAGGGCCAGCATCAGCAGCTCGCGCAGGCGTTCGCGCAGCGGGTGCGCCGCGGTGAGCGCCGTCAGCTCCGAGACCGCCTCGGCGTGACAGCCCTGGTCGAGATCCATGTCGAGGCGCGTCTCGAGGAGTTGGAGCCGCCATTCACCGAGGCGGACGCGCTGCGTCTGCGCGTACGGCCCCGGCACTCCGGCCAGCACCTCTCCGTCCCACAGCGCCAGCGCCCGGCGCAGCAGGTCACGTGCGTGGCACAGGTCCCCGGAGCTCCTGGCCTTCTCGGCCGCCGCGGCCAGGTCCTGGGCCCGCGCCAGGTCCAGCGCCCTCTCGGCGAGGCCCCGCACGGCGTACCCGCCCGACTCGCTGACCAGCACCCCGGGGCCGAGGGCCTTCCGCAGCCGGGACGCGTACGTCCGCACCGCCGCCAGCGCCTGCGACGGCGGTTCCTCGCCCCACAGGGCGTCGATCAGCTCGCCCGCCGTGGCCGTACGGCCCTCGCGCAGCAACAGGGCGGCCAGCAGCGCGCGCTGCTGCGGGGAGCCGGTGGCCAGCGTCTCCCCGTCCCGCCAGGCGCGCACCGGCCCCAGCACGCCGAAGCGCAGCGCGCCCGATTCCTCCTCTTCCGCCGGGAATCCGGGACGCCGCTGCTCCGGAACCCGCGGTCCACCGTCCATGCCGTCCCCCTAGACATCCTGAGCAACCACGTCAGTTTGCCTTGTTCATGCCGACCACGTCAGCCGTGGGAGACGCCGATCACAGGTTCTTCATCAGCTTCTCTACCCCTGCCCCTCCAGCTCCACCCGTACCGTCAGCAGCCCCGTCCCGACGCCCATCGCCCGCACCGCCATGCTGTTGAAGCGGGGGAGGCGGCGCAGGCGGGCGAGCGGGTCGTCGTCGGGGAGGAGGTGGGCCGTCCCCGGGTGCCAGCGGCCCCGGATGCGCACCCGCACCCGCGGGTCGGCCCGGATGTTGCGGATGTACTGCGAGCGCTCGCCGAACTCCGAGACCAGCCAGAAGGAGTCGCCCTCCCGGCGGCCGCCCACCGGCGTGCGGCGGGGGAGACCGGAGACCCGGCCGGTGGTCTCCAGCAGGGTCTGGCCGGGCAGCCGGCGCACGACGGCGTTCAGCCGGCGCTGGAAGGCCGTGACGGTCCGGTACTTCCGTTCGGGGTTCGGCGGTTTCGGCATCGTGGTTCCGCGCTCCGTCTCGCTCGGGGGTCCCCCGGGCGGTCCCGGTGGCCCGGTGGCCCGGTGGCCCCTGGAGACTAACTCCCCAGGAAGACGGGATTGGTGAATGCCGCCAGAGCGCCCGGCAGCGGTCCCGCCGCCGCCTCGTGCCGCACCTCCGCCCGTACGTAGGCCGCGTACGAGGCGGTCGTGCGCCACTCGACGACGCCCGCGCCGGACACCGGCAGCGGATCGCCGGTGAACAGCACGCCCTGGTCCGTGACGAGGCGCACCGTGCAGCGCGGGGCGCCCGTCACCTCCAGGCGGACGGTGACCGGGGTGTCGGCGTCCACGCGCAGCCGCTCGCCGATCCCGGCGTGTTCGCCCCGGCCGCCGGACGCGGTGAGGGACAGGGACACCTTCGACGACTCGGCCACGTACGACCGTCCCGCCCGGATGCCCTCCTGGATCGCCTCGCGGGTCAGGTCGTCGGCGAGGACGACGGTCTGCGGGCGGCCGATCACGTCGGGGGAGCGGTGGGAGTCGCTGCTGCCCATCGCCGGGATCCAGTCCCGCCGCCCGTCGCGCACCGAGGCGACCAGCATGCCGTCCCAGTCGGCCAGCGCCACCTCGTCGTCGGGCGTGTAGGCGCCGTTCCACACCTCGACCGCGTCCGCCTCGCCGAACCCGAACTTCCAGTTGCAGCCGATGCAGGTGGCGTGCGGGTGGGCCGGCACGACCAGGCCGCCGGCGCGGCGGATCTGCCGGGCGAACCGGCCGAAGCGGTTGTCGCGGGCCCGGTAGCGCCAGTCGACGAAGGTGCCGGGATCGGTGCCCAGCGCGACGACGTGGCCGTTGCGGGTCGTCACCTCCTCGCCGAGCAGGATCAGCAGGTCGTCCCCGGCCAGTTCGGCCCAGTGCGCGTGCGCCGAGTGGGTGTTGTGCTCGGAGGAGTTGATGAAGTCCAGGCCCGCCGCCCGCGCCCGCTCCGCGATCTCGGCGAGCGTGTAGCGGCCGTCGGAGTACTCGGAGTGCAGGTGGCAGTCGCCCCGGTACCAGGCGCGGCCCCGCCCCCTGGCGCGCTCGGGCGGATACACCGGACGGGGTGTCCGGTCCTCCTCGCCGTGGGTCAGCGTGATCGTGATCTCGTAGGACAGGCCCTGCGGGGCCACCGTGTACGGGCCGAGCGCGATGTGCCAGGTGCCCGCGCGCACCGGTCCCGGGACGTAGCCGGGCGTGGCGGCGTCCGCGCGGACGAAGAACTCGGTGCGCGCCCCGCCCGACCAGCCGCGGAAGCCACGGCCGCCCAGGTCGGTGCCGCGCTCGTCGAACAGGCCGATGTCGAGCGCGTTGCCCTGGGTGCCGGCCGGGACGGTGGGGCGGTCGTAGGTGTAGGCGACGTGGATCTCGCGCACGCCCCGGGGGACTTCGACCGGGACGTACACGAAGTCGGGGGAGCCGGGCGGCAGGGTGCCGCGTACGGTCCTCGTCCGCGGGCCCGTACCGCCCGCCGCTGAAGCGAAGCTCACGGTCGCCAACGTAAGCGCGGCGGCGGCTCCCGTCACGAACACCGCGCGTCTGCCGATCCCGGCGTGGTCGTTCTCGTGGTCGTCCTCGCACATGCTGCTGCTCCCCAGGTGTCGTCGATGACATGGCATGGGTGGTGCAGGGGTTGGTGCGTGCAACCCTCGTATTGAGCCGTGAACTGCGGGGCAAGGGAAGGGGGGAGACGGATGGAGGACCGGAAACCGTGCGGTGGGCCGGCGGGACGGGACACCCGTGCTGATCACGCCGCTCGTATGCTCGAAGGATGACGACTTCCGCGACCTCCGGAACCGGACCCGCCGACCCCGCAGGCCCCACCGAGAACTCCATGCGTCGCGCCCTCAAACGCGCCCGGGACGGCGTCGCCCTCGACGTGACCGAGGCCGCCGTGCTGCTCCAGGCGCGCGGCGAGCACCTCGACGCCCTCACCGCGTCCGCCGCCCGGGTCCGGGACGCGGGCCTGGAGACCGCCGGGCGGCCCGGCGTCATCACGTACTCGAAGAGCGTCTTCGTCCCGCTGACCCGGCTGTGCCGGGACAAGTGCCACTACTGCACCTTCGTCACCGTCCCCGGCAAGCTGCGCCGCGCGGGCCACGGGATGTTCATGTCGCCGGACGAGGTGCTCGACATCGCGCGCAAGGGCGCCGCCCTCGGCTGCAAGGAAGCCCTCATCACCCTCGGCGACAAGCCCGAGGACCGCTGGCCGGAGGCCAGGGAGTGGCTGGACGCGCACGGGTACGACGACACGATCGCCTACGTCCGCGCCATCTCGATCCGCATCCTGGAGGAGACGGGGCTGCTCCCGCATCTCAACCCCGGCGTCATGACCTGGACGGACTTCCAGCGGCTCAAGCCCGTCGCGCCCTCCATGGGCATGATGCTGGAGACCACCGCGACCCGCCTGTGGTCCGAGCCCGGCGGTCCGCACCACGGCTCGCCCGACAAGGAGCCCGCCGTACGCCTGCGCGTCCTGGAGGACGCCGGGCGCTCCTCGGTCCCCTTCACCACCGGCGTCCTCATCGGCATCGGCGAGACGTACGAGGAGCGGGCCGAGTCGCTCTTCGCGCTGCGCAAGGTCTCCCGCGCCTACCACGGCATCCAGGAACTGATCATCCAGAACTTCCGGGCCAAGCCCGACACGGCGATGCGCGGCATGCCGGACGCCGAACTGGACGAACTGGTCGCCACGGTCGCCGTCGCCCGGCACATCATGGGCCCCTCCGCCTGCCTCCAGGCCCCGCCGAACCTGGTGGACGCGGAGTACGAGCGGCTGATCGGCGCCGGCATCGACGACTGGGGCGGCGTCTCCCCGCTCACCATCGACCACGTCAACCCCGAGCGCCCCTGGCCGCAGATCGACGAACTGGCCGCAAAGTCCCGCGCGGTCGGCTTCGAACTGCGCGAACGCCTCTGCGTGTACCCGGAGTTCGTGCAGCGCGGCGAGCCCTGGCTCGACCCCCGCGTGCGCCCGCACGTGGCGGCGCTCGCCGACCCGGAGACGGGCCTGGCCCGCGAGGACGCGGTGGTCGAGGGCCACCCGTGGCAGGAACCGGACGAGGCGTTCACCGCGACCGGCCGCACCGACCTGCACACCACCATCGACACCGAGGGCCGCACCTCGGACCGCCGCGACGACTTCGACGAGGTGTACGGCGACTGGGGCGCCCTGCGCGAGGCCGCCGCCCCCGGCATGGCCCCCGAGCGCATCGACACCGACGTACGGGCCGCGCTGGCCACGGCGGCCGACGACCCCACGCGGCTCACGGACGACGAGGCGCTCGCCCTGCTGCATGCCGACGGCCCGGCGCTGGACGCCCTGTGCAAGGTGGCCGACGACGTGCGCAGGTCGGTGGCCGGCGACGACGTGACGTACATCGTCACCCGCAACATCAACTTCACCAACGTCTGCTACACCGGCTGCCGTTTCTGCGCCTTCGCCCAGCGCCGCACGGACGCCGACGCCTACACGCTCTCCCTGGACCAGGTCGCCGACCGCGCCCAGCAGGCGTGGGAGGTGGGCGCGGTGGAGGTGTGCATGCAGGGCGGCATCCACCCCGACCTGCCCGGCACGGCGTACTTCGACATCGCGCGGGCGGTCAAGGAGCGCGTGCCCGGCATGCACGTGCACGCCTTCTCGCCGATGGAGGTCGTCAACGGGGCCACCCGCACGGGGATGTCGATCCGCGAGTGGCTGACCGCGGCGAAGGAGGCGGGGCTCGACTCGGTCCCGGGCACGGCGGCGGAGATCCTCGACGACGAGGTCCGCTGGATCCTCACCAAGGGCAAGCTGCCGACGGCCACCTGGATCGAGGTGATCGAGACGGCCCACGAACTGGGCATCCGCTCCTCGTCCACCATGATGTACGGCCACGTCGACCAGCCCCGCCACTGGCTGGGCCACCTGCGCACGCTCGCCGGGATCCAGCGGCGCACCGGCGGCTTCACGGAGTTCGTGACGCTCCCCTTCATCCACACCAACGCGCCGGTGTACCTGGCGGGCATCGCGCGGCCCGGGCCCACCCTCCGGGACAACCGCGCGGTGACCGCGATGGCCCGCCTCCTGCTCCACCCCCACATCCCCAACATCCAGACAAGTTGGGTGAAACTGGGCACGGAGGGCGCGGCGGAGATGCTCCGCTCCGGCGCCAACGACCTGGGCGGCACCCTCATGGAGGAGACGATCTCCCGCATGGCGGGCTCGTCCTACGGGTCGTACAAGTCCGTCAAGGACCTGATCGCGGTCGCCGACGCGGCGGGCCGCCCGGCCAAGCCGCGCACCACCCTGTACGGCCCGGTCCCCGAGGAGCGGCAGCGGGTGGCACGGGACTCGGACGGACACCTGCCGGAGCTGCTGCCGGTCCTGGACTAGCAGGTGCCGCCCAGAGCCACGGCCCTCAGACGACGTCGAATTCGTTGCCCTCGGGGTCCTGCATGGCGGTGGCGTAGAACCCCGTGTCCGGCTCGTCCTTGATCCGCAGCACGGTGGCACCGGCCTCGACGAGCCGCTCCACCGTGCTCCTGACCCGCTGCGCGCGGACGTCCAGAGGGACGTCACGGCCCCCGCCGACCTTCAGGTCGAAGTGCCAGCGGTTCTTGGCGGTCTTCGGCTCCGGGACCCGCTGGAACCACACCCTCGGTCCGTGTCCCGCGGGATCGACGATCGACTCCGCAACGTCCCCGGCACCGGCCGGCAGCTCTTCCTCGGGCACCCCCGTCGCCGCCCAGTAGGCACGCCACGTGGTGTGCCCGCTCGGCGGCGGCTCGGGCACGTAGCCCAGGGCCCCGGCCCAGAAGGCGACCATTGCCTGCGGATCGGAGCAGTCGATCGTCAGCTGCACTGTCATCTCCATCGCGGGAGCATCCCAGACGGGTCTGACAGTCGGCCCGCTCTCGCGGCGGGCCCTGGGGCGGCGGGGGCGCGCGCTTCGGGAGAGCCTCGGGTGCGCAGTACGATGATCGGGCCCCCGGTGTGTCGGGGTTCTCGTAGCTGAGGAGATGCGTGCCCGTGCCTGCCCGACTTCCCTCATGGGCGTGGGTCTCCGGTCTGACCGTGGGGGCGATAGCGGCGGTGACCGTCCTGGCCGTACAGGCGGACCGGGGACCCCAGCCCACCGCCGCGGCGACGAAGCCGCGCCCGTCGGCGTCGGCGGATGCGCACCCCACGCCGAAGGAGACCGCGCCGGCCCCGGTACCGGCGGATTCCGGCACCGGGCGGCGCGTCGTCTACTCGGTCGGCAAGGACCGGGTGTGGCTGGTCGACGCCAGCGACGCCACCCGGCGCTCCTTCAAGGTCTGGCCGGGCACGGTCGACCCCGACCCCGGCAAGTACAGCGTCGGCACCCGCCGCCAGGACCCGACGACGGGCTCCGACGGGGTCCGGGTCGAGCAGATCATGTACTTCACCCAGGAGGACGGCGTCTGGGTCGCCTTCTCCAACGCCGTGGACGGCTCCTCCCCGCCACCGCCCGCCGACGGTGCCAAGACGGGCGGCATACGGCTGCCCAAGGCGGACGGGGACGCGCTCTGGGAGTTCGGCACGTCGGGGACGACGGTCACTGTGGTCGCTTAGGCTCCGTCGCCTCGCCGGACGGCAGGTGCGCCACGATCAGCACGACGCCGCTGAACAGGAGCACGCGCGTCGCCGCGTCCAGCCCGTTCCAGTCCTCCGACTGCCACATCGCGAACCACTCCCCGCCGATCGCGAGGAACCCGGCGCCGAACAGCAGCACCAGCATGAGCGTGCCGTACGTGGTGAAGCGCCGCGCCGGAGCGTGCTGCCGGCGTATCCAGAGCCAGGTCGCCCAGATCAGCACGAGCGCCGCCGCCGTCTCCCACACGATGATCGCCACGTAGGCGGTGTCCTGGAGCCCCTTGCTCGTGATCGCCCGCCACATCAGGTCGTCGTCCTTGAACGTGGTGTCCATCGCGAGGACGTGGTGCACGTACTGCTGGTTGTTGTCGAAGTCGGTGATGTTCCCGAGGGCCACGAGGGCGATGTAGAGGGCGAGGACCGCGGTGAGCACGGTGGAGGCGAGTAAAAGGGTGCTGCGGGGGATGTTGGTCATGGCAGCACTATTCCGAAGCCGGTGGCGCGGCGAGTGGTTAGGGTCCGGAACGTGATCTCTCCGAAGCGCTCCGGCGACGGACCCGAGCGGCGCAGGGACCTCGACGCGCTGGCCGAGGCCTGGCGCGGGTCCCTGCGGGGCTGAACCGCTACTCGCAGACGGCCGTGTCCACCAGGTCGAAGACGTGCTGGTGCGCCGCCATCATGTCGGCCGGCTCGGCGGCCACCGAGCTGGACAGGGCCGTGGTCGCCACCGTGGCCGCGCGGCCGTCCCGCGTGGCTCCGCCGTAGGTCTCGTAGCCGTGGATGGAGCCGCCGTGGCCCCACAGCTGAACGCCGCAGGACAGGGGGGTGACAAAGAGGCCCAGGCCGTATCCGGTGCCGGGTGCGGGGGCGCCCTCGGTCACCGGGACCGTGGTCTTCATCTCCTTCAGTTCGGCGGTCTCCAGGACCTCGCCGCCGAGCAGGGCGGTGAAGAAGCGGTTGAGGTCGCGCGGGGTGGTGACCAGCTGTCCGGCGGCCCAGGCCTGGGACGGGTCGAGGCGGGTGATGTCCTCCAGCGGAGCACCGGGGGTGGCGGCGGCGTAGCCCTTGGGGTGGGCGCCCCGGATGCCGCGCTCGCCGACGCCCGGCCAGTAGGTGCCCTTCAGGCCGAGGGGCCGGATGACGCGGTCGGTGATCTCCTCGCCGAAGGGGCGGCCCGTGACCTTCTCGACGAGCAGGCCCGCCAGGACGTAGTTGGTGTTGCTGTACTGCCACTTCGCGCCGGGCTCGAACGCCGCCTTCCGGCTCAGGGCGAGGTCGATCAGGTCACGCGGGTTGTAGTACGTGTCCTGGACCTCGAAGGGGTCGAGGCCCAGCGTCTGGACATAGTCGGGCAGGCCGCTGGTGTGCTGGAGCAGGTTGCGCACGGTGATCCGGCCGCCGTCGATGCCGTCGCCGTGCACGAGGCCCGGCAGGTACGTCTCGATCGGCTCGTCCAGCTTCACCTTGCCCTCGCCGACCAGCTGGAGCACGACCGCCGCGGTGAAGGCCTTGGTGTTGCTGCCCGCCCTGACCTGGCCGTTGACCGGCACGGACGCGCCGGTCGCCAGGTCGCCGGTGCCCGCCGTGTAGTCGCGGACGCGTCCGTCACGCCCCTGGTCGGCAACGAGTGCGGCGGGGAAACCGTCCTCGCGGACCAGGTCCTTCGCGCCCTCGCGGACGGCGTCGCGATGACCGGGGTGGCCCGGGGTGCCGTAGGCCAGGGAACCGGTCGCGGCGAGTCCGCCGCCCAGGACCGCGAGCGCGGCGACCACCGACAGCACGCGCCCGCGCTGCTTCCTCGGCTTGGACGGGACGGAGGCGGGGAGACGAACGGACACGGGGTTTCCTTCCAACAAGGCTGCTCTCGGAACGCCTTGAGCCTTTCGCGAACCGGCCGCCCGCTCGATGGGGCCAGGCGGCGGAACGGGGGTGTACCTTCCACCACCCCAGCCGTGAGCGTTTCCACACCGATCCCGCCCGCCCGGGCCCTGAACCGACCGTCCGCGTTCGCATACAGTGCTGGACGTCGTACGTACGGACAGTGGTGTGGACAGTGCCGAGGGGAGGTCCAGGTGGGCGGGACAGCCGGCGCCGTCTGGGGGCGGGCCGAGCAGCAGGACTTCCGCAGCCGGGTGCGCGGGACGCTGCTCGGCGTGGCCGTCGGTGACGCCCTGGGCGCCCCCGTCGACTCCCTCGCCCTCGACGCGATCCGGGAGGCCCACGGCGCGGAGGGGCTGTCCGACCTGGCCCCCGCCCACGGCCGGCGCGGTGCCGTCACCCACCTCACCCAGCTCACCCTGTTCTCGGTCGACGGCCTGATCCGGGCCCAGGTGCGGCGCGACACGGGTGCCTGGCATCCGCCGACCGACCTGCACCGGGCCTACCGGCGCTGGGCCGCCACCCAGCGCGACTGGGGACCCGACCTGCGGCGCAAGGACGACGGCTGGCTGGCCCACGAGGAGTGGCTGTACGTCCGCCGGGACGCCCCGCGCGCGCTGCTGCTCGGTCTCGGCGACGAGACGATGGGCACCCCCGAGGCGCCCAAGAACCCCGGTGAGCGCGGCCCCGAGGCCGCCGCCCGCTCGGCGCCGTTCGGGCTCCTGGTCGGCTGGGAGCCGCAGCTGGTCGCCCAGCTCGCCGCGGAGTGCGCGGCGCAGACCCACGGCCACCCCACCGGTTACCTGGCGGCGGGCGCGTACGCCGTGATCGTGCACGGGCTGGCGCGCGGCGAGAGCCTGGACGCCGCCGTGCAGCGGGTCCTGGCGCTGCTCGTCGCCCGGCCGGGGCACGAGCCCGTGACGGACGCCCTGCAGCACGCGCTGGGCGCGGTACGGCAAGGACTGCCGAGCCCGGTCCGGGTGACCGAGCTGATCGGCGCGGGCACGGGCGAGGGCCTGGTCGCCGCCGCCGTGTACTGCGCCCTCGTCGGCGAGGACGTACGGCACGGGCTGCGGCTGGCCGTGAACCACGACGGCGCCTCGGCGGCGACCGGGGCCCTGACCGGTGGCCTGCTCGGCGCCCTGCACGGCGAGACGGCGCTGCCCCCGGCCTGGCTGGCCGAGCTGGAGGGCCGCCCGACCGTCCTGGAACTGGCCGACGACTTCGCCATGGAGATGACCCAGGGCCCCGCCCTCCACGGCCCGGCCGGCTCGTCCCCCGGGTGGCTGGCGCGGTACCCGCGGGCGTAGGCCCCGGACAGAACTCCCGGCGGCAACGGTCAGGTTTCGAGAAGCGGTGGCCCGTGGGCCCCGGCTAGCGTGGCTGCCATGGACATCAGCATTCACACCACCGTCCTTCCGCACGACGACCCGGACGCGTCCCTGGCCTTCTACCGGGACGTCCTCGGCTTCGAGGTCCGCAAGGACGTCGGGAACGGCAAGATGCGCTGGATCACGGTCGGACCGGCCGACCAGCCGGACGTCTCGCTGCTCCTGTCGCCGCCCGCCGTGGACCCCGGCATCACCGACGGCGAGCGCCGCACCATCGCCGAGATGATGGCCAAGGGCACCTATGGGTGGATCCTCCTGGCCACCGAGGACCTCGACGGCACCTTCGAGAAGGTGCGTGCCGGGAACACCGAGATCGTCCAGGAGCCGACCGAGCAGCCGTACGGCGTCCGGGACTGCGCCTTCCGGGACCCGGCCGGCAACCAGATCCGCATCCAGGAACTGCGCTGAACCGGACGGCCGGTGACCTGTGTCCACGGTCACCGGCCGAGCGGCCGTCCCTTACCGGGCCCTGCTCCTAGTCGCCCACCCGGCTGCGGCCCACCGCGTCGTCCACTCCGCCCGCGGGCGTCGGGATCGCGGCCGCCGCGCCGGAGGCGTCGTCGTCCCCGTCGGTGTTGACGCGCTCGATGATCGCCAGCCGCTCCGGCGTGTCCTCCGGCTTCAGGTAGCCGACCAGGACGTACAGGACCAGCGAGACCGCCAGCGGCACGGAGACCTGGTACTCCAGGGGCACCCCGCCGTCCACGCTCCAGTTGATCGGGTAGTTGACCAGCCAGAACGCCACCAGGCCCAGGCCCCAGCTGGTGAGCGCCGCCGTGGGGCCCGAGCGACGGAAGGGCCGCAGCAGACCGAGCATCATCGGGATCGCGATCGGGCCCATCAGCCCGGCGACCCACTTGATCACGACGGTGATGATGTCCTTGAACGTCGGCGAGTCGACCTGCGTCGCCACCGCCATCGAAAGACCGAGGAAGATCACCGTCGTCAGCCGGGCCGCCAGCAGCCCGGACCGCTGCCCCCAGCCGCGCGCCCGCTTCGACAGCACCGGCGCCACGTCACGGGTGAACACGGCCGCGATGGCGTTCGCGTCCGAGGAGCACATGGCCATGGTGTGCGAGAAGAAGCCGACGATGACCAGGCCGAGCAGCCCGTGCGGCAGCAGTTGCTCGGTCATCAGGGCGTAGGAGTCGGAACCGTCCGCCTTCTGCGACTCCACCAGCAGCGGTGACATCCACATCGGGAAGAACAGCACCAACGGCCAGACCAGCCACAGGATGGCCGACAGCCGCGCCCCCCGCGTCGCCTCGCGGGCGTTGGCCGTGGCCATGTAGCGCTGGGCCTGGTTGAGCATGCCGCCGTTGTACTCGAAGAGCTTGATGAAGAGGAAGGCCAGCAGGAACACCGTCCCGTACGGGCCGACCAGCGGCTTTCCGTGGCCCTGGAGGGCGGGCTCGTCCCAGACGCCGAAGAAGCCGCCGTGGTCGCCGAGCTTCATGACGACGGCCACGAACATCGCGACACCGGCCAGCAGCTGGATGATGAACTGGCCCAGCTCCGTCAGCGCGTCCGCCCACAGACCGCCGATCGTGCAGTAGATGCCCGTGATGACGCCGGTGATCAGGATGCCCTGGTTGAGCGTGATGCCGGTGAAGACCGACAGGAGCGTGGCGATGGCCGCCCACTTCGCGGCCACGTCCACGATCTTCAGCAGCATGCCGGACCAGGCCAGCGCCTGCTGGGTGGGCAGGTTGTACCGGTTCTTCAGGTACTCCAGCGGCGAGGCCACGTGCAGCCGGGAGCGCAGCCGGTTGATGCGCGGCGCGAACAGCTTGGAGCCGATGGCGACGCCGAGCGCGATGGGGAACGACCACGTCACGAACGACGTGACGCCGTAGGTGTAGGCGATGCCGGCGTAGCCGGTGAACATCACCGCGCTGTAGCCGGACATGTGGTGCGAGATGCCGGACAGCCACCACGGCATCTTGCCGCCGGCCGTGAAGAAGTCGCTGACGTCGTCGACGCGTTTGTGCGACCAGACACCGATCGCCACCATGACGGCGAAGTAGCCGATGAGCACGGACCAGTCGAGACCGTTCATGTGCCCCCTTCCGGGGTCCGCCTTGTGAACTCCGCTCAGCTGGTTGGCACTTCGCACGAGCGGGGTAGGGGCGTGGCAGGCCGCGAAGTGCCCGCTCATCGTGGGTGCGTCGACGCGGGCACGACAAGGAAGCGGAAGGTCAAGAGCGAGTAAAAAGGTTCGACTTGCTGACCTGCGTTCACCTACATGAACATCGGCGGGGTGTCCGGGGGCCCTGGCCGACCCCCCGGTGCGCTACTTCAGCTCGTCCGGGCACGGCGTGCCCCGCTTCAGGCCGTACGGCGCCGACAGCCGGTACGTGCCCGCCTCGGGCGCGACGAGCGTCGTCCACACGTCGCCGTCGGCGGTCTCCTCGGTCTCCGTCAGACAGCCGTTGACGTTGTCGTACGTCTTCGGCGTGCCCTCCGGGGCGTCCTTGGAGGCCTCCGTCTCCTGAGGCGGCTCGAGCTTGTTGCCCTCCTCGTCGACGAGGCTCAGCCACGGCGAGTACGGCATCCGGATCAGGATGCGGCCGGGCTCCTTCACGTCGATGGTCCACTCGTCCTGCTCGGCCCGCTGGACGACGGCGTCGGGCTCGGCCAGCGGCGTCGGGTCGAGCACCTGGAACAGCTGCCAGTTGGCGTCGCCCCAGACCTGCTTCAGGTACGGCAGGCCCCGCTGCAGCAGCTCCCGCTCGCGCTTGCCGCCGTCGCCGTCCGGCTCGCCCTTGGGCAGCACCACGTAGTGCACGGCCCAGCGCTTCAGCCATTCGTGGTAGTTCGCCGAGTTGAGCGTGTCGTCGTAGAAGAGCGGGTTGCGCTCCATGTCGGCCTGGCGGGTCCAGCCGCGGGCCAGGTTCACGTACGGCGCGAGCGCCGACGCCTCCCGGTGGGAGCGGGCCGGCACGGCCTCCACCCGGCCCCGCCCCGCGCCGACCTCCTGCAGCTCGTTGACGAGCGGCGCCAGCTCGCGCGCCCAGGAGGCGGCGGGCTGGGTGTGGACGGCGTCGTCGGCCGACTTGAAGCCGATCCAGCCCACGAAGCCCACGATCGCGACCACCAGCGCGTACCACTTGCGCGACTTCACCGCGGTGAACGGCAGCGCCGCCACCAGCGCCACCCCGGCGAAGAGCATCGGCAGCCGCGTGATGTTGGAGCCGATCTGCGAGCTGATCAGCCAGACCAGCAGCACGGACAGGCCGTAGACCGCCGACGTGATCCGCACCGTCTTCCAGGTGCTCGGCACCAGCCAGTAGATCAGGCCCGCGTACACGATCGGCAGTACCGTCGAGCCGAACCCCATCGGCTGCGTGCCGGAGAAGGGGAACAGCACGGCCGACAGGGCGACGACCACGCTCGGGGCCACGCCCAGCGCCCAGGCCCCCGGGCGGCGCTTCTGCAGGAACAGGGCGACCGCCACCAGGCCCACGAACAGACCCGAGACCGGCGAGGCCATCGTGGACAGCGCCGCCAGCGGCGCCGCGCACAGTCCCTTGGCCCAGCGCTCGTGCCGCCACCGGTGGGGCCAGCAGAACACCGCGGCGACCGCGCCCAGACCGAACATCATGCCGAGCCCGAACGTCACCCGCCCCGACACCGCGTTGCCCAGCAGCGCGAAGAGCCCCGCAAGCGACGCCCAGAGCGGATTGCGGACCACCCGGCTGCGGATCAGGATCATCGTCAGCAGCCCGGCCGACAGCGTCCCCGCGATCATCATCGTGGTGCGCACGCCGAGCACCGACATCAGGTACGGCGAGATCACGCTGTACGACACCGGGTGCATGCCGCCGTACCAGGCGAGGTTGTACGCCGAGGCCGGGTGCCGGCCGACGAACTCGGCCCACGCGTCCTGCGCCGCGAGGTCGCCGCCGCTGTTCGCGAACGTGAAGAACCACGCTATGTGGAGCACTCCGGCCAGTGCGGTCACGGACAGCACCGGATGGCGCAGCATGCGCTCGCGCAGGGCCAGGAAGGCGGCGTTCACCGCCGAGGGCGCTTCCGGTTCGGCGGGCGGCCGCCGCCCGGCAGGCCGGGACTCACCGTCGTCCCCGCGGGGCGCGGGCACGCGTGGTCGCGGGTCGGCTCCCGAACCCGGATCGGCGTCGTCGGCGCGTGTCGGCTCCGCAGTGGCCACCTGAAGGCACTCCCCGTGTCCCGTCTTCTTCTTTGGGCCGTGTCCCGTTCCCACGACCGGCGACTGCCCCGGTTGGCGACGCTAGCACGCGTCCCCGCACCGCTGCCTCCTCCCTTTCGGGACCCTCACAGCACCTCCGGGGACGCGAACGCCCCCGCGGCCGGACGACCGCGGGGGCGAGGAGCGGGGGTACTGCCGGGACCCGGACGACGGGCCGGCCGTCAGCCCAGGCGGGTCAGCTTGGCCGACAGGCCCGGTTCGACGAGGTCGTCCCCCAGGGCCACCGGCACCTTCACCGCGCCGCTGGTGCCGCCGTCGCCGACGGTGAGGGTGCCGACCTTGGTCCCGGCCTTCGCCGTGTGCGGCACCTCGTCCGCCGTGAACGTCAGCTTCACGGTCAGTCCGCCCCAGCCCACGGCCTTGACGTCCTGGGTGGCGACGACCGGCGTCCGGCCGCCGAGGCCGTCGTCGACGTACCCGACGACGCTGCCCTTCTTCAGGATCGTCGACGACTTCAGGGTGTCCTGCGCGGCCCGGATCAGCTCGTCGCTGGAGTCCAGCGCGGCGGCGAGGATGCCCCCGCCGACGTCCGGCTGGCGCACCACGGCCCCGACGATGGTCCGGGTCTCGCCGCCGACCTCCTTCTCCGCCGCGAAGACGAGGTTGCCGAGCGCGGAGGTGGTGGTACCGGTCTTGATGCCGACGACGCCGTTGTGACCGACCAGCTGGTTCCAGTTGCCGTGGTTCTCGCCCTTGTAGTCGTTGTACGACATCATCGCGGCGACCTCGCGGAAGGCGGGCTCCTTCATCGCCGCCTTGGCCAGCTTCACCTGGTCCACGGCCGTGCTCACCGTCGTGTTGTTCAGCCCCGACGGGTCGGTGTACGTGGTGTTGGTCATGCCGAGGTCCTTGGCGGCGGCGTTCATCTTCGCCACGAACGCCTTCTCCGACCCCGCGTCCCAGCGGGCGAGGAGACGTGCCACGTTGTTCGCGGACGCGATCAGGATGGCCTGGAGGGCCTCGCGCTGGGAGATCGAGTCGCCCGCGAAGACGTCGACCGTCGACTCCTGACCGGCCTGCGACTGGTCCTCCGCCGCCTGGTCGATCTTGATCTTCGGGCCCTCGGCGCCACTCTTGAGCGGGTGGTCGCGCAGGACGAGGTACGCGGTCATGACCTTGGCCACGCTCGCGATCGGCACGGGCTTCTGGTCGCCGGACGAACCGAACGAGCCGATGCCCTGCACGTCGAGCGCGGCCTGACCGCTCTCGGGCCACGGGATCTCCGGCTTGCCGCCGTCGAACGAGAAGCTGTCCTGCGCCGTGAGGTCGAGGGTGGGTGCGGGCAGCGGGCGCATGGACTGCACGACACCGAAGATGATCACCAGCAGGACGACGAGCGGCGTCCAGATCTTGACCCGGCGCACCGTCGTCCGCAGCGGGGTCTCCGGCGGCGGCGGGGTGTTCGTCAGCTCCGCCAGCAGGTCCAGCGGCGGCTTGGGCGGCAGCGGCTGCTGGGTGGTCCGGTCGGGTCCGACGTGCGACCTGGCGGCGGTCACCCCCGTACGGGGCGCCTGCGCGGCCTTCGGAGCGTCGCCGGAGGGCGTCCGGGACTCCGGGGGCTTGCGGGTCGCCGGTTCGTCCGGGTTCCGCAGCGCCACGAACTTGCTGGTCCGCTCGGCGTCACCCTCGGACCGTGCGGGGGCGTCGCCCTTCTGCCCGGCCTTCTGCCCGGCCTTCTTGGCGGCGGAGGCGGCGTCCCCCAGCTTCAGCATGGTCGTCGGCTGGTCGACGGCGGGCTTGCCCGGCCGCGGCGCCTTGAACACGGCGGTGGGCTGATCGACCGGCGGGGGGCCGTCGCCGTCGCCGTCTTCGGTGTCGCCGTGACGGCTGGAGGCCGCGGGCGCGTCGGGAGCCGGCTTGGGGTCCGCCTTCGGTTCCGGGGCGGCCTTCGGGTCTGGGGCCGTGCCGGGGCCGTCGTCGCCGTCACGGCTGGACGCTGCCTCCGCGTCGGGGGCCGGCTTGGGATCCGCCTTCGGTTCCGGGGCGGATTTCGGGTCCGGGTCCGAGACGGAGTCCGAGTCGGGGCCGTCGCCGCCGTCGGCGTCGCCGTCAGCGTCACGGCTGGACGCCGCCCGCGCTTCGGGGGCCGGCTTCGGTTCCCGGTCCGGCTTCGCATCCGGGGCCGGGTCCGGGTCCGTGCCGGAGTCCGAGTCGGGGGTGGCTTCGGCTGCCGCGTCCGTGCCCGGGGCCGAGTCGGCCGCGGCGGACGATCCCTCGTCCCCGCCCGATGCCGAGCCCGCGCCGGATGTGCCCTCGGCGGCGTCCCCGGCGGCCTGCTCGTCCTGCTCGGCCTCCTCGGTGTCCTGCGGGGCGGCGGCCTTGCGGCCCGGCCCGTCCCCGGCGACCTCGGGCGCCTCGGTGTCGCCGTCCCGCGCGTCCTCGAGCCGCGCGTTGGCGGCGGCACGCTCGTCCGCGGTGGCCACCCAGGCCGCGACGGCGTCCCTGAGCCGGCCGTCGTTCCCCGCGGAGGGCGTCACGCCGTCGCCCTCGGAGCCGTCGGGGCTTTCGGGCCTCTCCGCAGCGGCAGGGGTGTCCGAGGACGCGTCGGGCGCCCCGGCGTCGTCGTCCTCGCCGGAGGCCTCCGCCTCCGGCCCGGTCCCGCGGACCGACAGCACCCGGGTCGCCGTGTCGACGCCGCCACCGGACCCGGACCCGGCGGACCCCGCGGAGCGCTTCGCGTCCTCCCGTGTCACCGCGAGCCGCGGATCACGCGTCTCGCTCGCCTCGGTCCTGGCTTCGGGAACCGGACCCGCGCTCCCCGACGTCGGTTCTTCCGACGACTCGCGCTGCTTCGAACTGTCGGGGGACTCGCCCGCCACCGATGCCTCCTCCATGCGCCGCACGTCCTGTGCGCGCTGCCGAACCCGTACCGAAACCATTTACCAGTGTCCTGTGTACGGGTGGAACCCACGCGGAAGACGAGAACGACATACCTACTGGTTCCACTACGAAGCGGTCACGCACCCTCGACAGACCAATGTGAGAGGGGTCACCCTGTCTGTCATCCACGCGGGGAGGCATGGATGGGCAGGAGCCGCAGAACACTTCCGGAGGAGCTTCTGCTGCTGGCGTTGGACCCGACCACGGGTACCACCGCACAGCCGCAGTCGCTCGACCTCGGTCTGGCCGGAGCACAGCTGGTGGAGCTGGCGCTGGCCGGACGTATAGCCCCAGACGGGGATCGTATCGCCGTGGTGGCCCCACGGCCGACAGGAGATCCAACACTGGACTGCGCGTTGGAGTTGCTGCGAAGGCGTGGCGCTCCCGTACGGGCGGTCAACTGGATCGGCGGGCCCCGCCTGGGGCTGCGCCAGACCTATCTCTCGCATCTGGAGCGATGCGGCATGGTGCATGCCGTGGAGGGCCAGATGTGCGGGGTGCTGCCGACGACTCGCTACCAGGCGACGGAGACGGCGATCAGCAGGGAGATCAAGGCCCGGCTGGACTCGGCGATCCGCACCGGCGTCCCGCCGGACCCGCGGACCGCGGCGCTCGCCGCGCTGGCCCACGCGGTCGGACTCGGCAAGCACCTCTACCCGGGCAACGAAGGACGCTCGTCGCGGTCCCGGCTGCGGGACCTCATCAGGCACGACCCCATGGGCGGCCTGGTGGCGCACGCGGTGATGGACGTCCAGAACGGCGCTGCGGCACAGCCACGCCGCAGTCCGGCCCCGGCCGGCCGCCAGGCCCCGGGACCGGGGGCCAGGCCCGCCCCGGAACCCGCCCGCGGCGTTCCGGCGCAACCGCGCCACGGATCCATGGCGCGGGCGGTGGCCCACTAGCCCGACGAGCGCACCGCACAGCACAGCACAACCGCATCGCACGACCGCACCACAGCACCGCCGCACCGCCAGTCCCCAAGCCCGGTCACGGGAGCCGCAGGTCCGCGTGGGGCGGCGGAACCGACCGCACGTCCGGCCCACCCGGACTGCGGAAAGGTTCCGCCGCCCCACGCGGCCGCATGCGGGGGTGGCGCCCCGAACTGGCGTGTACGCGGCGCATATCGACCGTTTCCCAGCGGTAGAAAGCACCTTGGTGGCAGTCTGCTCAGCAGCAGATACGCAAAGTGGCAAGTACGAGTCACGCAGCCGGAGGTGCACGTCCCGTGGCGTCGAGTGTCAATCCCACCGTAAGGCGGCGTCGGCTGGGCCAGGAGCTGCGCCGGCTCCGTGAGCTCAAGGGCATGACGGCCGAGGAGGTCGCCGAGCGGCTGCTGGTCTCGCAGTCGAAGATCAGCCGCCTGGAGAACGGCCGGCGCAGCATCAGCCAGCGGGACGTCCGCGACCTGTGCGGGGTGTACGAGGTCGAGGACCAGCGGATCGTCGACTCGCTGATGCAGATGGCGAAGGACTCGCGCCAGCAGGGCTGGTGGCACGCCTTCGGGGACATCCCGTACAGCGTCTACATCGGCCTGGAGACCGACGCGGAGTCGCTGCGGACCTACGAACCCCAGATCATCACCGGCCTGTTGCAGACCCGGCCCTACGCCGAGGCCCTGATCCAGGGCGCGTTGCCCGAGACCTCCGTCGCCGACGTGGAGAAACGGGTGCAGGTCCGCATACGGCGGCAGGAGCGCATCTCCGCCGACCACAACCCGCTGCGGCTGTGGGTCGTCCTCGACGAGGCCAGCCTGCGCCGGGTGGTGGGCAGCAAGCAGGTGATGCGGGAGCAGCTGGAACACGTCGCCGAGATGTCGCAGCTGCCGCACATCACCGTGCAGGTGCTGCCCTTCGACGTCGGGGCGCACCCCGGCATCAACGGCCAGTACTCCATCCTGGAGTTCGCGGACACGGCCGACTCCAGCGTGGTCTACATCGAGGGCGTGACCAGCGACCTGTATCTGGAGAAGGCGCCGGACGTGCAGAAGTACACGGTGATGTACGAGCATCTGCGGGCCCAGGCCCTGAACGTGGAGCAGTCGCGGCAGCGCATCGAGGACGTGGCGAAGGAGTACGCACGCTGAGGGGTGCGGCATGGTACACCCCTGCCTCGATGTACTGGAAGAGTCGCCTGGAATATGCCATCCGGTCGAGTGAATGGCTGCTCCGTACGGGAAGGCCAGCGAGTAGCGTCGATCACGCCAAAGATCAAACGTCATTGGCGTAAACCACACTCGCGACTCGCCATCGGAGCAGACATGGCAATTCTTCAGGGCGCCCAGGAATCGTGGACCAAGTCCTCCTACTCCGGAGGAAACGGCGCGTGCGTCGAGGTCCGGTCCCCGGTCGTGGCGGCGCTCGCCGTCCGCGACTCCAAGGTGACCGGCGGACCGGTCCTCGCGTTCCCCGCCGACGCGTGGACCGCCTTCGTGACGTCGGTCAAGGAGTAGCACCGCCGCGCATCAACCGCCGGTACCACCGACGGAGCCCTCTCGACCAGTTCGCCGACCTTGCCGAGAGGGCGCCCGCCGGCCCGGTTCAGCTCAGCTCAGCTCAGCTCAGCTCAGCTCACCGGGAACGCCACGTCGCACACCGGGTCCTCGGGGCCGGCGGCCTCCCAGTCGGCGAAGTACACCTCCCGGCACGGCCCCGTCACCGTCAGGCCCTGCGCGGCGATCCACTCCTCCACCGCCCCGAAGGCGGCCAGGATCTGCGGATACTGCACCTGGGCCTTGGTGATCCGGGTGTAGGCCAGCCGCCCGGCCGGCTCCACCCGCACCCGCGTCTGCCAGGCGCGTCCCCGCTCCTCGCACCACGCCCGCGCCGCCGCCTCGTCGGCGACCGGCACGCAGGACTCGGCCGGGCCGTCGCTCTCCGTCGACACGTCCGAGTGGTAGGCGACGAACGGCGCCGCCGTCACACCCCCGCAGCCCCGGGCCGCCTCCTCCAGACGCCCCAGCGAGGCACCGATCCACGTCGGCAGCTCGTCCGCCAGCACGTGCCGGCTCTCGCTGATCACCACCTGCTCGGGCACGTCCACCGTCTCGACCACGAACTTTCCGTACACCTCGGAGTCCTTTCCCGTCAGCCGTGCACGGAGGTACTCGGCGAGCGTGCGCTGCCCGGCCACCCGGGCCTCCACGTCCGCCCAGTAGGCGTCGAGCAGACCGGCGGCCCGGTGGCCGTCCGCGCGGACCACCTCGGCGATCCGCGCGAGCGGCATGTCCAGCCGGCGCAGCAGTGCCACCAGCCGGGCGCTTTCGGCCTGCCCGGCGCGGTAGTAGCGGTAGCCGGTCGCCCCGTCCACGTGGGCGGGCGCCAGCAGGCCCAGCCGGTCGTACAGCCGCAGCGCCTTGGCCGACAGCCGGGCCCGCGCGGCGAACACGCCGATGGTCAGCAACTCGTCGTCGCGTACCTCGTCCACGCCGTCATCCTCCGTCACCGGGCGGCTGTTCCGCCCGGTGACGAGGAGGCTCGGGCTTCCCCCAGGGGCAAGGTCAACCGGCGAGGCGTTCCTCGACGGCCGCCAGGACCTCGGCCGCCTCCGGCTCGGTCTGCGGCGAGAAGCGGGCGGCGACCTTGCCGTCCCGCCCGATCAGGAACTTCTCGAAGTTCCAGCGGATGTCCCCGCTGTGGCCCTCGGCGTCCGCGAAGCCGGTCAGCCGGTCGTACAGCGGATGCCGCCCCTCCCCGTTGACCTCGGCCTTCTCGGTCATCGGGAAGGTGACCCCGTACGTCGCCGAGCAGAACTCGGCGATCTCGTCGGCGCTGCCGGGCTCCTGGCCCATGAACTGGTTGCAGGGCACGCCCAGCACGGTGAACCCCTGCTCCGCGTACCGCTCGTGCAGTCGCTCCAGACCGGCGTACTGCGGGGTGAGCCCGCACTTGGAGGCCACGTTGACCACCAGCACGACCCGGCCGGCGTACTGCGAGAGGTCCGCGCTCCCGCCCTGGAGGGCGCCGATCTCGACGTCGAGGGGAAGGCTGTCGTCGTTCCGCGTGTTCGGTGAGGTCGTCATGGAACGGATGCTAGTCCGGCCCCCCGTCGCGCCCCTCGCTGCCCGCCTCGACGAGGACCTCCCCGGCCGGTGTCCGCGAGTACAGCACCGAGCGGCCCGCGCGGCGCCGCTCCACCAGACCCGCGTCGAACAGCACCCGCAGATGCCGTCCGACCGACCCGAGGCCCTGCCCGGTCACGCCGACCAGCTGGCTGGTGCTCATGGGGGTGCCGAGCAGCGTCAGCACGCCCGCGCGGGCCGGGCCGAGCAGCGCGCCGAGGGCGGCGGGCACGCGCCGGGCGCCGTCGTCCGCGAGGGCGCCCGCGCACGGGTAGACCATCGCGTACCGTTCCGGTTCCTCCCAGGCCACCCAGCCGTGCCGCTGCGCGGTGATCGGCACGAGGAGCAGCTCGGCCCCGGACAGCTCGCGCGGCGGGTACGGGTTCAGGTTGATCTGGAGCCGGTTGTCCCCCAGCCAGCGGGTGCCGGGCCGCAGGTCGTCCAGCACCGTCGCCCAGCCGCCCCGGCTCACCTGCGCGGTCCGCGCGACGACGTCCGCCTCCAGCACCCGACGGCGCCGGTCCCAGTCCGGCCGTACCGTCTCGGCCCAGACCTCCTCGAGGAGCGCGGCGGCCCGCTCCGGCAGGTCGTCGCGGTCCAGGGCCGCCGGGAGCCTGCCCCCCAGGGAGACGGCCAGGTCGGCGCGCGCCACGTCGGGGCGGGTCGCCCGGATCCGCGCGACGCCCTCCGCGAAGCTCCGGCCCTCGGCCGGGGTGGGCGTGAGGAAGTCGGCGTTCCACTCCCGGCCCAGGCCCGAGGCCACCAGCAGCGCGGTCACCGGGTCGGCCGCCATGCGGCGCAGATGGGCGGGCCGGTGGGTGTCGAGCCAGGCCCGCTCACCGGGGTGCCCGGCCACGCCCGCGTGCAGCATCTTCAGACAGGCGAGGGTCTCGTCGAGCGGGGACACGACGAAACGGCCGCGCGCGAGGGTGTCGGCGTTGATCTCCCACCAGCCCATGCCGTCGCCGCCCTTCGCACCCTCGTGACCTTTCGCGTCCTCGCGAAACAATAACGGCCGGTCCTCCGCCCACCCCACACTCCCCGCATGCCGGACACACCCCGCAAGACCTACGCGGACCTCTTCCGCACCCCCGAGTTCAGCCCCCTCTTCCTCTCCTCCTCCGCCAACATCGCCGCCCAGACGGTGAGCGGGCTCGCGCTCGGCACCCTGGTGTTCCGGGCGACGGAATCGCCGCTGCTGTCCGCGGTCAGCATGTTCGGCCCGGCGCTCGCCCAGGTGCTGGGCGCCACCTTCTTCCTCTCCGGCGCCGACCGGCTGCCGCCCCGCGCGACGCTGGCGGGCCTCTCGCTCTCCTTCGCCGCCGCCACCGCGGCCCTCGCGCTGCCCGGCCTGCCGGTGTGGGCGATGCTCGTCATCGTCCTCGTCGAGGGGCTGATCGCCTCGCTCGGCGGCGGGGTCCGCTGGGGCCTGCTGACCGAGATCCTCGCCAAGGACGGCTACCTGACCGGGCGTTCGCTCTTCAACATGATGAGCGGCCTCATGCAGATCGCCGGATACGCGACCGGCGGCGTCCTGGTGACCCTGCTGTCGCCGCGCCTGTGCCTGCTGCTCGCGGCCGGTCTGTACGGCACGTCGGCCGCCCTCGCCCTGCGCCTGACCCGCCGTCCGCCCCGGGTCTCCGGCCGCCCCTCCGTCCGGGCCACCTGGCAGGCCAACGCCCTGCTCTGGTCGGCCCGTCCACGCCGCCACGTCTACCTGGCGCTGTGGATCCCCAACGGCCTCGTCGTGGGCTGCGAGTCGCTCTTCGTCTCCTACGACCCGCGGGCCGCGGGCACCCTGTTCGCCTGCGGGGCGCTCGGCATGCTCGCCGGGGACGTGACGGTCGGCCGGCTGCTGCCGGCCCGGCTGCGCCCGCGGCTCGGCATCCCGCTCCTGGCGCTGCTGGCCGCTCCGTACCTCGTCCTCTTCCTGCGTCCGCCGCTGGCGTTGACGGCCGTACTGGTCGGCCTGGCGTCGGTGGGCTTCGGCGCGAGCCTGGTGCAGCAGGAGCGCCTTGTCGCCCTGACCCCCGACGAACTCTCCGGGCACGCCCTCGGGCTGCACTCCGCCGGGATGCTCACCATGCAGGGCCTCGCCGCCATCCTGGCGGGCACGGTGGCCCAGTTCTCCTCACCGGCGACGGCCATGTCCGTGATGGCGCTCGCCTCGCTTACGGTGACCCTCACGCTGACGGCGGCGAGCCGGCGGGGCGCGCCCGACGGCGGGCTGCTGCCGACCCGGGCGGCAGTACGGTCCGCGTGACGTGCGGTCCGCCTGACGTGCGGTCCGAGTGACGTGGTCCGGCGGGCGCGACTCGGCCTCGATTGGGTTAAGGACCGTCCGGAAACTCCTGCGCGCACCGTCCCTTGCCTAGGGTGGGGGGCTGGGGAGGACGCCTGAGGACAGGGAGAGGGCGGCTCTTGAGCGCTGCGACACCGGAGTAGTCATGACCGTGAAGAAGCCGACGCCCGGTTCCGCGGTGGTGCTGTCCTCGATGCCCGTCGCAGCCATGGCCGTGGTCGCCGTAGTGGACCTCACGATGGGCCCCGGGGTGGGTCTGCTGCCGCTGGTGTCGCTGGGCCCGGCCTTCGCCGGACTGGTCGGCGGCTGGCGGCGCACCGCGGTGATCGGACTGGCCGCGCTGCTGCTCTGCGTCGGCCTCGGCCTGTACAACGGGCTCTTCGACCGCCCCCGCGGCTACACCGCCATGCTCTCGGTGGCCGGTGTGACCGGCGTCGGCATCGCGGCGGCCGTGATGCGCTCGCGCCGCGAGGCGGAGCTGGCAAGCGTGCGCTCGATCGCGGAGGCGGCCCAGCGGGTCCTGCTGCGCCCGGTGCCGCTGACCGCGGGCCCGCTGCACGCGGCCGTCTCGTACACCTCGGCGGTCGCCGAGGCCCGGATCGGCGGCGACCTGTACGAGGTGGTGGCCTCGCCGCACGGTGTCCGGGTGATCGTGGGCGACGTCCAGGGCAAGGGGCTGGCCGCGGTGGAGACCGCCGCCCGGGTCCTCGGCGCCTTCCGCGAGGCGGCGTACGACGAGAAGGACCTGGTCGGACTCGGCGAACGGCTCGAGCGCAGCGTCGCCCGCGAGCTGGAGGACGAGAAGTTCGTGACCGCGATCCTCGCCGAGATCGGCTACGACCACCGGGTCGTCCTCCTGAACTACGGCCACCCGGCGCCGCTGCTCGTCCACGGCGACGGCACCTCCGACTTCCCGGAGCCGCCCGCGTACGCCCTCCCGTTGGGCCTGGCCGCGCACGGCGGGCCCGGCCCCGACCCCTTCCCGGTGCCCTTCCGCCCCGGCGACCAACTGCTCCTCTACACCGACGGCGTCACGGAGGCCCGGGACGAGCGGGGCGGCTTCTACCCGCTCGCCGAGCGCGCCCACTTCCTGAAGAACCCCGACATCCACCATGCCCTGGACGCCCTGCGCGAGGACCTGGTCCGGCACACGGCGGGGCCCCACCACGACGACGCGGCGATGCTGCTGCTGCGTTACCAGGGAGGCTCCGGCGTCGCGCCGAGCGCCCCGGCGTGACGGCGGTCAGGCGTGACGGCGGTCAGGCGTGCCGCGCGCCCGCCGACGCCAGGCCGAGCCAGGTGTGCGGGTTGCCCTCCCAGCACCAGCCGAGTTTCGGGGCGCGCTTGCTGATCCACAGCGCCGGGACCCGGCGGTCCCCGCACCGTGAACCGCCCAGCGAGAAGCACTTGTTCTTGACCAGGACCTCCGGCACATGGGTCAGCAGGGCGATGCCCTCCTCGACGGTGAGCGGTGTGCGGCCCCGCTCCGCGACGGTGGCCAGCGCGTCGCCGGGCACGACCCCGCAGAACTCCTCCCCGCGCTCGACGTCGAACAGCAGGTGGACGCCGTCCCGCCCGGGCGGCCGGGTCGTGCCGGTGGCGACGAACCGCTCCAGGGCGCCCGGTTCGAAGCTGCGGTCGACGAACCCCGGCAGCCGGCCGTCGTGCAGCGTGGTCAACGGCATGGTCCCTTCGACCGGGGCGAGTTCGCGTCCGACGACCAGGACGAAGGGCACCCGGCCGGTCGCGGCGGGCTCGTACGCCGGGTACGCGGCCCGGTCCGTGCGGGCGACGGCCTCGGCACGCAGCGGCGCCACCAGCTCGGTGAACTGCTCGGGGGAGCGGTCGGACAGGGCCGGATAGCCGAGCGCGACGAGGGTGCGGACCTGCCGGTCGAACTCGGCGGCGGCGTCGAGGGCGGGGGCGGGGGAGTGCGGCGTGTCGGTCAAGCGGGTGTGTCCTTCCGGGTGCGGGTGCGGGTGCGGGTGCGGGTGCGGGTGCGGGTGCGACGCGGGGGCGCGGTCAGGCCGGCCGGCCCTGGATCCTGGCCAGGGAGCCGGTTTCCAGGGCGCACCACAGGGCGCCGTCGTGTACGGCGATGCCGTGCGGTTCGCAGTCGGTACGGGAGAGCGGGTACGAGGTGACGCGGCCGTCGACGGTGATCCGGCCGACCCGGCCACTGCCCCACTCGGTGAACCACAGCGCGCCGTCGGGCCCCGCCGTGAGCGCGTGCGGCCGGGCCGCGGGGTCGGACAGCGGGTACTCGGTGATGTCGCCGGTCACGGTGATCCGGCCGATCCGCCCGGCCCCGATCTCGGTGAACCACAGGGCGCCGTCGGGCCCCGCGGCGATGCCCACCGGCGCGGCGCCCCGCGTCGGCAGCGGGTACGCGGTGCCGTGGCCGTCGGCGGTCAGCCGCCCGATGGCGTTGCCCTGGTTGAGCGTGCACCACAGGGCGCCGTCCGGCCCGGTCGTGAGGGCGGAGGGGAAGGCGCCGGGCGCGGGATGCTCGGTGACCTCGCCGTCCATGGTGACGCGGCCGACGCGGTCGGCCGAGGAGAGCGTGAACCACATGGCACCGTCCGGCCCCGCGGTGATCCCGAACGGCCCGCCCTCGGGGGTGAGAGGCGCGAAGGACGTGTAGTGGCCCTCGGGGGTGATCCGGCCGATGCGGTGCGCCCGGTACTCGGTGAACCACAGGGCGCCGTCGGGCCCCGGCGCGATCACGGTCGGCCCGTCGCCGACCGGATGGACGGTGACCCGCCCGTCGTCCGGGTCCCTGCGGGCGACGGCGCCCCGGTGGACCAGGGTGAACCACAGGGCGCCGTCCGGTCCTTCGGTGAGCGCGTAGGGGCCGGCGTCCGCGTCGCTCACGGTGAACTCACGCACGGAGTCGGTGTCGTAGCTCTCGTTGAATTCGTTCATCGATAGTAAGTTTACTCAGAGGCTACTCTGGCCGTCAACATAAAAATACTACCGAGGTAAGATTTGCCCATGGATCCGAACACCACCCCGGCGCTGGGCCTGCGCGAGACCAAGAAGCGCGAGACCCGGCAGCTGATCTCCGACCACGCCACCAGGCTCTTCATCGAGCGCGGCTTCGAGCACACGACGATCGCGGAGATCGCCGACGCCGCCAGGGTCGCCAAGAAGACCGTGACGAACTACTTCCCGCGCAAGGAGGATCTCGCCCTGGACCACCAGGACGAGTTCGTCGCCGCCCTGGCCACCACCGTGACGGCACGCGGGGCCGG
This sequence comes from Streptomyces sp. NPDC001599, assembly GCF_042893535.1. NCBI lineage: Bacteria > Bacillati > Actinomycetota > Actinomycetes > Kitasatosporales > Streptomycetaceae > Streptomyces > Streptomyces sp. NPDC001599. The sequence goes on from NZ_JBIAVA010000010.1 coordinate 185,014, forward strand.
CCAGACCCCGCTGACGGCCCTGCGCCACGCCTTCCTGGCGGCCGTGGGCGCCCAGGACCCGGTCGCGGGCTTCGCCGGACAGGCCTTCACCCGCATGATCGCCGACAGCCCCACCCTCACCTCGTGCCTGCGCGGCCTGCTCGACCGGCGGGAGGAGGCACTGACCGCGGCCCTGGCCGACACCACGGACACCCCGCCCGACGACATCACCCCGCGGACGGCCGCGGCCCTGCTGGGCGGGGTCCACCGCGTCCTGTTCCACCGCATCCAGGAACTGACCCTGGCGGGCCGCGCCAACCCGGAGATCGCCGAGGTGCTGGCGCGGGAGGCGCCCCGGGCCTTCGACCTGCTGACACCGGCCCTCGCGGAGTACGGGCGCCGCTCCTAGCGGGTGCCGTACCGGCCGGGCCGGTGCGCCCCGGCGCCCGGATGCGCGGTCACCGGAGCGGACGCAGACTGGCCGGGTGAGCGGATCGCAGACGAAGCGGGACCCGAGCGCGCCCGGTGCCGGTCGCCGTCCTCCCTCCCAGTCGCTGGCCCTCGCCGCCATGATGTTCGCGGTGGCGATGACGTTCATCGACCAGACGATCGTCTCCATCGCGGCCCCCGACATCGTCTCCGAACTGGGCCTGTCGGCCTCGGGCATGCAGTGGGTGATCAACGCCTATCTGCTGGCCCTCGCCGCCTTCTTCGCCCTGGGTGGCCGCCTCGCGGACCTGTGGGGCCCGCGCCGCGTGGTCGTGCTCGGCACCCTGGTCTTCGTCGTCTCCTCGGTCCTGTGCGGCTGCGTACCCTCCGGCGACTACGCGCTGACCTGGCTCATCGTCTTCCGCGCCACCCAGGGCCTGGGCGCCGCGCTGCTCTTCCCGGCCGCCCTCGCCGTGGTCGTCGCCGTGTTCCCGGTGGAGCGCCGGGGCCGCGCGCTCGCCCTCTTCTTCGGCCTCACCGGTGCCCTGACCGCCGTAGGCCCGCTGCTGGGCGGCTGGTTGACCGCGTGGACCTGGCGGGCGATCTTCTGGGTCAACGTCCCGGTGGCGATCGCGGCGCTGGTGCTGACGGCGCTGGCAGGCATCCCCGACCGGCGGCGCGAGGAGTCGCTGGACGTGAAGGGCGCGCTGCTGATCGTCGCCGGCATGGGCCTGAGCGTGCTCGGCTTCCAGCAGTCGGCGGCCTGGGGCTGGGACAACGCGGCGACCTGGGTCTGCATCGCGGGCGGTCTCGCGATCCTCTACGTCTTCTGCCGCTACGAACTGCGCACCCGCCACCCCCTGGTCAACCTCGCGGTCTTCCGCGACCGCGCCTTCACGGTGGACGCGCTGGTGCTCTTCTTCGCCATGCTGGCGTTCGTCCCGCTGTTCTTCTTCGCCTCGGTCTATGCCCAGGTCTCGCTCAGCGCCTCACCCAACCAGGCCGCCCTGTACCTGCTGTACTTCTTCGCCGGGTTCGCCATCGCCTCCCAGTGGGGCGGCCGCATCCTCGACAAGCGGGGCGCCCGCCCGGCGCTGCGGATCGGCTGCGCGCTGGGCGCCGTCGGCTTCGCGCTGTGGGCCGGCAAGCTCACCGACCTGTCCATGCACGACCAGTGGCCCTACGCCGCGCTCGCCGGCGCGGGCATCGGCTTCGTCCTCGCCCCCGCGTCGACGGACGCCGTCAACCGCTCGATCGACTCCTCCTACGGCGAGGTCACCGGCATCACCCAGACCGTACGCAACTACGCCGCCAGCGTCGGCCTGGCCGTCTTCGGCACCATGCTGACGCACCGCATGACCGAACGGGTCGAGGAGACCCTCGGTGCGCGCGGAGTGCCGCCGGACGGGCGGCACGCCACGGCCCGGGACGTCACGGAGGCGATCACCGGCAACGCGGACGCCCGCACCCCGACGGGCGACGGCCCGACCGCGACGGCCATGCGGGACGCGATGCCCGCCATCCGCCTCGACTTCGCCGAGGCCAACCGGTGGGTCTTCTACGGCATGGCCGTCGCCCTCGCGATCGGCTACCTCTGCGCCCTGCGGCACCCGGGCGGCCGGGCGGACGGCGTGAACGCGGCGCCGGGACAGTCCGGTCCGCACGCTTCGGCCACCGGCGCCCCGGTCACCGGCGCTCACGGCGACGGGAGTTGAGACGGGCGGCCTGGCGCGTCAGATGGTCGCGCTCGGCGAGCCCGGGCGCCTTGTGGGCCGCCTCGGCGTACAGCCGCGCGGCCGTGTCCAGGTCGCCGTCGCGCTCGTGCAGGTACGCCGCCACCGCGGTGTGGCGGGGCAGCGTGTCGTCCAGCGCCGCGAGCGCCGCCAGACCGGCGCGCGGCCCGTCGGCCTCTCCGACGGCGACCGCGCGGTTGAGCAGGACGACGGGGTTGTCGGTCAGGCGCGCCAGCTCGTCGTACCACTCCACGATCTGCACCCAGTCGGTCTCCCCGGCGGTGGGCGCGTCGGCGTGCAGGGCGGCGATCGCGGCCTGGGCCTGGAACTCGCCCAGCCGGTCCCGGGCGAGCGCCGCCTGGAGGATCCGCACGCCCTCCGCGATCGACGCGGTGTCCCACCGGCCGCGGTCCTGTGCGGCGAGCGGCACCAGACTCCCGTCGGGCGCGGTCCGGGCCGCCCGCCGCGCGTGGTGGAGCAGCATCAGCGCCAGCAGCCCGGCCACCTCCGGGTGGTCGACCGAGGCCGCGAGCTGCCGGGTGAGCCGGACGGCCTCGGCGGCGAGGTCGACGTCACCGGAGTAGCCCTCGTTGAAGACGAGGTACAGGACGCGCAGCACGGTGGCGACGTCGCCGGGCCGGTCGAACCGCACACCGGACACGGTGCGCTTGGCCCGGCTGATCCGCTGCGCCATGGTCGCCTCGGGCACCAGGTACGCCTGGGCGATCTGCCGGGTGGTCAGCCCGCCGACCGCGCGCAGTGTGAGCGCGACGGCCGAGGACGGCGTCAGGGACGGGTGCGCGCACAGGAAGTAGAGCTGGAGCGTGTCGTCCACGTCCGGGGCCGGGCCGGGCGCCGGTTCCTCCTCGACGCGGTCCTCGCGCCGCCGGCGGGCGGTGTCGGCGCGGGTCGCGTCCAGGAACCGCCGCCAGGCGACCGTGACCAGCCAGCCCTTCGGGTCCCGCGGCGGGTCGGCCGGCCATCCGCGGACCGCCTCGACCAGCGCGTCCTGGACCGCGTCCTCGGCCGCCGCGAAGTCGGCTCCGCGGCGGACGAGAACGGTCAGCACGCCGGGCGTGAGACTCCTGATCAGGGCCTCGTCCATCGGCTGGGTCAGTCCGTGACGGTCGGGGAAGCGGTCAGGAACGGACGCAGCTCCAGCCACTCGTGGATCGGCTTCCCGCCCGCACCCGGGGCGGCGGACAGCTCCCCGGCCAGCTCGACGGCGCGCTCGTAGCTGTCGACGTCGATCACCATCCAGCCGGCGATGAGGTCCTTGGTCTCGGCGAACGGCCCGTCGGTGACCGGCGGCTTGCCCTCACCGTCGTAGCGGACCCACGTCCCTTCGGGGGCGAGCGCCTGCCCGTCGACGAACTCACCGGTCTTCTCGAGCCGGTCCGCGAAGTCGTGCATGTACCGCATGTGGGCCGAGATCTCTTCGGGCGTCCACTGGTCCATCGGCGCGGAGTTGACCGGCTCCGGGGCGCCTCGGTAGTGCTTGAGCAGCAGGTACTTGGCCATGATGGGTGGTCTCCTCGGTGCTGGTGCGGCCCATTGTGGCCGCCTTCACCCCTGGGACGGAGCGGAACGCGCGTTCTCGACACGGCCGGCGGGCCGGGCGGAAACTTTTTCCGAGACGTCTCTCAGGACCCCTTCCACGCCGTGCAGGAAGGTCTCGGAGATCAGCTCCGGGTCGAAGAGGCACCCGGCCGCCATCGCACCGTCCCGGAGCATGACGAGGTGTCGCCCGGCGGCGACGCCGTCACCGCCGCCGACCTGCGCCAGCAGCTCCGTGACGGTGTCCAGGAACCACTGCCGGTGGGCCAGTACGGCCCGGTGCACGGGGTGGGCCGGGTCCGGGTACTCGGCCACGGCGTTGAGAAAGGCGCAGCCGCGGAAACCGGGGGACCGGATCCCGTCCACGATGGACCGCGCGACGGCCCGGACCTGCCCGGCGGCGGACGGACTGCCGTCCCTTGCGGCGGTCACCTGCGCCCGGATGCCCCGGTCGGCCTGGTCGAGGTAGGCGAGGATGAGGTCTTCCTTGCCCGAGAAGTGCCGGTACAGCGTGGCGCGGGTGACCTGCGCCTCCGCGGTGATCCGGTCGATGCCGACCGAGTGGATGCCCTCGGCGTAGAAGATCCTCGTGGCGGTGCCGAGCAGCCGGGTTCGCGCTTCGGAGGGGGTGCGGGCGGCGGCTTCTGTGCTCGGGCTCATGCGTCCACCGTATCAAGGTGGCGAGGTAGAACGTTCGGTCTTGACAGGGGAGGCGGAAGGCCGTTGACTGCGTGACGAGACCGAACGTTCTACCTCACGTTCTGCCTCTCCAGATTCTGCTCGCCCGCCGCCCCGAAAGGCCCTCACCGTGGAAACCGTCGCAGTCGCACCGCCCGCCGGCGTCCCCGTCCCCGTCACGCTCCGAAAGCTGTACTTCTTCCGCTTCGCGTTCGCGGCCGTGTGGGCGGCCCTGCTCTTCACCAGCGCCGACGCGCTGGGCCCGCTGAGCACGGCACTGCTGCTGATCTACCCGCTGTTCGACGTGGCGGCCGCGGTCGTCGACGTCCGGTCGGCGCGGGCGAACGGCGGCCCCACCACGCCCCTGTACGCGAACATCGCGATCAGCTCCCTGACCGTCCTCGCCCTCGCCCTCGCCGCGACCTCGGGCATCCCTGCCGTCCTGCGGGTCTGGGGCGCGTGGGCGGTCACCGCGGGAATCGTCCAGCTCGTCGCGGGTGCCGTCCGCCGCGGGCTGGGCGGACAGTGGCCGATGATCGTCAGCGGCGCCATCTCCACGCTCGCCGGCCTCTCCTTCGTCACCCAGGCCGGCGCCGAGGACCCCTCACTGAGCAGCCTCGCGGGCTACGCCTTCCTCGGCGGCGTCTTCTTCCTGGTCTCCGCCCTCCGCCTGGGCCGCGGGGGACACGGTTCGGCCTGAGGGGACCGCGGCGACGAAACGGCTTGTCCGGCACGCGGCCGTCCCGGGAAGATCGTCACTCGTGCGCCTCGACGAACTCAACACCCAAGAACGCCGGTTGTGGGACGCCTTCCCCAAGGGCCGCCCCGTCGACCTCCGGGACGATCCCTCATCCCCGGACCCGGTGATCCGGTCCGAGGTCGTGGCGGCCCTGCTGCTGGGCGCGAACGCCGACCACACCCCCGGCGACCGCCCCGCCCTCCGGCTCACCGGCGCGCACCTCACGGGCCCCCTGGACCTCGGCTTCACGGAGGTCGCCGTACCGGTCCGCCTCACCGAATGCCGCTTCGACGAAGCGCCGTTGCTCCAGGGAGCCCGGACCCGTGAGCTGGCCCTGACGGGGTGCGTCCTGCCCGGGCTCGTGGCCGACACGGCGCAGATCGACGGGAGGCTGGTCGTCTCCCACTGCACCCTGACGGGCCCCCTGGTCCTCACCCGCACCCAGATCAACGGCGACCTGGACCTGCGCGACACGGTGGTCCGCTTCCCCGCCGGGGAGGCCATACCGGCCGTCCACGCCCAGGTGGGCGGCGACGCGCTGTGCGCGAACCTGGACGTCGAGGGGACGTTCCGACTCTCCGGCGCCTCCATAGAGGGCGAGTTCGACCTGGAGGGCGCCTCACTCCGCGCCCCCGGCGGCAACGCCCTGGACGCCTACCACGTCCGTGTCGCCGAGGACTTCACCTGCCACCCCGGCTTCAGCGCCGAGGGCCGGATCATCCTCTCCGGCGCCACCGTCGCGGCGGCCATCGGATTCTGCGGGGCCCGGCTGAGCAACCCGGGCGACATCGCCCTGGAGGCGGTGGACGTCACGGTCGACCGCAACTTCGACCTGGGCCTCGGACTCACGGTCGACGGCGAGGTGAGGCTCGACGGCACCCGCGTCGGCACGGAACTGAGCTTCCGCGACGCCGAACTGACCCGCAAGGACGGCACCGCCCTGTCCCTCCGGGCGACCCAGGCCCGGGAAACCGACCTCCGCACCCGCCGGCCGATCGACGCGGTGGTGGACGCCCGCAACGCCCGGCTGGGCACGCTGTACGACGCCCAGGAGACCTGGCCCACCGACCTCCGCCTGGCCGACGCGACGTACGAGGCCCTGGCGTTTCCGCTCCCGGCCTCGGAACGCGTCCGCTGGATCCGGCGCACCACCGGCGACTACCTCCCCCAGCCGTACGAGCAACTGGCGGCGGCCTACCGGCGGCTCGGCCACGAGGACGAGGCCCGCACGGTCCTGCTGGCCAAACAGCGCCACCGCCGTGCCACCCTCCCCCCGCACACCCGCCTGTGGGGCCACGTCCAGGACGTCTCCGTCGGCTACGGCTACCGCCCCCTCCGCGCCGGCCTGTGGCTCCTGGCCCTTCTGGCCTGCGGAGCCCTCTACTTCGCCCAGCACACCCCCGCCCCCCTCGAAGCGGCCAAGGCCCCGCCCTTCAACGCCGTCTTCTACACCCTCGACCTCCTCGTCCCGATCATCACCTTCGGCCAGGAGCCGGCCTTCGCACCACGAGGTTTGGGCCAGTGGCTGTCCTACACCCTGATCACGGCGGGCTGGATCCTGGCCACGACGGTCACCGCGGGGGTGTCCCGCGCACTGAGCCGACAGTGACCGGCCGCCCGGCCGGCCACCTTCGGCTACCTTCGGCCCATGGCGCTGAACGAGATCACCCGAGCCGCGATCCTGCAGTCCGTCGCGGAGTACGACCGGCTCGACCGCGACGCGTTCCTCCACCGGTACGGATTCGGGCCGTCGCGTACCTACCTGCTCAGGATCGGCGGCAAGGACTACGACTCGAAGGCCGTGGTCGGAGCGGCACACGGGTACCTGCCCGACCGCGACCCGCTGGGCAGCGACGAGTTCTCCGGCGGCAAGGACCACGCCGTCAAGCTGCTGCGGAACCTCGGCTTCGAAGTCGTGCTCCGCGCGGCGGACTGAGACCCGACGCCGCGACAGCGGGTGTCGACCACGAGGGGACGCCGTCGGGGATCCGGCCTTCCAGGTCGTGCCCTCCAGGTCGTTCAGCAGTGCTTGGATCGGGTGCGGGGCCGGTGGCGCGGGGCCGGCGCCTTCGGTGCCTGCCCCGCACCGGTGCGTGCGGTCAGCCCTTGCCGAGCAGTTGGTTCATCTGCTCGATCTCCGCGCTCTGCGAGTCGATGATCTCTCCGGCCATCTTCCTGGCCGGTCCGTGGACGCCGTCGGTGCGCTCGGTCCTCGCCATCTCGACCGCGCCTTCGTGATGCTTGATCATCAGCTCCGTGAACGCGGTGTCGAAGACCTTGCCCGAGGCGTTCTCGAGCCCGGTCATCTCCTCGGCCGTCATCATGCCGCCCATGTCGTGCATGGAGTGGTCCATGGCACCCTCGGCGGGCACGTCCTCGCCCCACGAGGTCAGCCAGCCGGAGAGCGTCCTGATCTCCGGGCCCTGGGCCTTCTTGATGTCGGCGGCGAGCTTCTTCACCTCGGCCGACCGTGCACGGTCGGGCGCGAGGCCGGCCATCTCGACGGCCTGGCGGTGGTGGGGGATCATCCCCTTCGCGAAGGCGACGTCGGCAGCGTTGTGCTGCCCCTGTGACGCCGACGCCGACGCCGATGCCGGGGCGGAGGAGGACGCGGTGGCGGCGTGGCCGCCGTGCCCGGCCGAGCCGTCGCCGCTGCCGTCGCCGCCACAGGCGGCCAGGACCAGTGCTGCCGCGCCCGCGGAGGCTACGACGGCGGTGCGGCGCATGAGGGAACGCTTGCGGATCATGGTGGTGCAACTCCTTGACGACGCGCGCCGTCGCGCGGCACGCGGTGGGAACGGATGGAGAGCGTGCGCAAGCACGGCACCCGTCACCGGCAAGGGCCGGGTGCACGGGAGCCGGGCGGGCCGCTCTATATCCGCAGGAGCTGCAGCTCGAAGAGGTCGGGCGGAGCCCGGCCGTCATGCGGTGCACCCGGGAACGCCGCGACGGGTGCGGGGGTCACGGGCGCGTCCAGCGGGGCGCCGGTCAGCGCGGGCGGCGTGTACGCCGAACCGATGCCGGCCGCCGCACACGTCCCGTCGGCATGATCGAGGTGGCCCGGTCCGCCGTTCGTGTGCGTACATCCCCCGTCCGCGTGCGGCACGCCGTCCGCCGCGGTCATCACCATCTCGTGACCGGCACCCGCCTGCCACGGCGGCATCGCACCGGGGGCGAGGCCGTGCATGCCCAGCAAACCGGCCAGCACCGCCGGCACCAGCAGCAGAAACAGCCGCCCGGCCGGACGGATGCTTGATCGGGTGCTGCTGGCCACGCGCTCATCGTACGGGCCTCTCGTGGTGCGCCCTCGTAGGAGACCATCGGGTCACGCGAACACCACCAGGAGGAACCGGTGTCACACCCGCGACGGTCCACCCCCGAGGAGACGCTCGTCGAGGCGAAGAAGCGGCTGAGTCTCCCACGCATCGTCGTGATCTGCGGCTCCACCCGTTTCATGGCCGAGATGACCGAGGCCGACGTACGGGAGACCGAAGCCGGAAGGATCGTCGTCAAGCCGGGCTGCGACATGAAGTCGCCGCACGCGCTCTGGTCCGACCCCGTCGAGGCCGAGGCGCTGAAGGCCCGACTCGACGAGCTGCACCGGGCGAAGATCCGGCTCGCCGACGAGGTACTCGTGATCGGCGACTACATCGGAGACAGCACCCGAGCCGAGATCGCCTACGCCCGGTCGCTGGAGAAGCCCGTGCGGTTCACTCACCCCGAAGTCGACCCCGACAGCTGACCGTCCACTGTCGATGCCCCGCCCACCGGCTTCTCCGGGGCGATCTCGGCGATCAGACCTCGACCGCGCGACCGGGGCGGGCCGGCGGTGGCGACTCCGCCCTTGGGCCTGATCGATCCACGCCTTCCTGAATTCAGGATTCCCTGTATCGTTACCTCGTGCTGACTGTCGCCCCCGACATCGAGGTGCTGGCCCGCTTCGGCCGCGCGCTCGCCGACCCGATTCGCTGCCGCATCCTGCTCGCCCTGCGCGAAGCCCCCGCGTACCCGGCCGACCTCGCCGACGCACTCGGCGTCTCCCGGACCAGGCTGTCGAACCACCTGGCGTGTCTGCGCGACTGCGGCCTGGTCGTCACGGTCCCCGACGGGCGCCGCACCCGCTACGAGCTGGCCGACGAACGGCTCGGCCACGCACTGGACGACCTGCGCACCGCCGTGGTGGCCGTCGAGACCGATCGCGTGTGCGCCGATGCCGACGAGAAGGGGTGCTGCTGACCATGAGTGCGGAGACGCCCCTGTCCCTCGGCCCTCCCCCCGCCCGCCGAGAGGCGCTGGCGAAGCGGATACGGCTGCTGGTCGCCGCGACGATCACCTACAACGTCGTCGAGGCGGTCGCCGCACTCACCGCCGGCTCGCTCTCCTCCTCCACCGCGCTGATCGGCTTCGGCCTGGACTCCGTCATCGAGGTGTCCTCCGCGGCCGCGGTCGCCTGGCAGTTCTCCGCAGTCGACCACGAGGTGCGCGAGGCCCGCGAGAAGACGACGCTCCGGATCATCGCGGTGTCGTTCTTCGCGCTCGCCGCGTACGTCACCGCCGACGCGGTCCGGGCGCTGATCGGAACCGGTGAGGCCGAGCGCTCCGTCCCGGGCATCGTGCTCGCCGCGCTCTCACTCGCGATCATGCCGTTCCTGTCCGCCGCTCAGCGCAGGGCCGGGCGCGAGCTCGGCTCCGCCTCGGCAGTGGCGGATTCCCGGCAGACGCTGCTGTGCACCTACCTCTCGGCCGTGCTGCTGGTGGGCCTCGTCCTCAACGCCACCCTCGGCTGGTCCTGGGCCGACCCGATCGCCGCCCTGGTCATCTCCGGCATCGCGGTCAGGGAAGGCCGCGATGCCTGGCAGGGCAAGGGCTGTTGCGCCCCCGCCCCTACGGTCGCGGCGGGGGCCGTTGCGGCCGATACCGAGGACTCGTGCGGCTGCGGTCGGGATCAGCCTTCTTCCCGTGGTGGTGCCGCCGTGCGTGGGGCTCGGTGAAGCAGGTCAGTAGTAGAGGAGGGTCTGGCCGCTGCCGAGTCGTCTCAGGCCCATGCCCTCCAGCGACTTGTCCTGCTCCTGACGTTGATCAAAGGCGCGCAACTCGTCGACCACCGAGGACGGCAGCGAGTCCGACACGTCGGTGATCAGGGTCCGGAGCGATGTGCCGAGCAGGGCCGCGGCGTCGTTGAGGGCTGCGAGCGGGTACAGGTTCTCGCGGGCGTCGCCGAGGCGCGCCTGCGCCATGCCGACGGCGACGAGGCCGCGGCGCAGCGTGTCCACGGACCCGGCACGGACGGCGGCCGAGGCCATGCGCTGTCCGTACACGCTGAGTACGGACGCGCTCCGCGTGCCCAGATCGTCGATCGCCCGTTGCCTGACGGGGGCGGTGCCCTTGAGGTACGAGGTGATCACCGCGTCGACGGCGGCGTCCCGTTCGTGGGGAAGGGGATGGCGCAGATAGCCGTCGAAGCGGCTGTCCTTGAGGCGGGACACGGGTACGGGCGGGGCCGCCCCGGGGCCCCGACCCTTGTCCGAAGGGCGTCGGCTCAGGGCCACACCAGGCAGTACGGCTGGTGCCCCGCCTCGTGCAGCCGGTGCGAGAAGTCCTGCCACTCGTGCAGCAGCTGGTACACGTTGAACGCGTCCCGCGGGCCGCCCCGGTCCGGGACCGTGGACCATATGAAGGCTGCCGCACCGACCGCCTCCTCGCCGATGCCGCGCAGGGGGTCGACCACGGTCATCGGGAGTTTGACGACCGCGTAGTCGGGGTGCAGGACGACCAGTTCCAGCGGGGGCACCTTGTGCAGGGGGACGCCCTCGATGCCGGTGAGGACCATGGCGGCCATGGTCTCCGGCTTGATCTTGGTGAACATGCCGTTCATCCCGAGCTCGTCGCCGCCCAGTTCCTCGGGGCGCATCGAGATCGGGACGCGGGCCGCGGTCGCGCCGTCGGGCGCGCCGAAGTACTTGTAGGTCACCCCCACCCGACCACCATTCCCGCTCCCCGCCCCCAGCCGGTCGGCCCGCCGGTCGAGCCGGTCGGGCTCGCCCGGGGTGCCGTGTGCCTGACGTGCTTCGGACGCTTCCTCCGCCTCGCGTCGGTGCCTTCCCCGCCGGGCACGTCGAGGACCCAGGTCATCGGTCCCCTCGCCCAGTCCGCCACCGCGATGCATATCTCCACCCGACTGCTTTTCTAGGACGCGTGGCCCCCGCCGCGCAACCCGATCATCGTGTCAGTGACCTCCCCCACGGCCGCTCGCCGAAACGTGCGGTGGGACATATGCCCGCCGGACGGTCGGCAGCCCCGTCCGCGTCGCCCCGGTGAGCTGCGTGGATGAGTTCCAGTCTGGCAGACGGCACGGCATTGGGGGCGGTTGTCTACCCTTGACGAAGTCACCCTGGGCAACCAGAGGCCGCGCAGGGTCCGATACGTCGGAGAAGGTCGAGAAGGTCGGAGAAGTCGCAGGTCATGAGCGAACTGGCATATCCATACGAAGCACCGGCCTCGCAGGCTCTGTTCGACCGCGCCGCGGCCGTCACGCCCGGCGGTGTGAACTCCCCGGTGCGCGCCTTCCGCGCCGTCGGCGGCACGCCCCGGTTCATGGTGTCCGGCACCGGGCCGTATCTGACCGACGCCGACGGACGTGAGTACGTCGACCTCGTCTGCTCCTGGGGGCCGATGATCCTCGGGCACGCGCACCCCGAGGTGATCGCCGCCGTGCAGGAGGCCGTCGCGCGCGGGACGTCCTTCGGTACGCCCGCCGAGGGCGAGGTCGCGCTCGCCGAGGCCATGGTCGAGCGGGTCGCGCCGCTGGAGGAGGTCCGGCTCGTGTCCAGCGGGACCGAGGCCACCATGTCCGCCATCCGGCTCGCCCGCGGGTTCACGCAGCGCACCAAGGTGATCAAGTTCGCCGGGTGCTACCACGGCCACGTCGACTCGCTGCTGGCCGCCGCGGGCTCCGGCGTCGCCACCTTCGCGCTGCCCGACACCCCCGGTGTCACCGGGGCCCAGGCGAGCGACACGATCGTGCTGCCGTACAACGACCTCGACGCCGTGCACGCCGCCTTCGCCGCCCACCCCGGCGAGATCGCCTGCGTGATCACGGAGGCCTCGCCCGGCAACATGGGCGTCGTGCCGCCGCTGCCCGGGTTCAACCAGGGGCTCAAGGACGCCTGCGCCGCCAACGGCGCGCTGTTCGTGTCCGACGAGGTCATGACCGGGTTCCGGACCAGTCGCGCCGGGTGGTACGGCGTGGAGGGGGTCGTTCCCGACCTGATGACCTTCGGGAAGGTGATGGGGGGCGGGTTCCCCGCCGCCGCGTTCGGGGGGCGGGCGGATGTCATGGCGCACCTCGCGCCGGCCGGGCCCGTCTACCAGGCAGGCACCCTCTCCGGGAACCCGGTCGCCACCGCCGCCGGGCTCGCCCAGCTGCGGCTCCTCGACGACGCGGCGTACGAGAAGGTCGACGCCGTGTCCGCGCAGATCCAGTCGCTGGTGACCGAGGCGCTCGCCAAGGAGGGCGTCGCGCACCGGGTGCAGACCGCCTCCAACATGTTCTCCGTGTTCTTCACCGACCGGCCGGTCGTCGACTACGAGGACGCGAAGGCGCAGGAGTCCTTCCGGTTCACCGCCTTCTTCCACTCCCTCCTCTCGAACGGCGTCTACCTGCCGCCGTCCTCCTTCGAGTCCTGGTTCGTGTCCACCGCCCACGACGAGCGGGCCGTCCAGCGCATCGCCGACGCCCTCCCGGCGGCGGCCCGCGCGGCCGCGGAGGCGACGGCATGAGCGACCACGGCATGAGCGACCACGGCAAGCACGACCGCGACGAAGAGCTGACCGTCGTCCACGTCATGCGGCACGGCGAGGTCGAGAACCCCACCGGTGTCCTGTACGGGCGGCTGCCCGGCTACCACCTCTCCGAGCTGGGCCGGCGCATGGCCGAGCGGGTCGCCGAGCACCTCGCGCCCCGCGACGTGACGTACGTCGTGGCCTCCCCGCTGGAGCGGGCGCAGGAGACGGCGACCCCGATCGCCAAGACGCACGGGCTCGACCTCGACACCGACGCCCGCCTCATCGAGGCCGACAACGTCTTCCAGGGCAAGACCTTCGGCATCGGTGACGGCGCGCTGCGCCGCCCCGCCAACTGGAAGCACGTGGTCAACCCGTTCAAGCCGTCCTGGGGCGAGCCGTACGTCGACCAGGTCGTGCGGATGAAGGGCGCGATCGACGCCGCACGGGACCGGGCGCGCGGGCACGAGGCCGTGGTCGTCAGCCACCAGCTGCCGATCTGGATCCTGCGGTCGTACGTCGAGCGGCGGCGGCTGTGGCACGACCCGCGCAAGCGGCAGTGCACGCTGGCGTCCCTGACCACGTTCACCTACCGGGGCGACAAGATCGTCTCCGTCGGCTACACCGAGCCCGCCCGCGACCTCGTCCCGGCCCACCTCCTCGCGGGGGCCAGGCCGGTGAAGGGGCAGGGAAAGGCGTACGGGGCCTGACGGTCGCCCCGGGCCCCGGGTCTCGGCCCCCGCGCCCCGGCGTCCGGGTCTCGGCCCCGAGCCCCGACCCCCGGGTCCCGGCTCCTTTCTGTGGGTCCGCTGTCCGCTGTTACCCAACCCGCACAAATTTCCGGAACCCGCTCGTTCGTCGCGTCCTCTCACCTAGTGACCACCAAGGACGCGACGAACGAGGTTGCGATGCGCACTTCCAACCGCACTCTCACCCGCAGGGGAATACTCGGACTCGGCGCGGGGGCCGCGGCGGCGGTCGGGCTCGCGGGCTGCGGTACCGGTTCCCACCCCTCGTCGGACGGCTCGCACCAGGCCGGTGACGCCGGGAAACCGTCGCCCTCCGGCAGCGGCAAGGCCCCGGCGAAGCCCATCGGCGACGGCTCCACGTCGTACACCGGCAAGCAGCCGCACCAGCCGGACGCTCCCGTGCCGCTGGAACCCGGCCAGACGCCGCCGCAGTTCGTCGTCTTCTCCTGGGACGGCGCGGGCGAGGTCGGCAACGGGCTCTTCCCCCGCTTCCTGGACCTGGCCCAGGAGCACGGCGCGCACATGACGTTCTTCCTCTCGGGCCTGTACCTGCTGCCCGAGTCGAAGAAGCGCCTCTACGACCCGCCGAACAACCCGCGCGGCGCCTCCGACATCGGCTACCTCACCGACGAGCACATCAAGGCGACGCTCACCAACGTCCGCCGGGCCTGGCTCGACGGTCACGAGATCGGCACCCACTTCAACGGCCACTTCTGCGGGGGCGGCGGCAGCGTCGGAAACTGGACGTCCGCGCAGTGGCGCAGCGAGATCGACCAGGCGAAGTCCTTCGTCAAGGAGTGGCGGACCAACAGCGGCTGGACCGACCTGCCGTCCCTGCCCTTCGACTACGACAAGGAACTCGTCGGCGGCCGCACGCCCTGTCTGCTCGGCCAGGACAAGCTGCTGCCCACCGCCCGCGAGCTGGGCTGGCGCTACGACGCCTCCTCGCCCGGCGGCCGCCAGGTGTGGCCGGTGAAGAAGGACGGGATCTGGGACCTGCCGTTGCAGCAGATACCGTTCCCCGGCCACTCCTTCGAGGTCCTCTCGATGGACTACAACATCCTCGCCAACCAGTCGGTCAACTCGACCAAGGCCCCCGCGCACAACTACCCGGGCTGGCGCGAACAAGCGACGAACTCGTACATATCCGGCTTCAAGCGGGCGTACGAGTCGAACCGGGCGCCCTTCTTCATCGGGAACCACTTCGAGGAGTGGAACGGCGGCATCTACATGGACGCCGTGGAGAACGCCCTCAAGCACATCGCGCGGGAGAAGGAGAAGGGCGAGGACATCCGGCTGGTCTCCTTCCGCCAGTTCACCGACTGGCTGGACGTGCAGAAGCCCGAGGTGCTCGCCAAGCTGCGGACCGTCGAGGTGGGCCAGCAGCCGGCCGGGGGCTGGAACGCCTTCCTCAAGGACACCTCCTCCCCGGGCTCGACACCCTCCGGGAACGCCGCCTGAAATGCGGGTTTCCGGCCGCGAGGGGGGTGCGCAAGATCCTCGGAACGGACATGCGAAACTTTTCACATGAGTGCCGCCAGCCGCGCCCCCCTGCGCTCGAACCGCACGAACCGCACCGCCGCCCGCGCCCGGCGCCGCGTCCGTAACCGGGCCGTCGTCGCCGTCGGCGCGGCCGCCGCGGCGCTCCTGGTGTCCGCCTGCGGCTCCGGCGGCACCTCGGGCGGCGGCGGCCAGACCGGCTTCATCACCGGCTCCGACGGCATCGCCACCGCGAAGCAGGGCGAGCGCGCCGACGCCCCCGAGCTGTCCGGCGAGACCGTCGACGGGGGACAGGTCGACGTCGCCGACTACAAGGGCAAGGTCGTCGTCCTCAACGTCTGGGGCTCGTGGTGCCCGCCCTGCCGCGCCGAGGCCAAGAACTTCGAGAAGGTCTACCAGGACGTCAAGGACCAGGGCGTCCAGTTCGTCGGCATCAACACCCGCGACACCTCCACCGGCCCGGCCCGCGCCTTCGAGAAGGACTACGGCGTCACCTACCCGAGCCTGTACGACCCGGCGGGCAGACTGATGCTCCGCTTCGAGAAGGGCACCCTCAACCCGCAGGCCGTCCCCTCCACGCTCATCATCGACCGGGAGGGCAAGGTCGCCGCGCGCACCCTCCAGGCGCTCAGCGAGGAGAAGCTGCGCAAGATGCTCGCCCCGTACCTCCAGCCGGAGAAGTGACGTGTCCGCAGTGACCACCCTCGCCGCCGAGGGCTACAACGGCACGGTGCTGAACGGCGCCCTGCTCGTGGCCCTCCCCATCGCGCTCCTCGGCGGCCTGGTCTCCTTCTTCTCGCCCTGCGTCCTGCCGCTCGTCCCCGGCTACCTCTCCTACGTGACCGGCGTCACCGGCACGGACCTCGGCGAGGCCCGCCGCGGCCGGATGGTCGCCGGAGCCTCCCTCTTCGTCCTCGGCTTCACCGCCGTCTTCGTCTCCAGCGGCGCGCTCTTCGGCTACTTCGGCTCCACGCTCCAGGAGGAACGCGGCACCCTGACCAAGGTGCTCGGCGTGCTCATGATCCTCATGGGCGTCTTCTTCGTCGGCCTCATGCCCTGGTTCACCCAGCGCGAGTTCCGCTTCCACAAGCGTCCCGTGACCGGCCTGGTCGGCGCGCCGCTGCTGGGCGCGCTGTTCGGTATCGGCTGGACGCCCTGCATCGGTCCGACTCTCGCGTCCGTCCTCGCGCTCTCCGCCGACCAGGGCACCGCCGGCCGCGGCGCCATACTGACCATCGCGTACTGCGTCGGCCTCGGCGTGCCCTTCGTGCTCGCCGCGGTCGCCTTCCGCAAGGCGCTCGGCGCCTTCGGCTGGATCAAGCGCCACTATGTCTGGGTGATGCGAATCGGCGGCGCCATGATGATCGCGACCGGCGTGCTGCTGCTGACCGGCGCGTGGGACAGCATCGTGCAGGACATGCAGACCTGGTCCAACGGCTTCACTGTAGGGATCTGACCGATGAGCAACACCACCACGGGCAAGACCCCGACGACCGACGAGGAACAGGACCTCGGCGCCGCCGGCTCCCAGCTGTCCACCGCCCCCAAGGAGGAGGCCCCGAACCTCCCCTCGCTCGGCGTGATCGGCTGGGCCCGCTGGTTCTGGCGCCAGCTCACCTCCATGCGCGTCGCGCTGCTCCTGCTCCTGCTGCTGTCCCTGGGCGCGATCCCCGGGTCGCTGATCCCGCAGGACGGCGTCGACGCCATGAAGGTCGAGGAGTTCCGCCAGAACCACGACATCCTGGCGCCGGTCTACGACAAGCTCGGGCTCTTCCACGTCTACAGCTCGGTGTGGTTCTCCGCGATCTACATCCTGCTGTTCGTCTCCCTCATCGGCTGCATCGTCCCGCGCACCTGGCAGTTCGTCGGCCAGCTCCGCGGGCGTCCGCCCCGCGCCCCCCGGCGCCTGGACCGGCTGCCCGCCTACACCACCTGGCGCACCGGGGCCGAGCCCGAGGAGGTCCGCGAGGCCGCCCTGAAGCTGCTGAAGAAGCACCGCTTCCGCGCGGACGCGGACGTCGCCGGTGACGCCGTCACGGCCGAGAAGGGCTATCTGCGGGAGGTCGGCAACCTCGCCTTCCACATCGCGCTGATCGTGATGCTGATCGCCTTCGCCTGGGGCCAGCTGTTCAAGTACGAGGGCAACAAGCTGATCCTGGAGGGTGACGGCTTCTCCAACACGCTCACCCAGTACGACGACTTCAAGTCCGGGAACCTCTTCGACGCGGCCCACGACCTGGCCCCCTTCAGCTTCACCCTGAAGGACTTCCACGGCACCTACGAGGCGACCGGCCCCAACCGCGGCACACCCCGCGTCTACGAGGCCAAGGTCACCTACAGCGAGGGTGCCCACGGCGCCGAGAAGTCGAAGACCATCGAGGTCAACAAGCCGCTGGAGATCGACGGCTCCAAGGTCTACCTCGTCAGCCACGGCTACGCCCCGATCCTGACCGTCAAGGACGCCAAGGGCGACGTCGTGATGGACAAGCAGGCGGTGGCCCTGCTGCCGCTGGACGCCAACGTCACCTCCTCGGGCGCCGTCAAGGTCATGGACGGCTACCGCAACGCCAAGGGCGAGAAGGAGCAGCTCGGCTTCAACGCGTTCTTCCTGCCGACGTACGGCGGCAAGGGCAGCACGATGCTCTCCAGCTTCCCGGCGCTGATCAACCCGATGCTCGCGCTCTCCGCCTACCACGGGGACCTCGGCGTCGACGCGGGCATCCCGCAGAGCATCTACCAGCTCGACAAGACCAACCTGGAGGAGTTCAAGGGCTCCGACGGCAAGCTGTTCAAGCAGCAGCTCAAGGTCGGCGACACCATGACCCTCCCGAACGGCGCCGGCTCGGTCACCTTCAACGGTGTCCAGGAGTGGGCCGGCTTCCAGGTCACGCAGCAGCCCGGCAGCGGCTGGGCCCTCGGCGGTGCCGTCGTCGCCATCCTCGGTCTGGCCGGGTCCCTGTTCATCCAGCGCCGCCGGGTCTGGGTGCGGGCCGTGCGCGGCGCCGACGGCGTCACCGTCGTGGAGATGGCAGGCCTCGGCCGCAGCGAGTCCGCGAAGGTCCCCGAGGAACTGGGCGCCCTCGCCGGTGCCCTGTACGACCGGGCACCCGACGCACCCGACGCACCCGACGCACCCGACGGGCCCGAGAACGACGACACCCCCGATTCCCCCGACACCCACGTCGTACCTGCCGAAGGGGCTGAGAAATGACTCTCGCCGCCGCAACCGAGTTGGCCGCCGCGACCAACGAGCACCTCGCGAACGTCAGCAACACGCTGATCTACTCCTCGATGGCCGTGTACACCCTGGCCTTCTTCGCGTACATCGCCGAGTGGCTCTTCGGCAGCCGCAGCAAGGTCGGCCGCACCGCCGCCGCGCTCACCAGCGACACGGCCGGTGCCAGGGCGAACGCCGGGTCCGGTCCGGCCGTCACCGTGAAGAAGGCCGGCGGCACCGCCGTACTGGAGCGCCCCGAGGTCGTCGTGCGGACCGCGTCCGGCACCCGTGACGTGCCCGACGGCCCCGGTGCGCACGGCGGCACCGAGAAGGGCGACCTGTACGGGCGGGTCGCCATCTCGCTCACGGTCCTCGCCTTCGCCATCGAGGCGGGCGGCGTCCTCACCCGCGCCCTGTCGGTGGAGCGGGCGCCGTGGGGCAACATGTACGAGTTCAACATCACGTTCACGACGGTCGCCGTCGGCGTGTACCTCGCGCTGCTCGCCCTGAAGAAGAACATCCGCTGGCTCGGCCTGCCGCTGACCACCACGGTCCTGCTCGACCTCGGTCTCGCCGTCACGGTCCTCTACACCGCCAGCGACCAGCTCGTCCCGGCCCTGCACTCGTACTGGCTGTACATCCACGTCTCCACGGCGATCTTCTGCGGCGCGGTCTTCTACGTCGGCGCGGTCTCCACGATCCTGTACCTCTTCAAGGACAGCTTCGAGAACAAGCTCGCCTCCGGCGGCACCCCCGGCCGCTTCGCCAGCTCGGTCCTGGACCGGCTGCCCGCCGCGGCCTCCCTCGACAAGTTCGCCTACCGCGTCAACGCCGCCGTCTTCCCGCTGTGGACGTTCACGATCATCGCGGGCGCGATCTGGGCGGGCGACGCCTGGGGCCGCTACTGGGGCTGGGACCCCAAGGAGACCTGGTCCTTCATCACCTGGGTCGCCTACGCCGGCTACCTGCACGCCCGCGCCACCGCCGGCTGGAAGGGCCGCAAGGCCGCCTACCTGGCCCTGATCGCCTTCGGCTGCTGGCTCTTCAACTACTACGGCGTCAACATCTTCGTCTCCGGCAAGCACTCCTACGCGGACGTCGGCCTGGGTGCCCTCCAGTCCGTCGGCTTCTGAACAAGACACGGCGAAAGGCCGGTTCCGGTGACCCAGGTCACCGGGACCGGCCTTTCGCGTGCGCCGTCCGGGAACCGTGGGAGTCGTACTTCGACGGCGGCGACGGGCGCCCGCACGCGGGCGGCGTCCTGCTCACCGAGCAGTGGGCGGCGGACCGAAGTCCCCGCGGGCGACGCCGGTGACGACGTCCCGCAGCCGCTCGACGTACAGCCGCAGGTTCTTGTGGGCGACGTCCGTGTCCGGATAGCGGCTCGCGAACCACAGGCCCTCGGGGAGCCGGGTCACCCAGGCGCACACCTGGTCGCCGTACGAGACCCTCAGCAGTGCGTACGCCGTCCGGTCCGGCCAGCTGTCGGCGCCGGGGACGCCGCGGGCGTCGACGTACGACACGATCGAGTACAGGTCGGGCGAGGTCGGCCGGAAGTCCGTGCCGAGCAGGCGCAGCACGCGGTCGATCGGCATGCGGGACAGCCGCCGGTTGGCCTGGAGTTCGGCGCGGACGGTGGCGAGGGCGCTGGGGAAGTCGTGGGCCCGGTCCACCGGGACCTCGATCGGCGCGCCGCCGACGTACCAGCCGACGGACTCCGTCCACTGCGACCGCGACCGGGTGTGGAAGGGCACGACCGTGCGGTAGACGGGCTCGCCCCCGATCTCGTGGACGATCAGCGCGGTCGCGGCCAGCACGCCGACCAGGCTGCCGCCGTGGGGGCGGCAGTACGCCTCGAACGCGGCGGCGTCGGCCGCGTCCACCAACGGCTCGCGCAGCAGCCGCTGTTCGGGCAGCGCGCCGCCGGGCCGGACGCCGAGGTCGACGGGGAAGGAGGGCAGCCGCCCGTCGCAGCGCCGGATGAACTCCCGCCAGCGGGCGACGATGTCGTGGTCGCCGTCGATCCGGTCCGCGTCCGCCCGCTCGGCCTCGCAGAAGTCGACGTAGGAGCCCACCCGGGGGTGCGGCACGGTCCGCCCCGCGACGCCCGCGGCGTACAACTCGCCGACCTCGGCGGGGATGCGGTAGATGGAGTACGCGTCGACGTTGCTGTGGTCGAAGGCCATGTAGACGCTGACGCCGTCGTCGCGGACGACCGCCGTGTAGATGAGGTTGGGCCAGCGCAGCGCGTCCGCGACCCGGTCGAAGCGGTCCTGGAGGTGCCGGGCCAGCTCCGCCGCGTCCGGAAAGTCGCCGACCTCCTCGCGGTGCAGCGCCACGGCGTCCGCGTCGAGCGTGAACCGCCGCATCGTGTCGCCGCTCTCGCCGCTCCACCGGAAACCGCTGCGCAGCGTCTCGTGCCGGAGGGTCCAGGCCCGCAACGCCTCCTGGAGCACGTCGAGATCGACCGGCCCCGGGATGTCGAAGGCGGCCCCGAGCCAGGTCGGCACGAACAGTCCGTCCTCGCGCACCGACCGGGCCGTCCGGATGTGCGACTCCTGGATGTACGCGGGCGGGCGCGCGTCCTCGGGCAGCGCCGCCGCGATGTCGAGCGTCGCGGGACTGAGCGTCCACTCGACGAGGCGCCCGGGCCGGATCTCGCAGCGCTGGATGTCGGTCATTCGCACGAGGAGGTCTCCGTTCGCAGATGTACAGACCCGACCAAGGGAATGCCGTCCGCGCGGCCGCGTACCTGCCGTGTCGGCACTGTTCAACGGAACGGATGGCCTCTCGAACGCCGATACGCCCCCACAGTCCGTGCACCCTTCACCAGTCCCCCCTTCCCCCTTCACCTCTCACTCCAGCCCCGCTTCAGCCGCACTCCAGATAGGCGTGCAGGGCGCCCGCCCCCGCCAGCATCGCCCGCGTCCGCGCGGTGAGGGCCCGCCCGCGCGCCTCGATCGCCGCCCGCAGCGCCTCGCTGCTCCCCGCGCGCCGCAGGTCTTCCAGCACGGGCCGGATCTGCTCGAAGAGGTGGTGACTGCGGCGCAGCGCGCGCACCACCCGCGCGTCCCGCACGTCCCCGGGCCCGTACACGCGGTACCCGGTGCCGCGCTCCCGCCCGGGCCCGAGCAGCCCCGCGTCCTCCCACACCCGCAGCGCGGACGTCCGTACGCCGACCAGCGCGGCCACCTCGCCGATACGCAGCCCGGACGGCTCGCCGGAACGCGGCGGCGGCGCGTCGGCCTCCCGACCGGCCAGCGCCTCCAGCGCCTCACCGGCGGCCCGCAGCGACACCCGCTCCTCGTGCAGCGCCGCGTGCGCCGCGTCCACCAGGGCGAGGGCACCGGCCACGTCCCCGTCGTGCACCGCCCGCATCACCCGCGTCGCCGTCACCGCCCCGTACCCCGGCTGCAACGCCCGGTACGTCAGCAGCGCGTCCCGGTGCCGCTCGCCGAACACCCGGTACCCGGCGTCGGTCCGCCCGGCCGGGGGCAGGACACCGGCGCCCTCGTAGTTGCGCACCTGCTGCGTCGACAGCCCGACGGCCCGGGCCAGATCGACGGTACGCAGATGACGCTCGCGATTGCTCACCGAGCGCAGCCTATGCGGGACCGGACGGCCATAATGCCGGGCATGTCGCTCCAGGGGACGGACGCCCACCGGAACACCGAAGGCACACTCCCGGCGCTGGTCGCCCGGGCCGTGGCGGCGGCACGGGCGCACGGCTTCCCCTACTCGTGCCGCCCCGAACAGGGCCGCCTGCTCCGCCTGCTGGCCGCGGGGGCTCCGCACGGCATCGCCGAGACGGGCACGGGCACGGGCTGCGGCGTGGGCCTGGCCTGGCTGGCCTGCGGTGCCCGCCCGGGCGTCAGGCTGGTCGGCGTCGAACGCGACGCGGAGCGGGCCCGCGTGGCCAGGCAGGTCTTCCGGGACCACGGGGAGGTCGAGATCCTCCACGGCGACTGGCGACGCGTCGAGGAACACGGCCCGTACGACCTGCTGGTCCTGGACGGCGGAGGCCAGGCGAAGGGCGACGGAGCCGCCGACCCCGCCCGTCTGCTGACCCCCGGCGGCACGCTGGTGGTCGACGACTTCACCCCGGCCACCACCTGGCCACCCCTCTTCGACGGCGCCCCCGACCGCCCCCGGCTCCACTGGCTGGAGCACCCAGCACTGCACACCACCGAACTCCGCCTGGCGCCGGACCTCAGCGTGATCGTCGCAACCCACTGGCCGCGGCGCGCATGAACGCGGTCGGTGCGGCTCAGGCACGGCACTCCAGTGCCGCGTGGTCGGCGAAGCACCCCGCCGATAGCGGGTGCGCCGCGTCTCCCGAGTGTGCCCGCGCTGCCACTCCTCCACATCCCCGGGGCGAGGCGGGGACCCGACGTCGCACCGCAGTCGGCTTCGGTCTCCGCGCTGCCGTCGCCGGCGGCCCGTGCGTGCGCGCGGCGCTCGGCCAGCCCAGAGCGACGCGTTGGAAAGGTACCGACAGGATGGACAGGCCCGAGGTCAGCGCGGCGATCTGCATCAAAAGCAGCCACAGCTGCGACAACGGCGGCAACTGCGTGGAAATCGCCCCTGGTTTTGCCGGCGTCGTCCCGGTCCGGGACAGCAAGCGCCCTGACGGCCCAGCCCTGTTCGTCGGCCTCGCCGCCTGGTCCGCGTTCGCCGCAGCCCTGCGCTGACGCCGGAACCCGGGTTTCCGCGTTCCGGAGCTTCGGGCGACCTCCTACAAGGACTACTCAGGGAAAAGACCCCTGCCAAACCCCGCCCCACCCGCCCACGGCCTCGGCTCACTCGCCTGGGTGAACATCACTGGTTGGGCTGGATTTCGGTACCCCCAACTCCCTTACTGTCAGCGCAACGACCGCTGACATATGTCAGCCCCCGGCGGGGACTAGCGATCCTCGCGGGGGCCTGACCACCGAGGAAGAAGAGAGCTTCCTGATGGGTACCCCAAACCTTAGCGTGCCCGCACGCGCCGAGTCCGCCGCTGACGACAATCGCCCCCGTTCGGGCGTCATCCACGACAACGTCCGCCACACCGCCGACTTCACGGTGGTCGGCAACCACCTCGCCCAGCATCCGCACCTCTCCCTGCTGGCGATCGGCCTGGGCCTGTACGTCCAGTCCGTACGCGGCGGTACTCCCGTGGACATCAAGAGCCTGACCGCCCGCTTCAAGGAGGGCGCGGTCCGCATCAGCGCGGCGCTGCGCGAGTTGGAGGCCCACGGCTACCTCCGCCGCGAACGGAACCGCGCCCCCGACGGCCGTATCGTCACCCGCACCGTCTCCTGCAACGACCCCCGGGCCCGGCGTCGGCCGACGGACCCCGAACGCCCCGCCCGACGGACGGGCCCGGCGCGACCCGAACGTACGGGACCGCAGCGTAGGGCCCACCCGCGCCGTACGGCGGGACGCAAGGCGCTCCCCGCCGTACCGCAGGCCGGCGGCGAGATCCCCGGGCTCCTCCAGACCGCTGTCGACCTCCTCACCGACCTGCGTCGGCACGACTCCCGACTGATGCTGTCGGCCACCGACACGGCCCACCTGGCGCCCGGCGTCGCGGCCTGGCTGGAGCGGGACGTCCTCCCCAGCGGCGTACGCCACGCCCTGACCACCGGCCTCCCGGACGACCCACTGCACCGCCCGGCCGCCCTCCTCGCCCACCGCCTCACCGACCGGCTGCCACCACCGCCCCCGTTCCGCACGCAGTCGGCCGTCGTACCGCCGCCGCGCCACCCACTCCAGAACTGCGAGGGCTGCGACCGGGGTTTCCGCGCCCCCGAGACCGAAGACCGCTGCCGCGACTGCCGCACGGCAGCCGCCTCCCATCCCTGAGACCGCAAGGAACCCCATGGTCAGCCCGCCCCACGAGGCGATGCACCGCATCTTCCAGCACGACCCCGGACTGTTCAGTCGCGTCTCACGCTTCCTCGGCATCGACCTCCCGAAGCCCATCGGGGCGACGGCACTGCCGACCGACCTCACCGAGGCCAGCCCCGTCGAACGCCGCGTGGACACGCTCCTGCGCTTCGAGACCGCAGAGCAGGGGGCCTTCCTGCTGGCCGTCGAGGCTCAGGGCAAGAAGGACCCGGACAAGCCCGCGAGCTGGGCGTACTACGTCTCGTACCTGTGGACGAAATACCGGCTGCCCGCGGCGCTCCTGGTCGTCTGCCAGGACTACGCCACGGCGAAATGGGCGCAGCGGTCGGTGACCAGCGGACCGCCCGAGCTGCCCACCCTCACACTGCGGCCCGTGGTCGCCGGCCCCCACAACATGCCGGTGATCACCGACCCGGACGAAGCCCGTACCGACCTGATCCTGGCCAGCCTGGCGGCCATCACACATGCCGCGGAACCGGTCGTCAATGCGATACTGAAGGCCCTGTCCACCGCCCTGCGGGACGCGCCCGAAGACATCGCCGCCCCCATCGTCGAATTCACCGCACACGGACTGGGCAACCGCCCGGCCAAGCACCTCTGGAGGAACCTGGTGGCCGTGGACCTCTCCTTCTACAAGTCGTACATCTCCGAAGAGATCCGCGACGAAGGCCGCGCACAAGGCCGGGAACAAGGCCGGGAACAAGGCCGCGCCCAGCAGGGCGCCCAGGACGTCCTGCTGGTCCTGGAACAGCGTGGCCTCGCCGTCTCCGAAGATGTACGCGGACGTATTACTGCCTGTGACGACCCCGGCGTCCTCCGCCACTGGCTCGCACGGGCCGTCACCGCTCCGACGGCCGAGGCGATCTTCGAAGACGAGTGACGCGGCGAGGCCCTGGGCCGTGGCGGGGGAAGCCACGGCCCAGGGCCGGTCTGTGGGGGCAGCGGCTGCTACTCGGCGTCGGCGACGCTTGCGGTGACGCTCTGGACGGCCTTGAGGGCGAGGTCCGGGCGCTCGGTGTGGATGTAGTGGCCGCTGCCCTTGGCGGTGGTGAGCTTCGCTGCGGTGGAGAGCTGCTGCCACTCCTGCTGGCCCTTGGCCCACATCTTCTCCAGGGCGGGACCGTAGTCCGGAACCGCGGCGTACTGGGACTCGTGCTTGAGGATCTCGACGGGGATGTCCCCGGCGGAGTGGACCGGGCCGTCGGCGATCAGGAACTGCTCGGGGTTCTGGCCCTCGTTGGCCGCGATCGCGCCGTCCCGGACCTGGGTCGCGCCGCCGGTGGCGTCGGCGGGGATGGTGCGCTTCATGTCGCGGGTGAGGTGGGGGACGGTGGCGTCGAGGAGGACCAGGCCCTTGACGCGGTCGGTGTGGTCGGGGGTGTAGCGGGCGGCGATGTAGCCACCCAGGGAGTGGCCGGCCAGGACGACGGGCCGGTCTCCGGCGAGGTGGTCGAGGAGCTTGGTGAGCAGGACGCTGGTGTCGTTGACGGTCTGGAGGGTGCCGGGAGCGGGCTTGTCGCTCTTGCCCTCGCCCAGGCGGTCGTAGGAGCAGACCCGGTCCGTCCTGCTCAGGGACTTCTGCAGGGCGGCCATGTTGCCCAGGCCTTCGCCGCCGCCCGCCATCAGCACCACCAGCGGCTGGTCCGCGTCCGAGTGGCCGGAGCAGGAGACGTTGACCGTGTGGCCGTCGACGTCGATCTTCTTCGTGCCGGTGAAGGAGGGTCCCGCGTCCGTGGAGTCGGAGTCGGCCTTGCCGTATTCCTCGTTCAGGACGAGTCCCGCGCCGGCCACGGCGCAGACGACGGCGATCGCGGCAATCGCCTTGGCGAAGGTGCGGAACATGGGGGGCCTCCAGCAGACAAGGGTGGGGTAGGGACACGGTGGTGGGGGGAGTTCTCTCGGTCGGCCTGTGTGCTCGGCGACTGATGAAGACTCTATGGATCCACCGGCCCCGGATCGTCACCCCGCGGTGGACACCTGCCCGTAGCTCCCTCGGGGGACAGCGCCCATCGGCCCAGGCGACGCCCCGGGCGTCCCCTACGCCCCGTCCGCGCTGATCGACCGCCAGATCCGCTCCGGCAGGATGCGCGCGGCCTCGTCCAGGTCGACGTCCCGGACCCCGGACAGGTGGCGCCCCGCAACGCTGGACGCGATCTAGGACAGCGCGTCGTACACCGCGACCGCGAGCCGGACGAACGAGCGGATCAGCGGGTTCGGGTCGGTCCGGGGCCAGGCCACCACCACGGGGCTCGGCGGCAGGCCCGTCAGCGGGACCACGGTGAGCCCGTCGGCGGGCACGTGGTCGGCGAGGGTCATGCCGACCGTGCCGTTCCACAGCACGACCTGCTGACACTCCCGCACGGTGCGCACCACCGGCCCCGGCCGCGGCTCCCCGCCGTTCCAGTACGCCTGCCACAGCGGGTCCGTGCCCTCCGGGAAGCGGAACCAGCGGCGGTCGGCCAGCTCGGCCGGTGCCAGGCTCGCCCGGCCGGCCAGCGGATCGTCGGCGCGCAGCAGGGCGCCCACCGGGTCGGCGCGCAAGGTGTGCGTGGTCAGGCCGGTCGGGTCGAAGGGGCCGCGGGTGAGGGCCACGTCGACCAGACCGGCGTGCAGCCCGCAGGTGGGGTCGGTCAGGTCGGTCTCGCGGACGGTGACCTCGACGTGCGGATGGCGCCGGCGGTAGGCGTCCGCCAGCCGGACCACGTCCGGGTCGGCGCTGTCGCCGAGGATGCCGACGGTGAGGGTCGCGGCACCGGCCGCGGCCGCCACGCGAGCGGGTATGCGTTCGGCCCGGTCGAGCAGGGCGCGCGCCTCGTCGAGCAGCACCGCACCGGCCCCGGTGAGGGTGACGCCCGCGGAGGTGCGGTGGAGCAGCGTGGCGCCGAGGTCCGTCTCCAGTGCCCTGATCGCCCGGCTCAGCGGCGGCTGGCTCATGTGCAGGCGGACGGCCGCCCGGCCGAAGTGGAGTTCCTCGGCGACCGCCACGAAGTAGCGCAGCGTACGTAGCTCCATCCTGCGACGATACCCGTGCGGTATCGAGTGCGCGGAACAGGTCTTGGACGCTCCCGGTGCCCCGGCGGTGGAATCGGGGCATGACCGACGCACCGCACAGCAGTGAGCGCGAGCCCGAGCCGCCGAGGCCGGGCACGGACCCCGCCGTCTCCGTGGTCGGACCGGACGACGGCGAGACGATTCTCCTCGGCACCACCCGCATGCGCGTCCTGGAGGACGGCAGCCACACCGGCCACCGCCTCGGCATGGCCGAGTCCGTACTCGCCCCGCACACCCCCGGACCGCCCCAGCACCGTCACGCCCGGCACGACGAGGGCTTCTACGTCGTCTCCGGCACCGTCCGGTTCACGGTGGGGGACGAGGACATCGACGCGACGGCCGGCACCCTCGTGATGGTCCCGCCCGGCGCGCCGCACACCTTCGCCAACACCACCGGCGAACCGGCCCGCATGCTCAGCACCTTCACCCCCGACCTGTACGTCCAGTACTTCCGCGACCTGGAGGAGCTGTACGCCGACGGCCGCACCCCGACTCCGCAGGAGAGCCTCGGGACGATGAGCCGCTACGCGACCGAGCCCGCCACCGGCTTCGCCCAGGCCCAGGCCCGGCCCCGGGGGACCGGGTCGTGAACGTCGCGTACTGGATCGTCGCCGGTCTCCTCGCCGCCTTCTACCTCTACGGAGGCGCGGTGAAGACGGTGCGCAGCCGGGACGCGCTCCGGCCGATGATGGCCTGGGTGGACAGCATGCCGATGCCCGCCGTCCGCGCCGTCGGGGTGGTCGAGGTGCTCGGCGCGGCCGGGCTGGTCCTGCCGCCGCTGACCGGCGTCGCGCCCTGGCTTGCCCCGGCCGCGGCCGTCGGGTTCGTGGTCCTGCAGATCGGCGCGACCGGGGTCCACCTGCGTCTGGGGGACCGGCAGGTCGCCCTCAACCTCACCCTCCTGGTCACCGCCGCGGTCACCGTCTGGCTCGCCACGGCCCGGCTGTGACCCGGCGTCCGCCGTCAGCCGCGTGGCGGCGGAGTGCCCCGGGCCGCGTCCATGAGCCGGCCCGCGAGGTCCGCGACGAGGCCGCGCAGCTCGTCCGGCCGCTCGACGAGGAACGGGCGGTCCAGCGACGCGAGAAGGCCCGGCAGCCAGTCGAGGCGCTCGGCCCGGATCTCGACCCGGCACCATCCCTCACCCTCGCCGCCCTCGCCGCCCTCGCCGTCCTCCGCGGCCACGATCGCCACGCTGCCCGGCAGCCGGGCGCGGATCTCCTCGGCCGTCCCCCGGACCCGGACCGTCACCTCGTGCCGGTAGGGCGCGGTGGCCAGCGCCGTGAGCACCCGCTCCGCCGGACCGGGCCCCGGCGGCGGTTCGAAGGTGCCGGGCAGGACCCGCGCGCCGTCGATGCGGTCGAGGCGGAACGTCCGCTCCGCACCGACCGAGAGGTCCCAGCCCGTCACGTACCACCGGCCCGCGTGCGCGACGAGCCCGTACGGGTACAGGGTGCGTTCCCCGCCGCGCCCGCCCTCGCGCCTGCCGCCGGTGTACCGGATCGCCAGCGGCCGGTGATGGCGCACCGCGTCGGCGACCGGGAGCAGGACGGCGGCCTCCGGGGCGGCGGACCCGGCCGGCGCGGTCGTGAACGTGAGCGAGTCGAGCACCGCGTCCAGACGGTGGCGCAGCCGCTCCGGCAGCACCCGCCGGACCTTCGCCGCCGCCGTCTCGCCCGCCGTGCCCGCCGCCGCCGTGGTCCCCGTCCGCCGGCCGGCGACCAGGCCCAGCAGTACGGCCAGCGCCTCGTCGTCGGTCAGCATCAACGGGGGCATGCGGTGGCCGGGGGCGAGCCGGTAACCGCCGTAGCGGCCGCGCACCGACTCCACCGGCACGTCGAGGTCGACGAGGTGGTCGACGTACCGGCGCACCGTGCGCTCGCCGACGCCGAGCCGGTCGGCCAGTTCGGCCACGGTGCGCACCCCGCCGGACTGGAGCAGTTCGAGCAGGGTGAGGACACGGGACACGGGACGGGACATGCCCGTAAGTCTGCCGCCGATACCGGCCGGATTATGACCGGTATCGCTCCTAGCGTGGGAGCCGTAAGCACTTGATCGGCCGTTCGGCCCCAGGAGGCACCCCATGAACCTCGTCTCGCTCCGCGTCATCACCGACGACGTCGCCCGTCTCGTCGGCTTCTACGAGCGCGCCACCGGCCTGCGCGCGACCTGGGCCACCGAGGACTTCGCGGAACTGCGCACCCCGTCCGGGACGCTCGCGATCGGCAGCACCCGCACCGTGCCGCTCTTCGCCCCCGGCTCCGCCCACCCGGCCGACAACCGCAGCGTGATCATCGAGTTCCTCGTCGACGACGTGGACGCCGTGCACCGGAACCTGACCGGCTTCGTGGACGAGTTCGTCAAGGAACCCACCACCATGCCCTGGGGCAACCGCGCGCTCCTCCTGCGCGACCCCGACGGCACCCTGGTCAACTTCTTCACCCCGGTCACCCCGGCCGCCACAGAGAAGTTCGCCGACGTCGCCCGCTGACGGCCCCCCTATGCTGGACCCGCCCGCAGGGGCGAGAACCGCACGCCGGGAGGGATCTGTGTCAGCGCTGGAGCCGGACGACCCGCGCTCCGTCGGGGAGTACCGGCTGCTGAGCCGGCTGGGTGCGGGCGGCATGGGCCGGGTCTTCCTCGGCCGGTCCCCCGGAGGGCGGCTCGTCGCGGTCAAGGTGGTGCACGCCGAGCTGCTGCGCCGGCCGGAGTTCCGCGACCGCTTCCGGCGCGAGGTCCGGGCGGCCCGGATGGTCAGCGGCGCCTTCACCGCACCGGTCGTCGACGCCGACCCGGACGCGCCGCTGCCCTGGTTGGTCACCAGCTACATCGCCGGTCCTTCGCTGGAACAGGCGGTGGCCGAGCGGGGGCCGTTCGACCCACAGGCCGTACTCACGCTGGCCGCGGGGCTCGCCGAGGCGCTGGTGTCGATCCACGCCGCGCACCTCGTCCACCGCGACCTCAAGCCCTCCAACGTGCTGCTCGCCGAGGACGGGCCGCGCGTCATCGACTTCGGCATCGTCCGCAGCGTCGACGCCGACTCCCTCACCGGCAGCGGGCACATGGCGGGCTCCCCGGGCTTCATGTCCCCGGAGCAGGTCAACGGGGACGAGGTCACCTGGGCCAGCGACGTGTTCTGCCTCGGCGCGGTGCTGGCCTACGCGGCGACCGGCGCGAACCCCTTCGGCGCCGGACCCACGCCCGCGCTGCTCTACCGCGTCGTGCACAACGCCCCGGACGTCGCCGCCGTCACCGACCCGGCCCTGCGTTCCCTGATCGCCGACTGCCTCGCCAAGGACCCGGCCCACCGCCCCGCCCCGCGCGAGATCCTCGCCCGCATCGGCCCGCTGGGCGGCGAGAGCGCCACCGCCCTGCCGCACGCCCAGCAGTGGACGCCGGCCGTCCGGCCGACCCGCGCGGACGCCGTGCCCACGCAGATCGTCCCGCCGGCCGCGGCACCCCCGGCGCATCAGCACACCCGCGTCGACACCGCACGTCCGCAGGCCTACGGGGCGGCGCCCGCACCGGCGGACGTACGCCCGACGGCGACCGGGGCGGGCGGCCGCCGGAGCCGACGGGCCTTCCTGCTCTCCGGCGCGGGCGCGCTCGCCGCCCTCGGCGTGGGGACCGGGTTCTGGCTCAACCGCCCGGCGGACCCGGGCCCGGCCGACGGTTCCGCGCCCGCACCCTCGCCGTCGCCCTCGTCCGCGCCCACGCCGCCCCCGGGCCTGGTCGGACTCTGGCCCCTCGACGAGGCCTCCGGCCAGGTCGCGCGGGACACCGCGGGCGGACACGACGGCACCGTGACCGGCGTCGCCTGGCAGGGCGCCGGGGGAGGCGCCGTCTTCGACGGGACCGGCAGCCAGATCGTGACCGCCGGTCCGGTGCTGAAGACCGGCGCGGGCCGCAGCTTCACCGTCGCCGCCTGGGTCCGCCTCTCCGTCGTGCCGGGCGTCTTCGCCACCGCCGTCAGCCAGGACAGTGCCGACGCCAGCGGCTTCTACCTCCAGTACTCCAGCGAGGACCAGGGCTGGGCCTTCGCCCGCCCCGGCCGGCGCGCCGTCGGCCGTACCGCTCCCGCCGCGCATGTCTGGACCCACCTGACCGGCGTCTGCGACGGCCCGGCACGCAAGCTGCACCTGTACGTCAACGGCGTCCAGGAGGCGGTCGTCGAGGACACCGGCCCCGCGGCCGCCACCGGCGCCTTCATGATCGGCCGGGCCTCCTTCGACGGGCAGCCCCGCGACTTCTTCCCCGGCGCCGTCCGCGACGTACGGGCCTTCGACCGGGCGCTCGGTCCGGAGCGGGTCGCGACACTCGCGTGACCCGGCTGACGGGAGCTCACCGGCGCTCGGTGGAGCGGCAGTTGGGGCGGTCGTGCTAAAGATGTAGCTTCCGATGAGTGGCCGCGGCACCCGCACGGAGCACGCGGCGCCGGCGAACGGGGAGAGAGTTGAGCGGGGAAGCCGGATCCGGCCTCACGGGCAGTGGTGCCGAGCCGTTGGAGGACGACGACCCGCGCCGGATCGGACCGATCCCGCTGCTGGGCCGGCTCGGGGCCGGCGGCATGGGCCGCGTCTACCTCGGCGTCCACGAGGGCCGGTACGCGGCCGTCAAACAGGTGCTGCCGTCGGTCGCCGGGGAGGACAAGGACTTCCTGCGCCGTTTCGGGCACGAGCTGGACAACCTCGCCCGGCTGCCCGAGGAGGCGACGGCGCCGCTGCTCGCGGGGGACCGGGAGGCCCGGCCGCCGTGGTTCGCCACCGCCTACGTCCCCGGCCTCACCCTGCGCGAGGCCGTCGACCTGCACGGGCCCCTGCCCGCCGAGGCGCTGTGGCTCGTCCTGCGGGAGGCCGCCACCGGACTCGCGGCGGTGCACGCGCTGGACATGGTCCACCGGGACCTGAAGCCGTCCAACGTGATGCTGACCCTCGACGGACTCACCCTCATCGACTTCGGCGTGGCCCGGGCCGCCGACCAGAGCCAGTTGACCAGGACCGGCATGGTGGTGGGCACGCCCGCCTACATGTCGCCCGAGCAGGCCTCCGGGAAGCGGGCGTCCAGCGGCGTCGTGGACGTCTTCGCGCTGGGTTCGGTGATCGCGTACGCGGCGTCCGGCCGCCCGCCCTTCGGCGACGAGTCCGGGCACGCCGTGCTGTACCGCATCGTGCACGAGGAGCCCGACCTCCAGCCGCTGCGGGACCTGGACCCCGAACTCGCCGACGTCGTCGCCTCCTGCCTGGACAAGGACCACGAGGGCCGGCCCACCGCCGCCGAACTCGTCGAACGCGCCGAGGCGCACGGCACGTCGGCGGCCCCGCCGTGGCCGCGGGACATCACCGAGCGGCTGTCCGAGCGGGCGGCCTTCGCCGCCCGGGCCCCGGAGCCCGTGCACCTGGCGCCCGAGCCGGACGAAGCGGATGATGCGGATGAAGCAGGCGGAGCCGGCAAAGCGGCACCGCTCCCGCCGTCCGCCCCCGTGGTCACGGGCGGACAGCCGGAGAAGCGTGAACGGCGGCGCCGCACGAAGGTGCTGGCGTTCGTGATCCCCGTCGCCGTGACCGGGGCGACGCTCGGCTTCACGCTGCTGCCGTACGCGATGAACGACGCGGACCGGGACGGGAACGCGGCCGCGCCGCCCGCGGCCACCGGAACGGCCGCCCCGGCCCCCACCGCCTCCGCCACCGGCCCGAGCGCCTCCGCCTCCGCCGGCCCGGACGGTGGGAAGAAGGACGGAAAGGACAAGAACGAGGACAAGGGCAAGGGTGCGGACGAGAAGGGCGGGAAGGACGGCGACGGCGGCGCACCCGACGGAGGCGGAGGCGGGAGCGGGGACGCGGCCGCTGCCGCGCAGGGCGCGTCCGGCGGCGGCTCGGATTCCGGCTCCTCCGGCTCGGGGGGCTCCGCCGGCGCGGGAGGGTCGTCCGACGCGGGGGGATCGTCCGACTCGGGTACGTCCGCCGGCGCCGGAAGCGGATCAGGGGCTGACGGCGACGGCGACGGCGGCTCGGACGACGGCGGCTCCGCGTCGGGCAGCTTCATGCTGAAGAACGGATCGAGCGGGAAGTGCATGTACGTCGGCACCCCCATCGACGACGGCGCCTGCTCGGGCGACATCGCCGTCTTCCGCTACCAGAGCACCTCGGGCGGAGCCTTCAGGATCCTCAACGTGGGCACGGCCCAGTGCATCCACTCCAGGAGCGCGAACGCCTGGCTCGTCAAGGGCACCTGCGGCTCGTTCGGAGGCGAGTGGAAGGAGGGGGCGAACGGTTCGCTCCGGAACCTCAACACCGGTGGCTGCCTCGACCTCAACCGCCGGGCGTCCATGATCGGCCTGACGACCACGACGTGCACCGGCTCCGCCTCCCAGCGCTGGACCAGGACCTAGATCCCGGCCCCGCCCCGGCCCGGTCCTAGTCCTTGCCCGGTCCTAGTCCTTGCCCCGGTCCTGGTCTTTGTCCCCGTCCTTGTCCCTCTCGTCGTCCTTCTTCAGGGACTTCAGGAAGTCGGGGTTGTCGTCCGGCGCCACCCACTGCCGCCGCCCGCCGCCGCCCTGCCGGGGCGAGGAGCCGGCGGGCTGCCGCTTCTTCCCGGCGATGATCCAGGAGATCGAGCCGACCAGCGGGAAGAGGAGCACGAGGATCGCCCACAGCGGCTTGGGCATGTGGCGGATGTCCGCGTCCTTCGTGCTGATGCAGTCGATGAACGCGTAGACGCTCAGGGCCAGTGGAACGAGGAACATCAGCACCCGGAGCATGGGCTTCTCCAGCTCAAGCGAGGGGGTGGGGACGCGTCAGGCCCCCAGGTACAGGGCCAGGGTAGCCGCTCGGGGATACTGGACGGCATGGCTTACGACGATCTTCGCTCGCTGCTCAGGGCACTGGAGCGCGAGGGCGACCTCAAGCGCATCAAGGCCGAGGTGGATCCGTACCTGGAGGTCGGGGAGATCGTCGACCGGGTGAACAAGGCGGGCGGGCCCGCGTTGCTCTTCGAGAACGTGAAGGGCTCCGACATGCCCCTCGCGATGAACGTCTTCGGCACCGACCGCCGCCTGCTCAAGGCCCTCGGCCTCAAGTCGTACTCCGACATCTCGGACAAGATCGGCGGGCTGCTCCGCCCCGAGCTGCCCCAGGGCTTTGTCGGCGTGCGCGAGGCCTTCGGGAAGCTCGGCACGATGACGCACGTACCGCCGAAGAAGGTGAAGCCGGGCAGCGCGCCCGTCCAAGAGGTCGTCCTCACCGGCGACGACGTGGACCTGGACCGCCTCCCGGCCCTCTTCACCTGGCCGGACGACGGCGGCTCCTTCTTCAACCTCGGGCTCACCCACACCAAGGACCCGGAGACCGGCATCCGGAACCTGGGCCTCTACCGCCTCCAGCGCCACGACAGGCGCACCATCGGCATGCACTGGCAGATCCACAAGGACAGCCGCAACCACTACCAGGTCGCCGCCCGCCGCGGCGAGCGCCTGCCGGTCGCCATCGCCTTCGGCTGCCCGCCCGCCGTCACGTACGCCTCCACCGCCCCGCTCCCCGGCGACATCGACGAGTACCTGTTCGCCGGGTTCCTCCAGGGCAAGCGGGTCGAGATGGTCGACTGCAAGACGGTCCCGCTCCAGGTCCCCGCGCAGGCGGAGGTGGTCCTGGAGGGCTGGCTGGAGCCGGGCGAGATGCTCCCCGAGGGACCCTTCGGCGACCACACCGGCTTCTACACCCCGCAGGAGCCCTTCCCCGCCCTGAAGATCGACTGCGTGACGATGCGGAAGCGCCCGCTGCTCCAGTCGATCGTGGTCGGCCGCCCCCCGACCGAGGACGGACCCCTCGGACGGGCCACGGAGCGCTTCTTCCTCCCGCTCCTCAAGATCATCGTCCCGGACATCGTGGACTACCACCTCCCCGAGGCCGGCGGCTTCCACAACTGCGCGATCGTCTCGATCGACAAGAAGTACCCCAAGCACGCCCAGAAGGTGATGCACGCCATCTGGGGCGCCCACATGATGTCCCTGACCAAGCTGATCGTGGTCGTCGACTCCGACTGCGACGTCCACGACCTCCACGAGGTCGCCTGGCGAGCGCTCGGCAACACCGACTACGGCCGCGACCTCACCGTCGTCGAAGGCCCGGTCGACCACCTCGACCACGCCTCCTACCAGCAGTTCTGGGGCGGCAAGGCGGGCATCGACGCGACGAAGAAGCTGCCCGAGGAGGGGTACACCCGCGACGGGGGCTGGCCGGACATGGTGCTGTCCGACCCGGAGACGGCGGCGAAGGTCGACCGCCGCTGGAAGGAGTACGGACTGTGACGTCGGCTTCCGCCGCCCTGCCGCAGCAGCCGGGGCGCACCAAGGCGTTCCTGCGCCTGGTGATGATCGAGCACTCGGTGTTCGCGCTGCCCTTCGCCTACATCGCCGCGCTGACCGCGATGTACCTGTGGGACGAGAACATCCACTGGGGCAGGCTGCTCCTGGTCACCGTCGCCATGGTGGGCCTGCGCACCTTCGCGATGGCGGTCAACCGGATCATCGACCGCGAGATCGACGCCCGCAACCCCCGCACCGCCCACCGCGAACTGGTCACCGGCGCCATGTCGGTCAAGCACGCCTGGACCGGCGCGCTGATCGCCCTGGTCGTCTTCCTCGGCGCGGCGGCCCTGCTCAACCCGCTCTGCCTGGCCCTGGCCCCCGTCGCGGTGATCCCGATGGTGGTCTACCCGTACGGCAAGCGGTTCACGAACTTCCCGCAGGCCATCCTCGGTCTCGCCCAGGCCATGGGCCCGATCGGCGGCTGGCTGGCGATCACCGGCGAGTGGTCCTGGGAGGCGGTGATCCTCGGCCTCGCGGTCGGCATCTGGATCGGCGGCTTCGACCTGATCTACGCCTGCCAGGACGTCGAGACCGACCGGCAGGTCGGCGTGAAGTCCGTCCCGGCCCGCTTCGGCGTCCCGGCCGCCATCTGGGGCGCCCGCGCCTGCCACACGGTCACCACCGCCCTGTTCGTCTGGTACGCCGTCGCCACCGGCGCCGGTGTCTTCTTCTGGCTCGGCCTGCTGATCGTCGCGGGCGCGTTCCTCTACGAGCACACCATCGTGCGCCCCACCGACCTGACCCGCCTCAACAGGGCGTTCTTCAGCGTCAACGGCTTCATCGGCATCGCCCTCTTCGTGTGCGCGCTGCTGGATCTGCTCGTGCGGGGCCTCACGGTCTGAAAACCCTGAGCCTGCGACTAGGCTCGGCACCATGAAGCCAGGACAGACGCAGCGCGTGCCTTGGATCGTGGGGGTGTCCGGGGCCTCCGGCACCCCGTACGCCGCCGCCGTGCTGCGTGCGCTGCTCGCCGCCGGCGAGAGTGTCGACCTGGTGGTCAGCCGGGCCTCGCGGCTCACCCTGCTCGACGAGACCGGCATCTCCTTCCGCGACGCCCACTGGCGGCACGACCTGCGCGAGTGGCTGGCCCGCGGAGCCGACGGAAAGCCGGACACGTTCGACGCGGACGTCTCCGGCGTACGGCACTGGAGCGCGGGCGACCTCGCGGCCGGGCCGTCCTCGGGGTCGTACCCGACGAAGGGCATGCTGATCGTGCCCGCGTCCACGGCCTGCGTGGCCGGTGTCGCGCTCGGGCTGTCCAAGGACCTGCTCCAGCGCACCGCGAGCGTGACCCTCAAGGAGCGCCGCAGGCTGGTCGTGGCCGTACGGGAGACCCCCCTGGACGGCCGGACGCTGCGGCACCTGGTGACCCTGGACGACGCCGGCGCGAGCGTGGTGCCCGCCTCCCCGGCCTTCTACGCGGGGGCGACGCACATCCAGGACCTGGTGGACTTCGTCGCCGGACGCGTCCTCGACGCGGCGGGCGTCGGGCACGACCTCTACCGCCGCTGGCGCGGCGACCTCGGCGGGGCCCGCCCCACCGGCTGAGCACCAACTCCCCCCACACGTTTGTTACCCACATCTTCAGAACTCTTCAGTGGAAGGCTTCGATCGCATGGACGCGGTGGACAGGCAGCTCATCCAGGCCCTGAGAGAGAACGGCAGGGCCTCCTACGCGGAGCTGGGGCGCCTCGTCGGACTCTCGGGACCCAGCGTCACCGACCGCATCAACCGGCTGGAGGCAGCCGGAGTCATCACCGGATACCGGGCCACCGTCGACGCCGCTTCCCTCGGTCTCGGCGTCACCGCCCTGATCGGCGTCTCGCTCTCCGACGCCGCCGACCACGAGGACGTGGCGCAGCGCCTCAAGGAGCTGCGGGAGATCGAGGACTGCTGGTTCATCGCCGGTGACGACTCCTACATGCTCAAGGTGCGCGCGGCCGACGTGGACGGCCTGGAGAGCATCATCCGGCGGCTGTCGGGCACCAAGGGCGTGTCCCGTACCCGTACCACCATCGTTCTCTCCACCAAGTGGGAGAACCGGGTGGGCGAGCTGCCCGAAGAGGTCCAGTAACCGGGGCGTACGGTTGACCCGTCTGTCTCAGAAAGAGGTATCGCATGGACGCCGGGCTCAAGCGCGAGCTGGAGCAGAAGGTCCGCTCCGGTGAGCGGCTGACCCGCGAGGACGGCATCGCGCTGTACGAGTCGGACGATCTCGCCTGGCTCGGCGGCCTCGCGCACGAGGTGCGGACACGGAAGAACGGCGACGTCGTCCACTTCAACGTCAACCGCCACCTCAACATGACCAACGTGTGCACCGCCTCCTGCGCGTACTGCTCCTTCCAGCGCAAGCCGGGGGAGAAGGACGCGTACACGATGCGCATCGAGGAGGCGGTGAAGCTCGCCAAGGCGATGGAGGGCGAGAACCTCACCGAGCTGCACATCGTCAACGGCCTGCACCCCAACCTGCCGTGGCGCTACTACCCGCGCTCGCTGCGCGAACTGAAGGCCGCGCTGCCGGACGTCTCGCTCAAGGCGTTCACCGCCACCGAGATCCACCACTTCGAGACCATCTCCGGGATGTCCGCGTCCGACATCCTGGACGAGCTGATCGACGCCGGTCTGGAGTCCCTCACCGGCGGCGGCGCAGAGATCTTCGACTGGGAGGTGCGGCAGCACATCGTCGACCACCGCACCCACTGGGAGGACTGGTCCCGCATCCACCGCCTGGCCCACGAGAAGGGCCTGAAGACCCCGTGCACCATGCTCTACGGCCACATCGAGGAGCCCCGCCACCGCGTGGACCACGTGCTGCGGCTGCGTGAACTCCAGGACGAGACGGGCGGCTTCCAGGTCTTCATCCCGCTGCGCTACCAGCACGACTTCGTGGACATGAAGGACGGCAAGGTCAGGAACCGCCTCCAGGCGCGCACGCAGATGGCGACCGGCGCGGAGGCCCTGAAGACCTTCGCCGTCTCGCGCCTCCTCTTCGACAACGTCCCGCACGTCAAGGTCTTCTGGGTCATGCACGGCGTCCAGACCGCCCAGCTCGCCCTCCAGCACGGCGCGGACGACATGGACGGCTCGGTCGTCGAGTACAAGATCACGCACGACGCGGACGACTTCGGCACGCCGAACAAGCTGACGCGGGAGGACCTGCTGGACCTGATCCGCGACGCCGGGTTCCGGCCGGTCGAGCGCAACACGCGGTACGAGATCCTCCGGGAGTACGAGGGGGCCGACCCGGCGCGCCGGGAGTCGCCGCAGCCGATGCGGGTGTGAATTTCCGGTTGTTCTTCGGGTGCGGGTGAGTGGGGGCTGGTCGCGCAGTTCCCCGCGCCCCTGAGTCGCCACAGTCCCGGCGTCTTGTAAGCAGGCGCTGGGGACATGCCGCTGAGGGGCGCGGGGCTGTATCGATGTGCGGCTCCGCCGCGTGGGCGCGACCAGCCACGAACCACCCGCACCCGGCATCGCATCCGAACCGTTCCCGGCGGGTACCCGCACCGCATGGCCACCGAGGACGACTACACAGCGCAACCCTTCGTTCCCGCACGCGGCGGCCTCCCCGCCCTCCGCAAGGCCGCCGCCGACTGCCACGGCTGCCCCCTGCACAGGGCCGCCACCCAGACCGTCTTCGGCGCCGGCAGGGCGACCGCCCGCGTCATGCTCGTCGGCGAACAGCCCGGCGACCAGGAGGACCGGCAGGGCAAGCCCTTCGTCGGCCCCGCCGGACACCTCCTCGACCGGGCGCTGGCGGAAGCCGGCCTCGACCCGGCGGACGCGTACGTCACCAACGCCGTCAAGCACTTCAAGTTCACGCAGGCCGAGCCCCGCAAGCGCCGTATCCACAAGGCGCCCACCCTGCGCGAGACGGCGGCCTGCGGTCCCTGGCTGGCCGCCGAGCTGGACCGCGTGGAGCCCGAGCTGATCGTGGTGCTGGGCGCCACGGCCGGCAAGGCGCTGCTCGGCTCGTCCTTCCGGGTCAGCCGGGTGCGCGGCACGGTGCTGGAGGAGGAGATCCACGGGCGTCCGGAACGGCTGGTGCCGACCGTGCACCCGTCGGCGGTGCTGCGGGCCGAGGACCGGGACGCGGCCTACCGGGGACTGCTCTCGGACCTGAAAGTCGCCGCACGAGCACTCGGGTAATAGCTACTATGGCTCGGTGTCCCTTACTTTCACTTTCGATCCGGCCGTCACCCCCGACCTCCGTGACGGCGTCCTCGACCTGTGGACCGACGTCTCCAACGCCGGCGGCTCCGTGGGCTTCGTGCCGCCGGTGACGCGCGAGGACGTCCGCCCCGAGCTGCTCAAGCACCTGACGGGCATGGCCGAAGGGCGTACCCGCCTCCTCGTCGGACATGACGCGGAGGGCAGGGTGGCCGCCACCGCGTTCCTCGCCCTCAACACGCACCGGCTGATGAAGCACTGGCTCTGGCTCTACACGGTCATGGTCCACCCGCGCCACCAGGGCCGCGGCTACGGCCGGGACCTGATGACCGCCGCCGCGGACGCCGCCCGCACCTGCGACGGCATGGAGGCGATACGCCTCACCTGCCGCGGCGGGCTCGGCCTGGAGCGGTTCTACGAGTCCTGCGGCTACAAGGAGGTCGGCCGGGTCCCCGGCGCGATCCGGGTCGCCCCCGGCGACGACCGGGACGACGTCTTCATGCTGCTGCCCCTGGCCTGACCCCCCGGCCGAGGCCCGACCGACCCCCCTGCAAGATCGACGGCCCGGCATGTTTCACTGGACAGTGCCTCTTTGTGCCAGAAACGGAAGAGTGGATTGAGATGCTCCGCTACACGCTGATGCGCCTCGGGATCTTCGCAGGCTGCCTCGTGGTCGTCTGGGGGCTCGTCTACGCCGGAGTGTTCCCGCGCGGCCTCGGCGACTCCAACGGCATGTGGATCCTCCTGCTCTCCCTGCTCATCTCCGCCCCCATCAGCTACGTCGCGCTGCGCAAGGAGCGGGACCGCGCCTCGGTCCAGGTCGTGGGCCGGGTGGACCGCATGAAGGCCAACCTGGAGGCCAACCGCGGCCAGGAGGACGGCGCCGACGACACGGCCCGCGCCCAGGGCCAGACCTCGTAACGTCCGTCACGCACCCGCACGCCCCGGCTTCCGAAATTCACCGGAACCGGGGCACTTTGCTTTTTGCGGGCAGTAGTGCACTCCCACCTCTCAAAGTATGGCTTTGAGTGTCTCAAAGCACGGGTGTTAAAGTCGTGTGCATGAAGCAAGCAGCCGCGCCCACCACACCACAGCGCCTCGCGCTCGTGGCGCGCCTGCACGTGGACCTCTGCCGGTGCGCGTCCGCGAACTGTCGCCCCTGACGTTCCCCCCTCACCAGTCGTCCCCACGTCAGCTCAGCGCGTCCCATCCCGCGTCCCGTCCCCCTACGGAGCATGTCCGTGTCTTCACCCTCTTCTTTCACGAAGTACCTCAAGGTGCCCTTCTGGGCCCAGATACTCGCCGGTCTCGTCCTCGGCGTCCTGCTGGGCTGGCTGGCCCGCAGCCAGGACGTATCGTGGCTGGTCACCACCCTGGAAAAGATCGGTGACACCTTCATCGGCCTGCTGAAGCTGGCCGTCGCCCCGCTGGTCTTCTTCGCGATCCTCGTCTCGATCACCAACCTGCGGAAGGTCAACAACGCGGCCCGCCTGGCGTCCCGCACCCTCCTCTGGTTCATGATCACGTCGCTGATCGCGGTGGCCATCGGCCTCGTCATCGGCCTGGTCACCAACCCCGGCGCGGGCACCGGCCTCACCGCGGCCGACGGCGCCAAGCCCGAGCACACCGGTTCCTGGATCGACTTCCTGACCGGCATCGTGCCGACCGACGTCATCACGCCGTTCACCGAGCTGAACGTCCTCCAGATCGTCTTCATGGCCGCCGTCGCCGGTATCGCCGCCCTCCAGCTCGGCGAGAAGGCCCAGCCGATCCTGAACCTGAGCGAGTCCGTCCTCGAACTCCTCCAGAAGGCCCTGTGGTGGGTCATCCGCCTCGCCCCGCTCGGCACCGTCGGCCTCATCGGCAAGGCCATCGCCACCTACGGCTGGGACCTCATCGGCAAGTACGCCACCTTCACCGCCGACATCTACGTCGGCTGCGCCCTCGTGATGTTCGTGGTCTACCCGACGCTGCTCGCCACCGTCGCCAAGGCCAGCCCGCTCCAGTTCTTCAAGGGCGCCTGGCCCGCCATCCAGCTGGCCTTCGTCTCCCGCTCCTCGGTCGGCACCATGCCGCTGACCCAGAAGGTCACCGAGCGCCTCGGCGTCCCGAAGGAGTACGCGTCCTTCGCCGTGCCGTTCGGCGCGACGACCAAGATGGACGGCTGCGCCGCGATCTACCCGGCGATCGCCGCGATCTTCGTCGCGCAGATCTTCGACATCCAGCTGGGCGTCGGCGACTACCTGCTGATCGCCTTCGTCTCGGTGGTCGGCTCCGCCGCCACGGCCGGACTGACCGGCGCCACGGTCATGCTCACCCTGACCCTCTCCACCCTGGGCCTGCCCATGGAGGGCGTCGGCCTCCTCCTCGCCATCGACCCGATCCTGGACATGATGCGGACGGCGACGAACGTCGCGGGCCAAGCTCTCGTGCCGGTGATCGTCTCGGCCCGCGAGGGAATCCTCGACCGCAAGGCCTACGACGAGGCGCACGCCTCGCCGATCGACGAGCCGGAGCGGGAGAAGCAGGCGTCGGAGCCGGTTCCGGTCGCCGCCTGACCGTCCCGTCCGGGGCGCTGACGTCCTGAACACCGCCGCACGGACCGTACGCTGATTCGCATGGGTGCAGGGAAGACCAAGCGGATGCCGCGTGCGGTCCGTCAGCAGCAGATGCTGGACGCCGCCGTGAGCGTCTTCGGCCGGCGCGGGTACATGGCGGCGTCGATGGACGAGATCGCCGAACTGGCGGGCGTGTCCAAGCCGCTGGTGTACCTGTACCTGAACTCGAAGGACGACCTCTTCAGCGCCTGCATCGACCGCGAGGCCCGCGCCCTCACCGAGGCGGTGCGGGCCGGCGTGCGTCCGGGGCTGTCCGCCGACGGACAGCTCTGGTCGGGGCTGCGGGCGTTCTTCACGCACACCGCGCGGCACCCGGACGCCTGGCGGGTGCTGCACCTGCACGCCCGTACGCACGGCGAGCGGTTCGCCGCCGAGGTGGCGGTGATGCGCGAGGACATCGTCGCCTTCGTGACGCAGCTGATCGCCGCCGCGGCGCGCGACGCGCACCGGGACCCGCACCTGGCCGAGGGCGAGGTCGCCGGGCTGGCCGAGGCGCTGGTCGGCGCCGCGGAGTCGCTCGCCGACTGGGCGGGCGCCACCGAGGGCGTCACCGCGAAGCAGGCGGCGGCGACCCTGATGAAC
Organism: Streptomyces sp. NPDC001599; assembly: GCF_042893535.1. Lineage (NCBI taxonomy): Bacteria > Bacillati > Actinomycetota > Actinomycetes > Kitasatosporales > Streptomycetaceae > Streptomyces > Streptomyces sp. NPDC001599. The sequence continues at coordinate 228,046 of NZ_JBIAVA010000010.1, forward strand.
TTCGCCTGGGCCGGCCTGGGCGACCTGATGGCGGGACGGCCGTGGTCCGCGCCGGAGGAACCCGGACCGGAGGCGGAGCCCGCGCCGGTGGCTCAGGCCGCGGGGTAGGGTCCGACCTCGCCGGACAGGTGGAGGCGCCCGTCGCGGGCGCCGCGCAGTTCGAACCGGCCGCCCGCGCCGCCCCCGCCCTCCCCGGCCCCGGCCCCGTACGCCACCGTCCCCGGCAGCAGCACGGGTGCCCGGAACTCCGCCCGTACCACGGCCGCGTCCGGCGTCCCGTGCTCGGCGAGGCACCGGGCCACGGTCCACATGCCGTGCACGATGGCCCGCGGGAAGCCGAACAGGCGGGCGGTGAGCGGGTGCAGGTGGATCGGGTTGCGGTCCCCGGAGGCGGTGCCGTAGCGGCGTCCGACGTCACCGGCGAGTCGCCACTCGGCGCGTACGGGGAGGGGTTCGCGGTCGGCCGAGGGCGTCTTGCCGGCGGAGGGCGGGGCGGTGGTGCGGTGCCGGGCCAGGTAGGTGCTGCGGGACTCCCACACGAGGGTCGTGCCCGTGCGGACCTCCGTGACGACCGTCGCCTCGGTGCCGCGCCGGTGCGGGGCCAGCCCCTCGACGTACACGGTGAGTTCGTACCCGGTGGTCGCGGGCATGACGGCCCGGCGGGTGATGCCGATGGACGTGTGGACGAGGCCGAGCAGGGGCAGCGGGAAGCCCCGGCCGCTCATCAGGCGCATGGCCAGCGGGAAGCCCAGCACGTGCGGATAGGTCACGGGAAGCGCGTCCGCGCCGGTCGCGAACCCGCACACCCGCTCGTACGCCGCGAGCCGCGCGAGATCGACGCGCAGGCCGGGCAGGACCAGCCGGGTGCGGGGGAAGTCCGCGTCCGGGCGGGGGCGCTTGAGGGGCGACAGCAGCGCGCCGCGCGCGAGGAGCGGGGTCAGGGCGGGGACGCCGGTCAGGGTGCTGGGGGTGGGGGCCGCGGTGGTCATCACGCCCCCAGCAGGCTCTGGCCGCAGACCCGTACGACCTGGCCGTTGACCGCGCCGGAGGCCGGGTGCGCGAGCCAGGCGGTGGTCTCGGCGACGTCGACGGGCAGTCCGCCCTGTGCGAGGGAGTTCATGCGGCGGCCGGCCTCGCGGATGAGGAGCGGGACCGCCGCCGTCATCTTCGTCTCGATGAACCCCGGCGCCACCGCGTTCACCGTCACCCCGTGATCGGAGAGCGCGCGCGGCGCCAGCGAGCGGACGAGTCCGACGATGCCCGCCTTGCTCGCGCCGTAGTTGGTCTGGCCCGCGTTGCCCGCGAGGCCCGCGATGGAGGCCGTCGCCACGATCCTGCCGCCCCGGTTGACGGCGCCCGCCGCGAGCAGCGCGTCCGTGGTGCGCAGGACGCTCGCGAGGTTGACGTCGAGCACGGAACTCCAGCGGTCGGCCGGCATGTTGACCAGGCGCCGGTCGCGGGTGATGCCCGCGTTGTGGATGAGGACGTCGAGCCCGCCGGGCAGCGCGGCGGCGATGCGCTCGCCCGCGTCCGCCGCGGTGATGTCGAGCGCGAGCGCGGTGCCCCCGAGGCGTTCTGCGGCCCGGCGTGCCGCCTCCTCGGCCTGCGGCACGTCGAGGACGACGACCTGGGCGCCCTGCCCGGCCAGCGTCTCGGCGACCGCCGCGCCGATGCCCCGCGCGGCGCCGGTGACCAGGGCGGTGCGCCCGGCGAGCGGCAGCGCCCAGTCGTCGGGGGCGGCGCCCTCGCCCGCCGTCCCGACCTCGATCACCTGGCCGCTGACGTAGGCGGAGGCGGGGGAGAGGAGGAAGCGGAGGGTGGACTCGGCGGGCGCCGCGTCGGTGAGCCGTACCAGGTTGACCGTCCTGCCCCGTCCGATCTCCTTGCCGAGCGAGCGCGTGAATCCCTCCAACGCCTGCTGGACGGCGGCCTGGTGGTGGTCGGCCGGGTCGAGCGGGGCGCCGAGCACCACCACACGGCCGCTCGCGGCGACGGACCGTACGACGGGGTGCAGTGCGGTGTGCACCTCGGCCAGCGCGTCGACGTCCCGTACGCCGGTGGCGTCGAGGACGACGGCGGCGGGCCGGCCGTCCTCGTCCCGGGGCAGGCCGGTACGGGCCAGGACGGGTGCGAGGTCGAGCTCCGGCTTGCCGGCGGTGAGGTGCAGCAGGCCGCCGTCGAGCGCGTCCCGCCGCAGGGCCGCGGGCTGCGGCAGCCCCAGCCGGCGGGTGAGGAACCGGCCGGGTGCGGTGCCGGTGAAGCTGAGATAGCGGTCGGCCATGTCTGTCTCCCAGGCGGTTGCGACGGGTCCAGAGGTCTTCGGGGGTCTTCGGAGTTTTCGGGGGCTTCGGGGGCTTCGGAGGGCGGTCCTGCGCAGAACTACTTACTCTGGAGTAAGGTTACCGGAGGTAAGCCTATGTCACGGGTGAGGAGCAGGTCGAGATGAGCCCTCTGGCACACCAGCCCACACGCCGCGTCGCGGTCATCGGCGGCACGCGCGTCCCCTTCGCCCGCTCCGACGGGCCGTACGCCACCGCCTCCAACCGGGAGATGCTCACCGCGGCCCTGGACGCGCTGGTCGAGCGGCACGGCCTCCAGGAGCCGGGCGCGGTCGGCGAGTTCGTGGCCGGTGCGGTCCTCAAGCACAGCCGGGACTTCAACCTCGCCCGTGAGACCGTCCTCGGCTCGGCCCTCGACCCGCGCACTCCCGCCTACGACATCCAGCAGGCCTGCGGGACCGGGCTCCAGGCCGTGATCGCCGCCGCCAACAAGATCGCCCTCGGACAGACCGAGTCGGCGATCGCGGGCGGCGCCGACACGGCGAGCGACGCCCCGCTCGGCGTCAACGACCGCCTGCGCCGCATCCTCCTGGAGGCCCGCCGGGCCAAGTCCACCGGGGGCAGACTGAAGGCCCTGGCCAAGATCCGCCCGGGACACCTGGTCCCCGACATCCCGCGCAACGCGGAGCCGCGCACCGGCCTGTCGATGGGCGAGCACGCCGCGGTCACCGCACGGGCCTGGGGCATCTCCCGTGAGGACCAGGACGCGTTGGCCGCCACGAGCCACCAGCGGCTGGCGGCGGCGTACGAACGCGGCCTCTTCCAGGACCTGGTGGTCCCCTTCCGCGGCCTGGCCCGCGACCAGAACCTGCGCCCCGGCTCGACCGTCGGGAAACTGGCCGCGCTCAAGCCCGTGTTCGGCCTCGACGCCCCCGGCCCCACCATGACGGCGGGCAACTCCACGCCCCTGACGGACGGCGCCGCGACGGTGCTCCTGGCGAGCGAGGACTGGGCCGAGGCCCGGGGCGTCGAACCCCTCGCCTACCTCACCGCGTACGAGACGGCGGCCGTGGACTTCGTCGGCGGGGACGTGGCCGGAGGCGAGGACGGGCTGCTGATGGCGCCCGCGTACGCGGTCCCGCGGATGCTGGAGCGGGCCGGGCTCGGGATCGGGGACTTCGACCTCGTCGAGATCCACGAGGCGTTCGCGTCGCAGGTGCTGGCCACACTGGCCGCCTGGGAGAAGCGCGGCCTGGCCCCGGTGGACCGGGCCCGCCTGAACGTGGCAGGCTCCTCCCTCGCCACCGGCCACCCCTTCGCCGCCACCGGCGCCCGGATCGTGGCCACCCTGGCCACGCTGCTCGCCGAGCGGGAGGGGCCGGGGCGCGGCCTGATCTCGGTCTGCGCGGCGGGCGGCCAGGGCGTGACGGCCATACTGGAAAGAACGTGACTTACCCTCAGGTAACCCCCAAGACTGCACACCTCCGGCGCGGGAAGATCGTGGAACGCGCACCAAGTCCCCACCTGAGCGCCGTACGATCCCGGAACTGACCGTCGGTAACCCATGTCCGCGGAACCGGCGATGAACGCCTCGGCGCGCGAGGCACGTACGTCATGCAGCAGAGCAGCGACAGCAGAAGCAGTGTCTTTGCTGCACGTCCCAGGAGCCGCCCGTGTCCACCCCGCTTCCGTCCTTCGCCGCATCCGCCGCCTACGCCGACTCGCCCGGCCCCACCCTGGTGGCGCCCGAGACGCGGATGCTGGACGGGGCCGTACGGGAGGCCTACGTACCGCCGTTCGCGCCACCGGTGCGCCGCGGGTCCCTCGCCGACCTCCCCTTCGACAACGCGGCGGCGGTCCCGGGTCAGGTCGTCCTCAGCCGCAGGTCGCCGGAGGGCGACTGGTCCGACGTCACGGCGGCCGAGTTCGCCGGGCAGGTGCTGGCGGTCGCCAAGGGAATGATCTCCGAGGGCCTGATGCCGGGCGACCGCATCGCGATCATGGCGCGGACGACGTACGAGTGGACGCTGCTCGACTTCGCCGCGTGGGCGGCGGGCCTGGTCACCGTCCCGATCTACCCGACCTCCTCGCTCTTCCAGACCCGCTGGATCCTCCAGGACTCCGGCGCCGTCACCCTGGTCACCGAGACCACCGCGCAGGCCGCCGCCCTCGGCCCCGAGCTGGACCGCATCCCCGACCTGGGGCATCTGTGGGTCATGGAGAAGGGGCACGTGGAGCGGCTGGCGGAGCTGGGCGCGCGGGTGCCGGACGCGGAGGTGGAGGTGCGCCGCGGCATGCTCGGCCCGTCCACCCTCGCCACCCTGATCTACACCTCCGGCACCACCGGCCGCCCCAAGGGCTGCGTGCTCACCCACGGCAACTTCTTCGCCGAGGTCGACAACGCGATCGAGCTGCTCTACCCCGTCTTCAAGGCGGAGACCGGCGAGGAGCCCTCGATCCTGCTCTTCCTGCCGATGTCCCACGTCTTCGGCCGCATGGTCGCCGTGGCCTGCGTCCGCGCCCGGGTCCGCCTCGGCCACGCGCCGAGCCTGAAACCCGAGGACCTGCTCCCGGACCTGGCGGCCTTCCGGCCGACCTGCCTGCTGACCATCCCGTACATGCTGGAGAAGGTCTTCAACAGCGCCCGCGCCAAGGCCGAGTCCGGCGGCCGGGCCTCGGCCTTCGACCGCGCGGTCTCGGTGGCGGTGCGCTACGGCGAGGCCAGGGAGGCCCGCCAGACGGGCACCGGCGGCGGCCCCGGCCGCGGCCTGAAGACCGCCCGCTCCTTCTACGACCCCCTCGTCTTCCGCAAGATCCGGGGCGCCATGGGCGGCCGGGTCAAGTACGCCATCTGCGGCGGCTCACCGCTCGGCCGCCGCCTGGCCGCCTTCTACGCCGGCGCCGGCATCGAGATCTTCGAGGGCTACGGCCTCACCGAGACCACCGCCGCGGCCACCGTCACGCCCCCGCTCAAACCGCGCCTCGGCACGGTCGGCTGGCCGCTGCCCGGCACCCGCATCCGTATCGCCGCCGACGGCGAGATCCTCGTCGCGGGGGAGCAGGTCCTGCACGGCTACTGGGACCCGCAGGCCGGGGGCGTCGTCCAGGCCGCACCCGACGGCTGGTTCGCCACCGGTGACATCGGCAGCCTGGACGACGAGGGCTATCTGACGATCACCGGCCGCAAGAAGGAGCTGCTGATCACCGCGGGCGGCAAAAGTGTCGCCCCGGCCCCGCTGGAGAACTGGCTGCGCTCCCACCCCCTGGTCTCCCAGTGCATCGTCCTGGGCGACCGCAGGCCCTACGTCTCCGCCCTGTTCACCCTCGATCCCGACGGCGTCAACCACTGGCGCCGCATGAACGGCAAGCACCCGGTGCCGCCGGAGCTGCTGGTGGACGACGACGAGGTCCACGCGGTGCTCCAGCGCGCCGTCGACGAGGCCAACAAACTCGTCTCCCGCCCGGAGTCCATCCGCCGCTTCGCCGTCCTGCCCAGGGACTTCACCGAGTGGGAGGGCCACCTGACCCCCTCCATGAAGCTCCGGCGCGAGGTGATCATGCGGGACTTCGCGGGGGCGGTGGAGGGGCTGTACGAGGGGTAGGACGGCGTCGGCGGGCAGCGGCGGGCAGCGGGGGGCAGCGGCGGTTCAGCGGCGTTCAGCGGCGGGCGATGAGGCAGGCCTGCGGGACCTGCGAGGACGTGCTCGCCTCCTGTGTGCGCACCGTCCGGGACAGCACCGTGAAGCCGGTCTGCTCCAGCAGCTCCGCCATCGGCTCGGGCCGCCGCCGTTCGAAGGACAGGGCGACCGGGTGGCCCCACGGCCGGTCGTGGTGGAGAGGCTCGTCGCCGACCTGGAAGCCGAGCAGCAGATGCCCGCCCGGGGCCAGCACGCGCCCGACCTCCGCGAAGAGGTCCGGCAGCCGCTCCCACGGCGTGTGGATCGACGAGTACCAGGAGACGGCCCCCGCGAGAGCGCCGTCGGGCAGGTCCAGCTCCAGCATGGACCCCTGCTCGAACCGCAGCCCCGGATTCTCCCGGCGCGCGATCGCGAGCATCGACGCGGACAGGTCGAGGCCGAAGACCCTGAGGCCCAGCGAGGCCAGGTGCGCGGTGACCAGGCCGGGCCCGCAGCCGAGGTCGGCCACCCGCCCCTCGGTCCCCACCAGCTCGGCGAAGGCGCCCATCAGCGCCCGGTCGAGGGGGGCGTCGTCGAGCGCGGTGCGGAACCGGGCGTGGTAGTCCTCGGCGATGGCGTCGTAGAACGTCCGGGTGGTGGTCACGAAGGCGGCGTCAGTCATGGCGGGACTCTAGGGGCCGGCACTGACAGCCGCCCCGGACGGCCCGGAAAGGGCAGGAGCCCCGTCGCCGAAACCGGCGCGGGGCTCCTTGGGTACTGCTGTCAATCAGACAGGAGTGACATTCTCCGCCTGCGGACCCTTGGGGCCCTGCGTGACGTCGAAGGACACCTGCTGGTTCTCCTCGAGGGACCGGAAGCCGGTCGCGTTGATCGCGGAGTAGTGGACGAAGACGTCGGGGCCGCCGCCTTCCTGGGCGATGAAACCAAAGCCCTTTTCGGCGTTGAACCACTTCACGGTTCCGGTAGCCATAAGCCCTCCTTGGGCCCAAAGGGTTGCCCTGCTCCAGAACCAGCAAGTGTGAAGACTTTGAATGCCGCACAACTGCATACGTCTGAGAACGACGAGAGCCCGCGGTCACATGCTCCGCAGGCTCTGTACTGCAAGGGAAACCAAACTGCAACTTGCTGTGAGCCTAGCACGCAGGCCCCCGAGCGCAACAGAGGTCAAGATCACTTCACCCGGACGTTTGAACGCCTGCGCCGTTCGGCTGACGCCGGGGGTCGCCGACGGGCGGATGGGGGCGGAGGGCTAGCCTCCCGATGTGGACAATTCTCGCACCCGGCCGCGTGTCGGCCACATCCAGTTCCTGAACTGCCTGCCCCTGTACTGGGGGCTCGCGAGAACAGGCACGCTCCTCGACTTCGAGCTGACGAAGGACACCCCGGAGAAGCTCAGCGAGCAGCTGGTGCGCGGTGATCTCGACATCGGTCCCGTCACCCTGGTCGAATTCCTCAAGAACGCCGACGACCTCGTCGCCTTCCCCGACATCGCCGTCGGCTGCGACGGCCCCGTCATGTCCTGCGTGATCGTCTCCCAGGTCCCGCTGGACCGCCTGGACGGCGCCCGGGTCGCCCTCGGGTCGACCTCACGCACCTCCGTACGCCTGGCCCAGCTCCTGCTGGCGGAGCGCTTCGGCGTCCAGCCGGACTACTACACCTGCCCGCCGGACCTGAGCCTGATGATGCAGGAGGCCGACGCGGCCGTCCTCATCGGGGACGCCGCCCTGCGCGCCAACATGATCGACGGCCCGCGCTACGGCCTCGACGTGCACGACCTGGGCGCCCTGTGGAAGGAGTGGACGGGTCTGCCGTTCGTCTTCGCGGTCTGGGCGGCCCGGCGCGACTACGCGGAGCGCGAGCCGGTCATCACCCGCAAGGTGCACGAGGCCTTCCTCGCCTCCCGCAACCTCTCCCTGGAGGAGGTGGAGAAGGTCGCGGAGCAGGCCGCCCGCTGGGAGGCCTTCGACGAGGAGACCCTGGCGAAGTACTTCACCACCCTCGACTTCCGCTTCGGCGCCCCGCAGCTGGAGGCCGTCACCGAGTTCGCCCGCCGCGTCGGCCCCACCACGGGCTTCCCGGCGGACGTGACGGTGGAGCTGCTGCGGCCCTGAACGCCCGGGGCGTCGCGGTGGGCGGCCCACTACCCTGCTGGCAGGTACCGGCGTACGGGGGAGGGGTGGACGCCATGCGGCCGCTCGAAGTCGACGAACCCACCGTCGTGGGGCCCTACCGGCTGCTCGGCAGGCTGGGCTCCGGCGGCATGGGCCGGGTCTACCTGGGCCGCAGTGCGGGCGGCCGCACGGTCGCGGTGAAGATCGTGCACCCGCACTTCGCGCTGGACGAGGAGTTCCGGGCCCGGTTCCGGCGCGAGGTGGCCGCCGCACGCCGGGTCGGCGGCGCCTGGACCGCGCCCGTGCTGGACGCGGACCCCGAGGCGCGCGTGCCGTGGGTCGCCACGGCGTACGCGGCCGGTCCGTCCCTGACGTCGGCCGTCGCGGACGGCGGCCCGCTGCCCGCCCACTCGGTACGGGCACTCGGCGCGGGCCTCGGCGAGGCGCTGGCCGCGGTGCACGAGCTGGGCCTGGTCCACCGTGACGTGAAGCCGTCCAACATCCTCCTGACCCTCGACGGCCCCCTCCTGATCGACTTCGGCATCGCCCGCGCCACGGACGGCACGGCTTCCCTCACCTCGACCGGGGTGTCCATCGGCTCCCCCGGCTACATGTCCCCCGAGCAGATCCTCGGCAAGGGCGTGACCGGCGCGGCGGACGTCTTCTCGCTGGGCGCCGTGCTGGCGTACGCGACGACGGGGCAGCCGCCCTTCCCGGGTGACTCCTCGGCCGCCCTCCTCTACAAGGTCGTCCACGAGGAGCCGCGCCTCGACGGCCTGGACGACGGAGAGCTGCGCGAGCTGGTCGCGTCCTGCCTGGCGAAGGACCCGTCCGCCCGACCGGCCCCCGCCGAGGTGGCCCGGTGCCTGGCCCCCGAGGGCGCGGCCCGCCTGGTGAGCGGCGGCTGGCTGCCGGGGGCGCTGGTGGAGCGGGTCAGCCGGAGCGCCGTACAGCTGCTGAACCTGGAGGCGGGGGAGGCGGAGACCGGGGCCTCGGGGCCCGTCGGGTTCAGCCGGCCGTCGGTCACGGCGGGTGGCGACGTTGGGGTGGCGGCCCCGGCGTCCGGTGTCTTCGGCCCGCCCCCGGTGATGCCGACGCCCACGTCGCCCTCGTACCCACCCTCGTCGCCTGCCCCTGCCCCCGCCCCTGCCCCCGCCCCTTCTCCCGCCCTCCCGTCCGTTCCCGGCCCGAGGGATCCCGGGCCGCCGAACGACGACGCGGGCGCCGGGGCGGGCACGACACACCCTCCGGGCAGGCTCGCCCTCTCCGTCGCGGCGACCTCGACGCAGGGCGCCCAGGGACGCGGCCGGCGGATCAGCTGCACCGTGGCACTGGCGGTGGCGGGAGCGCTGGCGGCGGTGACGGTGGGGTCGGTGTTCGTCCTGGACCTGCTGCCGGGCTCGGGCAACGACGCGAACAACGCCGGGGGCAGCGACGGCACCCACGAGCCTCCCGCCGCCACCGCCGGTGCGCTGCCCGCGCGCTACCTCGGCACCTGGGAGGGCCAGGCCGCCGCCCTGGACGGCAAGCTGCCGCTGGGCACCTTCCGGATCACCATCAAGCAGGCGAAGGTCGGCCAGGAACTGGGCAGGCTCCACCAGACCGACGCGCTGGGCGGCGTCTGCGTCGACGTGATCACCCTCAAGAAGGTGACGGAGAAGCAGCTCGTCGCCGGTTCCGTCGGCGCCGAGGACAACCACGACGGCTGCAACCCCGCCCCCACGACCGTCACCTTCACCCCGGTCGGCGACGACCTCGACTACGCGTCGAAGAGCGAGGAGTCGGGCCGGCCGGAGGCACGGCTGTCGAAGATCGAGTAGCGGGGCCGGTTCTCCACCCGCCGACCGCCTCCGCCACGCCGCCTCAGCCCGGCACCACGACCGTGCGCAGCTCTCCGTCGCCGAGGTGCAGCATGCCCTTGCCCGGCGTGACCTGGCCGCCGACCATCTGGCGCGAGATGCGCAGCCCGATGAGGTCCCCGCTGGAGGACTCCTGCGGGGAGAGCAGGATGCCGCGGCGGGCCTTCTTGGCGTCGACCTGCCAGCCGGAGAAGCCGCTGCACACGTCCTCCTCGTCACCGGCGATGACGAGGGCGAGGCCGCGTTCGGCGCCCCGGGAGACGATCTTCTTCATCTGGCTCTCGGCGTCGCAGTCCTCAAGGATCTCGCCGTCGTCGACGAGCACGGCGATGGGCTCCTCCAGGCTTGCTCCGTCGATCAGCTCCTCGAACTCGTCCTCGTCGATGTCGTCCCCGGTGAAGACCTTCAGCACGCCCTCCGCGCCGTCCAGTTGGCGCACCGGCGACTGGCGGGGCGCCGCCACGATCAGACGGGTGCCCTGGGCGAGGAGCGACTGGGCGACGTTCATCAGCACCGTGGAGCGGCCCGACTTGGCCGGCCCGGCGATGACGAAGGACGGCACGCCGTCGGCGAGGTCGGGGCCGAAGCCGACGATCTCGTCGCCGCCGATGCCGATCAGCGCCCACAGCTTGGAGCGGGACGCCTCCGGGTCGCGCATCTCCCAGGCCTCGGGGAAGGAGATCCGGCTGGGCAGGCTGTCGACGCGGAACGGGCGCCGGGCGCGCGGGACGTCGGTGTCGCGGGCGGTGGCGGCCTCGCCGATCGCGGTGATCGCCGCGGCCTGGCCCTGCCCGGTGGTGTCCTCGGAGAGCAGCGCGAACTGCGTCTCCGTACCGGCCTCGTTGCGGAAGGCGCGGCCCGGCGGGATCTCCTCGGGCACCTTGCGGGTGGGGATGCCGAGCGAGGCGAAGTCGCTGCGGTCGGCCAGGCGCAGACCGTACTTGTCCTCGGTGAGAGTCGCGATGCGGCCCACGAGCAGGGTGCGGTCACCGGTCAGGATCAGGTGGATGCCGACGCTGGCACCCTCGCGCATCATCGTCTGCAACTCGTCGGTCAGCGACCCGTGGTCGACCTCGCCGAGGGTGGGCACCCATCCCTCCCAGCGGTCCAGCAGGACGACGATGTGCGGCATCCGATCGGCCTCCTCCGCCGAGGCACGCTGCTCACCGATGTCCGCGAACCCCGAGTCGGCCAGCAGGTCCTGACGACGCGACAGCTCGCCCTTGAGCCGGTTGACGAGCCGTACGACCCGTTCGGTCTGGTTGCGGCCCACGACCGCGCCGCAGTGCGGCAGCCGGGTCAGCGCGTTGAGGGCGCCGTTGCCGCAGTCGATGCCGTAGAGGTGGACGTCGGCGGTGGAGTGGGTGCGGGCCAGCGAGCCCGCGATGGTGCGCAGCACCTGGGAACGGCCGCTGCGCGGAGCGCCGCCGATCATCAGGTGCCCGAAGCTCGCGAAGTCGACGACGACCGGGCGGCGGGCCTGGTCGGAGGGCAGGTCCTCGATGCCGTACGGGGCCGGCGGCAGCTTGCCCGGCACGGCGCCGGCGAGGGCCGGGACCTCGATCTCGTCCAGCAGCAGCTTCTCGTCCAGCGCGGGCAGCCACGGGCTGTGCTGGGCCGGGATGCCCATCGACCGGTTGGCGTCGCGCACCGCGTCCACCAGCACCTTGAGGTCGGTGATCTCGTCGTCCTCCCGGGACTCGGTCTTCGGCTTGGTCAGCGTCGCCCGGCCCAGTTCCTCCCAGCCCAGCGGTCCGACCCAGGGTGCGAGGGCGGCGGGATCGGCGGCACCGGGCCGACGGCCACCGACACGTCCCGACTGGAAGGGAACGAGCGAGGAGTGACCGAGGCGTACGTAGGCACGGCCCGGGGTGTTCTTGGAGATGTGCCCGGCCTCGGGCGAGTCGATGACGTCCGACGACTCGCCTCCGTCGGTCACGCGCAGGGCGATCCGGAGGTTGGTGTTGGCGCGGATCTCGGGGGAGACGACACCGCTGGGCCGCTGGGTGGCGAGCAGCAGGTGGATGCCGAGCGAACGTCCTCGCTGGGCGATGTTGACGAGCCCGGTCACGAAGTCGGGCAGGTCGCGCACCATGGAGGCGAACTCGTCGATGACGATGAGCAGCCGAGGCACCGGAGCGTGCGAGGGGTCCCTCCGCACCAGATCCTGGTAGTCCTCGATGTCCTTGGCGTCGGCGGCGGCCAGGATGTGCTCGCGCCGCTTCAGCTCGGCGCCCAGCGACTCCAGTGCCCGCTCCACCAGGTGCGCGTCGAGGTCGGTCACCATGCCGACGGTGTGCGGCAGCTTCACGCAGTCCTTGAACGCGGAGCCGCCCTTGTAGTCGACGAGGACGAACGTCATGTTCTCGGGTGTGTTCGCGACGGCGAGGGCGGCCACGATCGTCTGCAGCAGCTCCGACTTGCCGGAACCGGTCGTACCGGCGATGAGGCCGTGCGGCCCGTCCTTGCGCATGTCGATGCCGAAGGGGCCGTCGTACGACTCGCCGATGACGGCCATCGTCGACTGCCCGCCCATCCGCCACCGCGCGCCGATCGCGTCGGCCGTCGGCGGCTCCAGCTGCAGCACGTCGAGCAGTCGGCTCGCCCCGGGCAGCGCGGAGTCCTCGGTCTCGCCGCTGATGTCGCGCAGCGCGGACAGCGACCGCGCCAGCCGCAGACACCAGGCGGGCGTGACGAAGTCGGGCCGTACGCCGGTGATCCGCTCGACCCCCGCCTCCTCCACCCGCAGCCGCAGCTTCTCGGCGCGGGCCCGCTGCTCGGGCTCGGCCGGGGCGTTGGTGTGCCACGCCTGGAAGGACGGGAAACCCCCCGCGACCTGCTGCGCGGGCTGTGCCTGCTCGTCCCGCTGCTGCGGCCCGCTCTCCTCGGCCTTGGGCTCGGCGACGACGAACGCCTGGCACTCACCCGGCAGGAACCGTTCCTCGGCGTCGATGCACACGGCGAACATCGACACGGCCGGCCCTTCACGCAGCAGCCGTACGACTCCGGGCAGCGACCGCAGCCGCCGCGAGCCGTCCCACACCACCACGATGTCCGGATCGGTGAAACTGGAGCCCTGCGCTCCGCCGCCCTTCTGCTCCGCGGCCTTCTTGCGGGCGTCGAGGATCTGCGTCAGCTCGCCGATGCGGGCACCGACGGTCTCGGCGTCCGTACCGATGAGGACGTTGACGTCCTGCCCCCCGGAGGGCCGGGAATGCGGCAGCCACCGCACCCAGTCCCACTCGCCCTGGGCGGAGTTCTCGCTCAGCACGTAGAACTGCACGTCCATCGGGCTGTGCAGCGCGGCGGTCTGTGCGACCGCCCAGCGCCCCAGCGACCGGGCCGAGTCCCCGGGTCCCGCGATGCCGACGACTCCCAGGGTGCGCAGCGACAGTGCCACGGGCGCGTCCTCGATCTTCCAGGTGACCTGGCGCCGGTGGTCGTCCTGCTCGGGGTCGTCGAGCACGACCTCGGAGGGCAGTTGCCCGGTCCCCACCCGCAGCAGCAGATGATCACGGTCGGTCCGCCGCCGCTCCCACAACCGCGTCCGGGGCCCGGTCCCCACGGACAGCACGACCGCCGGATCGGGAATGGCCTGCCGCCGGTCGTCCCGTTCGGCGACCAGAGCGTCCTGGGCGTCCTTCTCGATCCGCGCCTTCTGCTCCTCGTACTCCTTGACCTGCTTGGCGTGGGACTTGCGGCCGTGCTTCTTGTCGTTGAAGTAGTTGGCGAACAGGAGGATCGGGCTGAGACCGGCCATGATCAGGTAGTACCAGCGCCCGAACACCATCACGGCGACCACGGCACCGACGAGCGGCGTCAACGCCATCAGCCAGGGCAGCGGCCGGGCCTCGTAGTCGCGGGGCGACGAGGGCAGCCGGAAGTTGGTCTGCCGCTCGGCCGGCCGCAGCCGGGGCGGCCGGTTGTAGTCCAGTCCCACCCCGTCCTCGGACCACTTGAGCGCGGCGTTGGGCGGCGCGTACCGGGCCAGCTCGACGAGCGAGTTCCCGACCGCTATCTGCGCCCCGAGCGGCCAGTCGTCGCCGTCCCGTTCCTTGACGGACTCCCCGTCGAGGGTGACGCCCTCCTTGTCTCCGTGCACGGCGACCTTGCAGGTCCCGTCGGTGGAGACGGAGAGGGTGAGCGCACGGGCCTCGACTTCGGGATCCTCGATCCGGACATACGCGGCCGGTCCGCTCCCGATGTCGTACTTCCCCACCCCGAGCCGGTGCACGAACCCGGCACCCGGCCCGCCTACGACCCGCAACTCCACTAGCCCGGTGGGCTCTCCGGGCAGGCACCCGGACGGGTCCTGCAGACTGACGACGGCGCCCTCGCGCAACGGCGACCCGATGACCGTGGCGGACGGATCGACGGCGTACCCGTCGACGTAGACGAGCGGCGCACCGCCGGCTCCCGCCTGGCCCTGATGTCCGATGGGGATGACCTGCGCGCCCGCGACCCCGACCTGCTTGGCCAGCTCCTCGGCGATGTCCCCGACGGTGGACTCGGGATCCGCGTCGAGCACGACGTCGGCGGAGCTCCCGCCGTACGGATCGACGACGGTCAGAGTCAGTCGCACGCTTGTCCTCCCCAGGCGAGCCCCTGCGGCCGCTTCCACACCACGGCTCACAGTCCAGGCGACGATATCCGCTGGGTGTCGCGGTCCGGCAACAGGGCGGTGACCGGACGTTCCCGTTGGCAACGCAGGGATGTGACACCACTGGCCTCCCCCGTAAGCTGCTGCCTCAGAGCGGACGATCACACCGGTCGTGTCATACGACCGGCGTGACCGGTGCGCCGGTTCGATCCGCAAACGAGGAGCCACGGGGGCTGGCCCTGCGGCGTTGTGAGAGGAAGCGGCTTCATGCCCAAAGACCTTGACATTACATATCAGGACATGCGGGATGCCGCCAAGCATGTCGTGAAGGAGAAGGAAAAGCTCCAGGAGAAGCTCGACGGCCTCCGCAAGTACATCGCGAACCTGGTCGAGTCGGGCTACGTCACGAAGTCCTCCTCCAAGGCCTTCGACGACAACTTCGACGAGTTCACCCGCGGCGCCAAGGACACCCTCGACGGCCTCGACGGCATGGGCGACTACCTCACGATGGCGGCCGACAAGTTCGAGCAGATCGACGACGAGCTGGCCAAGCAGGCGCGGAGCAAGTGACTCCTTGCCGATAGGCATGCGTGTTGTCGCTCGGAGCGGCCCTCGGAGCCCTGTTCCGAGGGCCGTCCTTCGCGGACTCCGCGGAAGTCGGAGGGCCGCAGCGATCGCCGTATCCGAAGGGAAACGTGCACGTGGACGTCTGGCAGCCGGACTCCGGGGAAACGTTGCTCGCACGCGCGCCCGCCCCCTTCGCGACTGGTGCGGCGCCACAGGTACGGGGAATGAGCTGGTTCCGTGACACGGAGCGCAACGACATCCAGCACGAGCTTCCGGGGTGGCCGGAGGGCCCGTCCTTCACTCCTCGGTCGATGGGTAACACCGTCGCACACCGCTTGCTGAGAGGTGCCGCAAAGGTCACCGAGGTGACCGTCATAGCGGCCCGCGGCGCTGCGGGGGCAACGTCGCTACGCCCCCTCGGCTCCCGACTCCGGTACGGACACACCCGGCGACCCCGCCAACGAGGTCGATGACTTTCCCGTCAACTCACTTCTGCTTTCGGAGTCACCGAAACAAGCCTCGTCCTTGTTTCTCAGACCTGGTCGCCCAGAGGATCGTGGAACGAGAGCGTCTGGAGAATGGCCGACATCAGGCGGTAGATCTCGGTCCAATGGTCCATGGACGGTGTGTTGAGGGTGAACACCGCGGTGTACGGGCCTGTGGGAAAGGGGACGTGCACCTGGATCTGGCCGGTGAGGAGCTTCGTCTCGTTGGAGTCGTTCGTGGTTTCCGGATCGAGAGGGTACTCACGCAGGGTGATGCAGGAGATCGCCGGGCCGCAGGGAAGGTCGACCCAGATGGCGTCGTTGTAGGGGTCGCCGGACAGAGTCGCGAGGATGCCCTGAGCGACCACGTCGGTGTCGGTCTCGGACTGGCCGGTCGGGATGATTCCCAGGGTAAAGGCGCAGTGAGCGACACCCTCGGAGGGTTCGTACCGCATCCCCTCGTCGGCATCCGCGGTCGTGTCGGTGTCGGCCGTGGAGAACAAGCCCACGGCGGCGTAGGAAAGGCCTGTGGACGCCATCAGTTCGCCCATGGCCGCGTAGTGGGGGGCAGCGGATTGCCAGATGCTCTCGTCACCACGGGAGTACAGCTCCCGTACCAATGCCGATGCGCGTTCGACGCGCCCCTCCCAAGTGGCGTCCAGGGGGAGGGCGAAGAATCCCTCCGGGGCAACGAACCAGAGGGGTGGAAGGCCGTCCCCTCGCCGTGCGGCCTGCGGAATGGATATGTCAGACGTCATAAGTGATTCGTGCCGTTCTCGTCCGGTGTGAGGCTCGCAGTTTGTAATCCTGTCAGGTGAGGAAGTCGTCCGGGTGATATTCCGTCAGGCTGAGTTCGGTGCCGTCGGCGTCCATGACGGTGTTCAGGCCTGAGTGCCCGAAAAAGGCGTGAACCGTGCTGGGGGCGAATACCTCGACGCGGAAGCAGCCGCATGTGTTCTGCTTGACGAGCGGGGCCTGGGCGTCTGGTGCCTGTGCTGAAGCGAACCGCTCCGCGGTTTCCCGCTGAGCGGTTGTCAGGGAGTCCAGGGGAATGAAATCAAGCGGCTCGAGAAGGTAGCGAGTCAGCCTCTCTCGTTTCACGCTGCTCAATCTGACCCACGAGTCGTCCGTGAAGAGGATCTTCACGTCGTTGCCGACCTTGAAGTCACGCAGTTCCACACTCTTGATGCCGGACCGCGCAACTTCCCACAAGGGTTCGTCGTCGATGAGGGTGTCGTCTCCCTTGACGTACGGGAAGCCGACGATCACCATGCGGCGGTCCGTGACGACCGCGTGCGTGCGGTAGTGATCAGGAGAGGTCCGGCCCGGATCCAACTGCCACGGCAAGGTCCGAGCCGTGGTGCCCGGGGCGGCCCAGACGACCGGGAAGTCCTCGACCTCGTCCGCACGGTCGTGAGAGATGTCGGCACCCGTCTTCCCGGACGGCCCTCCGACGCTCCCCCCTTGGGAGGACAGCGCTCCCCACGCCACGGTCATCGCGGCGATCGCCGTGCCCTTGAGCGTGTTCAGTGCGGTCGCCTTGGCCGCCGACCGCTCCGTGTACGTCGGTCCCTCCGGCCAGTCGGGCAGTTGCCCTTGAATGTCGTTGCGCTCTGTGTCGCGAAACCAACGTTTTCCTCTGACCCGCATGGCCGCGCCGGAGGCGAACACCACGGGCGCGCGAGCGAGGAGAGTCTCCCCCTGAGGGGGTAGCCAGAGGGTCATCGCCGTCGTTCCTTCTCCATAGGGGACATAGGGGTGATGTGCTCCCGGGGAATCAGTCGGTCACATGCCCGTAGATCTTCGGAGCGACCTTGAGACCGGCGTCCAACGCCATTCCGGCAGCACTGAAGGAATCCAGATTCACACCCGGTATCAGGTTCGCGCCCTTCGTCCCGATCAACTGGCCCGGGTGGTAGCCGGCGTAGGACAGGCCGCCCATGCGCGACATCAGACCGCTGGTCGAGTGCGCGACCTCGAAGACCTCGTCGGAGAACCCGCCGATCTTCACCAGGCCCGCCTTGCCCAGGCCGCCTGTGATATTGGCGGATTCCTTTCCGAAGGAAAGCAGCACACGTGCTCTACCGATTTCGGTGGCCTTGAATCCTTTGCCCAGCCGACTCGCGGTAGAGGCCGCCTTGGCCGCGCCGACGACCTTCGCTCCTTTGCCGAGCATGCCGATGCCGGGCAGCAACCCCACGGCGTCCAAGCCGATTTGTCCCCAGCCCACGTCGGCACCGGCCGCCTTCGCTACGCCGTGAGTCGCCAGCGACAACCCGGCGCCGATGAGTGCGGCCGTTCCGAAGATCGCCGAGAGAGGAGGGAAGGGAAGGGTCACGATGGCCAGCATGCCGAGCACTGCCGTGATGTCGCTCATCACGTCACCGATCGCCTTGATCAGATCCGCGTGCTCCTTGAGCCAGTCGCCGGTGGCGTCCCAGGCGTCGGCGATGCCCTTGCCGAGTTTGTCCCAGAAGCCGGGCTCGTTGGGGGCGATGTCGGCGGCCTTGTCCAGCTCCTTGCCGATGCTGCGGGCCGCTTCCCTGAAGCGTTCCTCCAGGTCGTGGACCTTCTGGATGACTCCGTCGACCGCGCTGGACGCCTCGCCGAGTTCCTTGCTGCCCTTGCCTTCGGCCTTCGCCTCGGCGTCGGCTTTCGCGTCGAGCTTGTCGCCGGCCGACTTCTCCAGCCGGTTCGCCTCGTCCTGGAACTCCTTCAGCTCGTTGGACCAGCGGTGCAACGCGCGCGAGGCCTTGTCGAAGGACTCGAAGCTCTTGCGGATGAGCGGGGTGACGTCCTCGCCGATGTACTCGGTGAACGCGATCGCGGTCTTGCCCTTCCAGGCGCCGCATTCGATGCGCTCGAGTTCTCTCACCGCGGTGCCCAGGTCACTGGCCAGACCACCGAGCTTCTTGGCGATGTCGCGGGTGTCCTCGACATCTCCAGGGGTGGGGTCCCAGCCTATGTTCGGGAACGCGGGACGCGTACCGGCCACGTCTACTTCCCCTTCTTGGCCTTGGCGGCCTTGAGGGACTCGGCCAGCTCCAGGTCGAGATCGCTGAACGTGTCGCCGATGTGGTTGATCATCTTCACGGCGCCCTGTGTGTGCTTGCCCAGCTGCTTGATCCCGTAGCCCCACTCATCCGCGAAGTCCTGGACGTCGTCGATGAGTTTCGGTTCACCGACCGCCGAGGCGTCGGTGCCGCGCAACGTCCGGCGTGTGGCTTCCATGCGGTCGCTGATGGTGGAGAACGTCTCCTTCAGATGCTGGAAGATGGTGTCGTCGAGTGTCAGGTCGCTCATGCGGCGGTCGAGTCCCTCCGGGCGTTGGGGGCAAGCTCACTGACCGTATCGATCGGGCGCACGATTTCGCCACCGCGAACTGGTCAAGTGCTGCCACACCGCGGGCCCAGGTCAGACCTCGTACTCGAACGGCCTTCTCTGGCCTCGGTCCCAAGGAGGTTCTCGGACAGGCTGCCCACTCGCCGCTACGCGCCCTGCGCCACAGGTCAATGCGCCGTCCCCGGAAGCCGGAGCGTCCGCGCGAAGTCGTCCAATGCCTCCATCGCCGCGGCGATCACTTCCGGATCGTCGTGGTGCCCCCGAAGGCAGACGTCGGGGACTCCGGGCGGGGTGTGCCAGTGGTACGTCACCGAGGTCATCATGATGGAGCTGTCCGCCGGATAGGAGCGGGTGACCCGGATGCCGTCCTCGCCCAGATGCGGGGAGGCGAACGGAATACTGCCGGTTCGTTGCTGCCACTCGGGGATTTCCGGGTGCGGCACAGTGAATGCGGTGAATCCCTCACAAGAGGCAGTGTCATGAGCCTCGCAGTGGATGCGGGTGGCGTGCATCACCAGCGGCATGTAGGTCAGCGGCACAGGGTGATAGATGAACGCCTCGTCGGCCTCTAGCTTGTCCCGGAGCGTGACGATCGTCTGTTCGTAGAAGCTCTTGTGGAATCGGCGGAGTTTGCGGGTGAGTTCGATCTGGTGGATCGTGGCCAGGCCGGTCAGGTGCAGATCCAGCCATTCCTTGAAATTCTTCTTGTCGATATGGAGGTGGAGATAGCCCCAGAGGCCCGGGTCGGCATCCGTATCGATGTGGAGAGGAGCGCCGAGGTCGGTGCTCCAAAGGGGGCCTTCGGACATGATCGGTCTCTTTCCTCGGAGGGCACAGCAGAAACGGAACCTTTAGGCGTAGCTCCAGCGGAAGGTGCCCATCACGGCATCGAACAACTCCACGAGGATGTCATAGAAGGTGGGGTCCGAGCCTGGGGCGATCAGGGCGCTGAACGAGAAGGTGAGGTACTGGTCGGGGGCGCTGTATGGAACCGGAACGAAGTACTCCACCCGACGGTGAGCGACGTCGACTCCCTCAGACGTGTCGGCGGGTACATCCCGCTCGGAGCGGAGGGCGGCGGTGCCGTCGAGTTCTCGCGTCTCGGCGCCCGGAGTCACGGAGGCGAGCGCGGCCAGGACCGCTTCCGGGCCGCTGTGGGGTCTGACCCGCGGAATCTCGATCGGTTCAGAGGCCACGATCGAGACCGGCAGCGCGACGCCATGAAGGCGTTCAGTGGGGAGGTAGAGGGTCATTCCTCCCTTGGCTCTGGCCCGGCGGACGACCTTCTTCATCTCCTGGGTGAGCTTCAGCCGCGCCTTCGGAATGTCGTCCTTGGGGAAGCTGACGGGCAGTTGTGCGACGGCCTTGCGGACGATGCGGTCCATCGCCTCCTCGGTTCCCGTGTGTAGTGGAATCACATCCCAGCCGGGTGGTGGTACCAGGTTGAAACCGTTCGGAGGCCGCCAGTGCTCAGGGGTTGACATGGCGTCCCCGCTTCACTTCCACGGCATAGGTAACGCCTACGAAGAGAGACCACCCCAAGGCGGCGATCATGCCCGGCCAGAAACCGAAGAACAGCGCGGGCAAGAAGAATCCGCCGCCCATGGCGAGATCCCGGGTGAGGTAGGGTGGACGGTCCGCGTATCGTGGGTACTTCGCGAAGACCCAGACGTAATGCATGAGGCAGCCGATGATCCCAGCCTCATAGACACGGAGTACGTCATCCATCAGTGGCTTCGGCACCAGGATCATGATTCCCAACACCGGCAGGAACAGCGGCATTCCGATGATCAACGTCAGCCGGAGCCGCCGGTTGGGGCCGGTGCCAAGACCGGTGCGGGCGGCCTCGGACTCGACAATGCGTCGCGCCGAGTTCAGGTCCATGGTCATTCCTTACCAGTGGGTGTCGGGGGCGGGTTTCAGGGTGTTGTCCTTCCAGTCCGAGTACGCCGCGTTGTACGGCTTCTCACCGGTTCCGAACTCCTTGTCGGTGACGGTTGTCAGGTCGCTCTTTCCTAGCGCCTTGTCCATGACGTCCATCCCCATGCCGGTCCAGGCGATGCCGAGGCCCACCTGATAGGACCTGTACGCCTTGTCCGCCGCAGCCCCCGCGGCCGCCGGGAAGGCGGCCTTGTTCGCCTGCAGCATCTTCGCCATGCCGGCCATCTCCTTGTCGCCGAGGTGTACCAGCGTCGACAAAGGGCTGACCCTCAGCGGATTCTTGACGACCAGGCCGACGTTCTGGGAGATGGACTTGCGCATCGCGTTACGGGCCGCTCCGAGGGCCTGCCGCCCCGGTCCTTGCGGCAATTTGGTCATCATCCGCCCCGTGTCGTCCAGGATGCCCTTGACGCCCCTGAGTCCGCGGCTCAGGCCGGCTGTTCGGGCGGTCTGAGCGGCGCCCACGGTCGCCTTGGCGCCGCTGGCAAGCTTCGCGGCAGCCCCGAGTCCGCCCACCACGAGCAGCCCACCCACGACGTCGAAGATGACATCCGTCCAGGTGGCATCGCCGGATGCCACGAGCAGGAGTCTGAGTCCGATCGTGAGCACCGCGATGCCGAGGACGACGAAATTCAAGAAGGGAATGGCGAGAGCCACGAAACCGGCCACCGTCGCGACCCACCCCAGGATATCGATGAAGGCCTTGATCAGGTCTGCGTGGTCATGGACCCAGCCCTTGACGTCGTCCCACCACGAGTCCTCGATCACGTCGTCGATCTCGTCGCGGATCTTGCCCGCGTAGTGGTTGGCCCGGGCGTCCCGGTCGCCGGTAACGGTGTGCAGCCGAGTGCGGTACGACTGCAGGGGGTCGTCGATGGGACTGGTGCCGCTGGGCGGCGTCTGCGGAACGTCCGTGTCCTCTGAGCCGGACTTCTTGGCCTTGTCGGCCTCGACCTCCTCCTGCTTCGCCTTGGCCTCGCGCAGGATCTTGTCGGCGTCGCCCTGGAAGTCCTCCAGCTCGTTCGACCACTTGGTGAGGTGGCCGTGCACACGCTCGTATCGGCCGGCTACCTCCCGCATGTGCTTCTCCAGCGTGGAGGACTCGTCGCGCAGGGTCTTTACGTACTTGCCCTTAAGGGTTTCGTCGTCGCCGATCGCCTTGAGGTTCTTGGCCTGGTCACGGAGCTTCTCGGCTACCGAGATCATGTGCTTGACCTCGGCACGGATCTCCTCTGGATCCCCGGGCACGGGATCGGCTTCGCACAGCGGCTGCCAGTCCACCGGGCGGCGCTTGGAAGTCGGTGTCATGGCGTCACTTCTTCTGCTTCTTCTTGTTCGCCTCGGCCAACTGCTTGTCGAGGTCCTCGAACGCCTTCTTGCTTCCGGCCACGAGCGTGCCGACCGATTCGATGGACTCGATGAGCCTGGTGCGGTAGTCGTCCCAGTTGTCGACGAAGTCCTCCATGGCCCCTGCGACGGCACCGGACCCCCAGTGCTCCTTCATGTCGTCCCGGCGGTTCTTGATGTCCTTGAAGGTCGTTCTTAGCTGGCCGAGCTTGCGCTCGCAGTCTGCGAGGAACTCAAAGTCGACCGTCAGGTCCGGGTCGCTCACGCAGCTTCCTTCCCCCGTGCTTGATCATTCTGCGGCGTGCGCCGTGAGGCAAAGTTTTGGTCAAGAGGTCAGACGCTACTGGGGGAGTTATCAGTTTCGCCAGAGCGAACTGCTTCGCAACCTGGTCTAATTGTGACGTACGGCGCACGCGTGTCTTGACCGTGTCGTGATTGGTGAAGGCTCAGGACACTGAGGCGCGTCGTTGTTCAGGCCCCGGAGACGCTCGGGGAATGCCGATCGCGGGCGTTGTGCACGCGAGGCAGTCGCATCAGGTGCTTGTGGACCTCGCTGTGTGATTCGTCGGTGATGACGGTCAGCCACGACCCGTCCGAGAACACGACGCGGAGCCTGTCACTGGGATGGACACCGAGGAGCGGATCCTCCACCCGGGCCTCCGACGCCGGAATCTCGGCAACGACGACCATGCGCTCCGTCTGCCGGACGGACACCCGCTTGGGAGGAGCGGCCAACACGATGTGCTCCGGCGTCAGTACGAGCAGGCGCTTGTGATGCGAGGAGTGTCCGTACCAGCTCAGCAGGAACTGTCCGGCCGCCGCCGTCCAGTCCCCGTCGAAGAGCTGATCCAGGGCGTGGGCCTTGATGGCCTTCTTCCGCTCCTCGTCGTCCCGAGCCCGGGCCCGGGACCTGGCGCGCTCCTTGGAGCTCAGGAGCCACTCCGCCAGGTCCTCCAGCGAAGCGAGCAACGCCAGGAGCGCCGCGGAGGGCCAGAGGAGGGCCACCAGCGCGACGCCCAGCGTGCCGAGCGGCCGGATGAACGCGGGGCGTACGGGTGCTCCGCCCGCAGCTTCGTGCACGTCCGCGGGCGGACCAGGCACCCTGCTGATCCGGCACCAGGCGGCGCAGTCGGCCTCAAGGCCGAGTCGTGTCTTCGCGACCTTGGCGAGTCCTGTGGTCCTCATCAGCGATTGACTGCCTGGATTTCCTGGACGGTGACGGCCTGTCCGTTCTCGAAGGTGCCGTCGGGCAGGTCGCCGCCCGCACCGCCGGTGCCGGTCCAGGCGATCTCCCAGGTGATGGTGGCCTGGAGGTCGAAGGTGCCGTCTCCGGAGGAGCGGAGGTACTTGATGCCGCAGGGTGGGGTCCGGTCGGCGTTGCCCTTGGCGTAGGGCTCGCCGATGGAGCCGTCGTCGTTGATCGTGCACTCGCCGGAGGCCGGGTAGGTCTCGGCATCCGGAGTGCCCGGCTCCAGCTTGAGGGACACCGGCTTGGCGGTGGTCGTGGCCGTGAGGGCGAAGCCGGGGGCGTTGATGGCGGCCGTGGCCTGGACCTCGTGGAAGTCGGCCTTGTCGAGCCAGGCCCAGGTCGGCAGGTTCACCTTCGTGGTCTGGGCGGGGGCGAGGGTGACCTCGGTGCCGGGCAGCTCCATGTGCTGGTACGCGAGGGCGGCGAGAACCTCCGGAGTGATGGCCTCCTCGTACTGGGGCGGCGGGGCCTCGCCGTTGTCGACCCAGAACGGGAGGTCGGTGCAGGAGTTCCGCTTGAGGAAGTCGGGCTCGTCGGGATTCTCGACACCGGCCCAGAACATGCCCTCGCCGTCCTTGGCGACGTTGTAGTCCTTGTAACCGGGGGTGTCCGTCCAGCCGTACTCGTCCTCGTAGTGCGCCTTCGTCTGGCCGATCGCCGCGGCGGGGGTCCCGGTCATGCCGGGTGCGCTCGCGGCCTCCTCTATCTCGGCGGACATCTTCTTCTTGAAGTCCTTGGCACCGAGATAGGGGGCGTACCAGCAGGGTGGGGGAGTCCAGTTGACGTCGGCGGACGTCACGTTTCCCTTGCTGCCGTCGGGGGCGACGGATCCTGAGTACTCGATGCGTACGGCGGCGTAGATGCCGGAACCTTTGCGGCCCCCGTCCTCTTTGGTGCCGGCGCCCTGGTCGTTCCCGGTCGGTTCCGCGGCGTGGACCGGCGCACCGATTACGACGGTGCCGAAGGCCAGTATCAGTGCTGCTGTACCGGCGCCCAATGTCGTACGCACTACCCCCTTCACTGGCACTGCTTCGCCTTCGTCTCGACGAACACCTTGGAGGCCTGCCAGAGGTGTTCTGCCGTGGGGTACTTGACCATGATGATTTCGAAGTGGTCGAAGTCGGCGATGCTGGGCTCGCTCTTGAGGACCTTCCCGGTCTTGACCTCTTTCCCGTAGAACTTGCTGGAGTCCACGCAGAACGCGACCTCCACCGAGTTGCCGTTGGAGGCGGATCGAGTGGCGACGTCGTAGTGACGTCGGGTGCCGGTCGAAGTCCATCCGCCGTCGATGCGACTGTTGATCTGCGTCTCGGCGTAGTGCAGACCACCGCCGGTGGCGTATGCGGCCACGGCGGCGTCCTTGGCCGTTCGCTTGTCGACGCCCCGATAGATCGCGCGGATGAAGTTCGCCGCATCCTCCATGGCGGCCGCTTCATTTTTGTCCTTCGGCGTCTCCCAGTCGAAGACCAGGTTCATGTCCTTGGGGAGAGACACGTCGACGCCGTCCGGCTTGTCCTCCGCCGGCGCCGCCGAGGGCTCGGCTGTCTCGCTCGGGGTCGCAGACCCCTGGTCCGCTCCCGCGATCTTGTCGTTGTCGCTGGGCTTGTCGTCCCCGCCTCCGCAGGCCGTCAGCAGCAAGGCGGCTGAGGCGGCGAGCGCGGCAGCAACGGGCAAAGAGCGGCGCTTCACAGTGGACTCCCCGTGAGACAGAAGTGAGGTCAAGGCTACTGACGGTATCTGCGTGCTTCCCGGTTTCGCCAGAGTGAACTGCCTCGGGAATCGCTACGGTGTTCCGGACACGCGAGGGGCTAGCGAGGGGCGAGGAGTCACGTGGCGGACGTCATATCCCGGGGCAGGACGGCCAGGTCCGACCTGGTGCGGTGGCTGGCGTTCAGCCTGCTGTGCGCCGGGGGTTCGCTGGGACTGGCCTGGCTGGGGCCCGTCGTGCCGCTTCCGGCCGTGGTGCGTGGGGTGGGCGGCCTGTTCGCCATTCTGATCCTTCCGCTGGCGTCGCTCCTGGTTCCGGTACTCCTGCTGCGCCGCGTGCCGCGCAAGAAGCGAAAAGTGGCGTGGCAGTTGATCGTGCCCCTGATCGCCGGAGTGGCCCTGGGCATTTTCGGCACGGGCGCCGGGGACTCGGTCGCCTTGGCGGACCGGGGTGTGTCGGGCGACGTCGTGGTCGTCAGCGCGGACTACAGCAGTACCAACCACTGCGAACTGCGCACCGTAGACGGACGGGATGTCTCGCCCTCGCTCTCGGAGAGCGACGGGTGCTGGGACTCGACGTCGAAGGGCGACGAGCTGCAGGTGCGGTACGACCCCGAAGGTGTCGCGAGTCCCGACGACGGACACACCAGCTCCAACGGCGTGCTCCTGGCGACGCTCTTCGGGGCGGCCGTCGTGATGGGCACCTGGGGCGCCGTGCGGCAGAGCAGGTGGGATCGGGCGTATGACGGAGCGTGAGCGGTTGAGGGACGCGGTGACGGATAGCAACCGTCGGTTCCGACTGCGCGACGGCGTCGGACTCGTGCTGCTCGTCGCGGTCGGAGCGGCGGTGCTCGTCGGCGCGTTCGGAGGGATGAGGTGGGCCGTTCGCGAGAGCGCGCCCGTGCTCTACGGCCTGCCCGGGGGGTCGTGGGGCATCGGGGTCGCCCTCGGGCTGGTCACCCTCCTCGGGTGGGGCGGCGCCCTGTCAAGGAGGCTCGAGAGCTCCACCGCGAACGGCTCCGGAAAGGCGTCGGGGAGGGTTCTGCGCAGAGTTGCCCGGGGTGCGTGCGCTGCGGCTGCCGTCGTGCCGGTCTTCTTCCTGATCAGCGGGTTGCGGGGAAAGAACTGCCGGTCCTATGAGACGGGTTGCGCGTACGTCCCCGGCACCGGCTCCGCGCTCTTCGTGTACATCGGTTGCGTGGCCGTCGTGGGATGGCTCACCTACCGCCGACGCCGTGCCGTGCTCGAGGAGCGCCGTGCGCGCGAACGTGAACGCCTGCGGAAGCTGCGCAGGAAGGGCAAGGGGAAGAGCCGCGCCGCCCGCCGCTAGCGGTGGGTACGCTCTGTCGGCCCCACCTCACGCGAAGGCCTCCTTCGATATCTCCACTGTCCGGAAGCTCACCCACCGCCCCAGCCACTCCCACCGCACCGCGCACACGAAGAGCAAGAACGGCGCCGGCACCCCCACCACCGCGACCGCCCACCCCGGCAGCACCCAGCCCAGCTGGGACACGCACAGGCAGCAGGCGAGGAGGGCGGCGCCCGTGCGGGCGAAGGTGAGGGCCGTGGCGGTCGCCGTACGACGCGGGGCAGGCGACGGCTGCAAGGGGGCCGCGACGAAGTAGCCGAGGGCCGCGCCCACGTGCAGCCCCCAGAGGATGCCGCCCGGCAGGATGAGGGCGGGAGCGCCCGCGGCCGGGAGAGGGAAGCCGAGTCCATAAGCCAGGCCCACGACGGCACCCCCCAGAACGCTCGTGAGGACGACGAGGCCCGTCACATGGCCCCGCACCTGCCCGCCCAGGTTCTCCTCAGGCCGCCGCACTGTACGGAAGGCCGCCCCCGAGAGCGTCGCATACACCGGTGTGCCGATCACCAGTCCGATCGCCGCTCCGAACACGCCACCGCTCTTGCCTGGACCGTCGGGCGCGGGGAACAGCCCTTCCGCCTGCCAGGCCGCCGGGGCCAGGAGCAGGACGAAGAGCCAGTAGCCGGCCAGGAGGACCCAGCCCGCGCCGATCCGCGCCCCACGCCTTCGCGCCACCGGTGTCTGCAGCAGCCCTGTCACCGGCAGCGCGATCAAGGCCCAGGCGAAGATGAGGGCCTCGCCGGTCCGGTCCCGTTCCTCGGCCTTCGCCAGGGCCCACTCGAACAGCTCGGGCCGGGACACCGTAAGTAGCACCGTCAGGGCGAGGGCGATCACGCTTCCGGTGACACCGGCCGCGATGCGCAACCGGAGGTCTCTCATGATCCCGACCCGGCCGCCAGCTTGCCGTTCTGCGCCTTCACCACCGTCGGCGACAGCTTCGCGTCGCTGGGCCTGCCGTTGGCGATCGCCATGCCGTCGACCGAGAAGTAGACGGCGAGGACGTCGCCGGTGCGGACGACCTCGCCGTGCAGGACGTGCGGGACACCACGGAAGGTCATCGTGGACGTGAAGCCGAGCGACTCGTCACCGGCCGGGGCGACCTTCTCCGCCGTGACGGAGTCGTACGGGCTCTCGTTGCCGTTCGCCTTGGCCGTGAAGCCGTCCCCGCACGCGTCCACGGCCGTCCGCGCGTCGGCGAAGGTGGACTGAGCCTTCCCCGGGGCATAGGACGCCAGAGTGACGTAGGTGAAGGTGACGCCCTTCGTCAGCTGTGTCGGCGCGTCCGTCGGGCCGGAGGTCAGCCGGGTGAGATCGGCCTCGGGGGTGCCGAGGGGCAGTTGGTTCATGGCGTACGCGAGGGGTGCGCAGACGGGCTTGTCGACGGTCACCTCGTCCGTCGACTTGGCGAAGGCGTACTCGTCGTCCGGCTCCTCCACCTCGAAGCCGTTGGTGTCGGACTTCGTGACGACCGTCGCAGCCAGGTGTTCGGCGGGGGTGGGCGCCTCGGCCGTGGAGGCGGACGTCGATGAGCCTGCCTTCGGTTCGTCGGTCGCCGCGTCCGGGTCCGAGCTGCCTCCGCACGCGGTGAGCGCGGCGACGGACAGCAGGGCCAGGACGGCGAGGGCTGTGGACGTGGGGCGGTTCACGGGTACTCCGTTGCTCCGTAGGCGGGGGCGGGTCAGTGGGTGTCGTCGAGCAGTGCGCGCAGCTGCGGGGAGAGTTCCGGAACCCGCGCGCCCGCCGCCTGTGCCGCCTCCAGCTCCTTGACGTACTTGAGGGCCTGCTCGCGCAACTCCTCCTTCTCGCGGCCCTGGCGATGGCCTGCCAGCCAGATCCAGATGGCCACGGGTACGAGGAGGAGGGCCGCGTATCCGACCCCAGTGCCCACGGTGACGGCCCAGGTCACGCCGCCCGCGCCGGCGAGGACCAGGAGGCAGCCCACCTCGTCGTGCCAGCCGCCCGCGTCCGCCGTGTGCTCGTAGTGCGACACGGCCCAGGGCTTCGGCGGGACGGGGACAGGGGCGGGGGCGGGCACGGTGGGCGAGGGCGAGGGCGAGGGCGAGGGTGAGGGCGAGGATGCCGTCTCCGTCTCCGCGTGGGCCTCCGGTGCCGGCTCCACCGGCGGGTACGTCGGGATCGGGGCCGCGCCCTTTCCGCCTCCACCGTTCGTCCGGCCCTCCAGCCATGGCGGTATGTGCGCAAGAGGGATGCCGTGGGCGCGGGCGACGCCGAGGACCTCGCGGTAGCCGGCCAAGGGGCCGTTGCGCAGTGCGCGCTTCCATTGGGCTCGCGCGTGTACGAGCAGAGCCGCGCCGACGACGGTCAGGCCGCCTGCGGCACCCAGTACGGCGAACAGGTGGGCGTCAAGCGCCGGGGACAGCGGGATCCCGAACGGTAGGAACATGCCCGCCATCAGCGTCAGCAGTCCCAGATAGGCCGCCGGTCGGCGCTGTTCAGTCTCCAGGGACTTGCGGCGTTCGGTCAGCAGCGCCGTCACGGCCGCGTCGTCGGTGTAGTCGACGCCGTAGCGCGTGCCGATGTCCCGCGCGGCCTCCCGAACCCGGGCGTCGGCTCTCAACGCCGCCCCGCTCACCGGAAGTAGCCCCATCCGTATCCCCCGCTCCCGCTGCGTATGCGTACCGTCACTGATCCGGACGAAAATCATGGCACGGGCGGTCGGGGCTCTCGTGAGTGAATCGTGCAGGGGTCATGGGTGCACCGTGACGAACCGCATGCGGAAGGCGTCCGGCCCTGGCCGTCTTTGATTCGCGCGAGCACAGTGGGAGAGGCCGCTCCAGGGGCCGTGCTCAAGGGGGTTCCGTGAGCGCGAAGTTGCAGATGAGTAACGGTGGACGGGGTGCGCGGGCGGGGGAGGGCATGCCTTGAGGGGCTTATGTGCGGCTGATACGGTGCGATGGCTTGACACTCGCCTTACTGCTGGCTATTCGCCCAGCTCGGGCGGGTGCGTACGGGGATGCCCCGGGACGCCATCGGTCGGGCGGTCACGGGTGAAGTGTCCGAAATTGCAGACGATTCTGCGTACTTGGGCGATCGGTGCCCGAGTAAGTACGTGGCAGGCAATTTTCTTGGTTGTACGGGGAGCGGTTGCGTGAAGATCCAGGAGCGTACGGGGGCGGGCGCGGGACGTTCCGCGGCTCCGGCTCAGCCGTCGGTCGGTGACCGGCTTCCCAGCCCTCCTCGCGAGCGCAAACCGGCGCTGGCCGCGCTGGCGGTGCTGCTGATCCTGCTGGGCGCGCTCGGCGCGACGATGCTGGTGCTGCAGGTCGGTGACCGGATCGAGGCGATCCAGGTGACGGCGGACATCAAGCCCGGTGAGTCCATCACCAAGGACAACATCAAGGTCGTCATGGTCAACGACGACTCCGGCGCCCACTTCGTGCCGTGGGACCAGCGCGCGAGCCTGATGAAGCTTCAGGCCAAGTCCACGATCTACAGCGGCACCGTCGTCGTCGGTGAGATGTTCGGTGCCAAGGCGCAGACACCCGAGGGCAAGGCGTCCGTCGGACTGGCTCTCAAGGAGGGCCAGTACTACGCGGGCATCAAGGGCGGTGACACGGTCGCCGCGTACCGGGTCGGTACGAGTGGTTCCAGTGGCTCGGACTCGTCCGACAAGGACGCCTCGTCGTCCTCCTCCGGCAATGGTCTCCTCGCGAACGCCTCGGTGGAGAGCGTCAAGGGGGACAGTGACGCCACCGTGAGCACCGGCAGCAAGTCCATCACCCTCCTCGTCGACGAAGCTGACGCTGCCGCACTCGCGTCGGCCTCGTCCGCCGGCGAGGTCGCCCTCGTGCGCGTTCCCGGCAAGTAGAAGGCGACCGAAGAAGCCATGGCCCTCATCGCCCTCGCCGCCGACAAGGGTTCCCCCGGCGTCACCACCGCGGCCGTCGCCCTCGCGGCGGTCTGGCCGCGCCGTGTCCTGCTTGCCGAGACCGACCCGGCGGGCGGCGACCTGGTGTACCGGTCGGCCGCCGCGCACGGCGGTCCGCTGAATCCGAACACCGGCATGCTGTCGATCGCCGCGACCGCCCGCCGCGGTCTCGTGCCCGACCAGCTCTGGGACCATGTACAGCCGCTCAGCGGCGGCCTCGAAGTCCTCGTCGGCCTCGGCATCTCCGAGCAGGCCGCCGGGCTCGCCGGCCTGTGGCCCATCCTCGGCCGGGCGTTCGCCTCCCTCGCCGACTCCCCGAACGCCCCCGCCGACGTCATCGCCGACTGCGGCCGGGTCAGCGGGGACTCCCCGGCGACCGAGCTGTTCCCGCACGCCTCCCTCGTCCTCCTCCTCTCCCGTACCGAGCCGGAGGCCATCGCCCGGGTCCGGGACCGTGCCGCCGCGCTGTCCAACAAGCTGCACGGCGGATCGCGGGGCGCCGCCGGCCTCGGCCTGCCGTTGGTCGGTGTCGTCCTCGTCGCCGACACGAACAACGCGGCCAAGCTCTCCGGCCAGGTCAACGACATGCTGGTGCACGCCCAGACCGGCGCCCGTGTGGTCGGCACGATCGCCGACGACCCGGCCGGCGCCGACCAGCTGGCCGGGCGCAGGCGCGGGCGGCTGGAGAAGTCGCTGCTCATCCGCTCGGCCCGCAAGGTCACCTCGGACCTGTACCAGCAGTTCGGCGCCGCCTGGTCCATGCCCGCCGGTCCCGGTACCGCAGGTCCCGCCGGCATGTCCGGCCAGGCGGGGGCCGGCCGATGACCGCTGTCGACCACTCGTTGGTCAAGCGGTTCCGGCAGGACGCCGGCGACCGCATCTCCGAGCAGCGCCGCCAGGACCAGGTCAGCGGCGTCACGCCGATGTCCACCGAGGACGAACGGCACTACGCGCGCGCCGTCATCGCGCAGATACTCGAGGAATACGCCCGCGCCGAGATCAACGCCGGGCGTACGCCGCTGGACGCGGAGACGGAGGAGGCGTACGCGGCCGCCGTGCACGCCGCGCTCTTCGGCGTCGGGCGGCTCCAGCCGCTCCTCGACGACCCCGAGGTCGAGAACATCGACATCAACGGCTGCGACCACGTCTTCGTCGGCTACTCCGACGGGCGGGAGACGCGCGGCGAGCCGGTCGCCGAGACCGACGAGGAACTCATCGAGCTGATCCAGATCCTCGGTGCCTACTCGGGCCTGTCCTCCCGCCCCTTCGACTCCGCCAACCCGCAGCTGGACCTCAGGCTGCCGGACGGTTCGCGTCTGTCGGCGGTCATGGACGTCGCCCGGCGTCCGGCACTCTCCATCCGTCGCGCCCGCCTGGGCAAGGTCTTCATCTCCGACCTGGTCGGCAACGGCACCCTCACCCCCGAGCTGGGCCACTTCCTGGCCTGCGCCGTCCGGGCCCGCAAGAACATCATGATCGCGGGTGCCACCAACGCCGGCAAGACGACGCTGCTGCGTGCCCTCGCCAACGAGATCCCGCCGCACGAGCGGTTGATCACGGTGGAACGTGCGCTGGAGCTGGGCCTCGACACCTTCCCCGAACTCCACCCCAACGTCGTGGCGTTCGAGGAGCGACTGCCCAACTCGGAGGGCCAGGGCGCCATCAGCATGGCGGAGCTGGTCCGCCGTTCGCTGCGTATGAACCCCTCCCGCGTCATCGTCGGCGAGGTGCTCGGCGACGAGATCGTCACCATGCTGAACGCGATGTCGCAGGGCAACGACGGCTCGCTCTCCACGATCCACGCCAACAGCTCGCACGAGGTCTTCAACCGCATCTCCACGTACGCCCTCCAGGCGACCGAGCGGCTGCCGATCGAGGCCAGCCAGATGCTGGTGGCCGGCGCCGTCAACTTCGTCGTCTTCGTCCAGCGGCGCAACGACTTCCAGAGCGGCGGCCGCCTCCAGCGCATGGTCACCTCGGTCCGCGAGGTCAACGGCGTCGACGGCCGGGTGCTGTCCAGCGAGGTGTTCGCCGAGACGGCCGACGGCCAGGTCGTACCGCACGCCCCCATCGCCTGCCTGGAGGAACTCATCGCCTACGGCTACCGGCCCAACGGAACGTGGGGGTGAGACGGAGATGAGCGGCATGAGCGACACGGACGACATGACCACCACGCTCGCGGCACTGGACTCGCTCGGCTCCATGGGCGGGCTGTTCTCCACCACCGTCCTGTACGCGCTCGGCTGCGGCGTCGCCGTCGGCGGCGGCCTGGCCCTTTTCCTCGTCGCCGTACGCGGACTGCCCGCCAAGCCCGAGCACGAGAAGCGGCAGGCCAGCGAGCGCGTCAACGAGCTGATCCGCTGGGCGGGCCGGCGCGGTTCCGCCGCGGCCCTCGTCGGCCTCGTCGTCCTGCTCCTGACCCGCTGGGCGGTCCTGGGCATCGCCGCCGGTGTCCTCGTCTTCTTCTGGGACCGCCTCTTCGGTGGCGCCGCCGAGGAACGCGCCGCCATGAAGCGGGTGGAGGCCCTCGCCTCCTGGACCGAGTCGCTGCGCGACACCATCGCGGGCGCGGTCGGCCTGGAGCAGGCCATCCCTGCCTCCGCCCGAGCCGCAGCGCCCGTACTCCGCCCCCACCTGGACGCCCTGGTCGACCGGCTGCGCTCGCGCACCCCGCTGCCCGAAGCACTCCAGCACCTCGCCGACGAGATCGACGACGCGTCCGCCGACATCATCGTCGCCGCCCTCATCCTCAACGCACGCCTGCGCGGCCCGGGTCTGCGGCAGGTCCTCGGCGCGCTCGCCAAGTCCGCGCGCGAGGAGGTCGACATGCGCCAGCGCGTGATGGCCCAGCGCGCCTCGACCCGCCGGTCCGTGCAGATCGTGGTCGCGGTGTCGGTGCTCTTCGTCCTCGGCCTGTCCATCTTCAACCGGGACTTCGTCGAGCCGTACAGCTCACCCGTCGGCCAGCTCGTGCTGGCCTGCGTGTGCGGTCTGTTCGCCCTGGGCTTCTGGTGGATGCGCAAGCTGTCGACCATCGAGACGCCGGAACGCTTCCTGGTCCGGGACGGCTCCGACGTCCAGTTCGTGCGCCCCCGCACGCCGGGCGGGCCGGGCCCCTCCGGCCAGCCGGGACAGCCCGTACAGCGCCTGCCGCAACCGGCACAGCCGTCGCCGGCGTCTGGGGACGAGGGGGTACGACGATGAACGTGACCATGCCGGTCCTGGTCGGCGCCGTCATCGGCCTGGGCATCTACGCCCTGGTCCGGGCCCTGATGCCGAGCAGACGCAGCCCGATCCAGCAGGTGGCCCGGATCGACGCGATGAGGGCGCGTGGGGCGGCGTACGAGTCGTCGTCGTCGCGTACGGCGCGGACCACCGGCCGTCTCGACTCGCTGCGCGCGCAGGTCGGCGCCCGTGTCGCCGAGCTGTACATGCAACAGGGCTGGCAGCAGCGCTCGCTGCGCGCGGACCTGGCGGTGCTCGACCGCAGCTGGGAGAAGTTCCTGGCGACGAAGGTGCTGCTGGCCGTGGGCGGCCTGTTCTTCGGCCCGCTCCTGTTCGCCATCGTCTGGCAGCTGGGCTTCGGCAGCAGCCCGATCATCCCGGTCTGGCTGGCCCTGCTCTGCGCGGCGCTCTTCTTTTTCCTCCCCGACCTGGAGGTACGCCGGGACGCCGCCGACAAGCGCCGTGACCTGCGGCGCGTGATCGGGGCGTACCTGGACCTGGTCTCCATGAGCCTGGCCGGCGGCCGCGGTCTGCCGGAGGCACTGATGGCGGCGGCGGAGGTGTCGGACGGCTGGGCCACCCACCGCATCCGCAACGCCCTGGCCGACGCGCGCATCACGGGCATCAGCCAGTGGCAGGCGCTCGGCCAGCTGGGCGACGAACTGGGCGTCGAGGAACTCAAGGACCTCTCCACCTCCCTCGCCCTGGTGGCGGACGACGGTGCCAAGGTCCGCGAGTCCCTGGCCTCCCGTGCCGAGACCATGCGCCACCGCGAACTCTCCGAGATCGAGGGCAGCGCGGGTGAGAAGTCCCAGTCGATGCTCGTGGCCCAGCTCCTGCTGTGCGCCGGGTTCCTGGTGTTCCTGATCTATCCGGCGGCGATGCGGGTGTTTCAGGTGTGACTCAGCTCTTCCAGCTCCGAGCCGCTTCCAGAATCTGATTCGAAAGGACACATCACCATGAACGGACGGAACTTCCGCACCGGCATCCCGGCCGTGGACTTCTTGGTCACCTTCCTGCAGGGCCGCGTACAGCGAGTCCGCTCCGGCGAACTCGACCGCGGCGCGTCCGCCGTCGAGTGGGTGATCATCTCGGCGGTCGTCGTCGCGCTCGTCGGCGTGGTGGCCGCGATCATCACCAAGGCCATGAAGAAGGGTGCCGAAGGCGTCGGCGAGTGCATCGAGGGCGCCGACGCGAGCGGCACCTGCTGAGGCCGGTCGGACGTACGGGGTACACGGGGATGCCGGCAAGCGTGCTCGGACGGGTACGCCGCAGGGTGGAGACCGCGCGTGGAGCGGCGGCCACCCGCGGCGATTCCGGCATGACCGCGATCGAGTTCGTGTTCCTCACGCCGGTGCTGTTCTTCATGATCTTCGCGACGGTGCAGTTCGGTCTGTACTTCTTCGCCGACCACGTGGCACAGGCGGCGGCCCAGGCGGGCGCGCGCAAGGCCCGCGCGACGGCGCACGACCAGCCCGGCGGCTGGCGGGGCGAGGCGCGGGACGTGGTCGACAGCTACATCAGCCAGCTGGGCCCCCAGCTGGTCCTGGCACCGGACGTGAAGACGCTCCAGCCCGAACAGGACACGGTCGGCGTGGAGATCACCGCCCGGGTCCCCACGGTCTTCCCGGGCCTGGACCTGACGGTGCACGCGCAGTCGATGGGGCCGGTGGAGCGGTTCGTGCAGGAGGGGGAGAACTAGTGGTCGCCCTTTCCCGCACCGGCGCGCGTTCGGCGTCGACCGGCGGCGACGAGACCGACGACCGGGGCCTGTCCACCGTCGAGGTGGTGATCCTCGCCCCGGTGATGATCCTCTTCATCCTCGTCCTGGTGGGCTTCGGCCAACTCGTCGAAGGCCGCGGCGCTCTGGACGGCGCGGCCCGGGACGCGGCACGCGCGGGCTCGATCCAGAAGGACCACGGCACGGCGATGGCAGAGGCGAGGAAGGCGGCCCGGGCCGACCTGGAGGACGTCTGCTCCGGCCCCGTCTCCGTCGTCCAGAAGAGCGCGGGCTTCGAACCGGACACGCTCTTCACGGTCGAGGTCAGCTGCGAGGTACGCGGCCTGTCGATGCTCGGCCTCGACATCCCCACCTCCCTCTCGGCGAGCTTCAGCTCCCCGCTGGACCCGTACCGGAGGACGGAGTGAGACACCTCGTTCCCGACTGGTTGGCGGAGCGCGGCGCCCGCCTGGACGACCGCGGCTCCGGCGCCGGCGCGGTCATCATCTTCGCCCTGGTCTTCCTCTCCCTCTCGGCCTTCGTCATCGACGGCGGCATGTCCATCTCCAAGCGGGAACGCGCCGCGGACATCGCCGAACAGGCCGCCCGCTACGCCGCCCAGGACATCGACCGCGAGGCCCTCTACGACAACGTAGGCGGCCCCGCCCCCATCAACTACGAGAACTGCGACGCCCGGGTGAAGGCCTTCGCCGCCGAGATGGACATGGCCGGCGGGGACATCGCCGCGACGCACTGCGTGGTGGCCGACGCCGGACAGGTGCAGGTCGAGGTCCAGCTCACCTACTCCCCGGTGTTCACGGGGGCGTTCTACGGCGGCGACGTGGTGGTCCACGGTCGGGCGGTGGCGGA
Source organism: Streptomyces sp. NPDC001599 (assembly GCF_042893535.1). Taxonomy (NCBI): domain Bacteria; kingdom Bacillati; phylum Actinomycetota; class Actinomycetes; order Kitasatosporales; family Streptomycetaceae; genus Streptomyces; species Streptomyces sp. NPDC001599. The sequence goes on from NZ_JBIAVA010000010.1 coordinate 264,241, forward strand.
GAACGAGGTGGGCTGACCGATGCCGCCCCGCCCGTAAGCGCCATCCATCCCCCCCACCAACGGAGGTACGACTCCCATGCGCACACGTACGACGACCGCGACCGCTGCCGCAGCTCTGACGACGGCGGTGGCCCTCCTGCTGACCGGCTGCGGCGGGGGCTCGGACTCCGACGACTCGGGCAAGGACGAGATCGCCGGCGCGGACCCGGGGGCTTCGGCGTCCGCGTCGGCGTCGCCGTCTCCCTCCGCGAGTGAGGACGGGGTCGAGCGTCCGGAGATCAAGCTGCCGAAGGACATCGAGAACGTCTTCGAGGGCGGCACGACGGGCGATGCGAAGAAGGACGCCGTACTGGCGGACAACGAGCGGCGCGTCAACTCGATCGACGAGGCAATCGTCGTGGACGCGGAAAAGCACCCGGCGCTGGAGTTCTACTCCAAGGATGACGCTCTGATGTCGGCCGCCACCTACATCAAGTCCTTCTACGACAACAGTCGCAGCTTCACCGGCAAGACGCGCTACTACGACCGCGAGGTCACGTTCGGGAAGGACGGATCGGCGACGGTCACCTACTGCATGGACAGCACCGGCACCTACCCGAAGGACCGGAAGTCCGGCAAGGTGGACCGGTCGGTCAAGGCGTCTCCCAACGACTACGTCTTCTACAACACCCGGCTGGAAAAGAACGCCGAAGGCGTGTGGCAGACAACGAGTGTGTCGTCGACCGAGGCGGCTGAGAGGTGCATGTGATGCGCCTCATCACCTCGAAGCGCCTGGTTGTCGTCCCCGCTCTGGCCCTCGCGCTGAGCGCCGTACCGACCGGGGCCCACGCGGGTGGCGGCCGCACCGCGGGCGGTGGCACGGAGGGCAGCGGCAAGGGCTCCGCCAAGGGCCCCGTCATCACGGCCGAGACCAAGGTCACGACGACCGTGAACGGCAGCTCCCGGACGACCGGCACCAGTACGCTCACGCCGCAGAACAGCAACTGGACGCCACCGGCATGCTGGTACGAGCCCGCCTTTTCGCCCAAGGAGATCGAAGCCACGGTGAAGTTGTGGCGGGGCATCGACGGGGTGCCCTTCCTGGGCGGTGTCGGGAAGTTCGTCGGTGACACGCTGGACGCGTACTACAAGGACGGGAAGTACAAGAACTACAACCTCGACAAACAGGGCGAGGGGATGTTCTGGGCCGCGGTGAAGAACCCGAACCGCAAGGACGATCCGGAGGCCAACTCCTGCGACAAGCAGCCGTTCTGGGTGGACGAGGGGAACGTGCCCGACGACCCGCTCGCCGTGTCGCCGAAGATTCTCGCCGAGTACGCCTACGACGAACTCCCGGTCCCCGGCACGGAGATCGAGATGCGGCCGGCCGACGCCACGAAGGTGAACCTGCCCACCTGGATCTGGCTGGACGAGACGAGGTTCAAGAAGATCTCGGTCACCGCCGGCCTCCCCGGCACCGGCCTCTCCGCCACCACCACCGCCGAACCCGTCTCCCTGCACATCGACCCCGGCACGAGCGACGCCCGGACGTACCCGGCCTCCGGCGACTGCGAGATCAACGCCGACGGCAGCATCGGGGAGCCGTATGCGGAGGGCAAGGCGAACGACACCCCGCCCTGCGGTGCCACGTACCTGCGCTCCTCCGGCTCCGACGGCTCGTACCCCCTGCGGGCCACCGTCACCTGGAAGATCTCGTGGACCAGCACCACGGGTGAGGGCGGCGACCTCCCCGACGGCACGTTCGGCGCGACGCGGAACGTGAAGGTGCAGGAGATCCAGTCGGTGAACCGCTAGGCCACGGTCACTCGGGCTTCCACTGCGTGGCCGTGAAGACGTACGTCCGCAGATTGTCGTTGTCCGCGCCCTCCTTGTTGGCCCTGGTGACCCACAGCTGGGTCACCGCACCCTGGCCCGACTCGATGCACAGCGCGGTACCCACCTTGAGGACGGAGTCGTCCCTGATGCTGCTGAGCGGGATCGGGTTCGGAAGGGTCGCCGCGCGGGCGGCGTCACGGCACTCGGTGGGTGTGGGGCGGCGTTCGGCCAGGATGCCGAACGATCCGCCGCCGTCGGCCAGGCGGATGCCGTTCACCTTGATCGGGTCGGGGCAGTCCGTGTACGTCAGCCACTGCCCGGAGGTCGGCACGTAGGCCCCGCCGGTCTTCAGATCGAGGTCGTTGATGTCGAGCGTGGTGACGTCGGCCGGGGTACACAGTGTGCCCGAGCCGACGTCCTCGGCGTTCTCGTAGTACTTGGGGGCCCGCAGGACCAGGTTCTTGTCCCGTGCGCTCACCTGCCACCCGGGCTCGGTCCTCGGCGCGTCGCCGGATGCGGAGGCACCGGTCCCGGGGTCCTGCTCGACCGCACCGTCGGCGGCACCGGCGTCGGCGGCAGCGGCACCGGAGGGGGTCGGGCCGGAGGCGTGGCCCGATGCCGCCCCGTCGTTCCCGGATCCGTCGTCCGCCAGCAGTTGGTAGGCGGCGACCGACCCCCCGCCGATGGCGAGGACTCCGACGACGGCGAGGGCGACGACCAGCGGCCCACGACGGCGCGCGGACGGTGCACCCGGCGCGGTGAGTCCCTGGTGGGCCGGGCCGCCGGTCTGCGGGGGTTGGGACGGGGCTGTGGGCGCCGAGGCCATGAACGCCTCGCCCGGTGAGTTCGCGGGCCGGGTGGGCGCGGCCGCCGCGAAGGCGCCCTGCGGCGACAGTCCGGGCTGAGTGGGCACGAAGGGCACGGGAGGTGCGGAGGGCACCGGTGGCGCGGGATGCGGGACGGCCCCGGACGGGCCGGGAGCAGCCGAGTACAGGCGCAGTGTCTGCTCCTGCTCCGCGATCTGCTGCGCCACCGGCGTCGGCAACCACCAGCCCTCCTGGCGGGCCAGTCCAGAGGTCCCGGCCAGTGCGTGGCAGGTCTCGATGACGCGTGCGGGAGTCGGCCGTGCGCCCGGCTCCTTCGCCAGGCAGGCGCCGACGAGACCGCGCAACTCCTCCGGGCAGGCCGTCAGATCGGGCTCGTTGGACACGATCCGGTACAGGAGCGCGTGGGAGGAGCCCTCGCCGAAGGGGTGGCGTCCGGTGGCCGCGAAGCAGGCGACCAGGCCCAGCGCGAAGACGTCCAGGGCCGGTGTGACATCACCGCCCATGGCCTGTTCGGGCGCCATGTAGGCGGGGGTGCCGAGTCGTACGTCCGTCCCGGTCAGCGCGGTGGTGTCGGCGGCGCGGGCGATCCCGAAGTCGATGACGCGCGGGCCGTACGAGGCCAGGAGCACGTTGGACGGCTTCAGGTCGCGATGGACGACACCGGCCGCGTGGACGGTCTGGAGGGCCTCGGCGATGCCGGCGACCAGCTGCAGCACTGTGGACAGCGGCAACGGGCCGTGCTGGTACACGGCGGAGGCGAGGGACGGGCCGGGAACGTAGCCGACGGCAAGCCAGGGCTCCGGACCGTCGGTGAGACTGTCGAGGACGGGAGCGGTGTACGGGCCCTGCACACGCCGGGCCGCCGCCACCTCGTGGGCGAAGCGCTTGCGGAACTCCGCGTCCTGGGCGTAGTCGGGCCGTACGACCTTCAGGGCGACCGGCTGCCCGCCGCGGGTGTGCGACAGATACACGACTCCCATGCCGCCCTCACCCAGCCGCGCACGCAGTCGGTAACCGGCTATCTCCCGGCCGTCGTCGGGTGACAGGGCTTCCATCGGGGGAGTCCTTCCGCGAGTGGGTTGAGTGAGCCATGGTACGGAAGTCGGGCAGCGTGCTCGTGTGCCGGCCACGATGCGGTCGGCAGGGGAGGCGCGGGGGCTGCGTTCACCCCATGGGTATCCCGAGCTCCCGCGTCAGAATGTCGACGAGCCTGCTCTCCGGGACCTCCGGCGGCCGGTGGTCCAGCTCTCCCACACGCGCGAGGAAGTCGCCGGGAAGAGCCAGGTGGTATGTGGCCACGTAGTAGGCGAGATCCTCCCGCCAGAGCCAGACACCGTCCGTGAGGAGCGAGCCGGCGCTCACCAGGATCGGCCCTTCGGCATCCAGCACGTCGGCCTGCGCACCCATCTCCGACCAGATCCCGGTGCCTTGCCGGAGGTACTGGACGAGCCGGTGCTCGTCGCTGTCCGCCGACGACCTGACCGCATCCTTGATCGTGCCGTCGGTGGGGAACCCCCAGCCGGGAGAGAGCTCGTCGAAGAACCCGACAGCCCTGACCGTACGTGCCGTCCGGGCACCCTCAGTCCGGATTCCGCCTCCTCCAGGAACCTGGCCAGTGACTCGGCCGGCCCGTGGGGGAGCGAGCCGGGGGAGAAGTCGGCCTCCAGTTGCGGCTCACCGACGAGGTGCGGCACGGGGACCCTGGCCATCTGCTACTTGTCGCCGCCCTTGCCGCCCTTCCCACCCCGTTTGTCCTCCGTCTTCACGGCGTCGTTGACCTGCTTGGTGAGTTCGTCGTCGAGTTTCTTGAACTCGCGGACCACGGCATCCGACATGCTCGCGAGTGCGTCGAGCTGCTGGGTGATGTCCTCCCGGCCGTCCTCCCAGTTGGACTCGAAGTCGCCGAGGGCGTCGTTGACGCTGCCGTCGCCGATGTCGTCCTTGTAGGACTCGAAGAGCCTCTTCGTGTGGTTCAGCCGCGTCTTGAGCGACCGCAGCCGGCGACCGTAGTCCTCCAGCTCGGTCAACGGCAGTGCGAGGTCGCTCTTGCCCATGGCCCGAAGTCCTCTCTGCGGTTCAGACGAAACGGAACGTGCCGGTCACAGCGTCGAAGATGTCGTGGAACGCCTCGGCGAGATCCAGCACCGGGCTGGCCCCGGAGACGAGGACGACCTGGTCGGCGGTTCCCGGGACGGGGATGTACGTCTGCGTCAGCACCATACGGAGGGTACGACTGTCGCCCGGCGCCACGGGCACGTCCTCCACGCCGTACGTCCGCGCGGCCGGGCCCACTTCGGGAATGTCGACGGTCGTCACCTTGCGCCAGACGTCGCCTTCACGCCGCGCGGTGATCGTACGCAGGCTGTCGGCGATGGCCCGGGGATCGGTGGACAGGGCGACACCCTGCTTGTTCTTGGCGCCGAGCACGGTGACGGTGACGGTCGCGGAGAGCGGCACGCCGTCGAAGTTCTCCGCCATGCAGCCCAGGTAGAGGGCCCCGGAGTCGTGGGCGTCCTTGGCCATCTTCCGGAGCATGGCGGTCAGGTCGGCGCGGTACGGCGCCAGCTCGGGCGTCTCGGCGAGGCGCTCGTCCACCAAGGCGCGGATCGTGGCCTCCCGGCCTTCGGGACGGATGTCGAACTCCCACCACGATTCCGGGACCGAAAGGGATACACCAAGGGGTGTGGAAGGTGTGGACATCAGGCCTCGTCGTCGTAACTTACCGGGGTGTAATTCTGAACGTACTCCGTGAGGAATGCCACCGCCTCACGAGGTAGGCGCAGTGGTGCCCGAGCCACGTACTCGAGCAGCAGTTTCGGCGGGTAGTAGTCGACCGCTTCGTATTCCACGACGTCCGGCTCGTAGCGGTCCGTCACGCCCAGGACGGACAGCAGGGACGCAAGGCTCAACTCCCTTACGTCGTCACCAAGGTCGACCGGAAGACGGTACGGGACGACGTCCGAGGAAGACCGGAGAGTGCCGCCGCGGGCGAGTTCGGTGATGTCTTCCAGGCGCAGCCGGAACCACGGTCCGTTGCGTTTCACCACCATCCATCGGTCGGCAACGCCGCTCTGGAACACGCAGCATTCGGTGCCGGAAAAAATCTCCGTCATGCCCAGGCCCATCCTGGTAAGAGGAGGAGGAGAGCCATCCAGGCTCTCGACCTCTTCATGACCGGCGCGCAGCATGCGGGTGAACTCGTCGAAGAAGAGCCCGTTTCGATCGGACTCGGACAAGCAGGAGAAATGGAGGTTGCCGTCGAGGAAGGACGGTTTCGGGGCCCACGGATCCCGCAGCAGACGGTACCCGGCGACACCGTCGCACTGTCCCGTGATGAGTGGAGCCGGAGCACCACAGATCTGGCACTCATTCACGTCTGGCATCTTGATCGCCTGTCGGTCCGGGTTGGGGTCACTTGAATCGCAGTGGAAGGGGGCAGTTTGTCGATTCTTCTGTCATCATAGGCCGGTCACCGGGACGATTCCGCCGCGCTCGCCGATGGGGCCGCCTGGAGGGTATGTGCCCGGAGGCAATTCCAGAACGCCGGTGTTGTCGAAGAACCGGACTTGCCCGTCGCGGCTGATGACCGCTTCCATATGAGGGGACCTCTTGTTGTCCAGGTCGCGGCTCATGCTGTTCTTCATGCCACGAGCGGCTTCCATCTCGTCAGGCGGCCCGGGCAGGCGGTCTTCGGGATGCGTGTGCACGGTGAACTTGTAGCCCTCGTCGCGCAGTTCCTTCGGGACGATCGTCGTGACCTCGTCCCCCTGGAAGAGACGCATCTGTCCCGAGGGGTTCTGTACGACTGCGTGTTCCACTCCGTGGAACTGCTGAAGTTCGGACATGTGGGATATGTTGACTTCGTTGGGCGAAATGCGAACGGGCCCTTTGGTCAGATCCCTTGCCAATTGCCGCGCCTTGGGGGTGAGGGCCCGGTAGGGGATCGTGCCACCGAAGAGACGGGTAGATCCCTTGAACGGGCGGTAGATGCCCCGTAGACCCTCTCCCGACCTCAGCTGGTGGATCTTCTTGAGCAGCCCTCCACCGATTCCCTTCATGAAACCGGTGCCCAAGGCCCGCAGGCCGCCCGCCTTCCACAGCTTGCCGAGCTTCGCGAGGCTGGTGAAGCCTTTGGTGGCGGGTATGCAGTCCAGGGCGGCCCATAGGAGATCACCCCACCCGGCCTCGCCTTTGATGACCTTTCTTATCGTGTCCGCCATCACGACGAGTGCCGCCGCGAACACCAGCCAGCCCAGCGGGCCGCCCACGATCATCACGATGATGCCGACGATCGTCACGACCCACTTGCATATGGTGACGATCTCGTCCCAGTGGTCGGAGACCCAGTCGCCGATCTCCTCCCACCAGTGCCGGTTCGGAATACCGGCGTCGGAGGCTTCCCGGAGCTTGGTCACCGTGCGGCGGGCGGCCTCCTCGCGTAGCCCCTTCGCCTGACCGGCGAGTTTCTTGGCCGCGTCGAGGGCGCTCCGGGCACTCTCCACGTTCCGCTCGGCCGCCGCCTGGCGGGCCTTCGCGTGCTGGGCGTCACGCGTGGCGCGGCGGACGTCGGCCTCGTCGGGCTTGGGGACGTCCTTGCCGCCGTTCTTGGCCGGGTCGTACGAGTCGCTCTTCTCGGTCGCTCTGCGTACCCAGTCCTCGGCACCGGTCAGTGCGGTCTGGGCGGTGGTGAGCTCCTCGCGGGCCTTGCGGCCGTCACGCAGCGCCTTGTCGGCCTTCTCCTGGGCATCCTGGAGATCCGGCCAGAAGGTGGCCAGCGCGTCGCCCGCCAGGCCGTACGACTTCTTCAGCTTGCGCAGCTTCTTCGGGGCGTCCTCGAACTCCTCGGCGAACACCTCCGCCGTCTTGCCCGCCCAGGAGAGGATCTCCTCCTCCTTGGCGATGCCCTTGAGGTCGCGCAGGACGTCGGACACGTCGTCGGCGAAGTCGTGCAGGGTGCCGGCGAGTTTGCGAATGCGGTCCGGATCGCCGGGCGTCGGGTCCTTGTCCAGGTCGAGTACGTACCAGTCCGCCGGCCTGTGCGACACCGTGTTTCTCCCCCGTGCACGTGCGATGCCCTCGCTTGGAACGCGCGTACGAACTTATCGCACCCGAGCGTGCGCCCGGTCAGACAGTGGTCCTCTTGAGGCTCTGTACGAGGGCGTCGGGGCGCACGGGCCGCCGCCCCACTGGAACCGTTGGCTTTCGCCCTGCGGACCTCGGAGATCCGCTACTTCTTCAACAACCCGGTGGCCGAGAAGGTCCGTGAGGAAGGCCGCGTGGAGGGCCGGGAAGAGGGCCGACTTGAGGATCGGGCCGAGATGACCCTCCGGATCCTGGAGTGGCGGGCCGTCCCGGTTCCTGACGCCGTGCGCGAGAAGGTACTTGGCTCCTCGGACCTGGACCAGCTCGAAGTCTGGGCCCACCGTGGGGTGACCGCCGAGCGGGCCGAGGATCTGTTCGCCGGGGGCGGGGCCTGACGATCGGGAAGGCAGGGTCCGCCGACAGCCGGCTCCTGTCACGGCCGGGACCCGTCTGCCGGCAGGTCCCTTGGATAGCGTGGGTTCACTCCAGCTGCCCCCCACCTCAACGGGAGTCCAAGCGTGAACCGCCCCGCCCGGCTCGTGACCGCCGCGCTCACCGCATCCGCGGCCCTGCTGTTGACCGCCTGCGGCTCGGGCGACGACGACGCATCGTCGGACAAGATCAAGGGTGCGGACACCAGTAGTGGGGCAACCGCCTCCGTGAGCCCTACGGCCTCTGCCGCGCCGGATGGTGTCGACCGGCCGGAGATTATGCTCCCCAAGGAGTTCCAGGCCGACTTCGAGAGCTGGACGAACAGCGATCCGAAGCTCCAGGCGATCCTGAACGACGGCCGTGAGGAGCTGCGTTCCCAGTACGCCGCGGTGATCGAGGCGGACCCGGAGTCCGAAGCGGTGGCGTTCTACAACTCGGACGCCACTCTGCCGACCGCCCAAAAGTGGATCAAGCAGTTCGTCGACGACGGCGAAACCCTGATCGGCAAGGTCACGGTCTTCGACCCCCAGGTCAGCATCGGTGACTCCGGATCCGGTGTGCTCTTCTACTGTGTCGACGAGCGCCAGGCTTCCACGAAGGACCGCAAGACCGGTGAAGTCACCAAGACCCCGGACAAGCCGGAGAGTGTGATTCAGTACCGGATCAACCTCGACAAGACGTCACAAGGGGTCTGGAAAGCTGCGTCCGTCGAAGTGGTGCCGGGAGCCTGCTCCTGATGGGGGCGCCGTCCAAGGCGGGTCTCCTGCTCTCCGGTTCGCTTTGCGCGATGGTCCTGGCCTCTCCGGGTGCACAGGCGATCGGTGACGAGGACAACCGGCAGCCGTCCACGGGCTCTTCCGGAAACGCCGACGGCAACACACTGACCGCCTCCGCGACCACTACCAGCATCAAGGTCACACAGGTCGGCGGCAGCGGCTCCGGCAACTCTCCCGAAGCGCTCGCCCCGGTGGACCCCAACTGGGAGCCGCCCGCCTGCTGGTACGAGCCCGTGGCCACGCCCGAGCAACTCAAGGCCGCCGTGGACCGCCTCAAGAAGGGCGGTGATCTGGTGGCTGTCACGCCGACGCTCTCCTGGGGTGAGGAGCTGATGGTGACCCAGTACGAGAAGGGTGAGGGCCGGACCAGTGACAGTGACGGCTACAAGAACTACAACATCGGCAAGGACGGTCGGTTCTGGCGCGGAGTGATCAACAAGGAAAGGGAGAACGACGCGGCGTCGTACGAATGCGACCGCACCCTGTTCTGGCAGGACGCCAATACCCTCCCGGACAATGATCACGCTCCCACTCCCGAGGTCCTCGCCGCCTACGCGTACGACAAGATCAAGGTTCCCGGTACGGAGGTCGAGCTCAAGCCTGCCGCCGAGTCCAAGGTGAACCTGCCGACCTGGGTGTGGCTGGACAAGGCGACCTTCCGGGAGGTCAAGGTCCGAGCAGAGTTGGAGGCGGCAGGCGTGTGGGCGGAGACCACCGCCAAACCCGTGGCGCTGCACCTGGACCCGGGTACCGAGGACGCTGAGACGTATCCCTCGTCCGGCGACTGCGAGATCAACGCCGACGGTTCCATCGGCACTCCCTACACCAAGGGTGCTGCCGAACGGACGCCGCCGTGCGGGATCAAGTATCTGCGTGCGAGTGGCGGTGCTCCGTACCAGTTGAAGGCGTCGATCACATGGGAGATCTCCTGGCAGGGCTCCGGCGGAGCCCAGGGGGATCTGCCCGACGGCACCTTCGAGACCACGCAGGACATGGCGGTGCGGGAGATCCAGGCCGTCAACCGGTAGGCCCCGTCAGGCGCCCGGTGCTGGAAGCCCGCTTTCTCACGCGGGAGCAGTCTGACGGCTTTACGGGTAAAGGGGGAGAAACGGTGCAGGAGTTGCGAGCCCGGCTCTTCGTGGCCTTCTCCGCCGTCGGCGCCAGTCCATAAGATCTCTGTAGGCTCGACGAGCCTCCGACAGCTCACGCAATTGACTGCTCCCGCACTCGACACAGGACACCCGCCATGCCGCGACGCCGCACCACCAGCTCGCCAAGCTCGACGGCACCCCCGGCGCCCTCGGCTCCGAGAAACCGCACGCCCCAGCCCGTGCGGGTGCGGCGGCGGACGTTCGGGGACTTCGTCAAGGCGTTTCTCGCCCTTGTCGTGCTGGCGGGGCTGGTCGTCGGGGTGCCGTTCGCGCTGGCCGTGACCGCGGGATGGCCGTTCCCGGGCGGTGCGCCGAGCCTCGACTGGCTGCAGCGTGAGATCACCGTCACCACGTTCCTGCACATCCTGACCGTCATCGTCTGGCTCGCCTGGGCGCAGTTCACCGCCTGTGTGCTCGTCGAGGTCAAGGCCGCGCTGTCCGGCGTCGGGGTACCGGGGCGGGTGCCGGGGTCGGGGCCCAGTCAGTTGCTCGCCCGGCAGTTGGTCGCCGCCCTGCTCCTCGTCGGTGCCACCGCGGCGAGCCTCACGCCGGGGCTGTCGCAGCTGGGGCAGAGCCTGGAGGGGAACCAGAAGCCGTCCGTCGCCGCCGCCCAGCAGACGCCGGGGATCTTCGCCCAGCAGCAGGAGCAGGCCGCCGCCACCGCGGGCGCCCTCGCCGAGCAGGCCGGACAGGCGGGGCAGGCCGCCGCGCGGGCCGACGGCGGTTCCGCCGCCGCGCACGGCGACACGAAGTACTACCGGATCCAGCCGCCCGAAGGACGTCACCACGACTCCCTGTGGGAGGTGGCCGAACGGCACCTCGGTGACGGGCGGCGGTACAAGGAGATCTTCGAGCTCAACAAGGACCGGGTGCAGCCCGACGGGTCCCGGCTGTCGGAGGCCAGCCTCATCCGGCCCGGCTGGATCATGGAGATGCCCGGCGACGCCCGCGGCGGCGAACTGGTCGAGATGCCCGACGAGGCGCCGAACGTCTCCGAGCAGGTGCAGCAGCAAATCAGCGACTACGCCCGGACCGGGGACCACGCCCAGGGAAGCGGCGGCGGGGACGTGCAGGTCTCCCTGCCCGAGCAACGGCCCGCGCCCGCCGACCCGGCCAACCCCGTCACGCCGGCCACTCCCGTCCCCAGTACGGGTCAGGAGCACGCCGCCCCCGCCGCCGGACAGGCCGGGGACTCCTTCGGGCTGCCCGAGGCGCTGCTCACCGCGCCGCTGCTCGCCGCCGGTCTCCTCGGCGCTCTCGGGCGACGGCGCCGGCAGGCGATGTGGCAGTCGGCGCTCGGCGCGGTCGGCGGACGGCGCGGCATGGAGCCGCCCACGCCGACCGGCGACGCCCAGGACGTCCAGGACGCGCTGCTCGTCGGCGCCGACCCCGAGGGCGTACGCCTGCTCGACCGGTCGCTGCGCGGGCTGGCCGCCTCCCTCACCGCCGACTCCCGCCCGCTGCCCGTCGTCTACGCGGCCTGGATGAGCGGCAACGGCGACCTGCATCTCCAGCTCGCCCAGCCGGCCGGGAAGCCGCCCTCCCCCTGGCGGCAGGGGCAGGACCAGACCTTCTGGATGCTGGCCCGCGCCGACGCCGAGGGGTACGAGGAGGCCGAGACGGCCGCGCCGTACCCCGGGCTCGTCAGTCTCGGCACCATGGACGACTCCCGGTTGCTGCTCAACCTGGAGGCCGTGCCCGGCATCGTCTCGCTCGGGGGCACCGAGGCCGACCGGGCCGCCGTGTTCGCGTCGGTCGCCGCCGAGCTGGCCACCAACGGCTGGTCGGACCGTATGACCATCACCCTGGTCGGGTTCGGGGACGATCTCACCCCCCTCGCGCCCAACCGGATCCGCCATCTCGACGGGTTCGAGGACCTCTTCGAGACCATGTCCGCCGAGACCCGGCAGCGGCGCGGCGCGCTCGGCACCGCCGGGCACGACTCGGTGCTCACCGGCCGCACCGGGCCCGCCCAGCACACGCGCTGGGCCCCGCACCTCGTCCTGCTGGCCGCCCAGCCCTCCGACGACGACGCGCTGCGACTGGCCGAACTCGCCGCCGACGCCGGCCGGCTCGGCATCGGCTACCTCGTCGGCACCGGCGGTGCCGACCTGCCCGGTGCCGCCTGGGAGATGGAGATCACCGGCGAGGGCCGCCTGCTCGCGCCGCTGCTCGGGCTCGAACTGGACGCCCAGCTGCTGCCGGCCGCCCAGCGGCGTGCCGTCGTCGAGCTGTTCACCGACGCCGACCCCGGCTCCGGCCCCGGCTCCGACCCCGAGGGCGGGCCCGGCCGGCCGGCCAACGCCCCGCCGTTCCTCGTCGACATCAGCGAGCAGGGGCGGCCCGCGGTGTACGCCCGCCTCGTCGGGTCGTACGAGATCATCGGCCTGGACGCGCCCGACGGCGAGCGCAGCGCCCTGCTGCACGAGGCGCTGGCGCTGCTCCTGCTGCACCGCGAGGGGGTCCACCCGCGCGTGCTGTCCTCCGCGCTGTGGCCGCGCGGTGTGACGGCGGACGTGCGCGACGCGCTGCTGGAGCGGCTGCGGGCCTGGCTCGGCTCCGACCCCGACGGCACCCCTCGGCTCGGCACCGACGCCACCGGCCGGCTCACCCTCGCCAAGTCCGTCGTCTCCGACCTCGACGTCCTGCGCTCCCTCTACTACGAGGCCACGCAGGGCCGGGGCGTCGGCAGCCGCCAGGTGCGCGGGCGGCTGCTCACCGACGCGCTGGTGCTGGTGCGCGGGCCGCTGCTCGCCGACCGGCCCGAGGGGCGCTACCGCTGGCTCACCCACGAGATCGTCGACGCCCAGCTCCCGCTGCTCGTCGCCGACACCGGCCTGGCGCTCTCCGAGTTCCACCTGGAGAAGGACCGCGCGGAGAAGGCCATCGAGGCGCTGAACGCGGCGCTGCGGACCGCTCCCGCCGACGAGCGCCTGTGGCACGAGCTGCTGCGCGCCACGCACAGCACCGGGGATCCCGGCCGGCTGCGCGCCCTCGCCGCCGACCTCGTCGCCCGCAGTGGAGCCCGCGGGGTGCCGCCGCGCACCGAGGCGCTGCTCGACGAGCTGCTGCCGACCTGGCGCGAGGGCGTCTCCGCCGCCGGATGAGCATCGTCACCGCCGTCGACACCGGCATCGGCAGCGCCCTCGACAGCGCCATCGACATCGATCTCGTGGTCGTCCTCGTCGCCGCGCTGTGGGGTGCGGCGACGGGCGCGTTGCTGCCCCGCGCGTCCTACCGGTTCTCCGCCCCGTCGGGGGAGGCGTGGCGCGAGCGGTGTCCGGACGGGCACCCCGTACGCGGCTGGCTCGGCCGGGGCCGGTGCGGGCAGTGTCCGGCCGAGCAGGCGTCCTACGGCCCGCGCACCGCGTCCCTCGCCGTCGCCACTGCCCTCGTCTGCGCCGCCCTCGCCGCCGCCACCGGAACCAGGCCCGAGGCGGCCGTCTGGCTCCTGCTCGCCCCGGTCGGCGTGCTGCTGGCCGTCGTCGACCTGAAGGTGCGGCGGCTGCCCGACCCGCTCACCCTGCCGCTCGCCGGCGCCGCCCTCGTCCTGCTCGGGTTCACCGCGCTCGTGCCCGAGCACGCGGGGGAGTGGACGACCGCCCTGCTGGGCGCCCTCGCCCTCGGCGCCGGCTACCTCGTGCTGTTCCTCATCAACCCGGCCGGCATGGGCTTCGGCGACGTCAAGCTCGCCCTCACGGCCGGTGCCGTCCTCGGCTGGTACGGCTGGCCCACCCTGATGCTGGGCACCTTCGCCGGGTTCCTGCTCGGGGCGTTGTACGGCGGCGCCCTCCTCGTCGCCCGGCGCGCGAACCGCAAGACGGCCATCCCCTTCGGGCCGTTCCTCATCGCGGGCGCCTTCCTGGGCGTCCTGGCCGGGGCGTACGCGGCCTGAGCACGAGCGGGCAAAACGCCTGGCGTACGCTGGGCAGGTCCGTCCACAACCCTTACGAACCTTGCGAAAGGGACGCCGGTGACCGAGAAGGCCGACCTTCAGCCCATCCTCGACCGCGCCGCCGCCGGTGGGCGGATCACCCCCGAAGAGGCGCTCGTCCTCTACCGGGACGCCCCGCTGCACGCGCTGGGCGCCGCCGCCGATGCCGTACGCAGGCGCAAGTACGCCGGTACGGAGCACATCGCCACGTACATCATCGAGCGCAACATCAACTACACGAACGTGTGCGTCACGGCGTGCAAGTTCTGCGCCTTCTACGCGGCCCCCAAGGACACCAAGAAGGGCTGGTCCCGCGACCTCGACGACATCCTGCGCCGCTGCGCGGAGACGGTCGAGCTGGGCGGCACGCAGATCATGTTCCAGGGCGGCCACCACCCGGACTACGGCGTCGAGTACTACGAGGAGCACTTCGCCGCCATCAAGAAGGAGTTCCCGCAGCTCGTCATCCACAGCCTGGGGGCGAGCGAGGTCGAGCACATGGCGCGGATTTCGAAGGTGTCCGTCGAGGAGGCGATCCGGCGGATCCACGCCGCCGGGCTCGACTCCTTCGCCGGTGCCGGTGCGGAGCTGCTGCCCGAGCGGCCGCGCAAGGCCATCGCGCCGCTGAAGGAGTCCGGCGAGCGCTGGCTGGAGATCATGGAGATCGCGCACGGGCTGGGCGTCGAGTCGACGTCCACCATGCTGATGGGCACCGGCGAGACCAACGCCGAGCGCATCGAGCACCTGCGCATGATCCGGGACGTGCAGGACCGCACCGGCGGTTTCCGCGCCTTCATCCCGTACACCTACCAGCCCGAGAACAACCACCTGAAGGGCCGCACGCAGGCCACGCTCTTCGAGTACCTGCGGATGATCGCCATCGCCCGCGTGTTCCTCGACAACGTCGCCCACATCCAGGGCTCCTGGCTGACCACCGGCAAGGAGGTCGGCCAGCTCTCCCTGCACTACGGCGCGGACGACCTCGGCTCGATCATGCTCGAGGAGAACGTCGTCTCCTCCGCGGGCGCCAAGCACCGGTCCAACCGGCTGGAGATCATCGACCTGATCCGCAAGGCGGGGCGGGTCCCGGCGCAGCGGGCCACGACGTACGAGCACCTCGTCGTGCACGACGACCCGGCGAACGACCCCGTCGACGAGCGCGTCGTCTCCCACATCTCCTCCACGGCGATCGAGGGCGGCACGGCCCACCCCGAGCTGAAGCTGCTCGCCCCCAACTGAGTCCGCCGTGCTGACGATCCACGCCTGCGAATCCTCACCCGAGACGGCCGTCGTGGTCGACGGCGCGCACATCGCCGCCGTCGGCCCGTACGAGGCGCTGGCCGCCGATCACCCCCGGGCGCGGGTGCGCCGGTGGCCCGGCATCCTGACGCCCGGACTGCTCAACCCGTACGGCCCGGAACTGCTGGAGCAGGCGTACCACCCCGACCCGCGCGAAGCGGACCGGCTGGGCACGGAGCCGATCTTCGGGGAGCGCGGGCTCGCGCTCCTCGGTGCGGACGCGTCCGCGCGGGGCGCCAGCGCGCGCCGAGGGGTACAACGCATGCTGGCGCACGGCACCGTCGCCGTCGCCGGTGAGCTGCGAAGCCGCGCGGCCCTGGACGCGGTGCGCGGAGCGGGGCTCGCCCTGGCGGGGCGTCCGGCCTCCCTGCCCGGGCCCGCGTCCTTCTCGCCGGTGCCGCTGGTGCTGCTTCCCGCCCTCGCCCCCGGGAAGCCCGCCCGGTTCGCGGTGTTCGACGTGTCCGACCGGGCCGCGCTCGTGCGGGAGGGCGCGTCCACGTGTGTGGCCACCGTCGTGGGCGGTCGTCTGGTGTACCGGGGGCGCTGAGCGCGCGGTCCCGCGGGGCTCGTCCGACGTCCCGGCCTACGCGCCGAACGCCGTCCCGAACGCCCCGTCCTCCTGCGCCACGCCGCTGCACGCGGTGAGCGCGTCGGTGGCCGGCGCGTCCTCGGCGCACCGCTTGTCCCGGAACGCCGCCCACATCGACACCCAGGCGATGCCCTTCTCCTCGGCGAAGGCGCGGACCTCGGCGGCGTCCGCGAGCGTGAAGGTCTCACCGGCGACGTCGTTGACGCCGAGCATCGAGGTGAGGGCCATGCCCCGCCAGGCGTCCGCGTCGGAGGTGCCGAAGACCTTCCGCAGCTGGGTGTGTGCGGCCTTGGCCGAGGTGACGGCGTAGTCACCCATGTCGTCGGTGTACGACTCGCCGTAGTTCATGGTCATGAGGTTGACCGTGGAGACCTGTACGCCGTGGTCGTTGGCCGACGCCAGCAGTGCAAGGCCGTCGGTGTCCAGGCCCGAGGGCATCACCGGGAGGGTGAAGGAGACCTCCAGGCCGTCCCGTTGCTCCTGGAGCAGCGCGATCGCCTCCGAGCGCAGGGCGACGGAGCCGGCGTCGGTCAGCGCGTCGCCCTCGATGTCGAAGTCCGCCCGTGTCGAACCGGCCGCGTCCAGGGCGGTGCCGTACGCCGCCGCGAGTGCCGAGGCGCTGTCGCAGGCCGCCGCCAGCTCTGTGCCGGAGGCGCCGCCGAAGGAGACGCGGACGGTGGCGCCGGACTCCGTCAGCTTCGCGACGCGGGAGGCGACGGAGGCGTCGTCGATGTCCTGGACGCCGTTCCAGCGGGGGGTGCAGTCGCCGTCCGAGGACGAGATGACGAACGCCAGGTTGTACGCCGTGGGGGAGCCCGCCGTGTCGGTGCCGGAGGCGGTGGTGGCACTGACGTAGGGGGCGTAGGCCGTGGTCGGCGCGGACGAGCCGGACGGAGACGCGGGGGCCGCGTCCGTGGTGCCGTCCTGTCCGGCGCAGCCCGCGGTGGCCAGGGTGAACAACAGGGCGCACCCGGCTGCCGCGTTCCGGTGAACCCTCATGAGCGCACGCTCCCGTTCTCGTCCGTGGTCGTCGTCGGACCAGTGAAGGTGTCACGCCTACCTGGGCCTTCGCTGAGGAAAGGGCGCCGTTCGGTGTCATCTCCCAGGAAACGGACAGGAATCGCCGCTTTTCACCGGGATCTCTCAAGGAACTGCCAGTTCGCGACAGGCAAGGCTCCTTAACGTCCGGGGCATGCAATCCGAGCCTGTCACCGCCTCCCGAGCCGCCACGCGCGGTCGACGTCGCAAACGCGGCACCGCGCCCGCCGGGGGGCCCGTGTTCGTCGACGGCACCGGACGCCGGGCCCGGCTGCTGCGCCGGCTGGGCCTGCTGGTGGGACTCGTGTGCGTCGGCTACACGGCCGTCCTGGGCCTGGCCTTCATGGGCGTCGGCATCTCGGTCAACCCGTCCTCGCTGCTGCCCTTCGGGGGCGACGGCGGTGGTGGGGGACCGGAGAGCGGCGCCGGTCCCGGCGGCGGCACACGTCCGCAGGGCGGCGGTGTCGCCCCCACGGGTGTCCCGCCGAGCCTCGCGCCCTCCGATTTCCCCAGCGCGGTCCCCGGTACCGGTCCCGCCGCTGCCACCACCGCCCCCACCGACTGACCGGACGCCCCCACGCTCATGACCATGCCCACCTCACCCCCCACCCCGCCCGCGCGGGGCCGCCGCCGTGCCCCCTCCCGGATGGAACGGGCCGCCGGCCGGGCCGCTGCACTGCAACGCCCGCGCGTCCTCCTCGCCCTGCTCCTCCTGCTCGCGCTGACCTGCGTGATGCTCCTCGACGGCTATCTGCGTGCGGAGGTCGGCGGCGACCAGCGCGTACGCACCGGAGCCTCGGCGAGCGACGTCCCCGACGACGTGCTCGACGGCGGGCCGATCCTGTCCTTCCCCGGCGGACGGGCCACCACCGTCTCCGTCCCGGACAAGACGATCGTGCTGACCTTCGACGACGGCCCCGACCCCACCTGGACGCCGCAGGTGCTGGAGATCCTGGAGAAGTACGACGTGCCCGGCACGTTCTTCCTGGTCGGCTCGATGGTCTCGCGCCACCCGGGGATCGTGCGGGACATGGTCGAGCAGGGCAACGAGGTGGGCGTCCACACCTTCACCCACGTCGACCTCTCCTACCAGAGCCAGGCCCGCGTCACCCGCGAGATCGAGCAGACCCAGCTCGCCCTGGCGGGTGCGGCCGGCATCACCACCACGCTGTTCCGGGCGCCGTACTCCTCCCAGACGGACGCCATCGACAACTACAGCTGGCCCGTCTACGAGAGCCTCGGCGAGGACGGCTACACCAGCGTCTTCATCGACACCGACAGCGACGACTGGAAACGGCCCGGCGTCTCGAAGATCGTCGAGTGGGCGACGCCGGAGGACGGCGAGGGGGCCTCCGTCCTCTTCCACGACGCCGGGGGCGAGCGGTCGCAGACGATCGAAGCGCTGCCGAAGTACATCGAGAAGATGAAGGCGAAGGGCTACACCTTCACCACGGTCAGCGGTGTCATGGCCGATCAGCAGCCGCAGCAGGCACAGCAGCCGCAGCAGGCACAGCAGTCGCAGCAGTCGCAGCAGCAACCCGTAAGCGGGCTCCAGGCCGCCCACCACAGGGCCACCGGCGCCACCCTCTACGAGGGCAAGGCGCTGATCGCGGCCGTCGCCGTGGCCGAGTGGACGGTTCCCGCGCTGTCGGTCGGGCTCGTCGTCGTGGGCGTGGCCGTCATGGGCCGGTTCGCGATGATGCTGCTGCTCGCCCGCCGTCATCACCGGCAGCGCAACAGACGCCGGTTCGGCTGGGGCCCGCCCGTCACCGGGCCGGTGAGCGTGATCGTCCCGGCGTACAACGAGAAGGAGTGCATCGAGGCGACGTTGAGGTCCCTCGCGCGCAGCACGCACCCCGTCGAGATCATCGTCGTGGACGACGGGTCGACGGACGGCACGGCCGAGATCGCCGAGTCCCTGGGGCTGCCGGACGTCCGGGTCGTGCGGCAGGCCAACGCGGGCAAGCCCGCCGCCCTCAACAACGGCGTCCGCCACGCCCGGTACGGCATCGTCGTGATGATGGACGGCGACACCGTCTTCGAGCCCGACACCGTACGGCACCTGGTGCAGCCCTTCGCCGACCCCGGCGTCGGCGCGGTCGCGGGCAACGCCAAGGTCGGCAACCGGCGCACCCTCATCGGCGCCTGGCAGCACATCGAGTACGTGATGGGCTTCAACCTGGACCGGCGCATGTACGACCTGCTGCGCTGCATGCCGACCATCCCGGGCGCGATCGGCGCGTTCCGGCGTGAGGCCCTCCTCCAGGCGGGCGGCATGAGCGACGACACCCTCGCCGAGGACACCGACATCACCATCGCCCTGCACCGCGCGGGATGGCGGGTGGTCTACGAGGAGCACGCCCGCGCCTGGACGGAGGCGCCGGGGTCGCTCGGCCAGCTCTGGTCACAGCGCTACCGCTGGTCGTACGGCACGATGCAGGCACTGTGGAAGCACCGCCGGTCGCTGACGGACAGGGGCCCGTCGGGCCGTTTCGGGCGGGTCGGGATGCCGCTGGTGGTGCTCTTCCAGGTGGTCACGCCGGTCTTCGCCCCGCTCATCGACGTGTTCACCGTCTACTCGATGCTGTTCGTCGACTTCCGCGCGGCGCTCCTCGCGTGGCTCGCGGTGCTGGGCGTGCAGCTGGTGTGCGCGGCGTACGCCTTCCGGCTCGACCGGGAGAAGTACCGGTATCTGCTGATGATGCCGCTCCAGCAGCTGGCGTACCGGCAGATGATGTACCTCGTCCTCATCCACTCCTGCGTCACCGCCCTGACCGGCGGGCGGCTGCGCTGGCAGAAGCTGAGGCGGACCGGCGAGGTGGGGACGCCGACGGGGACCCCGGGGACCGGCTGATGGGGGCGCACAGCAAAGGCGCCGGACGTACTGCGCGGGCCGTGCGCGCCGAAGGGGGTGCCCCGGCGCTGGGCCGGGACCGGTACTTCGACGTCCTGCGCGCCCTCGCCCTCGTCCGGGTCGTCGCGTACCACGCCTTCGGCTGGCCGTGGGCGGGGCTGGTCTTTCCTTCCATGGGCGTCATGTTCGGGCTGGCCGGCACCCTGATGGCGCGCTCGCTCCAGCGGCCCGCGGCGGCGGTGCTCAGGAGCCGGCTGCGCCGCCTGCTGCCGCCGTTCTGGTGCTGGGGCCTGTTCGTGGTGGGGGCGATGCTGGCGCGCGGCTGGATGCCGGGGTGGCAGATCGTCTACTGGGTCGTGCCGCTCGGCGACCCGCCGGGCAGCGCGTGGGGCGAGCAGGCCTGGGAGATCCTCTGGTACCTCAGGACGTATCTGTGGTTCGTCCTGCTCTCCCCGCTGCTGCTGCGGGTCTTCCGGCTCGCGCCCGTGCCGGTGCTGCTGCTGTCCCTCGCGCCGGTCGTGGCGTTCCACTTCCTCTGGCGGCCGCCGGAGAACCGCTTCGGCACCGGGCTGCTCGACCTCGCCACGTACCTCTTCTGCTGGATCCTCGGCTTCGCGCACCGCGACGGTGTGCTGGCCCGCCTGAGACCGGCCGCGGTCGTCGTCCTGTCGCTCGCGGCCCTCGCCTGCGGCGCCTGGTACGCCTTCGCGCACCGGGGCGAGTACGGCACCTACGATCTCGACGACATCCCGCTCGCGCAGGCCTTCTGGTCGGCCGGTTTCGTGACGCTGCTGATGTACTCCAAGGCGCGGCTCGGGGTCGGCCTCCCGGGGCTGGTCCGGCTGCGGCGGCTGGACCGGCTGGTGACGGTGTTCAACGCCCGCGCGGTGACGGTCTACCTCTGGCACGAGCTGGCCCTCGTCCTGGCCGTGCCCCTGATCGACCGGTTCTGGGACGTGCCCGCCTTCGCGGCGTACCTGCCGCTGGAGAGCCAGTGGTTCCTGCTCGGGGTGGGCTGGGTCCTGATCGCGGGGTTCGTGCTGCTGTTCGGGTGGGTGGAGGACGTCGCCGCGCGGAGGAGACCACGCCTGCTGCCGTGAGCCGTGAGCCGTGAGCCGTGAGCCCTAAGCCGTGAGCCGTGAGCCGGGGGCTGCGGCTCCGGGGCGCGGGGCGCGGGGCGGGGCGGGGCTGCAACAATGGGCCCGTGACCCGCGCTTCCCTGAACAAGCAGCCGCACGAAGTCGCCTCGATGTTCGACCACGTCGCGGAACGGTACGACCTGACGAACGCCGTGCTCTCGCTCGGCCAGGACCGGGCGTGGCGCAAGGCGGTCGCCAGAGCCGTCGACGCCCGCCCGGCGCAGAAGGTCCTGGACCTGGCGGCCGGCACGGCGACCTCGTCCCTCCCCTTCGCCCGCACCGGCGCCTACGTCGTCCCCTGCGACTTCTCCCAGGGCATGCTCCAGGTCGGCAAGGAACGGCACTCCTGGCTGCCGTTCACCGCGGGCGACGCGACGCGGCTGCCGTTCAAGGACGACGTCTTCGACGCCGTCACCATCTCCTTCGGGCTGCGCAACGTCCAGGACACGGACGCCGCGCTGCGCGAGATGTACCGGGTGACGCGGCCCGGCGGCCGGGTCGTCATCTGCGAGTTCTCGCACCCGACCTGGGCGCCGTTCCGCACCGTCTACACCGAGTACCTGATGCGCGCCCTGCCGCCGGTGGCCCGCGCGGTGTCGTCCAACCCCGACGCGTACGTCTACCTCGCCGAGTCCATCCGGGCCTGGCCCGACCAGCCGGCGCTCGCCGAGCGGCTGGGCAAGGCCGGCTGGTCCAGGGTCGCGTGGCGCAACCTGACGGGCGGCGTGGTGACACTGCACCGCGGGTTCAAGGCGGGCTGAGGGCGGCGCAGTAGGAGGGCGGTCCCCCCGGCTCCGCCAGCTCCCGGCCAAGCCCGCCCGGCGGAGGAAGCGGCACACGCGGCTCGCGGACGCCCCCGCCGCCCTCACCCTCCCCGAAGTCGAACCACACGTACACCGTCGACTCCCGGAGCACCTGTGCCCCGGGCCGCGGATACTGGCGTACGACGTGGTCGACAACGGCGGCCCGGAGGTCCGGCCGGTCCGGCGCGTACAGGGACAGGCCCTGTCCGTGGGCGGTCTCGTACGCGTCCACGGCCATGAGGCCGACCAGGCGCGGTACGAGGACATCGGGTTTCTCGGATACCAGGCGCACGGACGTCACCCCCAGCGGTACCCGGCAGAGTAGCGCCGCCGGGCACCGCCCGGAAGCGTCAAGTGGCTGAATGTGACAGTTGGTTACTCTGAGTCATTTTCGGGTCTCGCTACCGGTGCAGGTCGAGGCGGTAGCAGTGCCCCCGCTGCTCGGAGGAAGGGTCCGAGGGCGGGTTCGAGGGCGGGATCGTGAAGACCTCGGCGAGCCGCATGCCCAGCCGCTCCGTGACCGCGATGGACCGGGCGTTGCGCGCGTTGACCATCGCGACCACCTCCGCCACACCCGCACCGCGGACCCGCTCCAGCGTCTGCCGCGCGGCCGCCGTGACATATCCCTTGCCCCAGTGCGCCCGGCCGAGCCGCCAGCCGATCTCGATCTCGCCCTTGGGACCCCAGTCCCCCGGCCACGGCTGGGCGCCGGTGAACCCTATGACCTGCCCGGACTCGTCCACCATGGTCCACAGGCAGAAGCCGTGCTCGGCGTCGTGTCGGCGCTGGCGGGCGGTCAGCTCCTCGTAGACGGACAGCTCCGCCGCCCTCCCGCCGTGGAACTCCATGACGTCCGGGTCGTCGAAGATCCGGTGCCAGGCGACGGCGTCCTCGTCGGTGGGGACGCGCAACCGTACAACGGGGAGAGGTCGCTTCACTGGGCAGCCCTTCAGCCGGGTGATCGGTGACGCTGAATAGACTGCCCATGACCAGTGCCGGTCGGCACGCAGATTCCGAACTTGGGGAGATCCCGCCGTGACCGTCGAGACTGAGCCGCTCTCCGAGAACACCGCCGACGTCATCGTCGTGGGCGCGGGGCCGGCCGGCTCCACGACCGCGTACCACCTGGCCAAGTCGGGACTCGACGTCCTGCTGCTGGAGAAGACCGCTTTCCCCAGGGAGAAGGTCTGCGGCGACGGCCTGACCCCGCGCGCGGTCAAGCAGCTCGTCGCCATGGGCATCGACATCTCCGAGGAGGCCGGCTGGCTGCGCAACAAGGGCCTGCGCATCATCGGCGGCGGCTCGCGCCTCCAGCTGGACTGGCCGGATCTCGCCTCCTTCCCCGACTACGGACTCGTCCGCAAGCGCGACGACTTCGACGAGCAGCTCGCCCGGCAGGCCCAGAAGGCAGGCGCCCGGCTGTACGAGCGCTGCAACGTGGGCACGCCGATCGTGGACGACCGCACCGGCCGCATCACCGGCGTCCACGCCAAGCTGGGCGAGGACAAGCGCGAGGTCACCTTCCACGCGCCGCTGGTCGTGGCCGCCGACGGCAACTCCACCCGGCTGTCCCTGGCGATGGGCCTGCACCGCCGCGAGGACCGCCCCATGGGTGTCGCCGTCCGCACCTACTTCACCTCGCCCCGCCACGACGACGACTACCTGGAGTCCTGGCTGGAGCTGTGGGACCGGCGCGGCCCGCAGGACCGCCTGCTGCCCGGCTACGGCTGGGTCTTCGGCATGGGCGACGGCACCTCCAACGTCGGCCTGGGCGTCCTGAACACCTCCGCCGCCTTCAAGGAACTCGACTGGCGCGAGATCCTCAAGGCCTGGTGCGCGTCCATGCCCGAGGACTGGGGCTACACCCCGGACAACATGACCGGCCCGATCCGCGGTGCCGCGCTGCCCATGGCCTTCAACCGCCAGCCCCACTACACCAAGGGCCTGCTCCTCGTCGGCGACGCCGGCGGCCTGGTGAACCCCTTCAACGGCGAGGGCATCGCCTACGCCATGGAGTCCGGCCAGATCGCCGCCGACGTCGTCGTCCAGGCCCACGCGCGGGCGACGCCGGCCCAGCGCGAGATCGCCCTGCAGCGCTACCCGCGCGTCCTGAAGGACACCTACGGCGGCTACTACAACCTGGGCCGCGCCTTCGTGAAGCTCATCGGCAACCCGAAGGTCATGCAGATCGCGACCCAGCGCGGCCTCACCCACCCGATCCTGATGAAGTTCACCCTGAAGATGCTCGCCAACCTGACGGACCCGACGGGCGGCGACGCGATGGACCGCATCATCAACGGACTGAGCAAGGTCGCGCCGAAGGCGTGAACCGAGGGCCCGGTCTGAGACCGGGCCCTGAGGCCGGGCCGAGCTTTGAGGCCGGGCCGGGCTCTGAGACCGGGCCCGGAGAGCAAGCCCGAGGGCCGGTCAGGCGGCGAAGGCCGCGGCGTTGGCGGCCCGGCGCGCGAAGACCTCCTCGCGCCGGTCCGCCGACTGCCGCAGCGCCGCCTTCCGTTCCCGGCCGGAGAGCCGGTCCAGGTAGACGTGCCCGTTCACGTGGTCGGTCTCGTGGGCGAGGCAGCGGGCGAAGTAGCCGGAGCCCTCGACGAGGAGCGGCACGCCGTCCTTGTCCAGACCGCGCACGACGGCCCGGTCGGGCCGCGGTACGGCCATGACGGCGCCCGGCACCGACAGGCACCCCTCGCCCTCGTCGAGCAGCCGGCGCGCGGCCGGGTCGAGGGCGTCGAGGACAGGATTGACGATGTGTCCGACATGTCGGACACCGTCGTCGTCCGGGCAGTCGTAGACGAACAGGCGCAGGTCGACCCCGACCTGATTGGCCGCCAGTCCGGCCCCCTCCGCGACGTACATCGTGCGGAACATGTCGTCGATGAGCGCGGCGAGGTCGGGCCCGAACTCCGTGACGTCCCGGCACGGCCGGTGCAGCACTTCCTCGCCGACCTCGGTGACGCGCCGCACCGCTCCGCGCCTGGCCTCGGGCGCGAACGGGGGGTAGGAGGCGGTGGGCCGCCCCTGGACGAAGACACTCGGCATGACGTTCTCTCCTTCGGCTCGTGGACGGGCCGGTGGGAACCGGCCCGCGCCGAGCATGCCAGGACAGGACGGAGGGCCGCAGCCCCCGAGCGGCTGCGGCCCTTTCGCGCGTGTAGCGGGTGGGTGCGGCTTACAGCACGCGCACCGCGCCGCTCGGCGGGTCGTAGGAGAGCGGCCTCTCGACGACGCCCGTGGAGGAGTTCTGCGCGCCGACGAACATGCCGCCGCCGACGTAGACACCCACGTGGTACGCGCTGCCCGCGCCGCCCCAGTAGAGGATGTCGCCCGGCTGGAGGTTGTCCAGGCCGACCTGGGTGCCGGCCGTCGACTGCGCCTGGGAGACGCGGGGCAGGCTGATGCCGACCTGCTTGAAGGCGGCCTGCACGAGACCGGAGCAGTCGTAGGCGGACGGACCGGTGGCGCCGGAGACGTACGCCTTGCCGACCTGGGCCTGCACGAAGGAGACGACGGCGGCGGCCGAACCGGTCGCCGTGGACGTGCCGGTGCTGGTGCTGCTGCCGGTGCCGGTGGAGGAGCCGGTGTCCGAGGATGCGCTCAGGGTGGTGCGCTCGGCGGCGCGCGAGGCGCGCTGGGCGGCCTCCTTGCGCGCGGCGTCCGCGGCCTTCTTCCTGGCGTCCGCGGCCTTCTTCTTGGCCTCGGCGAGGTCCGCCTTGGCCTGCTTGGCGGCCTTGGCGGCCGCCGCGTCACGCTCGGCCTGCAGCTGGTAGCTCGCGGCCGCCTGCTGCGTGACGTCCGCGGACTGGGCGACCTGAGCGGCCAGGTCGGCCGTCAGGGTGGGCAGTTCGAGGGTCTGCGTCACGGGTTCGGCCGCGTGGGCCGCCCCCGACGCACCGGCCACTGCCAGGGTGCTGAGGACGCCACCGGCAACTCCGGTCCGCATCGCGATCGTCGACGCGCTGCGGCGGGGCTTCCGGTGGCTGCGTATGTGAGCGGTGTGGGACATAGGGACAACCGGTATCAGTAGCTCCTCCATACCTTCAAGAAACGTGTGCTGCGCCACAGTTGTTCAATCGGGCCGCCGAATCCCGGGCGTGTCGCTCTTTATTGACGCCGTAACGGACATAGTGGACGGGCTGTAACCGGCCTGTGATCACGGTCTTTGATCGTTACGCCCGAATTGCCCCGCGCTTACCACTTGTTGGGACACTTGGCCAAGCCCGGTTCTCAGACGTCTCTCATGAATGTGGCGCAGGTCACGGAACGGTTACCCCAGCGGGCGCGTCCGTCGCGTGCGGGGTGCGCCGCTCGAGCCGTAGTGGCCGTCGTGGCCGTCGCGGCGGTGGCGCCGGTGCGCGTCGCCGCTCGTGAACGCGTGCACGTGTCCACACCGCCCCCCGGTCCTCCCTCTCATGTGTGAACGCCTCCTCTATCAAGGGCAGACGTCCAGCGCCAATTTGCATGCAAGGGAACCATCTTGATATGGAGACGCACCCTGCTCGGGCCCTCTGGCCAGCGACGACGAGCGAAAATGTCACCTCTGGTGATCAGGTGAACGCTTCTTGTGTGAAGATCACCGCTCATCCGACTTCATGATCGTTCGTCAGGTGGTGGAGATCACAAAGCTTGTGCAATACCCCGTGTCGCAGATCACAGAGCGTCGGGCATAGGATGCGAGGCAGTTGGGCTTGTGACCTGCTTCACATGTTCGCGATCTTCGTCGGGACGGGCGGGGCTCGTGGGGCTGTTGGGGCGGCTGTGAGTCCAGTGCAACCGCCAGCAGTCAGTGCCGACTGAGAGGAGCGAGGAGCGGTGAACGCGTATGCGCCCATCCTCGTACTGGGAGCCCTCGGGGCAGGCTTTGCGATCTTCTCCGTGGTGATGGCCACGCTGATCGGTCCGAAGCGGTACAACCGGGCGAAGCTCGAGGCCTACGAGTGCGGCATCGAGCCGACCCCCACGCCGGCCGGCGGCGGGCGCTTTCCCATCAAGTACTACCTGACGGCGATGCTCTTCATCATCTTCGATATCGAGATCGTCTTCCTCTACCCCTGGGCCGTCACCTTCGACGCCCTGGGGATTTTCGGGCTCGTGGAGATGCTGCTCTTCGTGCTCACCGTCTTCGTCGCGTACGCGTACGTATGGCGGCGCGGCGGCCTGGAATGGGACTGAGGGGCCTTTGACATGGGACTCGAAGAAAAACTGCCGAGCGGCTTCCTGCTGACCACCGTCGAGCAGGCCGCGGGCTGGGTGCGCAAGTCGTCCGTCTTCCCGGCCACGTTCGGCCTCGCCTGCTGTGCCATCGAGATGATGACCACCGGCGCCGGCCGCTACGACCTGGCGCGCTTCGGCATGGAGGTCTTCCGCGGCTCGCCGCGGCAGGCGGACCTGATGATCGTCGCGGGCCGGGTCAGCCAGAAGATGGCACCGGTGCTGCGGCAGGTCTACGACCAGATGCCGAACCCGAAGTGGGTCATCTCCATGGGGGTCTGCGCCTCCTCGGGCGGCATGTTCAACAACTACGCCATCGTCCAGGGCGTCGACCACGTCGTCCCGGTCGACATCTACCTCCCCGGCTGCCCGCCGCGGCCCGAGATGCTGATGGACGCCATCCTCAAGCTCCACCAGAAGATCCAGGGCTCCAAGCTCGGGGTCAACGCCGAGGAAGCGGCCCGCGAGGCGGAGGAAGCGGCCCTCAAGGCCCTGCCCACGATCGAGATGAAGGGGCTGCTGCGGTGAGCGACGCGAACAACACCGCGGGTGACGCGGGCGACGTCAATCCCGAGAAGGAGCTGTCCGCCGAGAACCTCCCGGGCCAGCGGGGCCAGGGCGGCGAGGAGATCCGCGTCCAGCGCGGCATGTTCGGCGCCAACAACGGCGGCGACACCTCCGGCTACGGCGGCCTGGTCCGCTCCGTCCGGCTCCCCGGACCGGCGAGCCGGCCCTACGGCGGCTGGTTCGACGAGGTCGCCGACGAACTCGAGGGCGCGCTGGAGGAGCAGGGGCTCCTGCCCGAGAACGCCATCGAGAAGACGGTCGTCGACCGCGGCGAGGTGACCTTCCACATCGAGCGCGAGCACCTGGTCCGCGTCGCCCGCACCCTGCGCGACGACCCGGCCCTGCGCTTCGAACTGTGCACCGGCGTCAGCGGCGTCCACTACCCGCACGACAAGGGCCGCGAGCTGCACGCCGTCTACCACCTGCGCTCGATCACCCACAACCGGCTGATCCGCCTCGAAGTCAGCGCCCCCGACGCCGACCCGCACATCCCGTCGCTGGTCTCCGTCTATCCGACCAACGACTGGCACGAGCGCGAGACGTACGACTTCTTCGGCATCGTCTTCGACGATCACCCGGCCCTGACGCGGATCATGATGCCGGACGACTGGCAGGGCTTTCCGCAGCGCAAGGACTACCCCCTCGGCGGCATCCCCGTCGAGTACAAGGGTGCCCAGATCCCGGCTCCGGACCAGCGGAGGTCGTACTCGTGAGCACTTCCCACGCCTCCCCCAGGGAGACGACCGAAGGCACCGTCTACACGGTCACCGGCGGTGACTGGGACGAGGTCGTCCAGTCCGCGGCCCGCGCCGACGACGAGCGCATCGTCGTCAACATGGGCCCGCAGCACCCGTCCACGCACGGCGTGCTCCGCCTCATCCTGGAGATCGACGGCGAGACAGTCACCGAGGCCCGCTGCGGCATCGGCTACCTGCACACCGGCATCGAGAAGAACCTCGAGTACCGGACCTGGACGCAGGGCACCACGTTCGTGACGCGCATGGACTACCTGACGCCGTTCTTCAACGAGGCGGCGTACTGCCTGGGCGTCGAGAAGCTCCTCGGCATCGAGGACCAGATCCCGGACCGGGCCACGATCATCCGGGTCATGCTCATGGAGCTGAACCGGCTCTCCTCGCACCTGGTGGCCATCGCCACCGGCGGCATGGAGCTGGGCGCCACCACGATCATGATCTACGGGTTCCGCGATCGTGAACTGATTCTCGACATCTACGAGCTGATCACCGGCCTCAGGATGAACCACGCGTACATCCGCCCGGGCGGGCTCGCCCAGGACCTGCCGCCGGGTGCGGTGGACCAGATCCGCGAGTTCGTGAAGAAGATGAACAAGAACCTCCCGGAGTACGACAAGCTCGCCACCGGGAACCCCATCTTCAAGGCCCGCATGCAGGACGTCGGCTACCTCGACCTGGCCGGCTGCATGGCCCTCGGCGCCACCGGCCCCGTCCTCAGGTCCACCGGCCTCCCGCACGACCTGCGCAAGACCCAGCCGTACTGCGGCTACGAGACGTACGACTTCGACGTCCCGACCGCCGACACCTGCGACTCCTACGGTCGCTTCCTGATCCGGCTGGAGGAGATGCGCCAGTCGCTCAGGATCGTCGAGCAGTGCCTGGACCGGCTCCAGCCCGGCCCGGTCATGGTCGCCGACAAGAAGATCGCCTGGCCCGCCCAGCTCGCCCTGGGGCCGGACGGCCTGGGCAACTCCCTCGACCACATCAAGAAGATCATGGGCACCTCCATGGAGGCCCTGATCCACCACTTCAAGCTGGTCACCGAGGGCTTCCGGGTGCCGCCGGGACAGGCGTACACGGCGGTCGAGTCGCCCAAGGGCGAACTCGGGGTGCACGTCGTCTCCGACGGCGGCACCCGCCCCGTCCGGGTCCACTTCCGCGACCCGTCCTTCACCAACCTGCAGGCCATGGCGGCGATGTGCGAGGGCGGCCAGGTCGCCGACGTCATCGTCGCCGTGGCGTCCATCGACCCCGTGATGGGAGGCGTCGACCGGTGACCACCTCTTCTTCGGAGCGGGGCGTCAGCCTGGGCATGCCGGAACTGCCCGCGCCCGCCTACCCGGACGACGTCCGGGCCCGGCTGGAGACCGACGCGCGCGAGGTCATCGCCCGCTACCCGGACTCCCGGTCCGCCCTCCTGCCGCTGCTGCACCTCGTGCAGTCGCAGGAGGGGCACGTCACGCGCACCGGGATGCAGTTCTGCGCGGACATGCTGGGCCTCACCACCGCCGAGGTCACCGCGGTCGCCACCTTCTACACCATGTACCGGCGCGGGCCGAGCGGCGACTACCAGGTCGGCGTGTGCACCAACACGCTGTGCGCGGTGATGGGCGGCGACGCGATCTTCGAGTCCCTCCAGGAACACCTCGGCGTCGGCAACGGCGAGACCACCGAGGACGGCAAGGTCACCCTGGAGCACATCGAGTGCAACGCGGCCTGCGACTTCGCACCGGTCGTGATGGTCAACTGGGAGTTCTTCGACAACCAGACCCCGGCGAGCGTCAAGGCCCTCGTCGACGACCTGCGCGCGGGACGGCCGGTGACGCCCACGCGCGGTGCGCCGCTGTGCACCTTCAAGGAGACCGCCCGGATCCTGGCGGGCTTCCCCGACGAGCGGGACGGCGCCGTCGCGGCCGGCGGCAGCGCGGGTCCCGCATCTCTGGCCGGGCTCAAGCTCGCCAAGGGCGAGGCGTCCGCCGCGCGCGTGGTGCACCCGCGGGACGGCGGACCGCACGACGCGCCGCAGGACCGGGCCGTGCACGACCCGTCCCCGACGGAACACCTCAGCTCGCACGACGCGCCGCAGGACACATCGGCATCCGACCCTTCCAACCCGGCAGGGCCTACCGCCGAGGAGGGGGAGTGATGACCGTGGCAGCCGAGATCAGGGGCAGCAGCCCGGAGAAGCTGCTCGCACCCGTGCTGTCGGCCTTCTGGGACGAGGACGAGTCGTGGACTCTCGACGTCTACCGGAGGCACGAGGGGTACGAGGGACTCCGCAAGGCGCTGGCCATGGCGCCGGACGACCTGATCGCGTACGTCAAGGAGTCCGGTCTGCGTGGACGCGGCGGTGCCGGGTTCCCGACGGGGATGAAGTGGCAGTTCATTCCTCAGGGGGACGGCAAGCCTCACTATCTAGTTGTCAACGCCGACGAGTCGGAGCCAGGGACCTGCAAGGACATCCCGCTCCTCTTCGCGAACCCGCACAGCCTCATCGAGGGCATCGTCATCGCGTGTTACGCCATCCGGTCTTCGCATGCCTTCATCTATCTGCGTGGTGAAGTCGTCCCAGTGCTGCGGCGGTTGCACGAGGCCGTGCGCGAGGCCCACGAGGCCGGCTTTCTCGGCGAGAACATCCTGGGCAGCGGACTCGACCTCACCCTCACCGTGCACGCGGGCGCGGGCGCGTACATCTGCGGTGAGGAGACCGCACTGCTCGACTCGCTCGAAGGCCGCCGGGGTCAACCGCGGCTCCGTCCCCCCTTTCCTGCCGTCGCGGGCCTCTATGCGTGCCCGACTGTGGTGAATAACGTCGAATCGATCGCTTCAGTTCCCGCGATCCTGAACAAGGGCAAGGACTGGTTCAGGTCGATGGGCAGCGAGAAGTCCCCCGGCTTCACGCTCTACTCGCTCAGCGGCCACGTCGCGGGCCCCGGCCAGTACGAGGCCCCGCTCGGCATCACGCTGCGCCAGCTCCTCGACATGAGCGGCGGCATGCGCCCCGGCCACCGGCTCAAGTTCTGGACGCCCGGCGGTTCCTCGACGCCGATGTTCACCGACGAGCACCTCGACGTCCCCCTCGACTACGAAGGAGTGGGCGCCGCCGGTTCCATGCTCGGCACCAAGGCGCTCCAGTGCTTCGACGAGACGACCTGCGTCGTGCGCGCCGTCACCCGCTGGACCGAGTTCTACGCACACGAGTCCTGCGGCAAGTGCACACCCTGCCGCGAAGGCACCTACTGGCTGGTCCAGTTGCTGCGCGACATCGAGGCCGGCAAGGGACAGATGTCCGACCTCGACAAGCTGAACGACATCGCCGACAACATCAACGGCAAGTCCTTCTGCGCCCTCGGCGACGGTGCCGCCTCGCCGATCTTCTCCTCGCTCAAGTACTTCCGCGAGGAGTACGAGGAGCACATCACGGGCCGCGGCTGCCCCTTCGACCCGGCCAAGTCGACGGCCTGGGCCGACCGCACGGAGGTGAAGGCATGACAGTGACCACCAATGCTCCCTCGGGAGGGGGAGAGGCGGCGGTCCCGCCGGAGGACCTCGTGTCGCTGACGATCGACGGCGCCGAGATCAGTGTCCCCAAGGGCACCCTGGTCATCCGGGCCGCCGAGCAGCTCGGCATCGAGATCCCCCGGTTCTGCGACCACCCCCTCCTCGACCCGGCCGGCGCCTGCCGCCAGTGCATCGTCGAGGTCGAGGGCCAGCGCAAGCCCATGGCGTCCTGCACCATCACCTGCACCGACGGCATGGTGGTGAAGACCCAGCTCACCTCGCCCGTCGCCGAGAAGGCCCAGCACGGTGTGATGGAGCTGCTGCTCATCAACCACCCGCTGGACTGCCCGGTCTGCGACAAGGGCGGCGAGTGCCCCCTGCAGAACCAGGCCATGTCGCACGGCCAGGCCGACTCCCGCTTCGAGGGCAAGAAGCGGACCTACGAGAAGCCCGTGCCGATCTCCACGCAGGTCCTGCTCGACCGCGAGCGCTGCGTGCTGTGCGCCCGCTGCACCCGGTTCTCCAACCAGGTCGCGGGCGACCCGATGATCGAGCTGATCGAGCGGGGCGCGCTCCAGCAGGTCGGCACCGGCGAGGGCGACCCCTTCGAGTCGTACTTCTCCGGCAACACCATCCAGATCTGCCCGGTAGGCGCGCTCACCTCGGCGGCGTACCGGTTCCGCTCCCGGCCCTTCGACCTGATCTCCTCGCCGTCGGTGTGCGAGCACTGCTCCGGCGGCTGCGCCACCCGCACCGACCACCGGCGCGGCAAGGTCATGCGGCGCCTCGCGGCCAACGAGCCCGAGGTCAACGAGGAGTGGATCTGCGACAAGGGGCGCTTCGGGTTCCGGTACGCCCAGCAGCGGGACCGGCTCACCACGCCCCTGGTGCGCAACGCGGAGGGCGAGCTGGAGCCGGCCTCCTGGCCGGAGGCGCTCCAGATCGCCGCGCAGGGACTGCTCGCCTCCAGGGGCCGCACCGGCGTCCTGACCGGCGGGCGGCTCACCGTCGAGGACGCCTACGCGTACAGCAAGTTCGCGCGCGTGGCGCTCGACACCAACGACATCGACTTCCGCGCGCGCGTGCACAGCGCCGAGGAGGCCGACTTCCTGGCCGCCCGGATCGCCGGACGGGGCCGTGACCTCGACGGAACCGGCGTCACGTACACGTCGCTGGAGAAAGCGCCCGCAGTGCTGCTGGTCGGCTTCGAGGCCGAGGAGGAGGCGCCCGGTGTCTTCCTGAGGCTGCGCAAGGCCTGGCGCAAGCACGGGCAGAAGGTCTTCTCGCTGGCCACGCACGCCACGCGGGGCCTGGAGAAGGCGGGTGGCACCCTGCTCCCCGCCGCTCCCGGCACCGAGACCGAGTGGCTGGACGCCCTCGCGAGCGGCGTCGGCCTGGAGGAGGGCGGCGCCCAGGCGGCCGAGGCCCTGCGCGCCGAGGGCGCCGTGATCGTCGTCGGCGAACGGCTGGCGTCCGTGGCCGGAGGCCTCACCTCCGCCGTACGGACCTCGACGGCGACCGGGGCCCGGCTGGTGTGGATCCCGCGCCGGGCCGGGGAGCGCGGCGCGATCGAGGCGGGCGCGCTGCCGTCGCTGCTGCCCGGTGGGCGCCCGGCGACCGACCCGCGCGCGCGTGAGGAGGTCGCCGCCCTGTGGGGCCTGGCCGACCTCCCGCACCGCTACGGCCGTGACACCGGCGAGATCGTCGAGGCCGCGGCCCGGGGCGAACTCCAGGCGCTGCTCGTGGCGGGCGTGGAGGTCGCCGACCTGCCCGACCCCACGCGCGCGCGTGCGGCACTCGACGAGGCCGGGTTCGTGGTGTCGCTGGAGCTGCGGCCCAGCGAGGTCACCGAACGCGCCGACGTCGTCCTGCCGGTCGCCGCGGTCGCCGAGAAGCCCGGCACCTTCCTCAACTGGGAGGGCAGGGTGCGCTTCTTCGAGGCCGCGCTCAAGCCCGACCAGATGACCCGCCGTCTCGCCCCCACCGACGCCCGCGTCCTGCAGATGCTGGCCGACGCCATGGACGTACACCTGGGCCTGCCCGATCTGCGCACCACGCGCGCGGAGATCGACCGGCTCGGCGCCTGGGACGGGCCGCGGGCCGGTGAGCCGCTGCAGACCGCGAGTGCGCTGCCGCGACCGGCCGCCGGAGAGGCCGTACTGGCCGGGCACCGGCTCCTGCTCGACCAGGGACTGTTGCAGCAGGGCGACGAGGCACTCGCAGGCACCCGGCACGCCGCCCGCGCGCGACTGTCGGCCGCCACGGCAGCCGAGGCGGGCGTCAAGGACGGCGACGTCCTCGCCGTGACCGGTCCCGCCGGAGTCGTCGAACTCCCGCTGCAGGTCACGGGGATGCCCGACCGGGTGGTCTGGCTTCCGCTGAACTCGGCGGGCTCCGGCGTCGCCTCCGACGCCGGGGTACTGCCCGGAACCCTCGTCCGCATCGGTCCGGCGACGCCCGCGGGCGCCGCCCCCAAGGAGGTGGAGGCATGAGCCCGTACCTCGCCGCTGAAGACCTCTCGATGTTCGGCACCGATCCCTGGTGGCTGGTCGTCGTCAAGGCGGTGTTCTGCTTCGCCTTCCTGATGGTGACCGTGCTGTTCTCCATCGTGTGGGAGCGCAAGGTCGTCGCCTGGATGCAGCTGCGCATCGGTCCGAACCGGCACGGCCCCTGGGGCATGCTCCAGTCGCTCGCCGACGGCATCAAGCTGATGCTCAAGGAAGACCTCGTCGTCAAGCGCGCCGACAAGGCGGTCTACGTCCTCGCGCCGATCGTGGCGGCCATCCCGGCCTTCATGGCGATCGCGGTGATTCCCTTCGGGCCGGCCGGCAACGAGGTCTCGATCTTCGGCCACCGCACCGCGATGCAGCTGACCGACCTGCCGATCGCGATGCTGTTCATCCTGGCGGTCGCCTCGGTCGGCATCTACGGCATCGTGCTCGCCGGGTGGAGTTCCGGATCGACGTACCCGCTGCTGGGCGGACTGCGCTCCTGCGCCCAGATGATCTCCTACGAGATCGCGATGGGCGCCGCGTTCGCCTCGGTGTTCCTCTACTCCGGTTCGATGTCGACCTCGGAGATCGTCGCCCAGCAGGACGACCGCTGGTACATCGTGCTGCTGCCGGTCTCCTTCATCCTCTACGTCGTCACGATGGTCGGCGAGACCAACCGTGCCCCCTTCGACATGCCCGAGTCCGAGGGCGACCTGGTGGGCGGCTTCAACACCGAGTACTCGTCGATCAAGTTCGCGATGTTCATGCTCGCCGAGTACGTGAACATGGTGACGGTCTCGGCGGTCGCCACCACGCTGTTCCTCGGCGGCTGGCGGGCCCCCTGGCCGATCAGCACCTTCTGGGAGGGTGCCAACCACGGCTGGTGGCCGCTGCTCTGGTTCGTGGTCAAGGTC
This sequence comes from Streptomyces sp. NPDC001599, assembly GCF_042893535.1. Classification (NCBI taxonomy): domain Bacteria; kingdom Bacillati; phylum Actinomycetota; class Actinomycetes; order Kitasatosporales; family Streptomycetaceae; genus Streptomyces; species Streptomyces sp. NPDC001599. Next base: position 299,432 of record NZ_JBIAVA010000010.1, read on the forward strand.
CAGTTGCTGCTCTTCTTCTTCATCTGGCTGCGCGGCACCCTGCCCCGGGTCCGCTACGACCAGTTGATGAAACTCGGCTGGAAGGTCCTCATTCCGGTCTCCCTGGTCTGGCTGATGCTGGTCGCGACCGTGCGGGCCCTCAGGAACGAGAACTACGGCTTCAGCGACATCGCCCTGTACATCGGCGGCGGCGTCCTGGTCCTGCTGCTGTTGTCCTTCCTCGTCGACATGTACCGCGACAAGGGCGGCAAGGCCGCCGACCAGCCTGCCGAGACCGGAACCGGGACCGAGGCAGGGGCCGCCTTCGACCCGATGGCCGGCGGATTCCCCGTCCCGCCGATGCCCGGACAGCAGGTGCCGCCGGTGCCCAGGCGCCGTCCCCGCCGGGAGCGGGAGCTGATTGTCAGTGGTGGGCCCGATACTCACAGTGACGGACCTGCGGGCGGACCTACGGATGGAAAGGAGGCGTCCGATGGCTGAGGAACGCGAAGAGCACAGGGACAACACGGAACACGTGGACCACAAGGGGACCGATCCCGGTTTCATGAATCCCGTGGCCGGCTTCGGCGTGACCTTCAAGGCCATGTTCAAGAAGCGGTTGACCGAGCAGTACCCGGAGCAGCAGAAGACCACCGCTCCACGCTTCCACGGGCGGCACCAGCTCAACCGCCATCCGGACGGCCTGGAGAAGTGCGTCGGCTGCGAGCTGTGCGCCTGGGCCTGTCCCGCGGACGCCATCTACGTGGAGGGCGCGGACAACACCGACGAGGAGCGCTACTCGCCCGGTGAGCGGTACGGCCGCGTCTACCAGATCAACTACGCCCGCTGCATCCTGTGCGGACTGTGCATCGAGGCGTGCCCCACGCGCGCGTTGACGATGACCAACGAGTTCGAGCTGGCCGACTCCAGCCGCGCCAACCTCATCTTCACCAAGGACCAGCTGCTCGCCGGTCTCGAAGAGGGCATGGTCGACTCGCCCCACGCCATCTACCCGGGCACCGACGAGCAGGACTACTACCGGGGCCTGGTCACCGAGGCCGCGCCCGGCACGGTCCAGCAGGTCGCCCACTCCAAGGGGGAGGTCGTCCAGGAGGGCGACTCCACCTTCGGCGCGACCGAGCCGGCGTCGGAGGAGGTGATCCGCCGATGAGCGCGCAGCTCGCCGCCGAGGTGACCCTCTCCGCCGGCACCTCCACCGGAGAGGCCGTCCAGTTCTGGATCCTCGGCACCGTCGCGGTGATCGGCGCCCTGTGCACCGTCTTCATGAAGAAGGCCGTGCACAGTGCGCTGTGCCTCGCCGGGACGATGATCGTCCTGGCGGTGTTCTACCTCGCCAACGGCGCCTACTTCCTCGGCATCGTGCAGATCGTCGTCTACACCGGCGCCATCATGATGCTGTTCCTGTTCGTGGTGATGCTCGTCGGTGTCACCGCGGCGGACTCCCTGAAGGAGACCATCAAGGGCCAGCGCTGGCTGGCCCTGGTGTCCGGGCTCGGCTTCGGCATCCTGCTGATCGCCGGCATCGGCAACGCCTCCGTCTCGGAGTTCACCGGCCTCGCCCAGGCCAACGCGAACGGCAACGTGGAGGGCATCGCGTCCCTCATCTTCACCAAGTACGTCTTCGCCTTCGAGATCACCGGCGCGCTGCTCATCACGGCGGCCGTCGGTGCCATGGTGCTCACCCACCGCGAGCGCACCGAGCGCGCCAGGACCCAGCGCGAGCTGTCCGAGCAGCGCATCCGCGACGGCAAGCACCTGCCGCCGCTGCCGGCACCCGGCGTGTACGCCCGGCACAACGCGGTCGACATCGCCGGGCTGCTGCCCGACGGCACCCCCTCCGAGCTGACCGTCAGCAAGACACTGCGCGAGCGGGGCCAGATCCGCGACGTGTCGATGGAGGCGCTGGGCGACTTGAAGGCGCTGGAGCAGCGGGCCGAGGACCGGCTGGAACGCAAGGCGGTCGGCCCCGACAACTCCAAGCAGTCCGAGGAGGCGTCGAAGTGAACCCCGTCAACTACCTGTATCTCGCAGCCCTGCTGTTCACGATCGGTGCCACCGGCGTGCTGATCCGGCGCAACGCGATCGTGGTCTTCATGTGCATCGAGCTGATGCTCAACGCCTGCAACCTCGCGTTCGTCGCCTTCTCCCGCATGCACGGCAACCTCGACGGCCAGATCATCGCCTTCTTCACGATGGTCGTCGCCGCCGCGGAAGTCGTGGTCGGGCTCGCGATCATCGTGTCCCTGTTCCGTTCCCGCCACTCGGCCTCGGTCGACGACGCCAGCCTGATGAAGCTGTGAGGGGCTGCTGAAACGTGGAGAACCTGATTGCGCTGCTGGTGGCGGCGCCCCTGCTAGGAGCGGTCGTCCTGCTGTGCGGCGGACGCCGGCTGGACCGCGTCGGCCACTGGATCGGCACGCTGCTGGCCGCCGTGTCCTTCGTGATCGGCGTCGTCCTCTTCGCCGACCTGCTCGGCAGCGGCGCCGAGGACCGCACCCTGACGCAGCACCTGTTCAGCTGGATCCCGGTGGAGGGCTTCCAGGCCGACGTCGCCTTCCGGCTCGACCAGCTGTCGATGACGTTCGTCCTGCTGATCACCGGCGTCGGCTCGCTCATCCACCTGTACTCGGTCGCGTACATGGAGCACGACGAGCGCCGCCGCCGCTTCTTCGGCTATCTGAACCTGTTCCTCGCGGCGATGCTGATCCTCGTCCTCGCCGACAACTACCTGCTGCTGTACGTCGGCTGGGAGGGCGTGGGTCTCGCCTCCTACCTGCTGATCGGCTTCTGGCAGCACAAGCCCAGCGCCGCCACCGCCGCGAAGAAGGCCTTCCTGGTCAACCGCGTCGGCGACATGGGCCTGTCCATCGGCATCATGCTGATGTTCCTGTGGTTCGGCACCTTCGCCTTCGGGCCGGTGCTCGGCGGCCACGGGGAGGCCGGGCTGGCGGCCGGGGCGGACGAGGGCAAGCTCACCGCGATCGCCCTGATGCTGCTGCTGGCCGCCTGCGGCAAGTCCGCCCAGGTGCCGCTGCAGTCCTGGCTCGGTGACGCGATGGAGGGCCCGACCCCGGTCTCGGCCCTCATCCACGCCGCGACCATGGTGACGGCGGGCGTGTACCTGATCGTCCGCTCCGGCGCGATCTTCAACGGCGCGCCCGACGCGCAACTGGTGGTCACCATCGTGGGCGCGGTCACGCTGCTCTTCGGTGCGATCGTCGGTTGTGCCAAGGACGACATCAAGAAGGCCCTGGCCGGTTCGACCATGTCGCAGATCGGCTACATGGTGCTCGCCGCGGGCCTCGGCCCGATCGGCTACGTCTTCGCGATCATGCACCTGGTGACGCACGGCTTCTTCAAGGCCGGGCTGTTCCTCGGCGCCGGTTCCGTCATGCACGGCATGAACGACGAGGTCGACATGCGCCGCTACGGCGGACTGCGCAAGTACATGCCGGTCACCTTCGTCACCTTCGGGCTCGGCTACCTCGCCATCATCGGCTTCCCGGGCCTGTCCGGCTTCTTCTCCAAGGACAAGATCATCGAGGCGGCGTTCGCCAAGGGCGGCACCGAGGGCTGGATCCTCGGCGCCTGCGCCCTGCTGGGCGCGGCCATCACCGCTTACTACATGACGCGCGTGATGCTGATGACGTTCTTCGGCGAGGAGCGCTGGCGCAACGCCCCGACGCCGTCGCCCGCGAAGCCGGACGTGGAGCCCGCGGCCGAGACACGCGGCGCGTACGAGCCCCCGCACCCGCACGAGTCGCCGGGCCTCATGACGATCCCGATGATCGTGCTGGCCGTCGGATCGGTCGGGGCCGGTGCCTTCTTCAGCATCGGCGACCGCTTCATGCACTGGCTGGAGCCCATCACCGGGCACAGCCACGGCGACTCCCCGATCAGCGCCGGGGCGGTCACCGGGGCGACGGTGGCCTGCATGGTCATCGGCGTCGCCGTCGCCTGGGCCCAGTACGGGCGCCGTCCGGTCCCGGCCGTCGCCCCGCGCGGGTCGCTGCTCACCCGGGCCGCCCGGCGCGACCTGCTCCAGGACGACTTCAACCACGTCGTCCTGGTCCGGGGCGGCGAGCACCTGACGCGCTCCCTGGTCTACGTCGACCACACGGTGGTCGACGGAGTCGTCAACGGGACGGCGGCCTCGGTCGGCGGCCTGTCCGGGCGGATGCGCAAGCTGCAGAACGGCTTCGCGCGCTCGTACGCGGTCTCGATGTTCGGCGGTGCGGCACTCCTCGTCGCCGCGACCCTGCTGATGAGGGCGGTCTGATACCGATGTCCTTTCCCCTGCTGACAGTCACGGCGGCCCTCCCGGCCGTCGGGGCGATCGCCACGGCAGCCGTGCCGGCCGCGAAACGCACCGCGGCCAAGTGGCTGGCGCTGCTGGTCTCGCTGGCCACGCTCGGGCTGGCGATCGCGGTCCTGGTCCGCTTCGACCCCGACGGCGACCGCTACCAGCTCACCGAGTCCCACTCCTGGATCGCGGACTTCGGCGTCCGGTACGAACTGGGCGTGGACGGCATCGCGGTGGCGCTGATCGCGCTGACCGCCCTGCTGATCCCGTTCATCATCCTCGCGGGCTGGCACGACGCCGACCCGCTGGAGACCGGCAGCAGCCGGTGGCGGCCGACGCAGGGCTTCTTCGCCCTGATCCTGGCCGTCGAGGCGATGGTGATCATCTCTTTCGAGGCCACCGACGTCTTCCTCTTCTACATCTTCTTCGAAGCCATGCTGATCCCGCTGTACTTCCTGATCGGCGGCTTCGGGGACCGGGCGCACGAGCACGGCGAGAAGACGGCGGCGACCCAGCGGTCGTACGCCGCGGTGAAGTTCCTCCTCTACAACCTGGCCGGCGGTCTGATCATGCTGGCCGCGGTGATCGGCCTGTACGTGGTCGCCGGGAACTTCTCGCTCACGGAGATCGCCGAGGCCCGGGCCAACGGCTCGCTGGACATGGCGACCAACACCGAGCGCTGGCTGTTCCTCGGCTTCTTCTTCGCCTTCGCGGTGAAGGCGCCGCTGTTCCCGCTGCACACCTGGCTGCCCAACGCCATGGGGGAGTCGACCGCGCCGGTCGCCGTGCTCATCACGGCGGTCGTCGACAAGGTCGGCACCTTCGCGATGCTCCGCTTCTGCCTCCAGCTCTTCCCGGAGGCCAGCAAGTGGGCGACGCCGGTCATCCTGGTCCTGGCGGTCATCAGCATCATCTACGGCGCGCTGCTCGCGGTCGGCCAGCGCGACATCAAGCGGCTGATCGCCTACGCGTCGATCTCGCACTTCGGCTTCATCATCATGGGCATCTTCGCGATGACCAGCCAGGGCCAGTCCGGCGCCACGCTGTACATGGTCAACCACGGCATCTCGACCGCCGTGCTGATGCTGATCGCCGGATTCCTGATCTCGCGGCGCGGCTCGCGGCTCATCGCCGACTTCGGCGGTGTGCAGAAGGTCGCCCCGATCCTGGCCGGCACCTTCCTGATCGGCGGCCTCGCGACCCTCTCCCTGCCGGGCCTCGCGCCCTTCGTCAGTGAGTTCCTGGTCTTGGTCGGCACGTTCACCCGTTATCCGGTGATCGGCATCATCGCCACCCTCGGCATCGTCCTCGCCGCTCTCTACACCCTCGTCCTCTACCAGCGGACGATGACGGGCCCGGTGAAGGCCGAGGTGAACGGGATGCCCGACCTCCGGGTGCGCGAGCTGGTGGTCGTGGCACCGCTGGTGGCGCTGCTGATCTTCCTGGGCGTCTTCCCGAAGCCCGTGACGGACATCGTCAACCCGGCGGTGGAGCAGACCATGTCCGACGTACACAAGACGGACCCCCAGCCTGAGGTGGAGGCGGCCAAGTGAGCGCATCAGCCGTCCACAGCCTGTGGACAACGGCGGCGACGGCGGCCGACCCGATCGCCAAGATCGACGCCCCGAAGATCGAGTACGGGCAGTTGTCGCCCGTCCTCATCGTCCTCGGCGCGGCGATCATCGGAATCCTGGTCGAGGCCTTCGTGCCGCGCAGGTCCCGCTACTACGCGCAGATGTTCGTGTCCGCCGTCGCCCTGATCGCGGCGTTCGCGGCGATCGTCGCGCTCGCGGCGGGCGGGTACGGCACGACCAAGGCCGGGATCGCGGCGATGGGCGCCGTCGCCGTCGACGGACCGGCCCTGTTCCTGCAGGGCACCATCCTGCTGACCAGCCTGGTCGGCCTGTTCACCTTCGCCGAGCGCCGCCTCGACCCGGAGGTGCACGGCAACCGCGTCGACTCCTTCGCCGCGCAGGCCGCCGCCGTGCCCGGCAGCGAGAGCGAGCAGAAGGCGGTCAAGGCCGGCTTCACCACGACGGAGGTCTTCCCGCTCTTCCTCTTCGCCGTCGCCGGCATGCTGGTCTTCCCGGCGGCCAACGACCTGCTGACGCTCTTCGTGGCGCTGGAGGTCTTCTCCCTCCCGCTGTACCTGCTGTGCGCGCTGGCCCGCCGCAAGCGGCTCATGTCGCAGGAGGCGGCGGTCAAGTACTTCCTGCTCGGCGCCTTCGCCTCGGCGTTCACCCTGTTCGGCATCGCGCTGCTCTACGGCTACGCGGGCTCGATGTCGTACGGCACGATCGCCCAGGTCGTCGACGGCACCGTCCAGAACGTCACCCCGGCGCTCGCCGACACCATGGGCAACGACGCGCTGCTGCTCGTCGGCTCCGCGCTGATCGTCATGGGCCTGCTGTTCAAGGTGGGCGCGGTGCCGTTCCACATGTGGACGCCGGACGTGTACCAGGGTGCGCCGACGCCCGTGACCGGCTTCATGGCGGCGGCGACCAAGGTGGCCGCCTTCGGCGCCCTGCTGCGCATCCTCTACGTCGTCCTGCCCGGCCTGCGCTGGGACTGGCGGCCGGTGATGTGGGGCGTGGCGATCGTCACGATGCTGGCCGGCGCGATCGTCGCGATCACGCAGACCGACATCAAGCGGCTGCTGGCGTACTCGTCCATCGCGCATGCGGGCTTCATCCTCGCCGGTGTCATCGCGACCACGCCGGAGGGCATCTCGTCCGTCCTCTTCTACCTGGCGGCGTACTCCTTCGTCACGATCGGTGCCTTCGCGGTCGTCACGCTGGTCCGCGACGCGGGCGGCGAGGCGACGCACCTGTCGAAGTGGGCCGGGCTCGGCCGCAGGTCGCCGCTGGTGGCGGCGGTCTTCGCGGTGTTCCTGCTGGCCTTCGCCGGTATCCCGCTGACCTCCGGGTTCTCGGGGAAGTTCGCGGTGTTCAAGGCGGCGGCGGAGGGCGGTGCGGCCCCGCTGGTCGTGGTCGGCGTGATCTCGTCGGCGATCGCCGCGTTCTTCTACATCCGGGTGATCGTGCTGATGTTCTTCAGCGAGCCGCGCCCGGAGGGCCCGACCGTCGCGGTGCCGTCACCGCTGACGATGACGGCGATCGGCGTGGGCGTGGCGGTCACGGTGGTGCTCGGTGTGGCACCGCAGTACTTCCTGGACCTGGCGGGTCAGGCGGGGGTGTTCGTGCGCTGACGCGGCGCTTGCGGCTTTGTGGCTTCACGGCTGTGGTGGGGGCCCCCCCCGCCCGGGGGGGGGGCCCCCCCCCCGGGGGGGGGGGGGCGCCCCCCGGGGGGGGGGGGGGTTGGGGGGGGGGGGCACGATCCACCGGGAGGGGGGCCACCACAGAAAGGCGAGCACGCAGAAGG
>NZ_JBIAVA010000011.1:0-286420 GCF_042893535.1 Streptomyces sp. NPDC001599
TTCGGGTGGGCTCTTTTGCTCTCCCCCCCCCCCCCCCCCCCCCCCCCCCCCACCCCACCCCCCCCCCCCCCCCGGGGGGGGCGGCCCCCCCCCCCCCCCCCCCCCCCCACCTCCTTGTCCGCATACGTTCGTCCCGCTGCGAGCCGCCGGGCCAACGGCGGCTCCCCAAACGGGAGATCGGGGGTGCGCGCGTGCGCATCGGACTGCTTACGGAGGGTGGCTATCCGTATGTGAGCGGTGAGGCCGGGCTCTGGTGCGACCGGCTCGTGCGCGGCCTGGAGCACCACGAGTTCGACGTCTACGCGCTCAGCCGCAGCGAGCGCGAGGAGGACGAGGGCTGGGTGCCGCTGCCGCCGCAGGTCGGCCGGGTGCGCACCGCCCCGCTGTGGGAAACCGTGGACGACGGAATCGTCCACGGACGGCGCGCGCGCCGGCGCTTCGCCGAGTGCTACGGCGAGTTGGCCACGGCCCTGTGCACCGCCGCCCCCGGGGATCCGGCCAGGAGCTCGGAGGGGGAACCCGAAGGGCGGTCGGCCCTTGAGGCGGACCGTTTCGCCAGTGGGCTGTACGGCCTCGCCGAACTCGCCCGCGACGAGGGCGGACTGCCCACCGCGCTCCGCTCGGAGGCTGCCGTACGCGCCCTGGAAGGCGCCTGTCGCGCGCCCGGTGCCCACCGCTCCGCGCGCGAGGCGCGCGTTCCCGATCTGCTGGCCGTAGCCGCACGCCTCGAACGCGCCCTGCGCCCGCTGTCCCTCGACTGGTACGAGGACGACGACCTCGGTTCGGTGGACCTGTGCCACGCGACCTCCGGAGGCACCGGCGCCCTGCCGGGCCTGCTCGCCCGGCACTTCTGCGACGTGCCGCTGCTCGTCACCGAGTACGGCGTGCGGCTGCGGACGCACTACCTCACGGAACCCGATTCCTCGCCCGCGATACGGTCGCTGCTCGCCGCCTTCCACGGTCGGCTGGCCGCCGAGACCTACCGGCGCGCGGCCGTGGTCACCCCGGGCAACACCCATGCCCGCCGCTGGCAGGAGCGCTGTGGCGCCGACCGCGCCAAGCTGCGCACGGTCCACCCGGGCATGGACGCGGCTCCCTTCGCGGAGGCGGGGGAGTCCCCGGAGTGCGCCGACCCGCAGACCCTCGTCTGGGCCGGCCGCGTCGAACCGGCCAAGGACCTGGTCTCGCTGCTGCACGCCTTCGCCGAGGTCCGCAGGGCGGAGCCCGGTGCGCGGCTCAGGATCGTCGGTGCCCCCTGCGGTCCCGAGGGCGTCGCCTACCTGGCCCACTGCAAGGGACTGGCGGCGCAGCTCTTCCCGGACGAGGCCGACGGTCCGCACGCCGTCGGCCGCAACCCGGTCTCCTTCGAGGAGACCGGCGGACCGGAACTGCCCTCCCGCGCCGACGCCTACGCCTCGGGAGCCCTGGTGGTGCTCTCCAGCGTCGTCGAAGGGTTCCCGTCCGGGCTCGTCGAGGCCATGTTCTGCGGCCGGGCGACGGTGTCCACGGACGTCGGCGCGGTGGTGGAGGCCATCGGCGGCACCGGACTCGTCGTGCCCCCGCGCAATCCGCGGGCGCTCGCCGAGGCGTGCGTCGCGCTGTTGCGCGACCCCGAGCGCCGCGAACGCCTGGGCGCCGCCGCGCGAGCCCGCGCACTGGAGCTGTTCACCGTCGAGCAGAACATCGCGGCATTTCACGGCATTTACCTGGAGATCCTCTCGCGTACACCGGTACGCCGCGTCGTACTCGACGACACCGGCGAACCCCTCCCCTTCGGCGTCCCCGCCGAGGCCCACGTCCCCGGTCGCTGGAGCGATGCCGCGGCCCGGGTCGCGGCCAGGGGCGGCCCCGGCGCGGTCCGGACCGGACCCGGCTGGGCGACGGACGGCGGCCCGGTCCGGGCCACGACACCCGTTTCGGCGGCCGAGGGAGCGTCCCGATGAGCGGCCTCGGCGAACTGGACCGGCCCGGGACCCCGCGCGTCCCCGGCCCTCGCGGCGACGCCGGTGGTGAAGACGCCGGCCGGGCGGGCCGCGACGGCAGGCAGTCGCCGCCCGCGTCCGCCGTCCGCCGCTCCGCCGCGGACCCCGTGAAGGGGCTGCTGCACCGGCACCGCGAACTGTGCGAACGCGCCGTGGACCCGCTGGAGATCGCGGCGGGCCTCGAAGCGCACGGCGTCACCGACCGGACCGCCGCACGCTTCCGCCACCGGGACGTCTTCTCCCTCGCGGAAGAGATGTACGCCCGTGTCCCGCGCGACGGCGACACCCCCGCGCGCCCCGAGGACGGGCCGACGCCCCGGCCGGACGGGCCCCGCGCCGCCGGGTTCGTCCTCGCCCTGCTGCCCGGCGTGCTGTGCGCCGCCGCCGTGGCCGGAGTGCGCCTGACCGACGGCCGGCCGCGCCTGATCGTGGCCGTCGTCGGAGTCCTCGCGGTGACCCTGGCCCTGGGCGCGGCACTGCGCCGCGGGCCGCTGAGCGCCGCGACGCGCACCACCAGCACCTGGACCTGCTGGCTCCTCGGCTACGCCCTTCTCGGCGACGGGCTTCTGCACACCGCGCTCAGCGGCGGCCCCGACGGCCTCCCCGACGGCACCGCCGACGGGGCGTGGCCCGTCACCGTCGCCCCCGTCCTGGCGCTCACGCTGTCCTGCGCGCCCGCGGCCGGCTGCGCCCACCTCTTCGCCGCGGGCGCCCGCCGCAAACTGCCGTCCAGCCGGGGCCTCACCGACTTCTCCTCCTCCGTGCGCCCCCTGCTGCTCGGCGCCTTCGCCCTGTACCTGGGAGCCCTGGCGGCTCTGCTCACCCTGACCGGCGCCGTGCTCGGCGAACCCGCCGACTGGCCCCAGGGACTCACCCTGGGCGCCCTGCTGCTGCTCGCCCGGCTGCTCGGCGTGCACGGTCACACCCACGCCGGCCCGCTCGTCCTCACCGCCACGGCAGCCGTGGAGGCGGCCGCCCTGGCCACGGTCTTCGCCGGGCGCCTCCCCGGCTGCGGCTTCCTCTCCGCCCCCGTGGAGGCCCTGGTCGCCGCCTGCGGTCCGGCCGGTGTCCCGACGGCCGCCTGCGGGATCGGTGCCCTCACCCTCCTCGTCCACGCGTGCCGCCGTCTGACCAGGGCCTCGGCCCACGCCTCGACGGAGCGAACACGGTGAGCGCGCGCACGGACAACCCCTCAACCGTCCGCAACACCCTCGCATCACCCCTTGAAGGAGCCCCCAGATGACCACCTCCCGACCCGACGCCTCGGCACCGGGAGCCGCCCGATGAGAGTCCTGCTGATCGGAGCCAACGGCTACATCGGCCGCTTCGTCGCCGACCGTCTGCTCGCCGACCCCGCCGTCCAGCTCACCGCCCTCGGCCGCGGTGACGACGCCGACGTCCGCTTCGACCTCGCCACCGGAAGCCCGGGCGCCCTCACCCGCTTCCTGGACGCGGTCCATCCCGGAGTGGTCGTCAACTGCGCGGGCGCCACCCGGGGCGGCGCCCGCGAACTCACCCGGCACAACACCGTCGCCGTCGCGACCGTCTGCGAGGCCCTGCGCCGCAGCGGCTGCGGCGCCCGCCTGGTGCAGGTCGGCTGCAGCGCGGAGTACGGACCCAGCCAGCCCGGTTCCTCGACCGCGGAGGACGCCGTGCCCCGCCCCGGCGGTCCCTACGGCGTCAGCAAACTCGCCGCGACCGAACTCGTCCTCGGATCCGGTCTGGACGCCGTCGTCCTGCGGGTCTTCTCGCCCGCGGGGCCCGGTACGCCCGCCGGCTCCCCGCTGGGCCGGCTCGCCGAGGCCATGCGCCGCGCGATGCAGTCCGGCGACGGTGAACTCAGGCTCGGCGGCCTCGGCGCCCAACGGGACTTCGTCGACGTCCGCGACGTAGCGCGAGCGGTGCACGCCGCCTCGCTCTCCGCCGCGCAGGGCGTCATCAACATCGGCTCCGGCCGCGCCGTCCGGCTGCGCGACGCCGCCGCCACCCTTGCCCGGGTCGCCGGCTACGGCGGGTCCCTGCACGAACTCGATGGACCTCCGGGCGCCCTGCGACCCACGATCGGCCACCCCCGTACCGAGTCCCTCGGCCACCGTGTCGACGCCCTCGGCCACCACCGGAGCGACGCCCTCGGCCATCACCGCCCGGACCCCCTCCAGAGCCGCGGCGAGCGCACCGACCCGGAGCACGGGGCCCCGGCCCCGCACCCGTACCCCGACGGCTGCGGCAGCTGGCAGCAGGCCGATGTGCGCACCGCACGCGACCGGCTCGGCTGGCGTCCCCGGATCGCCCTCGAAGAGTCCCTCGCCGACATCTGGATGGAGGCGGCATGTCGTATCTGACCAGTACCAAAGCAGGCGTCGCGAGCACCGGCGTCCGCACCGGCCTCGGTGTCCCGGGACTGGCCCACCCCCTCGTCGCCCCCGACGAGTGGGCCGGCCTCACCTGCCCCGGCACCCCGCTGCACTGGGTCGTCCTCAACATCGCCAACGGTCCCGGTGCGCACCCCGACCCGCGATGCCTGGAGGCCGCCGGCCGTCTGCGCAACGCGGGCATGCGCGTCCTCGGCCATCTCGACGCCGCGTACGGAGCCCGCAGCCTCGGCGAGCAGATCTCCGACGCCCACCGATACCTCGACTGGTACCAGGTCGACGGGTTCCTCCTCGCCCACTGCCCCTCCGACCGGGCGGCCCTCCCCGAGGTCCGCCGCACGGTCACCACCCTGCGGACGATCCGTGACGATGCCCACATCGTCCTCGGCCACGGCACCCACCCCTGCCCGGGCTACGCCGAGAACGCCGACCAGCTCGTCACCTTCTCGGGCACCTGGGCCGACTACCGCTGGTCCCAGGCGGCCGAGTGGAGCGCGGACTATCCGCCCGAGCGCTTCTGCCACTTCGTACACGGCCTGCCGCGCGGACACCTGGAGGAAGCGCTGCGCATCGCCCGTTGGCAGGGGGCCGCGACGATCTGCTTCACCGACCGCACGGACCACGGCGGCCGGGCCGACCCCTGGGAGACGATGCCCGGCTACTGGGACGAAATCGTCTCGCGGGTCGGGACGGGTGTCTCGGAATGAAAAAGGCCATGGCAGTGTTACTTGGAGAACAACCGTAATTACTGACCGACCAACGGAGTCCCCGTGTCGCTGCCACCCCTGGTCGAGCCGGCCGCCGAGCTCACCGTAGACGAGGTCCGCAGGTACTCCCGCCACCTGATCATCCCCGATGTGGGGATGGACGGGCAGAAGCGGCTGAAGAACGCCAAGGTGCTCGCCGTGGGCGCGGGCGGCCTCGGTTCGCCGACCCTGATGTACCTGGCGGCAGCCGGTGTCGGCACGCTCGGCATCATCGAGTTCGACGAGGTCGACGAGTCCAACCTGCAGCGGCAGGTCATCCACAGCCAGGCCGACATCGGCCGGCCCAAGGCCGAGTCCGCCCGTGACACCATCAAGGGCATCAACCCCCTGGTGGACGTGGTCCTTCACCAGGAGCGGCTCGAGGCCGACAACGTGATGGACATCTTCAGCCAGTACGACCTGATCGTCGACGGCACGGACAACTTCGCGACCCGCTACCTGGTCAACGACGCCTGCGTGCTGCTGAACAAGCCCTACGTCTGGGGTTCGATCTACCGCTTCGACGGCCAGGCCTCGGTCTTCTGGTCCGAGCACGGGCCCTGCTACCGCTGCCTCTACCCGGAGCCCCCGCCCCCCGGCATGGTCCCCTCCTGCGCCGAGGGCGGCGTCCTGGGCGTGCTGTGCGCGTCCATCGGCTCCATCCAGACCAACGAGGCCATCAAGCTCCTCCAGGGCATCGGCGAGCCGCTGGTCGGCCGCCTGATGATCTACGACGCCCTGGAGATGACCTACCGCCAGGTCAAGGTCCGCAAGGACCCCAACTGCGCGGTCTGCGGCGAGAACCCGACCGTCACCGAGCTCATCGACTACGAGGCCTTCTGCGGCGTCGTGTCCGAGGAGGCGCAGGCGGCCGCCGCCGACTCCACGATCACTCCCAAGCAGCTCAAGGAGTGGATCGACGACGGCGAGAACATCGAGCTCATCGACGTCCGCGAGCCGAACGAGTTCGAGATCGTCTCCATCCCGGGCGCCCGGCTGATCCCGAAGAACGAGTTCCTCATGGGTTCGGCCCTCGAGAACCTCCCGCAGGACAAGAAGATCGTCTTGAACTGCAAGACGGGTGTCCGCAGTGCGGAAGTTCTCGCGGTCCTCAAGTCCGCCGGCTTCTCGGACGCCGTCCACGTCGGCGGCGGCGTGATCGGCTGGGTCAACCAGATCGAGCCGGAGAAGCCCGTCTACTGACCGGCTCCCGGACCCGCTTCCCGGACGGCGGGGGTTTCGCGCACCGCAGGTGCCCGAAGCCCCCGCCGCCGTCATGAGCAGACCTTGCCGTCCTTCGGCACCGTCCCCTTCAACAGGTAGGCGTCCACCGCGGAGTCGACACAGTCGCTCCCGCTCCCGTAGGCGCCGTGTCCCTCGCCCTTCCAGGTCAGCACCACGCCGACGTCCTTGCCCAGCTCGTCCGCCATCCTGCGGGCGCCCTCGTAGGGCGTGGCCGGGTCGCCCGTGTTGCCGACCACCAGGATCGGGGCCGCGCCGGGCGCGCTCACCTCCGGGGTCTCGTGCTGACCGGCCACCGGCCAGTCGTGGCACCACCCGGCCGTGTCCCAGCCGAGGAAGGCGCCGAAGACGGGAGAGACCTTCTCGAACCTCGGCAGCAGCTTCTTCGTCTCCTCCGCGGTCGGCCGCTGCTTGTCGTCCAGGCACGATATGACCCTTTGTGAGTGGGTCGTCGTGCCGTAGCGCCCCGAGGGATCACGCTCGTTGTAGCCGTCGGCGAGGGCCAGCAACTCCGAGCCGTCGCCCTCCTCGGCCGCCTTCAGCGCACTGGTCAGGGCCGGCCAGCCGCTCTCGCTGTACAGCGGCAGCACGATTCCGGTGAACGCGAGTGTCTGCGTCAGCTCCCGCCCCGGCGAGGACGTGGGCAGCGGCTCGGCGTCCAGCCGCTCCAGCAGGGCGGCGATCTTCCGCGACCCCTGCTCGGGTTCCTGCCCGGTCGACTCCAGGTAGTCGTCCAGCGCGCGCTGGAAACCCCTGGCCTGGTTCTCGGCGTGGCCCATCGTGTCGGCGGCCGGGTCCACCACCGCGTCGAGGATCACGCGTCCCACGTGCTCGGGGAACAGATGGGCGTAGACGCCGCCGAGTTCGGTGCCGTAGGAGATGCCGAAGTAGTGCATCCTCTCGTCGCCCAGGACATGCCGCATCAGGTCCATGTCGCGGGCGGTGTCCGTGGTCGAGACGTGCTCCATGAGCTTGCCGGCGGTCTTCTCGCAGCCCTTGCCGAAGTCGGCGGCGTCCTTCAGGTAGGCCTGCTCCTCGGCCGGGGTGTCCGGCGTGGAGTCCACCGACTCGGCGGCCTCGATCGCCTCGTCGGTGCGGCAGCGGACGCCCTCGCTGGCCGCTACCCCGCGCGGGTCCCAGCTCACCAGGTCGTACCGCTCGTGAAGGGAGGAGACGGTGTCGGCGTAGGACGGCATCGTGGAGACGCCGGATGCGCCCGGGCCGCCGAAGTTGAACAGCAGGGAGCCGATGCGGTCGTCCCCGCTCGCCCGGGACCGGATCAGGGCGAGATCGATCGTCTCGCCGTCCGGGTCGGACCAGTCCAGCGGTGCTTTCAGCGTGGCGCACCGCCAGTCGCCGTCCGGTGCCGGGGCGTCGTCGGTGCCCTCACAACGGGTCCAGTCCAGCGTCTGGGACGCCAGTGCCCCCGGCACTCCGGACGGGGCCGCCGCCGAAGGTCCCGCGCTGCTCCTGCCCCCGTCGTCCTTGTCCTCCTCGGAGCCGCCGCTGCAGCCCGCCGTCAGCAGTGCGGCGGCGGCCGTCAGAGCCGTCCACCGGACGAGACGCGCCATGTCCTCTCCCCCCTGGCAAGCCGTCCGCGCCGTGCGGCGGATGGCGTTCCTGCCATGGTAGGTGGCGCGGGCAGCGCCCGCCGGAGCCTGTGGATAACACTCTGACCTGCTGGTTCGGTCAATCTGTCGCGGCGTTCGCGGTCAGGAGCACACGGTGTTGGCCGCCGGCACCTTTCCGTCGAGCAGGTAACCGTGCACCGCGTCCTGCACGCACCTGTTCTTGCTGTCGTAGGCGCCGTGCCCCTGGCCCTTGTAGGTCAGTTCGACGCCGACGCCCTTGCCGAGCGCGTCCACCATCCTCCCGGCGCCCTCGTAGGGCGTCGCGGGGTCGCCGGTGTTGCCGATCACCAGGATCGGTGCCGCGCCCGGCGCGTGGACGTCCGGGTGTTCGACGGCTCCGGGGACCGGCCAGTCGGTGCAGCTGAGCATGGACCAGGCGAGGTAGTCGCCGAACAGTGGGGAGGCGTCACGGAACTCGGGCAGCTTGTCCTCCACGTACGCCGGGTCGTACCGCGGTTTGTCGTCGGCGCAGTTGATGGCGACGTTGGCGGCGGTGATGTTGCTGTACTCGCCGTCCTCGTTGCGCCCGTTCAACGCGTCCGACAGCACCATGAGGACCCGCCCGTCCCCGTCGTACGCCTGCTCCAGGCCCTCGGTGAGGTACTCCCAGAAGTCCTTCGAGTACAGCGCCTGCGCGATGCCGCCGGTCGCGGCGGTCTCGGTGAGTTCGCGGGGGAAGACCCCCGGGATCGGCTTGCGGTCGAGGTCCTTCAGCAGGCGGGCGATGCGCGCCTCGACGTCCTCGGCCGTGTCTCCGATGGGGCAGTCCTCGACCTTCGACACACAGTCCTCGGCGAAGTTGTCGAGCGCCAGCTGGAAACCCTTGGCCTGGCTCAGGGAGCCCTGTTCCGCGGTCTGCGTCGGGTCGACGACCGCGTCGAAGACGGCGCGGCCCACGTGCCGGGGGAAGAGGTGGGCGTAGACGCCGCCGAGTTCGGTGCCGTAGGAGATGCCGAAGTAGTGCAGCTTCTCGTCGCCGAGTACCTGGCGCATCAGGTCCATGTCGCGGGCGGCATCGGTCGTGCGGACGTGCGGAAGGATCTTCTTCGAGTGCTTCTCGCAGGCCGCGTTGAACTCCTCCGTGTTGTCCACGAACTCGGTGCGCTCGGCCCGGTCGTCGGGCGTGGCGTCCTGCTGGAAATAGGTGTCGAGCTGTTTGTCGTCCAGGCACTCGACGGGGTCGCTGCGGCCGACGCCGCGCGGATCGAAGCTGACCAGGTCGTAGCGGGTGCGCAGCTTCGCGTAGTCCTGGCCGAACGCCGGCAGGGTGGTGACGCCCGATCCGCCCGGCCCGCCGAAGTTGAAGACGAGCGATCCGATCCGCCGGTCCGCCGCGCCGCTGGCCCCGGCCCGGATCAGCGCGAGGCCGATCGTGTCGCCCTCGGGATCGTCCCAGTCGAGCGGCGCCTTCATGGTGGCGCACTGCCACTCGTCGCCGTCGGGCAGCGGGGAGGGGGCGGCGCCGCCGCCCTCGGCCTCGGACGGTGCCGGACAGTCCTTCCAGTGCAGCTTCTGGCCCGTCAGGTCCTCGTCGTCCTCCTGCGACCCGCCCCCGCAGCCCGCCAGCAGGACGGACAGCGCGGCGGCGGTGGCGGTCAGGGCGGCGGCGCGCAGCCGGGAGGGATTCGGCATGCGTCCATCGTGCGGTCGCGCACGAGCACCCGCGCGGGGCCAGGGCCGTACGAGGTACGGAGCGCGCCTCTCGTATCCCGTTACAGCGCCTCTTTGCGCGTGAGGTGGTTGAACATCAGCCAGCCCGGCAGTACCGGCAGCCACAGGGTGAGCAGCCGGTAGAGCAGCACCGCGGGCGCGGCGACCTCCTTGGGGAGGCCGACGGCGATCAGACCCACCGTCAGCGTCGCCTCCACCGCGCCCACACCGCCGGGCGTCGGCGCGGCGGATCCGAGCGCGTTGCCCGCGAGGAAGACGACCGCGACACTCGCCAGGCTGATCGACGACGACTCGTCGCCGAAGGCGCGGATCGAGGCGTCCAGGCACATCACGAAACAGGCGGTGAGCAGCAGCATGCCGCCGATACCGGTGATCAGTTTCTGCGGCCTTTGCAGCACGTCCAGCATGCGCGGCACGACCCCGGCGAAAAGCGACCGCACGCGCGTGACGACGAATTTGCGCAGGAACGGCACCGACGTCACCACGAGGACCAGCACCGCCACGGTCAGCAGACCCGCGATGACGGTCCGGGACGGCGACAGCGACGGTGTCTTCTCGGTGCCGGTCAGATAGCCGAAGGACAGCAGCATCAGGATGTGGCAGCCGAGCCCGAACAGCTGGGACGCGCCGACACTCGCCACCGCGAGTCCGGGGCGCACGCCCGCGCGTTGCAGGAAGCGGGTGTTCAGGGCGACACCGCCGACCGCGGCCGGGGCGACGATCTTCACGAACGACCCGGCGACCTGCGCGGCCACCGTCCGCAGGAACGGCACTCGCTCGGGCACGAAACCCAGCAGGGACATGGCCGCCGCGACGTAGCTCGCCGCCGAGAACAGCACGGCCGCGGCCACCCAGCCCCACTGGGCGTTCGAGATCAGCGGGCCGAACTCGATGTGGGTGAGCTGGGTGAGCAGGAAGTAGGCGCCGATCGCCCCGGCGATGAAGCTGATCAGCGTGCGCGGCCGCACCCGCTCCAGCCGGGCAGGCTCGACGGGGGCCTGCGGCCTGATGCGCAGCACCGCGTGGCGGATCTGGGTGAGCAGGTCCTCCTCGCGGGCCTCCTCGATGGCCTCGTCCACGGCCCGTTTCTCGGCCCGCTGCTCGGCACGTACGGCCTTCTTGTCCGCTTTGTCGGTCTGGGTGGACTTGTCGGTCTGCTCCGGCGTGTGGGTCGTGGCCTCGTGACCGGCCGCCTCCGCGCGGGCCAGCTTGGCCTGCCGGGACGACTCCAGCACCGCCTCGCGCTCGCGCTGGGCCCGCTCCCGCGCCAGCCTGCGCAGGGTCGCGCGGGTGGAACGGCTGAGCGCGATGGGCTGGAGCATGGGCAGGCAGTCCGCCACCGTGTCGGGGCCGAGGACCCCCACCGCCGACGCGACCGCGCGTTCGGCACCGACCCGCAGGCCGAGCGTCACCAGGAGCTGGGAGATGTCCATGCGCAGCAGCAGGTCGCCGGCGGCGATCTCGCCGATGCGCAGGTCGGTGAGGATCACCGTGCCGGAACGATCCACCAGGATCGCGTCGCCCACCAGCCTGCGGTGCGCGATGCGCCGGGACTGCAGGGCCCGTACCTGCTCCCAGGTCCCGCGCAGCAGCTCGTCGGTGATCTCCTCGTCCGCGAGCGAGTCCAGGGAGCGCCCGCCGGTGTGCTCGTAGACGAGCATCACGGCGTCGGGACCCAGCTCCGACGTAGCGATCAGCTTGGGCGCGTTGGCGCCGGCCGCGATGGCCGCGTAGGCGAGCAGCGCCTCCTGCTCCAGCGCCTGCCGCAGCGAAGGGAGGCTGCTGCGGGTGGCGAAGCCGCGCAGCGTCAGATTGCGCCACGCGCGGTAGAAGAAGCCCTGCGCCTGCTGCTCGCGGTCCACCACCGTCACGTCGAGCGGCCGGCCGTCCTCCAGCGTGACGAAATAGCGGCGTCCGCGGTCACCGGTCTCGACGTTGTCGGACGGCGCTTCCTGCCGGGCGGCGGTCACCGGCCGGAAGCCGACGTGCCGCAGACCGGCCATCAGCGTCCGGCCGGTGGGGCGCACGTTGGGGGAGCCGACGGCGTAGAGGGTGCCGTAGGCGACGGTCCAGCCGATGAGGACGGTCAGGATGATCGAGAACGGCGTCGTGTAGCCCGTGACGAGCATCGAGAAGGCGTCGAGGAGCAGCACGATCCACAGCACCGCGCGCCAGCGGGGTCTGCGGGACATGCCGACGGCCGTCATGTACGCGATGACCGGGGCGAGGTAGCCGTGCACGGGGTCGGTCAGCGCGTGGATGTCGCCCGGCGACGGCTGGGTGAGCGCCTCCTGGATGGAGCCGGGAGCGGCCTTGGCGACCCACAGGTCGGTGGCGAGGGTCACTCCGTGCGCGAGGACCGCGGCCAGTACGCCGTCGGCGATCCGCAGCCCGTCCCGTTTGATCAGCCGCTCGATCGCGAACGCGACGGGCACCAGGAGGATGGCGATGCTGGAGGCCAGCCCGGCGATCTTGATGAGCAGGTCGGGGGCCTGCCCGGTGCCCTTGTTGATGTCCTGTTCGAGACCGGACGTGGTCCCGTGCGCGAAGGCCGCGATGGCGAGGAGTACGGCGACGGCGAGTACGCCCACCAGGAGGCGCACCAGGTCGGAAGGGCGGTGCACGCGCGCGGGGAGCAGTGGTTCGTCGCCCTCGACCTCGTCGATGTGCGCCACGTCGTCGGGATCGGCGGCCGTCGCCGACGGGCCTTCGGCCGCGCGCTCGCCGGCCTCCCCGTCACCCCCGTCCGCGGTGTCCGGGCGCGACGAAGCGTCAGAGGTGCCCTCGGCGTCCTCGGGGTGCACACCCTGCTGCTTCATCGCCTCTTCTTGCTCTCGTATCACTGGTCACCGCCCGCACGATGGTGGCATGCCGCGTCGGCCTCGGCAGGCATCAGGGTGCCCGTGCGGGCCGCACAGTCTGCCCGAAGCGCCGCTTGCGGGCGAGGGACGCGGGCCTTCGGGAGTGCGTCGCGCTGTCGGCCGGGTGCGGCAGGATGGGGCGGATGAGCGAGCAGAGCCTTCCGGACGGCGTCCGTCCGGAGAACGCGGACGCGCTGCCCGAGTACGCCGAGCGGGTCCTCGACATGACCGAACTGATTCCGCCGGGCCGCGTCATGACCTACGGAGACGTGGCCGAGTACCTGGAGGAGGGCGGACCCCGTCAGGTCGGCCGGGTGATGTCCCTCTACGGGGGAGGCGTCCCCTGGTGGCGGATCGTCCGCGCGGACGGGGTCCTGCTGGCGGGGCACGAGCTGGAGGCGCTCGACCGCTACCGGGAGGAGGGCACGCCCCTGAAGGAGGCGAGCAGGGCCGCAGAGGGGCACCTGCCGCGCCTCGACCTGAAGCGGGCGCGGTGGGACGGCGGCGGACGCCCACAGGGGCACGGCGGACGTGCACAGGATCACACCTGACAGCTTCCGCCATGGGACCGGCCGATGTGCGACGTGTGATCCGTATGAGGTAAACCACGCACTTCGGGCATGTCCGTGGCATGACGTACGTTCGTGGGGCAGGGGGCGCTCGTGCCACGAGTGACCCGAGGGAAGAAGAGGAAGCGCCGCTTCCGCCTCGTCCCCCGGCGTAGCGTCGGCCGCACGCGTGCCCCTCATCCCGTGGCCACCGCCCCGCCCACGGCGCGGACGGCCCACCAGCACACCCACCAGGACCGGCGAACCACGTGAGCTCCTCTTCCTCCACCGGACACCCGCCGCACCCCCAGGTGCGACGGGGGAGCCGTGGCGCTTACCGACTGGTGCGTACCCCGCCGGCTCGCACGGACCCCCCTCGTCTGGACGCCGCACAGCGCGCCGTGGTTGACCACCGGTCCGGACCGCTGCTCGTCCTGGCGGGGCCGGGCACCGGGAAGACCACCACCCTGGTCGAGTCGGTGGCGGACCGGATCGCCAGGGGCGGCGACCCCGAGCGCATTCTGGTGCTCACCTTCAGCCGCAAGGCGGCCGTCGAACTGCGCGACCGGATGGCGCTGCGCATCGGCGCCGCGCGTGCGCCCCGGGCGACGACCTTTCACTCCTTCGGCTACGCCCTGGTCCGCGCCCACCAGGACAGCGATCTCTTCGTGGAGCCGCTGCGCCTGCTGTCCGGCCCGGAGCAGGACGTGACGGTGCGCGAGCTGCTCGCCGGGCAGGTGGACCTGGAGCGGCTCGGGCTCGCCCATGTGCGCTGGCCCGACGAGCTGCGGGCCTGCCTGACCACCCGCGGCTTCGCCGACGAGGTCCGCGCGGTGCTCGCCCGCAGCCGCGAACTGGGACTCGGACCGGACGCGCTCGCGGCCTTCGCCCGGCGGATCGGCCGCCCCGACTGGCGCGCCGCCGCCGTCTTCCTCGCCGAGTACCTCGACGTGCTCGACCTCCAGGGCGTGCTCGACTACGCCGAACTGGTCCACCGCGCGGTGCTCCTCGCCCGCCGCCCCGAGGTCGCCGCGCACCTGACCGCCCAGTACGACGCGGTGTACGTCGACGAGTACCAGGACACCGACCCGGCCCAGGTACGACTGCTGCACGCGCTGGCCGACGGCGGGCGCACCCTCGTCGCCTTCGGCGACCCCGACCAGTCGATCTACGCCTTCCGGGGCGCCGACGTGAACGGCATCCTGGACTTCCCGACCGCCTTCCCGCGCGCGGACGGCCGTCCGGCGCCGGTCGCGGTGCTGCGGACCGCACGCCGGTCCGGGTCCGGCCTGCTGGCCGCCACCCGGCTGCTGACCCGGCGCATGCCACTGACCCGCCTCCCCGCCGACAAGGTGCGTGCCCACCGTGAGCCGACTCCGGTGCGGGACGGCGGCCGGGTCGAGGCGTACACGTATCCGACCTCCGGCACCGAACTGGACAACATCGCCGACATCCTGCGCCGGGCGCACCTGGAGGACGGCGTCCCGTGGCGCGACATGGCCGTCCTGGTACGCGCCGGCTCGCGCACCATCCCCACGCTCCGCCGTGCCCTCACCGCGGCCGGCGTCCCCCTGGACATCGACGGCGACGACCTCCCCCTGCGCCACGAGCCGGCGGTGGCACCCCTGCTGATGGCGCTGCGAGCCGTGGCGGAGGCGGAGGCGGAGGGGGACACGGGGACCCGGGCGGTGGAGGAGCCCGGAGCGGTCGGGCACGAGGCCGACGCCGATCCGCGTGCCGATGCCGATGACGATGACGATGCCGATGCCGATGCCGGTGACGATCCCGACGGCGACGGCGACGGCGACGGCGACGAGGACGTAGACGTAGACGTAGACGTAGACGAGGGTGGAGACGCGAGGACGAAGCCCCCGCGCGGTGAACGCGCGCACCGCGCGGACGAGCCGTGCTGGCTGTCTACCGAGACCGCTCTCACCCTGCTCACCTCGCCCCTCGCCGGGATGGACGCCGCCGACCTGCGCCGCCTGGGCCGCGCCCTGCGCGACGAGCAGCGCGCCGCGGGCAACCCGCTGCCGCCGCCCTCGGACGAACTGCTCGCGCGGGCGCTGGCCGAGCCGGAGCGGCTGGCCGTGCACGACCCCGCGTACGCGCGCGGCGCCCAGCGGCTCGGCGCGCTGCTCCGCAAGGCACGTGAGCGCCTGGCGGGAGGCGGCAGCGCCGAGGAGGCGCTGTGGGACCTGTGGGACGGCACTCCCTGGCCCGGCCGCCTGGAACGCTCCGCCCGGCGCGGTGGCGCCGCCGGGCGCAACGCCGACCGCGACCTGGACGCCGTGTGCGCCCTGTTCGCGACGGCCGCCCGCGCGGAGGAGCGCACCGGTGGCCGGGGTGCCCTGAACTTCCTGGAGGAGATCGACGCCGAGGACATCGCCGCCGACACGCTCGCGCGGCGTGCGGTGCGCCCCGACGCCGTCCGCCTGATGACCGCGCACCGCTCCAAGGGCCTGGAGTGGCGGCTCGTCGTCGTGGCCGGCGTCCAGGAGGGCCTGTGGCCGGACCTGCGCCGCCGCGGTTCCCTCCTGGAGGCCGACCGGATCGGCCGCGACGGACTCGCCGAACCCCTCACCCCCGGAGCCCTGCTCGCCGAGGAGCGCCGCCTGTTCTACGTGGCCGCCACGCGCGCGCGTGAACGGCTCGTCGTGACCGCGGTGAAGGCACCGGCCGACGACGGGGACCAGCCGTCCCGTTTCCTGACCGAACTCGGTGTCGAACCCGCCGATGTCGCGGGCCGCCCGCGCCGGCCCCTCGCCGTCGCGGCGCTCGTCGCGGAACTGCGCGCCACCACCGTCGACCCCCGCGTCTCCGAGCCGCTGAGAGAGGCAGCCGCGCGCCGTCTGGCCCGCCTCGCCGCCCTGACCGACGAGGACGGCCGTCCCCTGGTGCCGTCCGCCCACCCCTACCGTTGGTGGGGCATGTGGGACCCGACCGAGAGCAAGGTGCCGCTGCGCGACCGCGACCAGCCCGTCACGCTCTCCGGAAGCGCCCTGGACCAGCTGGCCAACACCTGCGCCCTGCAGTGGTTCCTGGGCCGTGAGGTGAAGGCCGACGCGCCCGCGACGACCGCCCAGGGCTTCGGCAACGTGGTGCACGTGCTCGCCGACGAGGTGGCCTCCGGACACACCCCGGCAGACCTCGCCGTCCTCATGGAGCGTCTGGACTCCGTGTGGAACGCGCTCGCCTTCGACGCGCCGTGGAAGTCGGCCCAGGAGAAGGCCAACGCGCGCGTGGCGCTGGAACGCTTCCTGAAGTGGCACGTCATGGACCGCGCCGGACGCACCCCGGTGGCGAGCGAGCACGACTTCGACGTGACCCTGGAGGCGGGCGAGTACGAGGTGCGCATCCGCGGCCAGATGGACCGCGTGGAGGCCGACGGCGACGGCCGCGCCTACGTCGTGGACTTCAAGACCGGCAAACAGGCGCCCACCTCGTCGGAGGTGGCCCGCCACCCCCAGCTCGCCGTGTACCAGCTCGCCGTCCGCGAGGGCGCCGTCGACGAGGCCTTCGACGGCGTGCGCCCGCAACCGGGCGGCGCCGAGCTCGTCCACCTGCGCCAGGGCGCGCCCAAGCGGGCCGGCGGCGAGACCCTGCCCAAGGTGCAGGCACAGGAGTCGCAGGAGGGACCGGAGGGCGAGTGGGTCGGCGACCTGCTGGCCACGGCCGCCGGCAAGGTCCTCGACGAACGGTTCACCCCGACCGCGGGCCAGCACTGCGCCCACTGTTCGTTCCGCGCCTCGTGCAGCGCCCGCCCCGAGGGGCGCCACGTCGTGGAGTGAGCGACGGGTGCCGGTGCCGAGCGGTCGGTGTGACACGTCGCACCACACGGGCTGACCTGCGCTTCCCTTCGGCCCGGGAGGACATCGGGCCCCCGCTGTCAGTGGCCGCCGCTAGCCTCTCTGACGTGCCCGCCCACATCACCGATCCCGAGCAGCTCAAGGAGCTCCTCGGCATCCCCTTCACCCCCGAGCAGACGGCCTGCATCATCGCGCCGCCCGCGCCGCAGGTGATCGTGGCCGGAGCCGGGTCCGGCAAGACGACGGTGATGGCCGCACGCGTGGTGTGGCTCGTCGGCACCGGCCAGGTCGCCCCGGAACAGGTCCTCGGGCTCACCTTCACCAACAAGGCGGCCGGCGAACTCGCCGAACGCGTCCGTACGGCCCTGATCAGAGCGGGCGTGACCGACCCGGACGTGATCGACCCGGACCACCCGCCGGGCGAGCCCGCGATCTCGACGTACCACGCCTTCGCGGGCCGTCTCCTGACCGACCACGGTCTGCGCCTCGGCCTTGAGCCGACCTCCCGCCTGCTCGCCGACGCCACCCGCTACCAGCTCGCCGCGAGGGTCCTGCGCGAGGCCCCCGGGCCCTACCCGGCGCTCACCCGGTCCTTCGCGGACCTGGTGAGCGACCTCCTCGCCCTCGACGCCGAACTCGCCGAGCACCTCGTACGCCCCGAGGACCTGCGCGCCTGGGACGCCGGCCTCCTGGACACCCTGGACGGCGTCCGGCTCAGCAACGCCGACCTGCGCAAGGTCCCCGAGGCCGCCGCCGCCCGCCGCGAACTGGCCGACCTGGTGATCCGCTACCGGGCCGCCAAACGCCGGCAGGACCTGCTCGACTTCGGCGACCAGATCGCCCTGTCCGCGCAACTCGCCGGACTCCCCGAGGTGGGCCGCATCCTGCGCGACGAGTACCGGGTCGTGCTGCTGGACGAGTACCAGGACACCTCCGTGGCCCAGCGCATCCTCCTGGCGGGCCTGTTCGGCGACGGCACCGGCCATCCCGTGACCGCCGTGGGCGACCCCTGCCAGGCGATCTACGGCTGGCGCGGCGCCTCCGTCGCCAACCTCGACGACTTCCCCGAACACTTCGCCCACGCGGACGGACGGCCCGCGGCCCGCCAGGCGCTCAGCGAGAACCGCCGCAGCGGCGGCCGCCTCCTCGACCTCGCCAACGGCCTCGCCGAGCCCCTGCGCGCCATGCACGCGGGCGTGGAGGCCCTGCGCCCCGCCCCGGGCGCCGAACGCGACGGCATGGTCCGCTGCGCCCTGCTGCGCACCCACGCCGAGGAGATCGACTGGATCGCCGACTCCGTCGCCCACCTCGTGCGCACCGGCAAGGCGCCCGGGGAGATCGCCGTCCTGTGCCGCACGGCGACCGACTTCGCCCAGATCCAGGGCGCGCTGGTGGCCCGTGACGTCCCCGTGGAGGTCGTGGGCCTGTCCGGGCTGCTGCACCTGCCCGAGGTGGCCGACCTGGTCGCCGTCTGCGAAGTTCTCCAGGACCCGGGCGCCAACGCGTCCCTGGTCCGGCTGCTCTCCGGCCCGCGCTGGCGCATCGGCCCGCGCGACCTCGCCCTCCTGGGCCGCCGCGCCCGGCTGCTGGTGAGCCACGCGCGTGTGGAGGGCGACGACGACCCCGACCGGAGGCTCGCCGAGGCCGTCGAGGGGGTGGACCCGTCCGAGGTGATATCGCTCGCGGACGCCCTGGACACCTTCCTGGAGACGCCGCTGGACGGCACCGGGGACGACGACGGGCTGCCCTTCTCGGCGGACGCGCGCGTGCGGTTCGCCCGGCTCGCCACCGAGCTGCGCGAGCTGCGCCGGGCCTTGTCCGACCCGCTCATGGACGTCCTGCACCGCGTCCTCGCCGTCACCGGCCTGGAGGTCGAGCTGTCGGCGTCCCCGCACGCCCTTGCGGCCCGCCGCCGCGAGACCCTGTCGAACTTCCTCGACGTCGCCGCGTCCTTCGCCGCGGGTGACGGCGGGGCCACCCTGCTCGCCTTCCTGGGCTTCCTGCGCACTGCCGCGCAGTACGAGAAGGGCCTGGACAACGCGCTGCCCGGCGGGGAGAACACCGTCAAGGTACTCACGGCGCACAAGTCCAAGGGCCTCGAGTGGGACGTCGTCGCCGTGCCCGGCCTCGTCACCGGCACCTTCCCCAGCGGTCAGGGCCGGGAGAAGTGGACCGCCCAGGGCAAGGTGCTGCCGCACGGCCTGCGCGGCGACGCCGAGACCCTGCCCGACGTCGCCTCCTGGGACTCCCGCGGTCTGAAGGCCTTCCACGAGGCCATGAAGGACCACCAGCACACCGAGGAGCTACGCCTCGGCTACGTCACCTTCACCCGCCCCCGCACCCTGCTCCTCGGCTCCGGCCACTGGTGGGGGCCCAGCCAGAAGAAGCCCCGCGGACCGTCCGACTTCCTCACGGCCCTGTACGAGCACTGCGCGGCCGGACACGGCGAGATCGAGGTCTGGGCGGACGAACCCGCGGAGGACGAGGAGAACCCCGCCCTGCACCGGGCGACCGCCGACGAGGTCTGGCCCCTGCCCCTGGACGACGCGGCACTCGCCCGGCGCCGGGCCGCGGCCGAGACGGTCCTCGCGCACCTGGACGGGCTCGCCGCCCAGGAAGGCGGTCCCCCCTCCGCCCCCGCCACCTACGAGGACCCGGACTGGCCGCCGCCCCCGGAGGACGACGAGGAACTCCCGGAAGACGGGGAGCTCCCGGAAGAAGCGGAGCCCGACTGGGCCGGGGACCCCGCCGACTGGGACACCTGGACCACGGACCGCCCCGCCGCCGCGCAGGAGCCCCCCACCACGCCGGAGAGCCCTGCCGCCCCGCAGGACGGGCCCACCGTCCCGCACCAGGCTCCGCCGCCCGCACAGCCTCCGGGCACCGCACCCGTCCCCGCCCCCGCTCGCCTCACACCGGAAGAGGCCCGCACCGTCGCCTCCTGGGACCGCGACCTCGACGCGCTCACCGGAGAGCTCCTGCGCGCCCGCGAGAGCGTCACCGACGTGCCCCTCCCGGCGTCCCTGACCGCCTCCCAGCTGCTGAGCCTGGCCGCCGACCCGGACGGGTTCGCCCAGGAGCTGGCCCGGCCCATGCCCCGCCCGCCCCAGCCCGCCGCCCGCCGGGGGACCCGATTCCACGCCTGGGTGGAGGCCCGGTTCGAACCGCTGACCCTGCCCCTGCTCGAACCGGAGGAGCTGCCCGGCGGCGACGCCGAGATCGCCGACGACCACGACCTGGAGTTCCTGAAGGACGCCTTCGAGCGCACCGAGTACGCCCGCCGCACACCGTTCCGTGTGGAGGCGCCGTTCCAGCTCTCGCTCGCCGGGCGGGTCGTACGCGGCCGCATCGACGCCGTCTACAAGGAGGGCGACGGCGACACCGCGACGTACGAGATCGTCGACTGGAAGACCAACCGCGCCGCCACCGCCGACCCGCTCCAGCTCGCGCTCTACCGCATCGCCTGGGCCGAACAGCAGCACGTACCGCCCGCCTCGGTGACGGCCGCCTTCCTGTACGTACGCACCGGCGAGGTCGTACGGCCCGAGGGGCTGCCGGACCGCGCGGCGCTGGAGAAGCTGCTGCTGGCCGAGCCGGTCGGTGACGAACCGCACGACCGGGGTGTCCGCGCGGGCCGATAGGCTCGTAAGCATGAGCCACCCCGTTGACAATGCTGTCAGCGCTGTCCGCACGTACATCGAGCAGCACCGCGCCGCCTTCCTCGACGACCTCGTCGAATGGCTGCGCATCCCGTCCGTGTCGGCCCAGCCCGACCACGCGACCGATGTGCGCCGCAGCGCCGACTGGCTCGCCGCCAAGCTGAAGGAGACCGGCTTCCCGACCACGGAGGTCTGGCCGACCCTGGGCGCCCCCGCCGTGTTCGCCGAGTGGCCCTCCGGGGACCCGCAGGCACCGACGGTCCTCGTCTACGGCCACCACGACGTGCAGCCCGCCGCCCGCGAGGACGGCTGGAACAGCGAGCCCTTCGATCCCGTCGTCCGCGAGAACCGCCTCTACGCGCGCGGGGCGGCCGACGACAAGGGGCAGGTGTTCTTCCACACACTCGGTGTCCGCGCCCACCTCGCCGCCACCGGCCGTACGGCTCCCGCGGTGAACCTCAAACTGCTGATCGAGGGCGAGGAGGAATCAGGCTCCCCGCACTTCCGTGCCCTCGTCGAGGAGCGCGCCGAGCGGCTCACCGCCGACGCGGTCGTCGTCTCCGACACCGGCATGTGGTCCGAGGACACCCCCACCGTCTGCACCGGCATGCGAGGCCTCGCCGAGTGCGAGATCCGGCTGCACGGCCCCGACCAGGACATCCACTCGGGCTCCTTCGGCGGCGCGGTCCCCAACCCGGCCACCGCGGTCGCACGCCTCGTGGCCGCCCTGCACGACGAGCACGCGCGCGTGGCGATACCCGGCTTCTACGACGGAGTGGCCGACCTCACCGACCGGGAGCGCGAGCTCTTCGCCGAGCTGCCCTTCGACGAGCGGCAGTGGCTGCGCACGGCCAAGTCGTACGCCGCCCACGGCGAAGCCGGACACACCACCCTGGAGCGCATCTGGGCCCGCCCCACCGCCGAGGTCAACGGCATCGGCGGCGGCTACCAGGGCCCCGGCAGCAAGACGATCATCCCGTCCTCCGCCATGGTGAAGCTCTCCTTCCGCCTGGTCGCGGGCCAGGACCCCGATCAGGTGGAGAAGGCCGTCCACGCCTGGGCCGGCGAGCAGGTCCCCGCGGGCATCCGCTGCGAGGTCGTCTTCGGCTCCGCCACCCGCCCGTGCCTGACGCCGCTGGACCACCCGGCGCTGCAGTCCGTGGTCCGCGCGATGGGACGGGCCTTCGGCAAACCGGTCCGCTTCACCCGCGAGGGCGGCTCAGGACCGGCCGCCGACCTCCAGGAGGTTCTCGGCGCTCCGGTGCTCTTCCTCGGCATCTCCGTTCCGTCGGACGGCTGGCACGCCCCCGACGAGAAGGTGGAACTGGACCTGCTCCTCAAGGGTGTCGAAACCTCCGCCCACCTCTGGGGCGACCTGGGGGAGCACTGGCGTCACGCGCCCTGAGCGCCGTGCACGGTCCCGGGGCCCGACCGGCAGCGCGCGCGGCACACTGGAAACGCCGCCACGTACCGCCGAGCCCTCCCGGACCCGGTCACCACCCGCCGTACGAACCGCCGAAACCGCCTGCCGAACCGAACCGCTCACCGGGGGAGTTGGAAGCACCCGTGACCACCTGGACCGACCACACCGCCGACCGTCCCATCTCGCTCACCGCCCCCAGCGGCATCGACCGCGCCGCCCACCACCGCCTCGACGAGGCCTGGCTCGCGGCGGCGTGGAGTCACCCCTCGACGCGCTGCTTCGTGGTCTCCGGCGGCCAGGTCCTGATCGACGAGACGCCCGACGGGGCCACCGAACTCGTCATGACCCCCTCCTTCGAGGCCCCGCTCACCGAGGCACATCGCTACTTCCTGGGCACCGACGAGGACGGGACCAGCTACTTCGCCCTGCAGAAGGACTCCCTGCCCGGCCGCATGGACCAGTCCGCCCGTCCCGCGGGCCTGCGCGAGGCCGGCCTGCTCCTGTCCCCCCGCGACGCCGGGCTGATGGCCCACGCGGTCGCCCTGGAGAACTGGCAGCGCCTGCACCGGTTCTGCTCCCGCTGCGGAGAACGCACCGTCATCGCCGCGGCCGGCCACATCCGGCGTTGCCCCGCCTGCGGCGCCGAGCACTACCCGCGCACCGACCCCGCGGTGATCATGGCGGTCACGGACGGCGAGGACCGCATCCTGCTCGGCCGCCAGGTGCACTGGCCCGAGGGGCGCTTCTCGACCCTCGCCGGTTTCGTGGAGCCCGGCGAGTCCATCGAGCAGTCGGTGCGCCGCGAGGTCCAGGAGGAGGTCGGCGTCACCGTCGGCCCGGTCGAGTACGTCGCGAGCCAGCCGTGGCCCTTCCCGTCCAGCCTGATGCTCGGATTCATGGCCCACGCCACCTCGACCGAGATCAACGTCGACGGCGACGAGATCCACGAGGCCCGCTGGTTCTCCCGCGAGGAGCTGGGCGCCGCCTTCGAGTCCGGCGAGGTCCTGCCGCCCTACGGCATCTCGATCGCGGCCCGCCTCATCGAGCTCTGGTACGGCAGGCCACTGCCGACGCGCAGCGCCTTCTGAGCCCGGACCCCGTTGACGCCAAGAGAGGGGCGGCCGTCCCCGTCGGGGGAGGGCCGCCCCTCTCTTCGTGCCGTCCGGCTCTTCGTGCCGTCCGGCTCTTCGTGCCGTCCGGCTCTTCGTGCCGTCCGGCTCTTCGTGCCGTCCGGCTCTTCGTGCCGTCCGGCCGACCGGCTAGGCGCCGATCTTCTGCTTCACCTGCGCCAGCGACGGGTTCGTCAGAGTGGAGCCGTCGGGGAAGAGCACGGTGGGCACCGTCTGGTTTCCGCCATTCGCCTTCTCCACGAACGCGGCCGACTCCGGGTCCTGCTCGATGTTGACCTCGGTGTACGCGATGCCCTCGCGGTCCATCTGGCTCTTCAGCCGACGGCAGTAGCCGCACCACGTGGTGCTGTACATCGTCACAGTGCCCGGCATGTCTCTCGTGCTCCTTCGGCGACTCGGAAAGCGGCGGCTCGGGGATGAGGTCGCAGGAGGGGAACGTCCGCGGCCGCACGGCCATTCCCGTCGCGCATTCCCACTACGTGATGCCTGTCGCATTGATATGACTGTCGGTGCGTGCCTGTGGACAACCGACTCACCCGTCCCGCGAGACCTGGCAGCATGGCGGTGTGACAGCAGCAACGCACTCCACCCTCTTCCCGCAGGTACCGGAATCGGCCGACGCGGTGCTCGAAGGGCTCGACCCCGAGCAGCGCGAGGTGGCGACCGCCCTGCGCGGCCCGGTGTGCGTGCTGGCGGGAGCCGGTACGGGCAAGACCCGCGCGATCACCCACCGCATCGCCTACGGGGTGCGCGCCGGGATCCTCCAGCCCTCCAGCGTGCTCGCCGTGACCTTCACCAACCGTGCGGCCGGCGAGATGCGCGGCCGGCTGCGCCAGCTCGGCGCCTCCGGTGTGCAGGCCCGCACCTTCCACTCGGCGGCGCTGCGGCAACTCCAGTACTTCTGGCCGAAAGCGATCGGCGGCTCCCTGCCCAGGCTCGTCGACCGCAAGATCCAGCTCGTCGCCGACGCGGCCGCCGCCTGCCGTATCCGCCTCGACCGGGGCGAGCTGCGCGACGTCACCGCGGAGATCGAGTGGTCCAAGGTGACCCAGACGGTGCCCGCCGACTACGCCCCGGCGGCTGCCAAGGCCGGCCGTGAGGCCCCCCGCGACCCGGCGGAGATCGCGCAGCTGTACGCCGCTTACGAGGACCTCAAGCGCGCGCGCTCCGTCATCGACTTCGAGGACGTGCTGCTGCTGACGGTGGCCGTCCTCCAGGACCGGCACGACGTCGCCGAGCAGGTCCGCGCCCAGTACCAGCACTTCGTGGTCGACGAGTACCAGGACGTCAGCCCCCTCCAGCAGCGTCTGCTGGAGCTGTGGCTCGGGGACCGCGACGACCTGTGCGTGGTCGGCGACGCCAGTCAGACGATCTACTCGTTCACGGGAGCAACCCCCGACCATCTCCTCGACTTCCGCGTCCGCCATCCCGGCGCCACCGTCGTCAAGCTGGTTCGCGACTACCGGTCCACCCCCCAGGTCGTCCACCTCGCCAACGGCCTGCTCGCCCAGGCCCGGGGCCGGGCCGCCGATCACCGCCTGGAGCTGGTCTCGCAGCGGCCCGCGGGCTCCGAGCCGGTCTACGCCGAGTACACCGACGAACCGGCCGAGGCCGAGGGCGCCGCGCGCCGCATCCGCGAGCTGATCGACTCGGGTGTTCCGGCAGCCGAGATCGCGGTCCTCTTCCGGACCAACTCCCAGTCGGAGACCTATGAGCAGTCCCTCGCCGACGCCGGGGTCCCGTACCAGTTGCGGGGTGCGGAGCGCTTCTTCGACCGGCCCGAGGTGCGCAAGGCCGGCAGTGCCCTGCGGGCCGCCGCCCGCTTCGGCGGCAACGACTCCCTCCTCGACGACGTCGTCGACCTGCCCTCGCAGGTGCGCGCGGTGCTGTCCGGAGAGGGCTGGACGACCGAGCCTCCGGCCGGGTCGGGCGCCGTCCGGGAGCGGTGGGAGTCGCTGGCCGCCCTGGTCGGACTGGCCCAGGACTTCGCCGCCGCCAGAGCGGGAGCCACGCTGAGCGACCTCGTCGTGGAACTCGACGAGCGCGCGGGCGCCCAGCACGCCCCGACGGTGCAGGGCGTCACCCTCGCCTCCCTGCACTCGGCCAAGGGCCTGGAGTGGGACGTCGTGTTCCTGGTCGGCGTGGCCGAGGGCATGATGCCGATCACCTACGCAAAGACGGACGAGCAGATCGAGGAGGAACGCCGCCTTCTCTACGTCGGTGTCACCCGCGCGCGTGAACGCCTGCACCTGTCCTGGGCGCTGGCCCGGTCGCCCGGCGGCCGGCCGAGCCGCAGGCCCAGCCGCTTTCTGAAGGGGCTGCGGCCCGGTTCGGGCACGGCGGGCGGGCAGGCGGCCGCCGGGGGTGCCGGGGGCGTGGAGCGCGGGTTCCGAGGCGGCGGCAGTGGTGGCGCGGCCGCCGCGCCGAGACGGACCCAGCGGACGCCGGCCCGCTGCCGGGTCTGCGGACGCACGCTCACCGATGCCGGTGAGATGAAGCTGATGCGCTGCGAGGGCTGCCCGTCGGACATGGACGAGGGCGTCTACGAGCGGTTGCGTGAGTGGCGCGCGGTGCAGGCGGGGCGCAGCGGACAGCCCGCGTTCTGCGTCTTCACCGACAAGACGCTGATGGCGATCGCCGAGTCCGTACCGGAGGACGAGCGGGAGCTGGCCCGGATCCCGGGGGTCGGGATGCGCAAGCTCAATCGATACGGGGCCGACGTCCTGGCCATCTGCGCAGGCCAGGAAGGTGTGGGGCTTGACGAGGACGACTGATACAAACTCGTCGAAAAAATAGTTTGCGCATGCCCCGGGAATCCCCATAGGTTCTTGGTCACGGGAGCAGCGGCCTTCCCGGAGGCCCTGAATCCGTGTTGTACTTGCATATCCGCGGACTGGTTCGTCCCAGTCCCCCGAGACGCCGAGAGGAGGCGAGTCCAGTGATCAGCATCAACAGCAGCTTCGTCGTCAGCTCCACCGCCAAAATGACCGATCGCTCGGCCGTCTCCCTGTGCACGCTCGGCGCTTCTCACTCGGGCACCGGTCTGTCCGGCATTCGTGCCGTGCGTCCGGCTGCCGCCGCTGCTGCTCCCGCGGGCCTTCCCGTCCGGGAGCGCAATGAGCGACCGACCAAGGCACTGGAAGCAGCAGTAACGGCACAGGCGCAGGCCTATGCCTTTACCGCGACCGGTGCCGGATTCCGGAAGCAGACGACGCAGCACCACCTGATGTGGGCCTTCCGTGGGCCAGAACCCTGGAGTGATCCAGCCTGATCGCCGATCAGGCCGGCGCCTTCAGGGCCGCGGAACCCCACCCGGGATCCGCGGCCCTTCTGTTTGTCCCCGAACGGGGGCGACAGCACGAAGGAGCCTCGGGACAAGTAAAGAACCCGGTACCAAGCCGCCACCCGGTCAACCGGCCGGAACGAACAGACGAGGAAGACCACCCGTGCAACTCGAAGCGCACGCCCCGTCCGTACCGCCTTCCGACACGATCCCCAAGCCCTGTTCCACGGAGGACTCCACCTTGACCCCGCTCACCGCGCTCACCGCGCTCGACGACGCCATCGAGAACCTCGGCGTACCCGTCCCCTGCCGCTCCTACGACCCGGAGGTCTTCTTCGCCGAGTCGCCGGCGGACGTGGAGTACGCCAAGTCCCTCTGCCGCACCTGCCCGCTGATCGAGGCCTGCCTCGCCGGTGCCAAGGAGCGGCGTGAGCCCTGGGGCGTCTGGGGTGGCGAGCTGTTCGTCCAGGGTGTCGTCGTCGCCCGGAAGCGGCCCCGTGGTCGCCCGCGCAAGAACCCGGTTTCGGCATGAACACCGCAGGAACGATCGACCGCCCCCTCACGTACGACCCCCAGAAGCAGGCCCCGATGAAGCCGTCCACCCACGACATCGCAGGCACCACGCCTGAAGACTTCACCACCAGTGACGCGAAGGACTCGCGTCAGAACAGGACCCGTGAAATGCAACTCATCCCAGAAGCCCTGGCGCGTGCGCATATGCACGACCGCCTGCATGAGGCCGAGCAGGAACGCCGGGCGCTGCGCCTGGCGACCGCTCGCCGGATGCAGCGCCGGGCGGAGCGCGCCTCGATGCGCGCCCGGCGTGCGCTGGCCATGGCGGTCATGCAGTAGCCGACACACCTGAAGCAGTGGTCTCCCGACGGGAGACGAAGCTCCGCCCGTGGGGGCCGGTCCGTCCGAACGGACCGGCCCCCACGGCGTGTTCGGCTCCGGTGGATCGGTGGATCAGGCCTCCGCGGCCGTCCCCTCCACCTCGTACACGTCCTCGTCCTCTCCTTCGGCCTCTTCGGCCTCGGTCTCGTCCTCCGCGACGAAACCGACCAGCCACTCCTCCAGTTCGTCGCGCAGCCGGACCGTGGCCCCCAGCTGGCAGAGCACGCCGATGGTGCTCAGGGTCACGCGGTGGATCAGGAGATACGCGGGCGGCAGGTTGAGCTGCTTGGCCAGCTGGTAGGCGGGGGAGCGGGGATCACCGATGCGGGCGGCCTGGCTGCGCATCCAGCCGCGGGTGAAGGTGAACGCGTCGACCCTGGCCGGCTCGATGATCGGAAGCAGGTAGTCGAGAACGGCGTCGGGGTCCAGCTCTATCGACTCCTTGACGAAGCCCTCCGTGCACAGCATCTCGTAGACGGCCTCCGCCTCGCCGTCCAGCGTCATGCGCAGGGCCTCGCCGATGGGTTCGGGCAGACCGCCCGGAAGGCGGTCGACCGTGCCGAAGTCCAGAACGCCCAGGCGCCAGTCGTCCTCGCCCTCGGGCCCGCCGGGCAGCAGCCGGAAGTTGCCGGGATGCGGATCGGCGTGCAGGAGCCCGGTGCGTGCGGGACCGGAGAACAGGAAGTGGGCCAGCAACTGACCTGCCCGGTCGCGCTGCTCCTGCGTGCCGTTCGAGATGATCTCCGACATCGGGATGCCGTCGATCCACTCGGTGATCAGCACCTGCTCGCACTGGTGGACGACGTCCGGCACCACGATGTCCGGGTCGTCCTCGAAGACCTCGGCATGCGTCCGCTGGGCCTGCGCCTCCAGGTCGTAGTCCAGCTCCTCCGAGACCCGGTCCTTCAGCTCAGTGATCAGCGGCTTGATGTCCATGCCGGGGACCAGCGGGCCGAGCAGGCGGGCGAAGCGGCTGAGCTGGTTCAGGTCGGACAGCAGTGCCTCGCCTGCGCCCGGGTACTGCACCTTGACCGCCACCTCGCGGCCGTCGTGCCACACCCCCCGGTGCACCTGACCGATCGAGGCGGCCGCGGCGGGCTTGTCCTCGAACTCCAGGAAGAGGTCCTGCCAGTCCTCACCGAGCCGCTCCGCCAGCACGGAGTGCACCGTGCGCGTCGGCATCGGCGGCGCCGCCTCCTGCAGCTTGGTCAGCGCCGCACGATAGGGGCCGGCGACCTCCTCGGGCAGTGCCGACTCGAAGACGGACAGGGCCTGCCCGAACTTCATCGCCCCGCCCTTGAGCTCGCCCAGCACCTTGAACAGCTGCTCCGCGGTGCGCTGCTGCAACTGCTGGCCGACGATCTCCGCGGACTCGCCGACGATTCGCTTGCCCAGCCCCCAGGTGGCCCGCCCGGCGAAGCCGAGCGGGAGCGCGGCGAGCTTGGCGGTCCGGGTGACCGCCTTGCGCGGAAGATCAGACATGCGCCCTCCAAGTCCCAGCCGGCCGTTCCGGTTCCGCCTCGTGGCGTACTTCCGCTGACGGCCCTTGCCCCGCCATTGTCGCGCGCCACCCCCCGTCCTCGGGGATGTGTTCCTGCTTACCTTTCCGGGCCGCCCCGCAGGAGCACGCGGGGTGTGGCCGGACCGGCCGCAGGTGCCACCGCAGGCCGGGCAGCGAGACCTCCCAGCGGGCTCCGGCGCCGGAGGGCGTCCGGCCGTCCAGGAAGGCGAGCGCCTGAGCCGCCGCGAACCCGGCGACGATCGTCGCGAGGGCGAGGTCACAGGGCGGTACCCGGCGCTGCGGCCCGGAGCGCCACTGGGCCACCAGTCGCGGCCAGGCGGGGTCCCGGTCCGTGCGGTCCGCGTACAGGCAGCCGGCGCACCCGGTCTCGCCGGGCAGGACCAGGGGGCCGACGACACCGGTTCCCTCCACGACACCGGCGTAGAGGTGGGGTGTGCCGGAGGCCATCAGGGATTCCGCGGCGGTGGGGTCGGGCGTGTGCACCGCGACGTCGTCGCGCGGGGCGACGATCACCAGGGAGAGGCCCGGGGCGTCTTCCTCGGGCGGCGTCGTCGGGCCTCGGCGGGCAGGCCGGTCGGGGGCGGCACGGCGCACCAGGCGGCGGGCCGTCTCGTCCCGGCGGTCGCCGACCGACTCGGCGGGCAGGCCGCCCGGAGCGACGTCCCACGGCTCGACGCGTCCCCCGTCGCGCACGTCGATCTCCCCGACGCCCGCGCCCGACAGCAGGCCGGCCAGCACCGCGCCCACCCGTCCCGCCCCCCTCACACCCACCCGTAGGGCGCGTCGGGCGGCCAGGTGTCTGATCGCGTCGCCCGGTTCCGAGGTCGTCAGGGACAGCGAGGCCAGATCGGGGCGGAGTCGGTCGAGGACCTCCTTCTTCGCCCGCAGCTCGTCGGCGGCCGGCCCGCCGCCCCGGGAGTCGTCGAGCAGACCGGCCTGCGCCAGTCGCTCCACGACCCGGTCGACGTGCCCGTCCGGCAGGTCCATGCGGTGCCCCGCCTCGCGAAGGAGCGCCGGGCCGCGGGTGCCGTTGAGCAGTTCGAGGAAGCTGCCCGTCGCCGTGTCCACCGGTGCCAGTGTCAGCGCGTGCGCCGGTGTCATTCCGAACTGCACGGTGTTCAGGTCGCGCCAGCCGCGCCTGAGCGCGGGTTTCACCATCGGATGCATGCCAGGTCCCCCGTATGTCTCGCGTTGTCCGTGTGCGGCCCCGCCGTCGGTCGCGGATCCGCCGGCGAGTGCCAGCATGCCCGGATGCGCGGAGGGGCGTCGAAAGTTGTCCACAGGCGGTGGGTATTCGTCGTACGAATCAGCCGCCCGTCTCCCAGGACGAGTGGCGGATCGGCACCGATGCGTCCCGGAGCCGGGACTTCCCCGTGTGCAGCGGGTAACGTCGTGGCGTGTCCGCCGACCCACTGCACCGCGCCGGGGCACCCCCGCGCACACCGACGAATCCACTGCCGAGCGGCCCGGGGACGAGCGCGATCGAGGTGCGCAGAAGCACCCGGCGACGCCGGACGGTCTCCGCGTACCGGGAGGGCGATCGCACCGTCGTGCTGATCCCGGCCCGGATGTCCGAGGCCGAGGAGCAACGCTGGGTGAGCGTCATGCTGGACAAGCTGGCCGCCCAGGAGAGCAAGCGCGTGCTGGGCGACGCCGAGCTGGCCGAGCGCGCCGAGCGTCTGTCGGGACAGTACTTCGAGGGCCGGGCCCGGCCCACCTCGGTCCGCTGGGTCACCAACCAGAACACCCGCTGGGGCTCGTGCACGCCGTCCGAGGGAAGCATCCGGCTGTCGCACCGCCTTCAGGGCATGCCCGAGTACGTCGTCGACTACGTCCTTCTGCACGAGCTGGCGCACCTGCTGGTCCCGGGGCACGGGCCCCGCTTCTGGCGGCTCCTGGAGGCGTATCCGCGGACCGAGCGCGCCAGGGGCTACCTGGAGGGTGTGGTCGCCGCGGACCGGCTGCCGCACGTGCCCGGAGCCCGCGGCGAGTAGTCCGCGCGGCCCCGAAGGGGGTCCGACACGGTCGCGCACGCGTTTCGTACCGGGTCTGTACCGACGTCCTCCGGTGTCGGTGTTTGCCGTTAGCCTGTCGCGACGCACTCACATTCGGATGGGGGACGGTCGTAACGCATGGCCAGGGAATTTCAACGCGGCCACAAGGCCAGGATCAGTGACCTCACCTCGGGCACGGATCTGTACGTAGGTGTGCAGATCTCCGGCCCCGGGCTGAGCTTCGACATCAGCTGCTTCGGTCTCGACGCCGACGAGCGGTTGTCGGACGACCGGTACTTCGTGTTCTTCAACCAACCGAAGACCCCCGAGGAGTCCATCCAGCTCCTGGGTGCGCAGGCGGGTGACACCGAGTCCTTCCGGGTCACCCTCGACAGGATCCCGCAGCAGATCCAGAAGCTGTCCTTCACCGCGACGATCGACGGCGCGGGGCAGATGTCGCAGGTGGGGCCCGGATACATCCGGATCGTCGCGGGCGGCGAGGAGGTGGCCCGGTACCCGTTCAGCGGTTCGGAGTTCTCCACCGAGCGCGCCGTGATGCTGGGTGACTTCTACCTGAAGGACGTGTGGCGCTTCGCCGCCGTCGGGCAGGGCTTCGACGGCGGTCTCGACGCGCTGCTGAGGAACTTCGGCGGTGAGGTGGCCGAGGAAGAGGCTCCCGCGCCGCAGCAGGCCCCGCAGCCGCAGGCCGGTGCCGCCCCGGGCTTCGCCCCGCCGGCCCAGGCCGCAGCGCCGCCGGCCTTCGGCGCGCCCGCCGCCCCGGCTCCCGCGGCCCCCGCCCCTCCGGTGCCGCAGCCCGCACCGCAGGGCTTCGCCCCGCCGCCCGCCGCGACGCCGCCACCGGCTCCCGCCCCGGCGCCCGGGCCGGACGTGCACGCCGCGCAGACCATCGTCGCGCCCATGAACACGCCGCCCGGCGGTGCCCCGGTGCCGCCCCCCGCCCCGGCGCCCGCGCCGTACGGCCAGCCGGGCCAGCCCGGTCAGCAGCCGCCCTACGGCCAGGTACCCGGCCAGACCGCCCCGCCGCCGCCCGGATACGGCCACCCGCAAGCCCCCCAGGCCCCGGCCCCGCCGCCCGGCTACGGGCAGCCGACCGCGCCTCCCGGCTACGGGCAGCAGCCCGGCCCGCCCGCGGGCTACGGCCAGCCGACGCCCCCGCCCGGCTACGGCCAGCAGCCTCCGCAGGGCATGCCCCAGGGTGCGCCGCAGGGCGCCGGTGTGACCGCGGCGCTCCAGCAGTTCCGGGAGACCCCGACCGGCCAGCGCTGGACCCAGCAGAACAAGAAGCTGGTCCGCGTCGACCTCGGCGCGGAGGGCCAGCCCGTCCTCGCCCGGCAGGGCAGCATGGTGCTCTACCAGGGCAAGGTCGACTTCAGCTACAAGGGCGCCGGATTCGCGGGCCGGGTCGTGGGCAACGCCACCGG
This sequence comes from Streptomyces sp. NPDC001599, assembly GCF_042893535.1. Taxonomy (NCBI): domain Bacteria; kingdom Bacillati; phylum Actinomycetota; class Actinomycetes; order Kitasatosporales; family Streptomycetaceae; genus Streptomyces; species Streptomyces sp. NPDC001599. The sequence goes on from NZ_JBIAVA010000011.1 coordinate 32,210, forward strand.
CCAGGAGATGCAGCTGATGCGCTGCACCGGCAAGGGACAGGTGTTCCTCGCGGAGAACTCCGCGATGCTCCACCCCATCGAGCTCCAGGGCGACGCCGTGTGCGTCTCCGCGGAGAACGTCCTGGCCTTCGACGAGAGCCTCCAGTACGAGGTCCGCCGCATCGAGGGCCACGGCATCCCGGGCGGCGCGCTGTTCACGATGCAGTTCCAGGGCACCGGCACGATCGTCGTCAAGACGCGCGGTGTGCCCGTGGTGCTGCCGGTCACGCCCACGACCTTCGCCGACTGCAACGCCGTGGTCGCCTGGTCCGCCGCCGCCCAGGTGGTCGTCTCCAGCCAGGTGCGGATGCGCCGCAACTCCTACGCGGGCGACACCGGCGAGAGCGTCAACCTGCAGTTCCGGGCCGCACCCGGCAGCTTCGTCGTCGTCCAGCCGTACGAGATCTGAGGGAGAGCCCGACATGAACCAGCCGCTCGCGGGCTACGCTCCCGCACCCGCCGGCGCCCGCATGGAGAACCACGGCAACCACATGCTGAAGGTCGCCATGCAGACCGGAAACGACCTCCTCGCGCGCGTGGGCTCGATGACCGCCTACGAGGGCTTCGTCCAGTACGAGCCGAACCCGCCGGCCGTCCGCCAGATCGCCAAGGACTGGATGACCGGGGAGGGCGCGCCCCTGATGAAGTGCTCCGGCGACGGGCTGCTCTACCTCGCCGACTACGGTGCCAACGTCGTCGTGATCAACCTCAACGGCGACGGGATCTCCGTCAACGCCACCAACCTGCTCGCCTTCGACGCGCACCTGACGTGGGGCGTGGAGCGGGTCAAGGGCCTGGCGAAGTTCGCCGGGCAGGGCCTGTGGAACACGAAGATCTCCGGGCAGGGCTGGGTCGCGCTCACCTCCCGCGGCAAGCCGATCGTGGTCGACTGCGGCGGCGGCGAGGACGAGACCTACGTCGACCCCGACGCGCTCGTGGCCTGGTCCCCGAACCTCAAGGTGAAGGGCAAGCGCAGCTTCAAGGCGCAGTCGCTGATCGGCCGCGGCAGCGGCGAGGCCTTCCAGATGGCCTTCTCCGGTCAGGGCATCGTCGTCGTCCAGCCCAGCGAGGACAGCACCGACCGCCTCCGGGTCCGGGGCTGAGGGGGAGCCAGAACATCATGCAGAGCCCGATTTTCGCCTACAACGACCAGCAGACCCAGGAAGCCTGGAGCCTGCAGAACAAGCACATGCTCCGTGTCGCCCTGACGGGCCACGACGACGTGCTCGCCCGCAAGGGCACGATGGTCGCCTACCAGGGGCTCGTCGAGTTCGACGCCGAGTACCAGAGCAACAACCAGTCGCGCGCGCGTGCGCACACCGGCGAGGGACTGGACCTGATGCGCTGCCACGGGCAGGGCACGGTCTACTTCTCCAACCTCGCCCAGTGCGTGCACGTGGTGGACGTCGACCAGGACGGCCTCACCGTCGACAGCAGCTACGTGCTCGCGATGGACTCGAACCTGCACCACGAGGTCATCGCGGTGGACAGCCTCTACGGCATCTCCGGCTCGGGGAAGTACCAGCTCAACATCACCGGCCGGGGCAAGGTCGCCCTGATGACCTCGGGCTCGCCGCTGTTCATGCAGGTGACACCCGACAAGTACGTCAACTGCGACGCCGACGCGATCGTCGCCTGGTCCACCGGTCTGCGCGTGCAGATGCAGGCCCAGACGCACTCCTCCGGGGTGTGGCGGCGCCGCGGGAACACCGGCGAGGGCTGGGAGCTGAGCTTCATGGGCAGCGGCTTCGCGCTCGTCCAGCCCAGCGAGCTGCTGCCGCCGCAGAACGCCCAGGTCGGGCAGGGACTCGCCGCGCAGTACGGCATGGGGCAGCACGGGGCCCGCGGTCAGAACCAGGGCAACGTCTGGAGCTGAGCCGCCCGGCAGCCACTGTCCGGTAAGGGGTGATCGCCAAGGCGGTCACCCCTTACCGGTCACAGGCGGGCGCGGGTCGCCTCCAGCAGGCGTACGACCGAGTCGTCGGCCACGTCCGCGACCTCGGCGTAGGGGAACCAGCGCAGGTCGAGCGACTCGTCGCTGATCGCCTCCACGGCCCCCTCGGGAGCCAGGGCCGCGTACTGCACGTCCAGGTGCCAGGCGCAGGGCGTGTGGTGGCGGTCCAGCCGCACGGGACCGCCCGGAAGCAGCGTCAGCCCGGCGATGCCCGACTCCTCCGTGCCCTCGCGCAGGGCCGCCCGGGCCAGCGTCTCGTCGACCGGTTCGCAGTGACCGCCCATCTGCAGCCACATGCGCAACTTCTTGTGCAGGGTGAGCAGGACCCGCTCGCGCGACGGATCGATCACCAAGGCGCTCGCCGTGACGTGTCCGTCGGCGCACGCCTTCCACATCCCGTCCGGGTGCGTCGCGAGATGGTCCAGGTAGACCTGTCGCAGCTCGTCCTGGCCCTCGTACGCCTTCAGGACCAGGACCGCGTCGTCGTGGAGGCTCACTCGCCGTCGTCGCCCTTGGGCTTGTCCTGGTCGTCGGACCGGTTCTCGCCCCGGTCGCCCTCGTCCTTCTTCTTCAGGTCGGGCTTGCCCGCCGCCTCGCCGAGCATCTTGTCCAGCTCGGAGAAGTCGAGCTGCTCACGGTGCACGAAGCCGTCCGGGTCGTCCAGGTCGGTCGCGGTCGGCAGCATGTCCGGGTGGGCCCACAGCCCGTCCCGGCCGTCGACACCGTGCGCGTCCGTCAGGGACGCCCACAGGCGGGAGGCGTCGCGCAGCCGGCGCGGGCGCAGCTCGAGACCGATCAGCGTCGCGAACGTCTGCTCGGCGGGACCGCCCGAGGCGCGACGGCGGCGCAGCGTCTCGCGCAGCGCGTCGGCGGAGGACAGGCGCGGCTTCGCGGCGGTGTGCACCACCGCGTCCACCCAGCCCTCGACGAGCGCGAGAGCGGTCTCCAGCCGGGCCAGGGCCGCCTTCTGCTCCGGAGTGTCCTCCGGCTGGAACATGCCCTGCTGGAGAGCCTCCTGCAACTGCTCCGGGTTCTGCGGGTCGAACTGGCCGACCACGTCCTCCAGCTTGGCCGTGTCGACCTTGATCCCACGGGCGTAGCCGTCGACGGCGCCGAAAAGGTGCGAGCGCAGCCACGGCACGTGCGCGAAGAGGCGCTGGTGGGCGGCCTCGCGCAGCGCCAGATACAGCCGCACCTCCTCCTGGGGCACGCCGAGGTCCTTGCCGAACGACTCGATGTTCGCCGGCAGCAGCGCGGCCTTGCCCGCCGGGCCGAGCGGCAGACCCACGTCGGTCGAGCCGACGACCTCGCCGGCGAGCACGCCGACGGCCTGCCCGATCTGCGTGCCGAACATGGCGCCGCCCATGGACCGCATCATGCCGATCAGCGGGCCGGCCATGGCCTGCATCTCCTCCGGCAGCACGTCGCCCATGGCGTTGCCGACGCGCTCGGCGACCGGGTCGACCAGCTCGCGCCAGGCGGGCAGGGTCGCCTCGACCCACTCCGCGCGGCTCCACGCCACGGCGGTACCCGCGCCGGACGGCAGGGCCGTCGCGTCGTCCAGCCACAGGTCGGCCAGGCGCACCGCCTCCTGGACGGCATTGCGCTCGGCGGGACCGACGCTGGCGTCCTTGCGGCCGTCCGGCGTGCCCTGGGAGACCGTCTGGCGGGCGATCTGCTTGGCCATGTCCCAGTTCACCGGGCCGCCCTCGTAGGAGAGCATCTGGCCCAGCTGCTGGAACGCGGCGCCCAGGTCGTTGGGGTTCATGGAACCGAACATGGCAGCGAACGGGTTGTCCGCGCCGGGGCCGCCCAGGCCTCCGGCTCCGGACATCCCGAAACCGAACGGGTTGGCCGGTCCCTGACCACCGCCGCTCTGCTGGTCCTTCTTCTTGCCCTCGTCGCCGTCGTCCGGCTCCTCCGGCGGAAGGCCGAATCCGAATGGGGTGTCACTCACGGGGTTCCTCGGCTGGTAGGGCCGCCGGTTCTTTCCGGCGGCACGGCTGCCCGACTTCACCACCCAGCGTAGACACCCGAAGCCGATCGGGCCTCGGTGCTTCGCCGACTGACGGCCTGCGGCAGGATGGATGCCACCTGGTACGCACGCGTCGCTCGCGCTCGTACTGAAGACAACCTCTGGAGACGCCCGGTGAGTTCCCCAGATCCGCAGGTTCGCGCAGCGCGAAACCAGTCAACCAGCTCCGCCCGCCCCGGCGCGCGCGGACCCGTCGTCGCGGTCACCGGTGCCGCGTCCGGGGTGGGGGCGCTGCTCACCGCACGTCTCGCCGCGTCCGACGAGGTCAGACAGGTCGTGGCCATCGACGAGCGGCGCGGCGGGTGCGAGGCGGCCGAGTGGCAGATCCTGGACGTACGGGACCCGGCCATCGCCGAGAAACTGCGTGGTGCGGACGTCGTGGTGCACCTGGCGCTCGACCTCGACCTGGAGACCGACGCGGCCGCCCGTACGGCTTACAACGTCCGGGGGACGCAGACCGTCCTGACCGCCGCCGCGGCGGCCGGCGTGCACCGGGTGGTGCTGTGCACCTCCGCGATGGTCTACGGCGCCCTGCCGGACAACGAGCTGCCGCTGTCCGAGGACGCCGAGCTGCGGGCCACGGCCGAGGCCACGGGCGTCGGAGACCTGCTGGAGATCGAGCGGCTCGCGCGGCGCGCGCCCCGGGCCCACCCCGGCCTGAACGTCACCGTGGTGCGGCCCGCCGTGCTGGTCGGGGGCATGGACACCGCGCTGACCAGGTATTTCGAGTCGCCCCGGCTGCTGGTTGTGGCCGGATCGCGGCCCGCCTGGCAGTTCTGCCACGTTGACGACCTGTGCAGTGCCCTGGAGTACGCCGTCCTGGAGAAGGCCGACGGAGAGCTGGCCGTCGGCTGCGACGGCTGGCTGGAGCAGGAGGAGGTCGAGGAGCTCAGCGGCATCCGGCGCATGGAGCTGCCCTCCGCGGTCGCGCTCGGCGCGGCGGCCCGGCTGCACCGGATCGGCCTGACGCCCTCCCCGGCCGGGGATCTGGCCTACACGATGTATCCCTGGGTCGTCAGCGGCAGCCGCCTGCACGACGCCGGATGGCGCCCCAAGCACACGAACGAGGAGGTCCTGGCGGAGCTGCTCGAGGAGGTCTCGGGTCGGCACACGGTCGCCGGCCGGCGGCTCGGGCGCAAGGACGCGACGGCAGCCGGCGCCGCGGGCGCGACGGTGGCGCTGCTGGGCGCGGCCGCGGTGGTGCGTCGCGCGCGCAAGGCCCGGCGCCGCATCTGAGGAGAATCCCGGGTGGCAGCTGCCTCTGTAGGAGACTCCAACGCCGCACGCGCGCGTGCGGGGCGATCACGCTATTCCACGCCGTCCGCGGCGTGGGGCACGATGGGCGTATGGCAACCACGAACGACCACCCCGGTGAACGGGCCGCAGCGGACCCCGTCAAGCTGATCGGCATCCGCGAGACGCCCCTGACCGTGGACGAGGTCTTCCGCGCGGTCGGGGACGAGGCGTCGGGAGGCACCGCCCTGTTCGTGGGGACCGTGCGCAACCACGACGGCGGCACCGACGTCGACCGGCTCGGGTACTCGTGCCACCCGAGCGCCGAGGCGGAGATGCGCCGGATCGCCGAGAAGGTCGTCGCGGAGTACCCCGTACGGGCGCTGGCGGCACTGCACCGTGTGGGTGACCTGGAGGTCGGGGACCTCGCGGTGGTCGTCGCCGTGTCCTGCCCGCACCGGGGCGAGGCCTTCGACGCCTGCCGGAAACTCATCGACGACCTCAAGCACGAGGTGCCCATCTGGAAGCACCAGACGTTCTCCGACGGCACCGAGGAGTGGGTGGGCGCGTAGGTCCGTGACCGTACCTCCGGTTGCGTAACCCGCCCCCCGGCGTGAGCGTTGTCACTGCGAATGGTTAATCTGCTGATCAGTCAGTCGCGGACGCTCATGGGGTTGGGAGGTCGGCATGGGAGCGCTTGCCTGGTTGCTGATTCCACTGGTGGCCGCTGTCGGTGCGGGCCTGTGGGGAAGCTGGGCCAACCGGACCCGCAGGGCACGGAGCGACGGCCCCGAGCTGGACGGCTACGCCCGGTTCCGTGAGGCCATGGAGAAGCCCCGCACGGGTGCCTGACGGCCGCCCGACGGTCGTCAGGCGGTCCGTCCGGCGCCGACCGCCCTGACGGTGTTCCGACAGCCGCGTCCCGTACTGTCGTGCCATGCCACGCCGCACCGCGACGATGCTCGCCTCCACCCTGATGCTGATCGCGCTCCTGTGCGCGGGTGTTTTCATCCCCGTGCCGTACTCGGAGATGTCACCCGGGCCGACGGTGAACACCCTCGGGGACCACGACGGCGAGCCGGTGCTCCAGATCTCCGGTCACAAGACCTACGAGGCGAGCGGTCATCTGAACATGACCACCGTCCGCGTCACCAGCGCCGAGTACCGGATGAACCTCGTGGAGGCCGTCTACGGCTGGCTGGCGCACGACAACAGCGTGGTGCCGCACGAGACCCTCTACCCGGACGGCAAGACCGAGGAAGAGGCCACCCAGGAGAACGCGGAGGAGTTCAGCCAGTCCCAGGAGAGCGCGAAGGTCGCCGCCCTGAAGGCGCTGGACATCCCGGTGAAGTCCTGGGTGGTCGTCTCCACCGTCGTCAAGGACTCCCCGTCGCAGGGCCGACTGCACGCCGGTGACGTGATCAAGGCCGTGGACGGCACGACCGTCAAGAAGCCCGCGGACGTCGCCGAACTGGTGACCAAGCACGAGCCGGGCGAGGACGCCGTCTTCACGATCGTGCCCGCCAAGGAGCAGGCCGCCGCGGAGAAGGAGGGCCGGACGCCGACGAAGACGCAGCAGGTCACGATCACCACCGAGACCTCCGACGACGCGGGCGAGAAGCGGGCCGTCGTCGGGATCTCCGCCGGAACCGACCACACGTTCCCGTTCGAGATCGACATCAAGCTGGCCGACGTCGGCGGCCCGAGCGCCGGTCTGATGTTCGCCCTCGGCATCTACGACAAGCTCACCCCCGGTGATCTCACCGGCGGCAAGTTCGTCGCCGGCACCGGGACGATCGACGACAACGGCAAGGTCGGCCCGATCGGCGGCATCGGCATGAAGACCATCGGCGCGCACGACAAGGGCGCCCAGTACTTCCTGACGCCCGCGGACAACTGCGCGGCGGCCGCCGAGGACACCCCCGACGGGCTCACCCTCGTGAAGGTCGACACCATCGACGACGCCCTCGGCGCGCTCAAGGACATCCGTTCCGGGAAGACCGCCGACCTGCCGAAGTGCACGGAGGGGTAGCCCCGCGGCCCCCGCACAGCCGTCCTGCGTCCGGCGGGACTACTCCCGGCGGGACTACTCCTCGAAGGTCGCCGTCAGCGCCGCGGCCAGACCCGGCACCAGGTCGGAACCCGTGAGGACCTCCGTGGCCGCGTCCTTCTCCCGCAGCCGCAGGGCCGAGTCACGACTGCCGTCACGCAGGACCGCGACCGTCATGCGGACCTCCTGACGGTCCGGGTGCTCCGCCACCCACTGCGCGAGCTTCTTCTCGTTGAGGCCCGAAGGCACCTGGGCCTCGGCCGAGGGCGGCAGCATCAGGCGCTCCACGGCGAGCGCGCAGCCGACCACGGCGTCGGGCCAGGCGATGGTGCCCAGGAACTCGTCGAGCGCCTGGTCCGTTGGAATTTCGTCCTGCTCGATCGGGGTGAGGCCGGAGGTCTCCGGCTCCTCCTGCAGACCGAGCCGGTCCGCGAGCGAGGGCTGGTCGGCCCGCAGCCGGGCGGTGTCGACAAGTGCAAAGAGGCGTGCGGGCTGGTCCCAGCCGAGGCCGGAGACGTACTCGTCGATCTCGAGTACGGCCCGGGTGAGGGGGCTCGCTGCCATGGGGGTGTTGGACATGGTCACAATCCTGCCTCGTTCATGGCCGGAATCGGGAACCGAGTAAACGATGAGTAAGTTGCATAAGTGTGGGCCCGCGATCACGGGGGCGCACGGGGGGCCCGCGAACCCGAGGGCCTGACGGATCAACAGCGAACTTCGAGGTGCGCACCTTGGCTTTCCAGATGCCGGACCGCGGCGGAGGCCCCCCGACGGGGCCGCGGATCAGAGTGGGCCGCCCGTCCCGGCGTGTCCGAACCCTGCTGCTGACACTTGGTGTCCTGGCCGTGCTTGCCATGGCGTTCACCATGTTCGCGGGATTCTGGACGGACTGGCTCTGGTACAGGTCGGTCCACTACTCGTCGGTGTTCACGACGACCCTGTGGACCAAGATCGGGCTCTTCTTCGTCTTCGGCCTGCTGATGGCGCTCGCCGTCGGGTTCAACATCTGGTTGGCCCACCGCCTGCGCCCGCCGCTGAGCGCCATGTCGATGGAGCAGCAGAACCTCGACCGGTACCGGATGGGCATCGCCCCTTACAAGAAGTGGCTGCTGCTCGGCATCACCGCCCTGGTCGGCCTGATCGCCGGCGCCTCGGCGTCCGGCCAGTGGCGGACCTGGCTGATGTGGGTCAACGGCGTGCCCTTCGGGCAGAAGGACCCCCAGTTCAAACTGGACGTCTCCTTCTACGCCTTCGACCTGCCCTGGTACCGGTTCCTGCTCGGCTTCGGCTTCGCAGCCGTGATCATCTCGGTGATCGCCGCCGCGCTCACCCACTACCTGTACGGCGGACTCCGCGTCACCAGCCCGGGCGCGCGCGCCACGGCCGCGGCCACCGGGCACCTCTCGGTGCTCATCGGAGTCTTCGTCGCTCTCAAGGCGGTCGCCTACTGGCTCGACCGGTACGGCCTCGCGGTGAAGTCCAGCGACTTCAAGGCGACCGACAACTGGACGGGCCTCAGGTACGTCGACGCCAACGCCTACCTGCCGGCCAAGACGATCCTGTTCTGCATCGCGGTCATCTGCGCCCTGCTGTTCTTCGCCACCCTGTGGCGGCGCACCTGGCAGCTGCCCGTGATCGGCTTCGGCCTGATGGTGCTGTCCGCGATCCTCATCGGCGGCCTGTACCCGGCGCTGGTCCAGAAGTTCCAGGTCCAGCCGAACGAGCAGGCCAAGGAGGCGCCGTACGTCGAGAAGAACCTCGCGGCCACGCGCGACGCGTACGGCATCGAGGGCACCCAGGTCGCCGAGTACCCGGGCAAGAGCGAGACCAAGGACAAGACCAAGCTCCGTGACGACGCGGACGCCGCGGCCTCCGTCCGGATCATGGACCCGAACATCATCTCGCCGACGTTCCAGCAGCTCCAGCAGATGCGTAACTACTACGCGTTCCCGACCAACCTGGACGTCGACCGCTACGCCAAGGACGGCAAGGACCAGGACACGGTCATCGGCCTGCGCGAGCTGAACCTGGCGGGCATCCCGAAGAAGAACTGGATCAACAACCACTTCCGCTACACCCACGGCTACGGCGTGGTCGCGGCGAAGGGCACCCAGGTCGACTCCGAGGGACGCCCGGTCTTCACCGAGTCCAACCTGCCGTCCGAGGGCGACCTCGGAAAGTACGAGCAGCGGATCTACTACGGCGAGAAGACCACCACCTACTCGATCGTCGGCGGTCCCCAGAAGGAGATCGACTACTCCGACGACACCGGGGAGAAGACGTTCAGCTACAAGGGCGACGGCGGCGTCGACCTGTCCAACCCGATCAACCGGGCGGCGTACGCGGCCGCGTTCAGCGAGCCGCAGATCCTCTACTCCGGCGCGATCGGCGAGGGTTCCCGGATCCTTTACAACCGCACGCCCAAGGAGCGCGTCGAGGCGGTCGCGCCGTGGCTGACCATCGACGGCGACGCCTATCCGGCGGTGGTGGACGGCCGTATCCAGTGGATCGTCGACGCCTACACGACGACGAACGGCTATCCGTACGCCTCCCGTACCACGCTCGGCGACACCACCGCGGACTCGCTCACCGCCAACAACAACTCGCGCGCGGTGGTGGCCCAGCAGAACCAGGTCAACTACATCCGCAACTCCGTGAAAGCGACCGTCGACGCGTACAGCGGTGACGTGAAGCTGTACGAGTGGGACACCAAGGACCCGGTCCTGAAGACCTGGAAGAAGGCGTTCCCGGGCACGGTGCAGGACAAGAGTGAGATCTCCAAGGAGCTGATGGCGCACCTGCGCTATCCGCAGGACCTGTTCAAGGTCCAGCGCGAGCTGCTCACGCGCTACCACGTGAAGGACGCCAACACGTTCCTGAGCGGCAGCGAGGTCTGGCAGGTCCCGGACGACCCGACCAACAAGTCGGGCGACGCGGTGCCGCCGTACTACCTGAGCATGAAGATGCCCGACCAGAAGGCCCAGGCGTTCTCGCTGACGACGACGTTCACACCCAACGGGCGTGACAACCTCAGCGCGTTCATGGCGGTCGACGCCGAGGCGGGTACCAGTGACTACGGCAAGATCAGAATTCTGAAACTGCCGACGAGCACGACCGTCGACGGACCCAAACAGGTACAGAGCCAGTTCAACTCCGAACAGGACATCGCCGAGTCCATCAGGCTGCTGAGAGGCGGCGACTCGGAGGTGGAGTACGGCAACCTGCTGACGGTGCCGCTGGACGGCGGACTGCTGTACGTCGAGCCCGTCTACGTGCGCGGTGGCGACCTCAAGTACCCGTTGCTGCGCAAGGTCCTGGTGAGCTACGGGGGCAACACCGCCTTCGAGAACACGCTCGACGCGGCCCTCAACAAGGTCTTCGGAGCGCAGGCCGCCGAGACCGAGCAGCCACCGGACGAGGGCGACGACACGACCGAGCCGCCGCCGACGTCCACCAACCCCACGGTCCGGGAAGCGCTGAGCGATGCGCAGAAGGCCTTCGACGCCGGGCAGAAGGCCCTGGAGCAGAAGGACTTGGCCGCGTACGCCGAGGCGCAGAAGGACCTCGAGGAGGCACTCCAGCGGGCCGAGGACGCACAGGCCAAGGCCGACCAGGGAGCCGGCGGCAAGAACGGCGACGACAAGAACGCCGGTGACAAGAACAGTGGGGACAAGGCCGGGGACGACAAGGCCGGTCCGGACGCGACACCCACCGGCGATGCCGGTGGCGGAGCGGACACCGGCTGACCGTCCGGTCGTGTCGGGCCGGTTGTTCCAGCTGGTCAAAGCCCATCCCGCGCCGTGCTAGGGTTGTGAACACAACGGCGCGGGGTGGAGCAGCTCGGTAGCTCGCTGGGCTCATAACCCAGAGGTCGCAGGTTCAAATCCTGTCCCCGCTACTGAAGTCGCGAGCTGTGTGCAAGCGACCACGAAGGCCCGGATTCCCACAAGGAATCCGGGCCTTCGTGATGTGCGAACGCATGTACCGGTGAACGCGACGGCCGCGCCGCCAGGGGGAGTTGGGCCGATCTGTGTTTGACTTGTCTCCCTGTGGGCATGTCGACAAAACGCTGAAGTGACCTCACTGACTGCGGTATACCGGATGTACCGAGGTTGCGGGTGGTGCGACGATGAACGTTATGGGGGACATGGCAAATCTGTTCGGGACAGGGCGTTTTGCGCAGCCGTCCGGTCAGGATGAGGCCGCGGACGAGGCTCAGGAAGCCGCCGACGAGGCCGCCGAGGAAGTGCGTCTGCGACTCGCCGTGGACGGTGGTGACGTCGAGGCGATGAGCGTGCTCGGCGCGATGCTGCTGCGCCGTGGCGACTTCGACGGAGCCGAGTCGCACCTGCGTGCCGCCACCGCGGCCGGCGACCGGGCCGCCGCCAACAATCTGGGCGTCCTGCTGCACCAGCGCGGATACGCCGACGAGGCCGCCGGCTGGTGGCGCATCGCCGCCGTCGCCGGATCCGCCGCCGCCGCGCACGCGCTCGGCCGGCACTTCCGCGAACGCGGAGACGAGCCCGCCGCCGAGTACTGGCTGTGCCAGTCCGCGGAACAGGGGCACGTACTGGGCGCCTACGCGCTCGCCGACCTGCTCGAGCACCGCGGCGACGACACCGGGTCCGAGCGGTGGATGCGGGCCGCGGCCGAGCGCGGGCACCGGGAAGCGGCGTACCGGCTGGCGCGGAGGCTGGACCGGCGGGCCGGGCAGGACGGCGACGACAAGGCCGCCGCACGCGCGGCCGACGAGGCCGAGCAGTGGTACCGGCAGGCCGCCGCACGCGGTCACCGGCGGGGCGCGCTGCACCTGGGGACGATCCTGGAGAAGCGCGGCGAGCTCAAGGAGGCGGGCCGCTGGTACCTCACGTCCGCCAAGGACGGCGAGGCCCGCGCCGCCTGCGCGCTCGGCTTCCTGCTGCGGGACGCCGGGGACACCGAGAGCGCCGCCGTGTGGTGGCTGCGCGCCGCCCAGGACGGCGACGGCAACGCCGCCAACGCCCTGGGCGCGCTGCACGCCGAGCGCGGTGAGACCCAGACCGCGGAGCGCTGGTACCGGGCCGCGATGGACGCGGGCGACGACAACGGCGCGTACAACCTAGGGCTGCTCTGCGCCGAGCAGGGGCGCACCACGCAGGCCGAGCAGTGGTACCGCAGGGCCGCGTACGCCGGGCACCGGGAGGCCTCCAACGCGCTGGCCATCCTGCTGCTGCGGGCCGGGGACGAGAGCGGCGCCGAGCCGTGGTTCTCCAAGGCCGCCGAGGCCGGCAGCGTCGACGCCGCCTTCAACCTGGGGATCCTGCACGCCGGTCGGAGCGAGGAGCGGGCGGCGCTGCGCTGGTACGAGCGGGCCGCCGCCGCCGGGCACACCGAGGCTGCGCTCCAGGTCGGGATGGCCCGGCTGCGCGGCGGGGACGAGCGCGAGGCGGAGCGGTTCCTGCGATGTGCGGCCGGGGGCGGCAGCGCGGAGGCCGCGTACCGGCTGGCGACGGTGCTGGACGCGCGTCGGCCACCGGCGCCCGCGCACGAGCTGGGTGAGCCCGCGCAGGACAAGTCCGAGTGCGAGGAGTGGTACGAGCGGGCGGCCTCCCAGGGCCACCGGCGCGCGCAGGTGCGGGTCGGGATGCTCGCCGCGGCACGGGGCGACGTGGTGGAGGCCGCGCGGTGGTACCGCGAGGCGGCCGAGGCCGGGTCCCGCAACGGTGCGTTCAACCTGGGGCTGCTGCTGGCGCGAGAGGGGAGCGAGCCCGAGGCAGTCGTGTGGTGGCGCAGGGCGGCCGACGCCGGGCACGGGCGGGCGGCGCTGCGACTGGCGCTGGTGTGTGCCCGGCGGGGGGAGCTGGCGGAGGGGCAGCGGTGGGCGGACCTGGCGGTGTCGCTGGGGCCGCGGGAGGTGGGGGAGCGGGCGGCCCGGCTGCGGGACGCGTTGCGGCAGGAGCTGTCGGCGTGACGCATGACGCTGCGCTGAGCTTGGGCGCCTTTGAAAGTGGGCGGCACTGAAGTGGGCCGGGGGTGGGGTGCGCAGCCCGGCGTCGGCGGGGTGCCTCCCCCACTCTCGGCTTCGCTCGAGCGGGAGGTACCCCCACCGCCCACCCGTGCCGCCCCAGCGGCACGACTGCCCGCAGCTACGGCTCGGAACGCACCTAGGGCCGGAATCCATTGGATTCCGGCCCTAGGCCTTCAGTAGCGGGGACAGGATTTGAACCTGCGACCTCTGGGTTATGAGCCCAGCGAGCTACCGAGCTGCTCCACCCCGCGTCGATGAATGGAACACTACGTCAACATGGAGAGGAGAGGCAAATCCCTGCTCACGCCGCCGCGCAGTTCGGGCAGGTGCCGCGGTACGTCACCTCGACGTCCGACACCGTGAAGCCGAAGCGCTCCGAGTCGGGGAGGTCGGCCAGCGGGTTGCCGGTCGGGTGCACGTCGCGGATCGCGCCGCACCGTGCGCAGACCAGGTGGTGGTGCGGCCGGTGAGCGTTCGGGTCGTAGCGCTTGGCGCGCTTGTCCGTCGCGACCTCCAGCACCTCGCCGAGCGAGACCAGCTCGCCCAAGGTGTTGTAGACCGTCGCCCGGGAGATCTCGGGGAGCTTGTCCACGGCCCGGGAGTGCACCTCGTCGGCCGTCAGGTGGACGTGTTCGCCGTCGAGGACCTCGGCCACGACGCGCCGCTGCGCGGTCATGCGCCAGCCGCGCCCGCGCAGCCGTTCCAAAAGGTCACTCATACACATCAGCCTAACAGCAAGGGGGACCAGGTCCCGAATGGGTGTGATTTTGGAGTTCTGCTCGACTTAGACACTGTCCATTGTAGGAACCTGGGCGGCATTGGCCAACAGACATGGCTTGTGCGGACCGGCGCACTGCGCGGGCCCGCACCTCGCTCGGTCCGTCAGGCGGTCACCACCGGGGTGTTGTGCGGGGAGCGCGCCGGTGCCCAGCGGCGGATGATGTCGCGCACCGAGACGATCCCGACGGGCTCGCCGCCGTCCAGGACGATGAGGTGGCGGAAACCGCCGTGCGCCATCGCGCCCGCCGCCTCCTCCACGGTCCAGGTCGGGGCGGCGAAGACGACGTCGGTGGTGGTGTGGCCGTGGGTGCGCTCGGTGTCCGGGTCCTGGCCCCGGCCCACGGAGACGAGTACGTCGCGTTCGGTGAGGATCCCGATGCCGCCGGCGTCGGGGTCGTACACCACCGCCGCGCCGACGTGGCGTGCGGACATCAGGGCGGCGGCCTGGCGGAGTGTGTGGGCGGGACCGATGGTGAGGACGACCGTGCTCATGACTTCGCGGACGAGCATGGGTGGAGCCACCTCCTGCCGGTGATCCATGAGTTAGTTCATGGATTCACAAGTTCACAAGTGGGGGAACTCTCAGAGTGGCAGGTAAAGCACGGGTCAACAAGGGGGCGCGGAGGGTGAGTCGGCGGGCGCTCAGTAGCGCTGGTTGAGATATCCGAGCAGCTCGTCGTGGAGCCGGCCGTTCGACGCCGCCGCGTTGCCACTGTGCGGGCCGGGGCGGCCGTCGAGGCCGGTGAAGGCGCCGCCGGCCTCCGTGACGATGATCGCGTTCGCGGCCATGTCCCAGAGGGAGAGCTCCGGTTCGGCGCAGATGTCCACCGAGCCCTCGGCGACCATCATGTACGGCCAGAAGTCGCCGTACGCGCGCGTGCGCCACACCTCGCGGGTCAGGTCGAGGAAGCCGTCGAGGCGGCCCTGCTCCTCCCAGCCGCTCAGCGAGGAGTACGCGAAGGAGGCGTCGGAGAGCGTGGAGACCTGGGAGACGTGGAGCCGGTGGGCGGAGGTCAGGCTGCGGCCGGTGAACGCTCCGTGGTCCTCCACCGCCCACCAGCGGCGGCCGAGGGCGGGCGCCGAGACGAGGCCGACGACCGGCTGGTAGCCGCCCTCCTTCGCCTCCATCAGGGCGATGAGGGTCGCCCAGACGGGGACGCCGCGCACGTAGTTCTTGGTGCCGTCGATCGGGTCGACGACCCAGCGGCGGGGGCCGGTGCCCGTCACGCCGAACTCCTCGCCTTGCACCGAGTCGCGGGGGCGGGCGCGGGCGAGGTGACCGCGGATGAGTTCCTCGGCGGCCTTGTCCGCCTCGCTCACCGGGGTCATGTCCGGCTTCGTCTCGACCTTCAGGTCGAGGGCCTTGAAGCGGTCCATCGTCGCGGCGTCGGCGGCGTCGGCGAGCACGTGGGCGAGGCGGAGGTCGTCGAGGTAATCGGGCATGCCGTCACGCTATCTGTCGCGGGCGGGGCGGGGCTACCAGGGGTTTGGCGGGCGTGGCGGGCACGGCAGGGCGGCGGGAAGGCGGCGCGAGGACCCTTGACAGTGCCCCCGTGCCCGTCAAATCTGGCAGCAAGTCGCTCGGCCGAGGGAGGCGAGGGTGCCTGCAGCCCGGGAGTCCCTGCTCGATGCCGCGTACACGGCGCTGGCCCGCCGGCCGTGGTCCGCCGTGCGCATGGTGGACGTGGCGGCTTCCGCCGGGGTGTCCCGGCAGACCCTCTACAACGAGTTCGGCAGCAAGGAGGGCCTCGCCCGGGCGCTCGTGCGGCGGGAGGCCGACGGCTACCTCGCCGGGGTGGAGCGCGCCCTTGCGGGCCCCAGCGACCCGCGCGAACGTCTCACCGCCACCGCCGAGTGGATGATGTCGGCCGCCCATGACAACGCGCTGGTCCGGGCCATGCTCACCGGGTGCTGGAGCGAGCGGCTGCCCTCGCCGGCCCTGACGGCGGTGCCCTCCTCCTCCGCCGTGCCGGCCCAGCGGCGGGCCGACGGTCCGCTGCCCTCGCCCGGCGACTTCGTGGGCCTCGTCCGCGACCGCGCCGTGGCCGTGCTGGGCGGCGCCGGTCCGCCCCCGCCGCCGGACGCCGCCGAACTGGCCCGCTCCTGCGAACTGGCCGTGCGGCTCGCCCTTTCCTGCGTCGCCGCGCCGCCCGCCGAGGGCGGGGTGGCGGACCTTCTGCGCACCGCCCTGCCGCGCCGGTTGACGGTGTAGCGGCCCGACCGGGCCGGACACCCCCTAGTGCGCCGATCCCGACAGTTGCAGCCCGATCACGCCGATGATGACGAAGCTGATCGAGACGATCTTCAGGGTCGAGACCAGGTCGCCGAGGAAGATCATGCCGTAGATGGCGGTGCCCGCCGCGCCGATACCGGTCCACACCGCGTACGCGGGGCCGACGTCGAGCTTCTTCAGAGACATCGTCAGCAGGCCGAAACTGCCCAGCGCGAAGGCGCAGAAGGCGATGGTGGGCCAGAGCCGGGTGAAGCCGTGCGACAGCTTCAGACAGACGGCGAAGCCGGTTTCGAGCACTCCGGCCACTATGACCAGCAGCCACGCCATGTCTTGTCCTCCCGTGGTCCCTACCGCGACCGCTGTGTCGACGCCGGTCAGTGGCCTCGTACGACAACGACTTCGCACGACAACGACTTCGTACGGCAACGACGTGATCCGGCTTTGCTCAGGCTTGGTTCCGGCTTGGTGCGATTATGCACTTACCGGCTGCACGGCACGCCAAACAACGCGATGGTCAGTCGCCTTCCTTGCGCTCCCGCGTCGACAGCAGCCGGCGCAGCGAGTACAGCCGGGCCGGGTCGGCGTGCCCCTCGGCGACCCAGGCGTCCAGCGCGCAGTCGGGCTCGTCGTGGCTGCACGCCCGCGGACAGCCCTCGGTGCCGGGCACCAGGTCGGGGAAGGCGTTGATCACCCGGGACGGGTCGATGTGCGCCAGCCCGAACGACCGTACGCCCGGGGTGTCGACGACCCAGCCGCCCCCCGCGGAGGACAGCGGCAGGGCGAGGGCCGAGGTCGTGGTGTGCCGGCCGCGGCCCGTCACCGCGTTGACATGACCCGTCACCCGGCGGCGGTCCTCGGGCACCAGGGTGTTGACCAGCGTCGTCTTGCCGACGCCGGAGTGGCCGACGAAGGCCGTGATCTTCCCGTCCAGATGCTCGCGCACCAGGTCGGCGGCGGCGCCGTTCTCCAGCTCCTCCCGGCTGGTGACGACGTACGGGATGTCCAAGGCGCCGTACAGCTCCAGGAGTTCGTCCGGCGGTGCCAGGTCCGACTTGGTCATCACCAGCAGCGGGGTGAGGCCGCCGTCGAACGCCGCCACCAGGCAGCGGTCGATGAGGCGGGGGCGCGGCTCGGGGTCGGCGAGAGCGGTGACGACGGCGAGCTGGTCGGCGTTGGCGACGACCACCCGCTCGTAGGGGTCGTCGTCGTCGGCCGTGCGGCGCAGGACCGAGGTGCGCTCCTCGATACGGACGATGCGCGCGAGCGTGTCCTTCTTGCCGGTGAGGTCGCCGACCAGGGCCACCCGGTCACCGACGATCGCCGCCTTGCGGCCCAGTTCGCGCGCCTTCATCGCCATGACGATCCGGTCGTCGACGAGGCAGGTCAGCCGCCCGCGGTCCACGGTGAGGACCAGGCCCTCGGCGGCGTCCTCGTGCTTGGGCCGGATGTGGGTGCGCGGCCGGTTGCCCTTGCGGTTGGGGCGGGAGCGGATGTCGTCCTCGTCGGTGTGCTTGCCGTAGCGGCGCATGGCGATCCGTCCCTACGCCCCGAGCATCCCGGTCCACAGGTCGGGGAAGTCGGGCAGGGTCTTGGCGGTCGTCGCCACGTTCTCGATCTGCACGCCCTCCACCGCGAGGCCGAGGACCGCGCCGGCGGTGGCCATGCGGTGGTCCTCGTAGGTGTGGAAGACGCCGCCGTGCAGACGGCGCGGGCGGATGTGCAGACCGTCGGCGGTCTCGGTGACGTCACCGCCGAGTTCGTTGATCTCCTTGGTGAGCGCGGCCAGCCGGTCCGTCTCGTGCAGCCGCAGATGGGCCACTCCGCGCAGGGTCGAGGGGGAGTCCGCCAGGGCGGCGACGGCCGCGATCCCCGGGGTCAGCTCGCCGACCTCGCTCAGGTCGACGTCGATGCCGTGGATCGCACCCGATCCGGTGAACACGAGCCCGAAGTCCGTCAGTTCGCAGGAACCACCCATGTCGGTGAAGATCTCGCGCAGCCGGTCGCCGGGCTGGGTGGTGCGGGACGGCCAGTCGGGGATCACCACCTTGCCGCCGGTCACCAGCGCCGCCGCCAGGAACGGCTGCGCGTTCGACAGGTCCGGCTCGATGGTCAGGTCCCGGCCGAGCAGCGCGCCCGGCGTGACCCGCCACACGTTCGGCTCGCCGCCGGACTCGGGGGTGTCGACCTGGGCGCCGACCGCGCGCAGCATGTCGACCGTCATGCGGATGTGCGGCATGGAGGGCAGCGCGGAACCGGTGTGGCGCACCTCGACGCCCTGGTTGAAGCGCGGTCCGGACAGCAACAGGGCGCTGACGAACTGCGAGGACGAGGACGCGTCGATCTCGACCGGGCCGCCCTCCAGGGCCCCGCCGCCGTGCACGGTCAGCGGCAGCGCGCCGCGCCCGTCGTCGTCGACCCGGGCGCCCAGGACGCGCAGCGCGTCGATCACGCCGTGCAGCGGACGCTCGTACGACCGCGGGTCGCCGTCGAAACGGACGGCGCCGTCGGCCAGCGTGGCGACCGGCGGCAGGAAGCGCATGACCGTGCCGGCGTTGCCGACGTCGACCGTGGCCGGGCCGCGCAGACCGGCCGGGATGACCCGCCAGAACTCGCCGGTGCCCTCGGGGCCGACGCCCTCCTCGATCTCGACGCCCATCGTGCGCAGCGCCTCGGCCATCAGCAGGGTGTCGCGGGAGCGCAGCGGGCGGCGCAGCCAGCCGGGCTCGGAGGCGAGGGCGGCCAGCACCAGGGCGCGGTTGGTGACCGACTTGGACCCGGGCACGTGGACGGTCGCGTCGACGGCTCCGCTCGCGTGCGGGGCGGGCCAGAGGGCGGTGTGCGCGGGGTTCACGGTCATGGGGCCCACTTTAATGGCTGAGGACGATCGGAGATCTTGATCAAAAGCGCCGAAACCTGACCGAAAACGCAACAGTGCACTTGCCGTGCATATATGCGGAGCGTGCGGACTCCACCCGGCGTCTCACAGCTCCAGCAGCCAGCGCGCCCCGCCGATCAGCGAGCACAGCGACACCGCGTGGAAGAGGAAGAACCACACTGCCGCCGGCGCGTGCGTCAACCGTGCCAGCTGGTCGGCGTCCGAGTCGCCCGCACCGCCCCGGGACCGCTTGGCCTGGAGCTCGAAGGCCGGGCGCACCCCGCCGAGCAGCAGGAACCACACCGCCGCGTACGCGAACGCCGCCTGCACCTGGGGCCCGGCCAGCCACGACACCAGGACGAACGTGGCGCCGGTGACCACCACCGTCAGTACCCCGTACGCGTTGCGGACCATCACCAGCAGGGCCACGAGCAGGGCCGTCGCCAGCCACAGCAGCAGGGTGATGCGCCCCGCGGCCAGCAGCGCGGCGCCGCCGAGGCCGAGCAGCGGGGGAGCGGTGTAACCGGCGACCGCGGTGAGGATCATGCCGACACCGTGCGGCTTGCCCCGGCTCACCGTCAGACCGCTGGTGTCCGAGTGCAGGGTGATCCCGGTCAGGGTGCGGCCGGTCAGCAGGGCCACCAGGCCGTGGCCGCCCTCGTGGGCGATGGTGATCGCGTTGCGCGCTATCCGCCAGGACCCGCGCGTCGCGACGACGGCGAGCGCGGCCACCAGGGTCGCGACCACCACCCACAGGTCGGGATCGGGCTGGGTGCCGGAGACCTCGTCCCACAGGGAGGTGAGCGAGGCCGTCGCGAGGTGGTCCATGTTCGGTGAGGGCTCCTCGTTCGTGCGCGGGGTCTGGCAGTGTGGCACGTATGTGCGGACGGTATGCGGCGAGTCGTCGACCCGAGGATCTCGCGGGAATCTTTGACATCGAGAAGTGGGAGCCCAAGGAGAGCTTGGAACCCGACTACAACGTGGCCCCCACCAAGGAGGTCTACGCCGTCCTGGACCGTCCCCTGAAAGACGTCGAGGACCCGAAGCCGGTTCGCCAGCTGCGGAAGCTGAAGTGGGGCCTCGTCCCCTCCTGGTCCAAGACGCCCGAGGGCGGCGCCCGGATGATCAACGCCCGCGCGGAGACCGTCCACGAGAAGCCCTCCTACCGCCGTGCCTTCAGCACCCGGCGCTGCATCCTGCCCGCCGACGGCTACTACGAGTGGGTCACCGGCACACAGGAGCGGGACCTGGAGGTCGAGGGGCGCAAGAAGCGGCCGCGCAAGCAGCCGTACTTCGTGACCCCCGCCGACGGCTCCGTGTTCGCCATGGCCGGGCTCTACGAGTTCTGGCGGGACAAGACGCTCCCCGACGACCACCCGCAGGCCTGGTGGGTGACGTGCTCGGTGATCACCACCGAGGCGGAGGCCGAGCCGCTGGCGGTCGCCCCGGCCGACGGCCCGCACGCGCTGGCCGACATCCACCCCCGGATGCCCCTGATGCTGACGCCCGACCGCTGGGACGACTGGCTCGACCCGGCGCGCACCGACCCCGACGAGCTGACCTCCCTGCTGGCGCCCCCGCCCCCCGGGCTGATGCGGGCCTTCCCCGTCTCCACGGCCGTGAGCAACGTCCGCAACAACGGACCGGAGCTGCTCAAGGAGCTGGAGGCACCGGAAGAGGGCACACTCTTCTGACGTGACGGATGCGACAGAGGTTGTGACAGAGACGGTCGAGACGGATGCGGGCCCCGCCCGCATCACCTGGCACCGGGCGAAGCGGCCCCGGCTCGTCCTCGCCGTGAGCCACGGCGCCGGCGGCGGCATCGAGGCGCGTGACCTGAAGGCGCTGGCGGCCGCACTGCCCGCCCACGGGGTGAGCGTCGCCCTCGTCGAGCAGCCCTGGCGGGTGGCGGGCAGGAAGCTGGCGCCCGCGCCGAAGACCCTGGACACCGGCTGGCGGGGCCTCTGGCCCGCGCTCGCCGCGCCCGGCCTGCCGGTGATCTCGGGCGGCCGCAGCGCCGGAGCCCGCGTCGCCTGCCGCACCGCCGGTGAACTGGGTGCCCACGCCGTCCTCGCCCTCAGCTTCCCGCTGCACCCGCCGGGCAGGCCGGAGAAGTCCCGCGCCGACGAACTGCTCGGGGCCGGGGTGCCCACCCTCGTCGTCCAGGGCGGCAACGACCCCTTCGGCAGGCCGCCGGAGTTCCCCGAGGCGCCCGAGGGGACCTACGACCTGATCGAGGTGCCGTACGGCGACCACGGCTTCGCCGTGCCCAAACGGGCGGAGATCAGGCAGGAGGAGGCGCTGGAGCTGATCACCGACGGTGTCCTGAAGTGGACCGGCTCACTCGGCTGAACGCGCGGGAATGACCGGGAGGCGGCGACTGTTGTGCGGGTCGTACGTTGCTGAGAATCAGCACCGACGCCGTACGAGAGGAAGTCCGCCGCATGGGTTCAGCCTTCTGCCCGAGTCGCAGCAGCCGCGCCGACCTGGACTGGACCGTGCTGCACGCTGCCAAGACCGCCCCTGTTCGGGCGGCGGGCGGACCGGATCGGCACGCGTCCCCGACCGCAGGTCGTCTATCCTCCGATTCGAGTGAGACCGCTCTCGGTTTCACGACAACACTGGAGGAGGTGGGTCCGGTCACTGGGACCGACGCAGGGACCGAACACGGCCAGGCGGAGCAGCCCGAGGGCCGGGGTACGAGCGCGGAGTCGACCGCGGAGCGCAGTGCGCGCTTCGAGCGGGACGCGCTGGAGTTCCTCGACCAGATGTACTCGGCCGCGCTGCGCATGACACGTAATCCGGCCGACGCCGAGGACCTGGTGCAGGAGACCTACGCCAAGGCGTACGCGTCCTTCCACCAGTTCCGCGAGGGCACCAACCTCAAGGCGTGGCTGTACCGCATCCTCACCAACACCTTCATCAACTCGTACCGCAAGAAGCAGCGCGAACCCCAGCGCAGCGCGGCCGAGGAGATCGAGGACTGGCAGCTCGCCCGTGCCGAGTCGCACATGTCGACGGGTCTGCGCTCCGCGGAGTCGCAGGCGCTCGACCACCTGCCCGACTCGGACGTGAAGCAGGCGCTCCAGGCGATCCCCGAGGAATTCCGTATCGCCGTGTATCTGGCGGACGTCGAGGGCTTTGCCTACAAGGAGATCGCGGACATCATGGGGACACCCATCGGTACGGTGATGTCCCGGCTGCACCGTGGACGCCGTCAGCTGCGCGGCATGCTGGAGGACTACGCCCGCGACCGCGGTCTGGTCCCCGCCGGCGCCGGAGAGTCGAACGAAGCGAAAGGCTCGGGGTCATGAGCTGCGGAGAGCCGCACGAGACGGATTGCAGCGAAATCCTCGATCATCTCTACGAGTTTCTCGACAAAGAGATGCCCGACTCGGACTGCGTGAAGTTCGAGCACCACTTCGAGGAGTGCTCGCCCTGCCTGGAGAAGTACGGGCTGGAGCAGGCCGTGAAGAAGCTGGTCAAGCGGTGCTGCGGACAGGACGACGTGCCGGGTGACCTGCGGGCCAAGGTCATGGGACGGCTGGACCTGATCCGGTCCGGGCAGTCCGTGCCCGAACACGACGTCGCGGCCGCACCGTCGTCGGCTCCGCAGGAGTCCTGAGCCGGCCCGAGCGTCCCGACTCGTTCAGAAGTCACTCGTACGTGCTAATCCGCGGGTTATCTGCCCGCGGCCTCCCCGCTGCGCCCTAGGCTCCGGAGCCTGACAGGCGTGGCCGGGGGAGGGGCTCATGGACGCGGTACCGGCGCGGGCACGCGTGTACGTGGCCGTCGTCGCCCTCACCGCGCTGCTCTGCCTGCGGCCGCTGCCCGCGGTGCACGCGCCCTGGTGGGCGGTGCTGCTCCTGGCGGGGCTGTACGCGGGGTCCGAACTGGTCGCGCGGTCCCGCTTCGTCGGGACCTGCTACCCCGTCCTGCTCGCCGGCGCCTTCCTGCTGCCGCCGCCCGCCGCCGCGTTCGTGGCGCTGCCGGGAGCCCTGCTGTCCCCGGTACCGCGCCGCCCCTTCGGTCTGCGGCGCGTGTGGCGGGCCGCGCAGCTGACCCTCGCCGTGTGGGCGGCGGCCTGTGTCCACTGGCGGCTCGGGGGCCGGGACGCGGTCGTCGAGCCCGCCTTCCCGTACGCCCTCGTGCCGGCCGGGGCGGCCGTACTCGCCTTCTGCCTGGTCCTCACCGTGCTGGACGGCGGGATCCTCACCCTCGCCGACCACGTGCCGCCGAGCCGGGCCTGGCGGGGACTGCTCTCCCGGTCGCTCGCGCCGATCGCCGTGCACGGGCTCGCCGGGCTGATGATGGCCGTCCTGTGGCGCAGCCCGTACGGTCCGGTGGCCGCGCTGCTCGTGCTGCTGCCGATGTGCGTCGCGTGGTGGGCCTTCGCCCAGTACCACCGTGAGCGGGCCGCGCACCAGGCGACCATCCGCGCCCTGGTGCAGGCCGTCGACATCAAGGACGGCTACACGCGCGGCCACAGCGAACGCGTCGGCCAGGCCTCCATGATGATCGCCCGCGAGCTGGGCATGGACGACGAGCGCGTCGAGACCCTCCGCTTCGCCGGGATCCTGCACGACGTGGGCAAGCTCGGCGTGCCCACCCGGCTGCTGCGCAAGGACGGTCCGCTGACGCCCGAGGAGCGGCGGGTGATCGAACTGCACCCCGAGTACGGGCACGAGATGGTGCGCGGCATCCGCTTCCTGGGGGAGGCCCGCGCCGCCGTCCTCCACCACCACGAACGGCTGGACGGCAGCGGCTATCCCTACGGGCTGGCCGGCGACCGGATCCCCGAGTCCGCCCGGGTGGTGGCCGTCGCCGACGCCTTCGACGCGATGACGTCCACGCGCTCCTACAGCAGGGCCCGGCCCGTCGCGACGGCGCTGGCGGAGCTCCAGCGGTGTGCCGGTGGACAGTTCGACCCGCGGATGGTGCGGGCACTGGTCCGGGCCCTCGGCCGCCACGGCTGGCGCCCGTCCGTGACGGCGGACGGCCCGCTCGCCCTCCCCGCCGGAGCCGGACCGGCACCGGGCCGGGGCGAGGGCGCGCGGGACAGCGTCGGCAGGGGAGCGCCATGACGCCCTCGCAGCCGTCGGTCCAGTCCCCGCCGCCGGCGGCCGTTCTCCTCGTACCCGGCTGTGCCGGGCTCCTCGCGCTCGGATGTCTCGCCACCGTGCTGGGGTCCGGCCCCGCACAGCGGCCCGTCGCCCTGGCCTTCGGCGGGCTGGTCGTCCTCGGCGAGCTGACCCGCCGGACCGGTGCCGAGGCCCGGGAGGCCGCCCCGCTCGGAGCCGCGGGCGCGCTGGCGTACGCGCTGCTCGGAGACGTCGCCGGGCAGCCCGCGCACCACGGTGTGGCCCAGACCGTCACCGTCGTGCTCGCCGCCTCGCTGCTCGGCAGCGTGCCCTACGTCGCGCGCGGCAGCGGACCCGTCCTCGACCACCTGGCGCGGCGCGTGCTCACCGTCGGTTTCGCCGCCGTGTGCTTCCGGCCGCTGTCCAACCAGGGCGTCCTCGACGACTGGAGCGGCCCCGCCTACGCGCTGCTGCTGCTCGGGCTGCTCGCCCTGACCACGCTGTGCGACGCGGTGCTCGCCGCGGCGCCCGCGCACGCGCGCACCGGCTGGCCCTTCGGGCCACTGCTGCGCGAAGAGCTGCGCGGCATGGTCGGGATCACCTCCGCGGTGTGCGCGACCGGCGCGGTGATGGCGCTCGCGGTCGGCGTCGCGGGGCTGTGGGCGCTGCCCGTCTTCTCGGTCCCCCTGCTGCTCGCCCAGCTGTCCTACCGTCGGTACGCGGCCGTCCGGGCCACCTACCGGCAGACCATCGCCTCCCTGGCCCGCGCCACCGAGATCGCCGGATACACCCCGGCCGGGCACGCCCGCCGCGTCGCCGGACTCGGGGTGGCCGTCGGCCGGGACCTGGGGCTGTCGGGGGCCGAGCTGACCGTGCTGGAGTACGCGGCCCTCATGCACGACATCGGCCAGCTGAGCCTGGTCGATCCGGTCCCGTCGGGTGCCACCGCCGGCCTGCCCGTCACCGAACAGCGGCGGATCGCGCTGCTCGGCGGAGCCGTCGTCCGCCAGACCGGCGTCGACGCGGCGGTCGCGGTGGTGGTGGAGCGGCAGGCCGATCCCTGCCGGGAGCAGCCGGTCGCCGCGCGGATCGTACGCGTCGTGAACGCCTACGAGGAGAAGGCGCGGGACGCGGGTCCCGGCGGCGCCTTGACGGCGCTGGAGGAGCTGCGCCTGGCCACCGCGGGCGACTACTCTCCCGAGGTGGTGGAAGCCCTGGCCCGGGTCCTTTCCCGAGGCAGCCTTACCGAGCCCGCGGCTGGGTAACCCATGGGTAATGAGCGCCTCTACAGCCGTACGTGGTTTGATGCCCAGGAGAGGGTGTCCGGGGGCGCGAAAAGGCACAGCCAGCCCACAGAACGGAACTGGCAGGCGGGAATCGTGAGGATCTTCGGCAAGGCACGGCACCGGCCCTCCGCCTCTTGGCGGCAGGCCACCGACCGCGCGTTCACGCTGATCGGCGACGGTCGCTACGAGGACGCGGGCGCGCTGCTGACGCGGGCGGCCGACCTGGAGCCCTGGCTGTCGGAGTCCTGGTTCAACCTGGCGCTGCTGCACAAGTTCCGGCACGACTGGGAGCAGGCGAGGGCCGCCGGTCTGCGCGCCGTCGCACTGCTCGACCGGGACATCGGCGCCCCCGACTGGTGGAACGTCGGCATCGCCGCGACCGCCCTGCAGGACTGGCCGCTGGCCCGTCGCGCCTGGCAGGCCTACGGGCTGCGCACCCCGGGGGGTGCCACGGACGCGGGTGAGCCGCTCGGCATGGACCTCGGCAGCGCGGCCGTACGGCTGTCCCCGGAGGGCGAGGCCGAGGTGGTGTGGGGGCGGCGGCTCGACCCCGCCCGCGTCGAGGTGCTGTCCATCCCGCTGCCGTCCTCGGGGCGGCGCTGGGGCGAGGTCGTCCTGCACGACGGTGTACCGCACGGGGAGCGGACGACCTCGGCCGGGCACTCCTACCCCGTCTTCGACGAGATCGAGCTGTGGGCTCCCTCACCGGTGCCCACCTGGGTGGTCCTCCTGGAGGCCGCCACCGAGTCCGACCGCGACGCCCTGGAGCAGCTGGCCGCCGACGCCGGGTTCGCCGCCGAGGACTGGTCGTCCTCCGTCCGGCTGCTGTGCCGGATGTGCTCGGAGTCCCGGATGCCGTCCGACGAGGGCGAGGGCGAGCACCTCGATCCGCACGACCACAGCGAACCGGGACACCCCGGGCCCCTGGGGCACCGCACCGACGGGCAGCTGTGGGTGCCGGAGCGGGAGTGCGGGGTGGCCGCGCCGGCGGGGCTGGTGAAGGGGTTGCTGGACGGGTGGGTGGCCGACAGTCCGGACTCGCGTGACTGGCGGGACCTGGAAGAGGTCTGCTGAGGTTTTCTTTCGAGTGCGGCTGCGTCGTGGCTGGTCGCGCCCACGCGGCGGAGCCGCACATCGACACTGGCCGCGCCCCTTTCGGGGGCGCTCCCCCCGTACCCTGTATCAAGCATCACCCCCGGTTTCATCCAGGAAGGCATACGTCGGTCATGGCCCAGCAGGACACCGATCAGCAGCACCCGGGCGTGCTCCCCGTGGACGACGACGGGTTCGTCGTCGACAGCCAGGACTGCGAGGAGCGTGAGGCCGACTGGCGCGGGCGCGGCACCTCGCGTCCGATCACGGTGGTCGGCAATCCGGTGCTGCACAAGGAGTGCGAGGACGTCACCGACTTCGGCGCGGAGTTCCAGCAGCTGGTGGCCGACATGTTCGCCAGCCAGCGCACCGCCGAGGGAGTGGGCCTGGCCGCCAACCAGATCGGCGTCTCCAAGAAGGTCTTCGTCTACGACTGCCCCGACGACGAGGGCGTCCGCCACGTCGGCGTGGTCTGCAACCCGAGGCTCGTCGAGCTGCCGGCCGACCGCCGCCGCCTGGACGACAGCAACGAGGGCTGCCTGTCCGTGCCGACCGCCTACGCCCCGCTCGCCCGCCCCGACTACGCCGAGGTGACCGGGCAGGACGAGAAGGGCAACCCGGTCAAGGTGCGCGGCACCGGGTACTTCGCTCGGTGTTTGCAGCACGAGACGGACCACCTGTACGGGTACCTGTACATCGACCGGCTCTCCAAGCGCGAACGCAAGGACGCGCTGCGGCAGATGGCCGAGAACGAGCCGCGCTACCCCGTGGTCGCGAACGACTGACACGGCCTCACCCGCCCCACATCTCCCTTGCGCACGGCGCCTGTTCGGGTCTTCCTCCGAGCGGGCGCCGTTCGTCTGTGCTCGTGCGTGGAAAGCCGCCACACACCAGGAGAATTCCGGCATCGAGGGGTATCGAGGGGTAGTGAATGAAGCAAATCCGTTCCCAGAACGGTCAGTTGTGGTGCTGAATGGGCAGTGCGGGGATACGCAACGGCGCACGCCCCGCTCAGCGAGAGGGGTGCGCCACCGGCGGCTGAGAGGGGTTTGTTCGTGCATGCTTTCCCACACGGCACCACAGCGACACCGACCGCGATCGCAGTACCGCCATCGCTCCGTCTCCCGGTGATCGAGGCGGCATTTCCCCGGCAACTGCACCCGTATTGGCCGAAGCTCCAGGAGACCACCCGGACCTGGCTGCTCGAAAAGCGGCTCATGCCGGCGGACAAGGTCGAGGAATATGCCGATGGCCTGTGCTACACGGACCTCATGGCGGGGTACTACCTGGGCGCCCCCGACGAGGTCATGCAGGCGATAGCGGACTACAGCGCGTGGTTCTTCGTCTGGGACGACCGCCACGACCGTGACATCGTCCACGGCCGTGCCGGCGCCTGGCGGCGACTGCGCGGCCGGCTGCACACGGCACTCGACTCACCCGGGGACCACCTGCACCACGAGGACACGCTGGTGGCGGGGTTCGCCGACAGTGTGCGGCGGCTCTACGCCTTCCTGCCGGCCACGTGGAACGCCCGGTTCGCCCGGCACTTCCACACGGTGATCGAGGCGTACGACCGTGAATTCCACAACCGCACGCGCGGAATCGTGCCCGGCGTGGAGGAGTACCTCGAACTGCGCCGGCTCACCTTCGCGCACTGGATCTGGACCGACCTGCTGGAGCCGAGCTCGTGCTGCGAACTCCCAGACGCCGTACGGAAACACCCGGCATATCGCCGGGCGGCGCTGCTGAGTCAGGAATTCGCCGCCTGGTACAACGACCTGTGCTCGTTGCCCAAGGAAATAGCGGGAGACGAGGTCCATAATCTTGGCATCAGTCTCATCACCCACCATTCACTCACTCTGGAAGAAGCCATTGGAGAAGTCCGGCGCCGCGTCGAGGAATGCATCACTGAATTCCTCGCCGTGGAGCAGGACGCCTTACGGTTCGCCGACGAACTCGCCGACGGAACCGTACGCGGAAAGGAACTGAGCGGCGCCGTACGGGCCAACGTCGGCAATATGCGGAACTGGTTCAGTTCCGTCTACTGGTTCCACCACGAGTCCGGCCGGTACATGGTCGACAGCTGGGACGACCGGTCCACGCCCCCGTACGTCAACAACGAAGCGGCAGGTGAGAAATGACCGTCGAGTCCGTCAACCCCGAAACCCGCGCACCCGCGGCACCGGGAGCACCGGAGCTGCGCGAGCCGCCCGTCGCGGGCGGCGGCGTGCCGCTGCTCGGCCACGGCTTGCGGCTGGCCCGCGACCCGCTGGCCTTCATGTCCCAACTGCGCGACCACGGCGACATCGTGCGGATCAAGCTCGGCCCGAAGACCGTCTACGCGGTCACCAACCCCGAGCTGACCGGCGCCCTCGCCCTGAATCCCGACTACCACATAGCCGGTCCGCTGTGGGAGTCGCTGGAGGGCCTGCTCGGCAAGGAGGGCGTGGCGACCGCCAACGGCCCGCTCCACCGCCGCCAGCGGCGCACCATCCAGCCGGCGTTCCGGCTCGACGCCATCCCCGCCTACGGACCGATCATGGAGGAGGAGGCGCACGCGCTCACCGAGCGGTGGCAGCCGGGGAAGACCGTCGACGCCACCTCCGAGTCCTTCCGGGTCGCCGTGCGTGTCGCGGCCCGCTGCCTGCTGCGCGGGCAGTACATGGACGAGCGGGCCGAGCGGCTGTGCGTCGCGCTCGCCACCGTCTTCCGGGGCATGTACCGGCGCATGGTGGTCCCGCTCGGACCGCTGTACCGGCTGCCGCTTCCGGCCAACCGCCGATTCAACGACGCTTTGGCCGATCTGCACCTGCTGGTCGACGAGATCATCGCCGAACGCCGCGCATCCGGTCAAAAGCCGGACGATTTGCTCACGGCATTGCTGGAGGCGAAGGACGACAATGGCGACCCGATCGGGGAACAGGAGATCCACGACCAGGTGGTCGCGATACTCACCCCGGGCAGTGAAACCATCGCGTCCACGATCATGTGGTTGCTCCAGGCACTTGCCGACCATCCGGAACATGCCGACCGCATACGCGACGAAGTCGAAGCGGTCACCGGCGGACGCCCCGTGGCATTCGGGGACGTCCGGAAGCTCAGGCACACCGGCAATGTCATCGTGGAGGCCATGCGTTTGCGTCCCGCCGTATGGGTATTGACGCGGCGCGCGGTGGCCGAGAGCGAACTCGGTGGCTATCGCATTCCGGCCGGTGCGGACATCATCTACAGTCCGTACGCAATCCAGCGCGATCCGAAGTCGTACGACGACAACCTGGAGTTCGACCCCGACCGGTGGCTCCCGGAACGTGCGGCGAATGTGCCGAAATACGCCATGAAGCCGTTCAGCGCGGGCAAGCGGAAGTGCCCCAGTGACCACTTCTCGATGGCCCAGCTCACGCTGATCACGGCCGCGCTCGCCACGAAGTACCGCTTCGAACAGGTGGCGGGATCGAACGACGCGGTCCGGGTCGGCATCACGCTGCGCCCGCACGACCTGCTGGTCAGGCCCGTGGCGCGGTGACGGCCCCGACGGCTCAGGCGGCGGCATCCGGGCCCCGGAAGGTGCGCCGGTAGGCCTGCGGGGTGGTGCCCAGGGCCCTGGTGAACTGGTGCCTCAGGGCCGCCGCCGTGCCGAAGCCGGCGCGCCAGGCGATCGTGTCCATCGTCTCGTCCGTCGCTTCCAGCAGCCGCTGGGCCAGCAGTACGCGCTGGCGCAGGATCCAGCGGTAGGGGGTCGTCCCCGTCTCCTGCTGGAAGCGGCGGGCGAAGGTGCGCGGGGACATGTGCGCCCGGACCGCCAGCTGCTCGACCGTGACCTCCTCGTCGAGGTGCTGCTCCATCCAGGCCAGCACCTCGCCGACGGTGTCGCAGGAGGAGCGCGGCAGCGGCCGTTCGATGTACTGCGCCTGCCCGCCGTCCCGGTGCGGCGGCACCACCATGCGCCGGGCGATCCGGTTGGCGACCTCGGTCCCCTGCTCCTTGCGCACGATGTGCAGACAGGCGTCGATGCCGGCGGCTGTCCCGGCCGAGGTGATCACCGGGTCCTCGTCGACGTAGAGCACGTCCGGCGCGACCTCGGCCCGCGGGTACTGCCGGCTCAGCTCGGCCGCGTGGTGCCAGTGCACCGCGCACCGCCGCCCGTCCAGCAGACCGGCGGCGCCCAGCACGAAGACGCCGGAGCACACGCTCAGCACGCGTGTGCCCCGGTCCGTCGCCCTGCGCAGGGCGTCCAGCAGGTCGGGCGGGTACTCCCGGCGGACGAAGTCGCTGCCCGCCGGCACCGCGATCAGGTCGGCCTCCTCCAGCCGCTCCAGACCGTACGGCGTGGAGACGGTCAGCCCGCCGACGTGGGTGCCCAGCGTGGGGCCCTCCGCGGAGACCACCGCGAAGTCGTACCCCGGCAGGCCCTCGTCGCTCCGGTCGATACCGAAGACCTCGCAGATCACACCGAGTTCGAAGGGATGCGCACCGTCCAGCAGGACGGCGGCCACATTCTTCAGCATGCCGCCAGTGTGCCTCGCCCATGGCAGGAAATCGAGGCCTTACGGCAGTCCTGCCACTGACGGTAAGGAGTCTCCGGCGTGACAGTGGTGTCATGACCGGAAACCAGATTGAAGGCCTCATCGGAATGCTCGCGACCTTCGGACTCCTCGTCCTCATGGTCCTCCCCTCGGTGATCGGCATCGTGCGCGACAGGCGCATCGACCGCCAGATCAGGGAGGCCCAGGAGGGCGGGGAGGCCCGGGCCCACCACGGGAAGGAGACCCAGGAGACTCAGAAGTCCTCGGACAGGTCGACCGTGCCCTCCACCGCCACCTGGTACGCCGAGGGGCGCCGCTCGAAGAAGTTGGTCAACTCCTGAACGCCCTGCAACTCCATGAAGGAGAAGGGGTTCTCGGAGCCGTACACCGGGGCGAAGCCGAGGCGCGTCAGACGCTGGTCGGCCACGCACTCCAGGTACTGCCGCATCGAGTCGGTGTTCATCCCCGGGAGGCCGTCACCGCACAGGTCGCGCGCGAACTGCAGCTCGGCCTCGACGGCCTCCCGCAGCATGTCGGTGACCTGCTCCTGGAGCCGGTCGTCGAACAGCTCCGGCTCCTCCTTGCGCACGGTGTCGACGACGTCGAACGCGAAGGACATGTGCATGGTCTCGTCCCGGAACACCCAGTTGGTGCCGGTGGCCAGGCCGTGCAGCAGCCCTCGGCTGCGGAACCAGTAGACGTAGGCGAAGGCGCCGTAGAAGAACAGGCCCTCGATGCAGGCCGCGAAGCAGATCAGGTTCAGCAGGAAGCGGCGCCGGTCCGCCTGGGTCTCCAGCCGGTCGATCGACTCGACCGAGTCCATCCACCTGAAGCAGAACTCGGCCTTCTCCCGGATGGACGGGATGTTCTCCACGGCCGCGAAGGCAGCGGCGCGGTCCTCCGGGTCGGGCAGGTAGGTGTCGAGCAGCGTCAGATAGAACTGGACGTGGACGGCCTCCTCGAAGAGCTGGCGGGACAGGTAAAGCCGCGCCTCGGGCGAGTTGATGTGCTTGTAGAGGGTCAGCACCAGGTTGTTCGCGACGATCGAGTCGCCGGTGGCGAAGAAGGCCACAAGGCGGCCGATCAGGTGCTGCTCCATGGGGCTCAGCTTCGCCAGGTCGGCGACGTCCGAGTGGAGGTCGACCTCCTCGACGTGCCAGGTGTTCTTGATGGCGTCCCGGTAGCGCTCGTAGAAGTCCGGGTAGCGCATGGGGCGCAGGGTCAGCTCGAAGCCCGGGTCGAGCAGGTTCTTGGTGGCGCGGGTCGCGGGCATCTCGGTGGTCATTACTGGCAGGCCTCGCAGGACTCGGGGTTTTCCAGGGAGCAGGCGACCGCTTCGGGGTCGAGGGCGGCCTGCACGGGGACGGTGGTGGCGCGGGCCGCGGCGCGGGCGATCCGGGTCGCCGGGCGGGAACGCAGGTAATAGGTGGTCTTCAGGCCCTGCTTCCAGGCGTAGGCGTACATCGAGGAGAGCTTCCCGATGGTCGGCGTCTCCAGGAACAGGTTCAGCGACTGGGCCTGGTCGAGGTACGGGGTGCGGGCGGCGGCCATGTCGATCAGACCGCGCTGCGGGATCTCCCAGGCCGTGCGGTACAGCGCGCGCACGTCCTCGGGGATCCAGGTGAAGCCCTGCACCGAGCCGTTGGCCTCGCGCAGCGCCTCACGGGTGCGCGCGTCCCACACGCCGAGCCGCTTGAGGTCGTCCACCAGGTAGGAGTTGACCTGGAGGAACTCGCCCGACAGTGTCTCGCGCTTGAACAGGTTGGACACCTGCGGCTCGATGCACTCGTAGACCCCGGCGATGGAGGCGATGGTCGCGGTCGGGGCGATGGCCAGGAGCAGGGAGTTGCGCAGACCGGTGGTCGCCATGCGCTCGCGCAGCGCGGCCCAGCGCTCCGGCCAGGTGTGCTCGACGCCGTAGTGGTCCGGGTGCAGCACCCCCTTGGCCGTACGGGTCTTCTCCCAGGCCGGCAGCGGGCCGCTCCGCTCGGCGAGGTCGGTGGAGGTCTCGTACGCGGCGAGCATGACCCGCTCGGCGATGCGGGTGGACAGGGCCTTCGCCTCGGGGGAGTCGAAGGGCAGGCGCAACCGGAAGAAGACGTCCTGGAGGCCCATCGCGCCGAGACCGACCGGGCGCCAGCGGGCGTTGGAGCGGCCCGCCTGCTCGGTCGGGTAGAAGTTGATGTCGACGACCCGGTCCAGGAAGGTGACCGCGGTGCGGACGGTGGCGTCCAGGCGCTCCCAGTCCATGTCCCCGCGGGCCTCGTCGACGAACGCGCCGAGGTTGACCGAGCCCAGGTTGCAGACCGCCGTCTCCCCGTCGTCGGTGACCTCCAGGATCTCCGTGCAGAGGTTGGAGGAGTGGACGACGTGGCCGGGGGTCGCGGTCTGGTTGGCCGTGCGGTTGGCGGTGTCCTTGAAGGTCATCCAGCCGTTGCCGGTCTGCGCCAGGGTGCGCATCATGCGGCCGTACAGCTCACGGGCGGGCAGCGTCCTGCGGGCGAGCCCCGCCTCCTCCGCCCGGCGGTAGGCCGCGTCGAACTCCTCGCCCCACAGGTCGGTCAGCTCCGGCACGTCGGCGGGGGAGAACAGCGACCAGGTCCCGTCGGCGTCCACGCGGCGCATGAACTCGTCCGGCACCCAGTGCGCGAGGTTCAGGTTGTGCGTACGGCGGGCGTCCTCGCCGGTGTTGTCGCGCAGCTCCAGGAACTCCTCGACGTCCGCGTGCCAGGTCTCCAGGTAGACCGCCGCCGCGCCCTTGCGCCGGCCGCCCTGGTTCACGGCGGCGACGGAGGCGTCCAGCGTCTTCAGGAACGGGACGATGCCGTTGGAGTGCCCGTTGGTGCCGCGGATCAGCGAACCACGGGCGCGGACGCGGGAGTACGCGATGCCGATGCCGCCGGCGTGCTTGGACAGGCGGGCCACCTGGTGGAGGCGGTCGTAGAGGGAGTCCAGCTCGTCCTTGGGGGAGTCCAGGAGGTAGCAGGACGACATCTGGGCGTGCCGGGTGCCGGAGTTGAAGAGGGTGGGGGAGGAGGGCAGGTAGTCCAGGCGGCTCATCAGGCCGTACAGGGCGGCGACCTCGTCCACCGCGCGGGCCGTGTCGTCCTCGGCGAGTCCGGCGGCGACCCGCAGCAGGAAGTGCTGGGGCGTCTCGACGGCCTTGCGGGTGATCGGGTGGCGGAGCAGGTAGCGGCTGTAGAGCGTACGCAGGCCGAAGTAGCCGAAGCGGTCGTCGGCGGCCGGGTCGATCAGCGCGTCGAGGCGGTCCGCGTGCAGCCGTACGAAGGCGGCGGTGCGGTCGGCGATCAGGCCCTCGCGGTGGCCGGTGGCGACCGAGTCGGTGAAGGCGGCGACGCCCTGGGAGGCGGCCTCGGCGCGGATGCCGATGGTCAGCAGGCGGGCGGCCAGCCGGGAGTAGACCGGGTCCTCGGAGATCAGACCGGCGGCCGCCTCGGTGGCCAGCTCGCGCAGCTCGGCCTCGTCGGCGCGGGCGGACCGGCCGCGCAGTGCGGCGGCGGCCACCCGGCCGGGGTCGGCGCCCTGGAGGTCGGCGGTCAGTCCGGTCAGGGTCCGCAGCAGGGCGGCACCGGGTCCGTCGGGTTCCCCGGTCGCCGTCACCGGGGTCGCTGAAGCCGGATCGGCTGGCGCGATGGTCACGTGGAGCACTCCCTCGCTCGGCACGGGGCCTGGCGGAGGGAGGGCAGGGGGCAGCTCACGAGCGCACGCGGCGTCGCGTCCACCGGCCCACTCCACGAGGCCCGGACGTCATGGCACCCGGGCCAAGGCGGCCGGGCGCACTGTCGGCAGGTCCTCGGACTGGACAGGCGTGCGCGCACGTGCGAAGACGTACGGATGCACGCAAGTACACCGTTGCGGGACAGTTCCGGATTCGCACCGGATTCCCCTGCGGCGACAGCGAGCACGAGCATACATCTTGTGCCGGGTGACGCGAGCACCCCCAGATGTTGTGTCTCGACGGGGTGTTGTGACGGAGTGTCGCGCCCGTGTCAGAGCGTCAGTTCGTAGGCGAGCAGCATGATGTCGTCCAGCTCCGGCAGCGGGTTCCAGTCGCGGTCGGGCGTGCGGACGAAGCCCAGGCGCTCGTAGAGGCGGTGCGCGGTGCGCATGGCGGCCTGCGTCGACAGCACGACGCCCGTGCACCCCGGCACGGCCCGGGCGCGGTCGACACAGGCCCGCACGAGGGCCTCGCCGGCCCCGCGGCCGCGTGCCTCCCGGGCGACGGCGAGCATGCGTATCTCGGCCTCGCCGGGTCGCGCGATGTCCGCCATGGGGCCGCCGGACGGCACGAAGGTCACGCCGCCGAGCACCCGGCCGTCCGCCGCGGCGACCAGCACCTCCGCGGCCGCCGCGCGCTTGGCCACGTCGCGCAGCTCGTCCAGGTACGAATCGCTCTCCCCGAAGTCGAGGAGGCCGTCGCGCAGGTAGGCCTGCGCGGTGATCTCGCCGAGGGTGTCGTACTCCTCGGCCGTCGCCCGCCGGATCACGAAGTCCATGACGCCGAGTGTGCCCCACGGGTACGACAACGGGCCGCCGGATTTCTCCGACGGCCCGCTGAAGAGCGCGGCTAGTGCGAGCTGCCCGCCGTGGCCGGGGGCAGTTCCACCTGGACGCCGGGGTCGCCGGCGTCCGCCGTGTAGTCGGACGGCTTGGTCTCGTCGACGCCGTCGGGCGCCTTGACGGCCCTCAGGACGAAGGTCAGGACCACGGTGACCAGGACGTTCAGCACGAAGGCGGTGAGACCGATGTAGCCGATCTCGCCGATGCCGGGGATCTCGTCGGAGGAGCCGCCGAAGTGCTTCTGCGTCGGCGAGGCGACACCGTAGGCGGCGACCGTGCCGTAGACCATGCCGACCGCCCAGCCGCCGAGCAGCGCCCAGCGGTGGAACCAGCGGGTGAACAGGCCGCCGACCAGGGCCGGGAAGGTCTGCAGGATCCAGATGCCGCCCAGCAGCTGGAAGTTGATCGCGACGGTCTTGTCCATGCCCAGGACGAAGATCAGCGCGCCCACCTTCACCAGCAGCGACACCAGCTTGGAGACCTTCGTCTCCTGCTGCGGCGTGGCGTCCGGCTTGATGAAGTCCTTGTAGATGTTGCGGGTGAACAGGTTCGCGGCCGCGATCGACATGATCGCCGCCGGAACCAGCGCGCCGATGCCGATCGCCGCGAAGGCGACGCCCGCGAACCAGTCCGGGAACATGTTCTCGAACAGCTGCGGGATCGCCAGCTGGCCGTTGTCCACCTTCACCCCGGCCGCGATCGCCATGAAGCCGAGGAGGGCGAGCAGGCCCAGCATCAGGGAGTACAGCGGCAGGATCGTGGTGTTGCGGCGGATCACCTCACGGCTGCGCGAGGACAGCGTGGCGGTGATCGAGTGCGGGTACATGAACAGCGCGAGCGCCGAGCCGAGCGCGAGGGTCGCGTAGGTCCACTGACCCCCCGCGTCCGGCACCACCCCGCCCTTGCCCGCCTCGGTGAACTTGTCGCTCGCCGACGCGAAGATGTCGTCGAAGCCGCCCAGCTTGATCGGGATGTAGATGATCGCCACCGCGATGACGATGTAGATCAGCGTGTCCTTCACGAACGCGATCAGCGCGGGGGCGCGCAGTCCCGACGAGTACGTGTACGCCGCCAGCACACCGAAGGCGATCAGCAGCGGCAGGTCCTTGACGAACCAGTTGGTGTCCTCGCCGCCGCCGACGCCCATCACGTCCAGGACGGCCTGGATGCCGACCAGCTGGAGCGCGATGTACGGCATGGTCGCCAGGATGCCGGTGACGGCCACCGCCAGCGACAGGCCCTTGGAGCCGAACCGGCCGCGCACGAAGTCCGAGGTCGTCACGTACCCGTGCTTGTGCGAGACCGACCACAGGCGGGGCAGGAAGGTGAAGATCAGCGGGTAGACCAGGATCGTGTACGGCACCGCGAAGAAGCCGGACGCGCCCGCCGCGTAGATCGCCGCCGGGACGGCCACGAAGGTGTACGCGGTGTACAGGTCGCCGCCCAGCAGGAACCAGGTGACCCAGGTGCCGAACGAGCGGCCGCCGAGGCCCCACTCGTCGAGGCTGTGCTCGTTCTCGGCCCGGCGCCAGCGGGCGGCCAGGAAGCCCATGGCGGTGACGAGGACGAAGAAGAAGATGAAGACGGCGAGTGCGACGCCGTTCACGCCGTCGTTCATCGCGACTCACCGCCCTTCGGAGCGGAGGAGGCGGCGGCGGAGCGGGTGGCGGCGCGGCCGCGCTGGTCGCGCTGCCACAGCTTGTACGCGGTCACCGTCAGCACAGTGGAGATCAGCACCCAGGCCATCTGGTACCAGTAGAAGAACGGGACACCGATGAAGGTCGGGTCCGTCTTGGTGTACGAACCGACCCACAGCATGGCGACGAACGGTGCGACAAGACAGAGCCCGATGACGACGCGCACCGGCGTCACCACCGGCTCTCTGCTCACTTCTGTGTCTTCTGACATGCGCGGCTCCGTCCCCTCGCTGATCACCTCGTGCAGTGCGCACGAAATGTAGGTGACGGTGTCAAGACAGCGGAAGACCTCGTCCGTATATCGGTCCTCAACCGCAACTTTGCGCCTGCGCGCGCGGAGGTATGCCGGATATGTTCTAGTCCTGGGGCCGCTTGAGGCGGGCCACGAACTTGTAGCGGTCGCCCCGGTACACCGAGCGGACCCACTCCACCGGCTGACCGGTGCGGTCCTGCGAGTGCCGGGAGAGCATCAGCATGGGCAGGCCCACGTCGGTGCCGAGCAGACCGGCCTCGCGCGGGGTGGCCAGGGAGGTCTCGATGGTCTCCTCGGCCTCGGCGAGGTGGACGTCGTACACCTCGGCGAGCGCGGTGTAGAGGGAGGTGTACTTCACCAGGGAGCGGCGCAGGGCGGGGAAGCGCTTGGCGCTGAGGTGGGTCGTCTCGATCGCCATCGGCTCGCCGTTGGCCATGCGCAGCCGCTCGATGCGCAGCACCCGGCCGCCGGCCGTGATGTCCAGCAGCCCGGCGAGCCGGTCGTCGGCGGTGATGTAGCCGATGTCCAGCAGCTGCGAGGTCGGTTCGAGACCCTGGGCCCGCATGTCCTCGGTGTACGAGGTGAGTTGCAGCGCCTGCGACACCTTGGGCTTGGCGACGAAGGTGCCCTTGCCCTGGATGCGCTCCAGGCGGCCCTCGACGACCAGCTCCTGCAGGGCCTGGCGCACCGTCGTGCGCGAGGTGTCGAACTCGGCGGCCAGGGTGCGCTCCGGCGGGACCGGTGTGCCCGGCGTCTGGGTCCGGGTCATGTCGAGCAGATGCTTCTTCAGACGGTAGTACTTGGGCACGCGCGCGGTACGGACGGTCGCCCCACCCTCGTTCTCCGCACTGCTGACGTCGGTGCTCATGCTCTGCCTTCCCGGCTCCGGGTGCCGAAGCGACCGCTATCCCTGTCGGCCACGGCTCACATCGTGGCACGGCTTCGTGCCGGGATGGCCCCCGCACGCTCCGTGATCCCTTCTGTATACCCGCGGGAACACCCTTGGTCTAGTCCATAGAGGGGTCAGGCGTCGCTGGTACGCGCGTTCGGAGCCGTCCCCGCACGTCATTCGGTGGGGGGTGGTACACCCGGTCCCGGTCCGCCCGATCTGTCGCTTGCGCAATGAAAGGTCCCTGCATATCTCGGTCCCATCACGGAGGCAAGGACTGGGTTTGAACACCCTTGACAGTCCTATTGGTCTGGGCCAAGCTCCCCGTACTGGTCTACACCATTGGTCCAGGTCCCGGCCCCATGGGCGGTCCGCGTCGACGAGCAACCGCGGGGAGGCAGGGGGGTTGTGTGGCATCCCTGAGGAGGGTTGGCGTGAAGCGCAAGCTTATAGCCGCGATCGGTATCGCGGGCATGATGGTCTCGATCGCCGCGTGCGGGGGCGACAGCGACGACGACGGCAAGAAGGCCGGGGCCGACGGCTACGCCGGCGAGACGCTCACCGTCTGGGTGATGGACGGCTCCTCGCCCGACGACTGGCAGGCGGACCTCGCCAAGGAGTTCGAGGCGAAGACCAAGGCCAAGGTCAAGTTCGAGATCCAGAAGTGGAACGGCATCCAGCAGAAGCTGACCACCGCCCTCTCCGAGGAGAACCCGCCCGACGTCTTCGAGATCGGCAACACGCAGACCCCCGCCTACGCCAAGACCGGCGGCCTCGCGGACCTGAGCGACCTCAAGAGCGAGATCGGCACCGACTGGTCCGAGTCCCTCAACAAGTCCGCCGTGTTCGACGGCAAGCAGTACGCGGCCCCGTGGTTCGTGGTCAACCGCGTCGTCGTCTACAACAAGAAGATCTGGGCGGACGCGGGCATCAAGGAACTGCCCAAGACCCGCGACGAGTTCTACAACGACCTCAAGACGATCGGCGAGAAGACCGACGCCGAGCCGATCTACCTGCCCGGCCAGAACTGGTACCACTTCGTGGGCCTGGTCATCGGCGAGGGCGGCGAGCTGGTCAAGAAGGACGGCGACAAGTACGTCTCCAACCTGGCCGACCCGAAGGTCGCCGCCGCCACCGAGACCTACAAGAAGTTCCAGGCCCTCTCCAAGGCGCCCAAGGACAAGGACGAGGCCACCCCGCAGCAGGGTGAGATCTTCGCCAAGGGCAAGACCGGCTCCTTCATCGGCATGGGCTGGGAGGGCGCCACCGCGATCGCCACCAACCCGGCGATCGAGAAGGACCTCGGCTACTTCACCATCCCCGGCCCCACGGCGGACAAGCCCGAGGGCGTCTTCCTCGGCGGCTCCAACCTGGCCGTCGCCGCGGGCAGCAAGAAGCAGGACCTGGCCAAGGAGTTCCTGAAGCTCGCGCTCTCCGACAAGTTCGAGGGCGGGCTGGCCAAGGCCAACGGCGTCATCCCGAACAAGGATGCGCTGCAGAGCAACCTGAAGGGCAACGCCGCCGCCGAGGCCGCCGCGCCGGCCGCCGGTACCGGTGACACCACGCCGCTGATCCCGGAGTGGGCCGCCGTCGAGAACGACCCGAACCCGATCAAGACGTACCTGACGGCCGTCATGAAGGGGAAGTCCCCGGCCGAGGCCGCCAAGCAGGTCGAGGGCGAGTTCAACAAGCGCCTGGCGCAGCAGCAGTAGCACCGGGTGAGCCGGGGCGGGGGCTGACACACGACGGCCCCCGCCCCGGCGTCGAGGTGAACAGGTCGAGAAGAGAGAGACCCCGAGCATGACCGTGCAGACCGAACGGCCGCCCTCAGGCCCGTCGGACGTCCGCAAGGCGGACGGTGGGGGAACCGGCGGGCCCAGAGCGAGAGCCGCGTCGCGCGCCGGCGCGCTGGCCCCGTATCTGCTGCTGCTGCCCGCCGCCGCGGCCACCGTGCTGCTGCTCGGCTGGCCGCTGGTGAAGGACGGCCTGCTGTCCTTCCAGAACCTCAACATGGCGCAGCTGATCCAGCACGTCACCGAGTGGACCGGCTTCGACAACTACAAGGAGGTCCTCACCGGCGAGGACTTCTGGCGCGTCACCGTCCGTTCCATCATCTTCACCGCGGTCAACGTCGTCCTCACCATGGTGGTGGGCGGCCTGATCGGCCTGCTGCTCGCCCGCCTCGGCCGGACGATGCGGTTCGTGCTGATGATCGGCCTGGTCCTTGCCTGGGCCATGCCCGTGGTCGCCGCGACCACCGTCTACCAGTGGCTCTTCGCCCAGCGCTTCGGCGTCGTCAACTGGGTGCTCGACAAGCTCGGCTGGCATTCCATGGCCGACTTCAGCTGGACCGGCAGCCAGTTCTCGACCTTCTTCGTCGTCACCGTGCTGATCGTCTGGATGTCCGTCCCGTTCGTCGCGATCAACCTGTACGCGGCGACCACCACCATCCCCGACGAGCTGTACGAGGCCGCCGCCTTGGACGGGGCCGGCATGTGGCGCAGCTTCACCTCGGTCACCCTGCCGTTCCTGCGCCCGTTCCTCTACGCGACGACGTTCCTCGAAGTCATCTGGATCTTCAAGGCCTTCGTCCAGGTCTACACGTTCAACGGCGGCGGACCGGACCGTCTCACCGAGATCCTGCCCGTCTACGCCTACATCGAGGGCGTCGGCAACCAGCACTACGGCATGGGTGCGGCGATCGCGGTCCTGACCATCCTGATCCTGCTCGGCCTGACCGCGTACTACCTCAGGATCGTGCTCAAGCAAGAGGAGGACGAGCTGTGAAGCGCTCGCTCTTCGGCCGCGTGTGGCCCAACGTCACGGCCGTCGTCCTGTTCATCGGCCTCGTCTTCCCCGTCTACTGGATGTTCGCCACGGCCTTCAAGCCGACCGGCGACATCATCTCGGAGGACCCGGTCTGGTTCCCGACCGACGTCACCTTCGAGCACTTCAAGACCGCGACCGAGGCCGACCACTTCTGGACGTACGTGAGCAACTCGCTCATCGTCACCGTCTGCGCGGTCGTCTTCTCGCTGGTCATCGCGCTGGCCGGATCCTTCGCCCTGGCGCGGATGCGGTTCAAGGGGCGGCGCGGCTTCATCATCGGCTTCATGCTCGCCCAGATGGCGCCCTGGGAAGTCATGG
The DNA here is from genome assembly GCF_042893535.1 of Streptomyces sp. NPDC001599. Classification (NCBI taxonomy): domain Bacteria; kingdom Bacillati; phylum Actinomycetota; class Actinomycetes; order Kitasatosporales; family Streptomycetaceae; genus Streptomyces; species Streptomyces sp. NPDC001599. Next base: position 73,965 of record NZ_JBIAVA010000011.1, read on the forward strand.
TCATCGCGATCTACATGATCGTGCGCGACGCGTCGATGCTGAACAGCCTGGTGCCGCTCACGCTCTTCTACATGATGATGATCCTGCCCTTCACCATCCTGACGCTGCGCGGCTTCGTCGCCGCAGTGCCGAAGGAGCTGGAGGAGTCGGCGATGGTCGACGGCTGCACCCGGCCCCAGGCCTTCCGCCGCGTCATCCTGCCGCTGCTCGCCCCGGGCCTGATGTCCACCTCGATGTTCGGCTTCATCACCGCCTGGAACGAACTGCCGCTCGTCCTGGTCGTCAACAAGGAGGCGGAGTCCCAGACCCTGCCGCTGTGGCTGACCAGCTTCCAGACCGTCTTCGGCGACAACTGGGGCGCGACCATGGCCGCGTCCTCCCTGTTCGCCATCCCGATCCTGATCCTCTTCGTCTACCTCCAGCGCAAGGCCGTCAGCGGCCTGACCGCCGGCGCCGTGAAGGGATAGCGCCACCGATGACGACCCTCGCCAGGGCCACCGACACCCTCACGCGCGACGCGCTCGCCGTTCTCCAGCCCGGCTTCGCCGGCACCACCGCCCCCGACTGGCTGCTGCGCCGCATCGGCGAAGGGCTGGCGTCCGTCGCCCTGTTCGGGCGCAACGTCACCTCGCCCGAGCAGGTGGCCGCCCTGACCGCACAACTGCGCGCCGAGCGCGAGGACCTGCTGGTCGCGATCGACGAGGAGGGCGGCGACGTCACCCGGCTCGAGGTGCGCACCGGCTCCTCCTTCCCCGGCAACCACGCCCTCGGGGCGGTGGACGACGTCGGGCTCACCCGGGCGGTGGCCGCGGAACTGGGCCGTCGGCTCGCCGCCGCCGGCGTCAACTTCAACTGGGCGCCGTCGGCCGACGTGAACTCCAACCCGGACAACCCGGTGATCGGGGTGCGCGCCTTCGGCTCCGACACCGACCTGGTCGCCCGGCACACCGCCGCCTACATCACCGGGATGCAGTCCGCGGGCGTCGCCACCTCCGCCAAGCACTTCCCGGGCCACGGCGACACGGGCATCGACTCCCACCACGCCATGCCGCGCATCGACGTGGGCGCCGACGTGCTGGCCGAACGCGACCTGGTCCCGTTCCGGGCCGCCATCGCCGCGGGCAGCCGTGCGGTGATGAGCGCCCACATCCTGGTCCCGGCCCTGGACCCGGAGCTTCCGGCAACGTTGTCCCGGCGCATCCTGACCGACCTGCTCCGCGGCGAGCTGGGCTACGACGGGCTCATCGTCACCGACGGCATCGAGATGAAGGCCATCGCCGGCACCTACGGCATCGAACGCGGCACCGTCATGGCCATCGCCGCCGGTGCCGACGCGATCTGCGTGGGCGGCGGCCTGCACGACGAGGGCACCGTACGGCGGCTGAGCGACGCGCTGGTCGAGGCCGTGCGCGCGGGCGAACTGCCCGAGGAGCGCCTGGCCGACGCGGCCGAACGGGTCCGGTCCCTGTCCCGGTGGGCCGCGGAGAACCGTCCCGCCGACGGGGCCTCGGACACCGCGGACGGCGACGTCGGCCTGCGTGCGGCCCGCCGCGCGCTGCGCGTCACCGTCGCGGGGGAGCCCGCGCCGCTCACCGAGCCGCCGTACGTCGCCGCGCTCACGCCGGTGGCGAACATCGCGGTCGGCGACGAGACCCCGTGGGGCGTGGCCGCCGAGCTGGGCCGTCTGCTCCCGGGCACGGAGACCGGCAGCTTCAACGGGGCCGACGCGGGCTCCGAGGCGCTGGCCGCGGCGGGCTCCCGCCGCATCGTCGCCGTCGTCCGCGACGAGCACCGCCACCCCTGGATGGCGGCGGCCCTCGACGTCCTGCTGGCGGCCCGCCCCGACACGGTCGTCGTCGAGATGGGCGTCCCGCGTGCGGAACCCCGCGGCGCCCTCCACCTGGCCACCCACGGCGCGGCCCGCGTCTGCGGCCGAGCGGCGGCGGAGGCCATCGCGGGCGTCTGACGGACATCCCCGGCGCCCACCGAAGGCGCCGGTCCCGTGACGGGGCCGGCGCCTTCGCGTGCGTGTGTGGGCATACGTGCTGCGCGGGCGGGCCGGTGCGTGCGTGGCATACGTGGTTGTCGCGCGCGGGCAGGTGCGGGCGGGTTACGACGACGGCGCCGGATTCCCCCTGGCAGGGAAGCCGGCGCCGTTCGCGCGTGGGTGTCCGTCCCGCGGGCCCGGGACGGGACGCGTCAGATGCCCTGCCAGTCCGGCTTGTGGGCGTAGGTGTGCCGGAAGTAGTCGGCGAGCTTGAGCTTGGACGCGGCGGCCTCGTCGACGACGACCGTGGCGTGCGGGTGCAGCTGCAGGGCGGAGGCCGGGCACACGGCCGCGACCGGACCCTCGACGCTCGCGGCGACCGCGTCGGCCTTCCCCTCGCCGGTGGCGAGCAGCACCACGTGCCGCGCCTCCAGGATGGTGCCGATGCCCTGGGTGATCACGTGGTGCGGCACCTGCTCGATGTCACCGTCGAAGAAGCGCGCGTTGTCCACGCGGGTCTGCTCGGTCAGGGTCTTGATCCGCGTCCGCGAGGCGAGCGAGGAGCACGGCTCGTTGAAGCCGATGTGCCCGTCCGTGCCGATGCCGAGCAGCTGGAGGTCGACCCCGCCGGTCCCGACCAGCGCCGCGTCATAGGCCGCGCACGCCGCCTGCACGTCCGCGGCCGTGCCGTCGGGGCCCATGAACGCGTCCATACCGATGCCCAGCGGTTCGAGCACCTCGCGCCGGAGCACCGAGCGGTAGGACTCCGGGTGCTCCGCGGGCAGCCCCACGTACTCGTCGAGCTGGGCGATCCGCGCCCGCGCGGTGTCCACGGCACCCGAGCGCACCTTGGCCGCCAGCGCCTCGTACACGGGCAGCGGCGTCGAGCCGGTGGCCACCCCGAGCAGGGCGTCGGGCTTGCGCCGGAGCAGCTGTGCCATGGCTTCGGCTATGAGTTCGCCGCCCGCCTTGGCATCGGGAACGATGACAACTTCCACGCTGGCCTGCCGTTTCGAAGAGAGGACTCACCCGGGGCCCGGGACTGGCTATGTGGTTTAGACCAATCTAACAGAGCGGGGCCGCGCGGTCGTGCTGAAACGGTCAGGCGGGTGGCGCCGTTCCGGCCGTGGTGTCAGGTCAGCGAACCTCCCGTGGCGTCCACCCAGCTTCCCGTGACCCACCGGCCCCCGTGGGAGGCGAGGAACGCGACCACGTCGGCCACCTCGGCCGGTGCCCCCACCCCGCCCAGCGCGGAGAACGCCGCCGCCCGCTCCCAGCCGCCCTCGCTCCCGTACAGCAGTCCGGCCGTGTTGTCCGTGTCGATGATGCCGGGCGCCACCGAGTTCACCGTGATGCCGCGGGTGCCCAGCACCTTGGAGAGGTCGCGGGAGAACACGTCCAGCGCGCCCTTCGTCATCGCGTACGCCATGTTGTCCGGCATCGCGGCCGTGCGGGCCAGGCCCGACGAGATGTTGATGACCCGGCCGCCGTCGCGCAGCCGCCCCATGCCGTGCTTGAGGATGAAGAACGGTGCCTTCACGTTGACCGTGAAGACCGCGTCGTACTCCGCCTCCCCTATCTCTCCGATGGGGCGGGTGTTGCCGATCCCCGCGTTGTTCACCAGCACGTCCAGCCCCTCGGCGTGTCTGTCGAACTGCTCCCACAGGGCCTCGGCGGCACCCGGAGCGCCCAGGTCGGCCCTGATCGTGAACGCCGAGCCGCCCCCGGCCTCGATCGCGGCGACCGTCTCCTTCGCCGCCGCCCCGTTCCTCCCGTAGTGCACCGCGACCCGAGCGCCGTCGCGGCCCAGCCGCTCGGCGATGCCCCGCCCGATACCCCTGCTCGCCCCCGTGACGAGTGCCGTCCTGCCCGCAAGCACGCCCATCCCGGCGCCCCCTTCGCTTTCGCTAGTGATCGCTACAGAAATGACGTTACAACGGCCTCGGGGCTTTTTTCTAGCGGCCGCTATAAAATGCACTCCATGGTGAGCGGTGAGAAGACTGAACGGTCCGGGGCGCCTGCCCGGAGCGGCGCGGCCAGGACCCGCGGCCGCCCGCGCTCCTTCAACCGGGCGACGGCGCTTGAGGCGGCCCTGCTGGCGTTCTGGGAGCACGGGTACGAGGCCACCTCCGTCTCCGACCTGACGCGGGTCATGGACATCGGAGCCCCGAGCCTCTACGCCGCCTTCGGCGACAAGCGCTCGCTCTTCGAGGAGGTCGTCCAGGAGTACGGGGTGCGGTACGGCTCGTTCGGCGAGCGCGCCCTCGCCGAGGAGCCGACCGCGCGTGCGGGCATAGCGAGGATGCTGCGCGAGGCCGCCGCCGAGTACACGGCCCCCGGCCGGCCGCACGGCTGCCTCGTCATCCACGCGGCCGCCAACTGCTCGACCGCCGAGGTGGAGGAGTCCCTGCGGGAGCGGCGCAACGCGAACATCGCCGCCATCGAGAGCCGGATCGGTGCCGACATGGACGAGGGCGTGCTGCCGCCGGACACGGATGCCGCCGCCCTCGCCCGGTACACCGGCGCGATGATCCAGGGCATGTCCCAGCAGGCGCGTGACGGCGCGAGCCGGGCGGAGCTGGAGGCGCTCGCGGAAATTGCCCTGGCGGTCTGGCCCCGAGGTTGAGCCAACGGGGTTAGGCTTCTGACGGCTGCCCGGACGGTGGTGCGGTCGGCACAGGTCACCAACAACAAACAACGTCCACCGCATGGACACGGTTAGTGGTCTAGTCCACAATGGTTGCTGAGGAACTGACCGTGTCGCTCACGCAAAGTGATCGTCAGGCTTCCGCCCTCCCCGCACAGGAGGACGGACCGAGGAACCGGCGCTCTCTGCCCTGACTGCTCCGGCTCCTCATCCTTCGGCCGACCGGGACCGCACACCCCACGGCCGATGTTGCTCCGGGCTGCGGTGCCGAGAGGGCTGAGGGTCCCTCTCAGGCGCCGCGGCCCGCGGGTGTTTCCGGGGGCTTGCCCGCCGCGTCGGGGGCGGGGGCGCAGTGGAGTGCGGCTGGTTTCGAGCGCTGTCCGTACCGCCAGGTACGCTCAGCCCCGTGCCCTCCATGAACGAACTCGTACGCCAGCACACCGCGCTCGACGACTCCGACCTCGAGTGGCTCCATCTGCTGGTCTCGGAGTGGCAGCTTCTCTCCGACCTGTCCTTCGCCGACCTCGTTCTGTGGGTCCCCACCCGCGACGGCACGCGCTACGTCTCCGTCGCCCAGATGCGGCCCAACACCGGCCCCACCTCGTACCAGGACGACATGGTCGGCCACCTCGTCCCGCGCGGCCGGCGTCCCATGCTGGACGCCGCCCTGGACGAGGGCCGCATCGTGCGCGAGGGCGACCCCGAGTGGCGCGAGGAGGTCCCGGTCCGCGTCGAGTCCATCCCCGTACGCCGCCAGGGACGCGTCCTCGGGGTCATCGCCCGCAACACCAACCTGCTCACGGTGCGTACGCCGAGCCGGCTGGAGCTCACCTACCTGCAGAGCGCCTCGGACCTGGCCCAGATGATCGCGGCCGGCGCCTTCCCGTTCGAGAACCAGCAGGTCGACATGGACGCCTCGCCCCGCGTCGGCGACGGCCTGGTCCGGGTCGACGGGGACGGCATCGTCCAGTACGCCTCGCCGAACGCGCTGTCGGCCTACCACCGCATGGGGCTGGCCGCCGACCTGGTGGGCCAGCACCTGGGTCGGACCACCGCCGAACTCGCCCCGTCCCGCGGGCCGGTGGACGAGGCGCTCGCCAAGGTCGCCAGCGGCTGGGCGCCGCGCGAGTTCGAGATCGAGGCGCACGACGGGGTGATCCAGTTCCGCGCCATCCCGCTCAAACCCAAGGGCACCCGCATCGGTTCGCTCGTCCTCCTGCGCGACGTGACGGAACTGCGCCGTCGGGAGCGCGAGTTGATCACCAAGGACGCCACCATCCGGGAGATCCACCACCGGGTGAAGAACAACCTCCAGACGGTGGCGGCCCTGCTGCGCCTGCAGGCCCGGCGCATCGAGTCCGACCGGGGGCGCGAGGCGCTGGAGGAGGCCGTGCGCCGGGTCGGCTCGATCGCGATCGTGCACGAGACGCTCTCCCAGAACCTGGACGAGCGCGTGGAGTTCGACGAGATCGCCGACCGCGTGCTGGCGATGGTGGCGGAGATCTCGCCGGGCAAGGTCGCCGGCCGGCGCACCGGACGCTTCGGCATCCTCGACGCCGAGGTCGCCACCCCGCTGTCCATGGTGCTGACCGAGGTGCTGCAGAACGCACTGGAGCACGGCTTCCGGGACGGCGACACCGGCACGGTCGAGGTCTCCGCGGTCCGCGGCGGCACGACCAAGGAGGCCCGGCTGCTGGTCACCGTCCAGGACGACGGCGTCGGCCTGCCCGAGGACTTCGACCCGCACCGCTCCGGCAACCTCGGCCTGCAGATCGTCCGCACCCTGGTGGAGGGCGAGCTGGGCGGCGCCTTCGACATGGTCCCCGCCTCGGAGCGCGGCACCCGGGTGATCCTCGACATCCCGGTGCCCGCCGAGAAGTAGGGCGGCTCCCGGCGCCCGAAGCACCACGGGACACGGGACACGGGGGCTCGGGCACAGCAAAAAGCCCCGGACCGGTGAAGGTCCGAGGCCAGTGCTCGTGCGATACATCGTCCGATGCGCATCGGGGGTACTGCGCGCTGCGGCTCGGGAGCGGGGGATGCGTACTCGCTGTACGCGCCGCCAAGCTGAGGCTGTCAGTAGGGGTGGGTTGTCAGGCGGAGGCCTGACGAGCCCGGTTGCGGGCGGCACGGCGCTTCATTGCGCGGCGCTCGTCCTCGCTGAGACCACCCCAGACGCCGGAGTCCTGGCCGGACTCGAGCGCCCACTGCAGGCACTGCTCCATGACGGGGCAGCGACGGCAGACGGCCTTGGCTTCCTCGATCTGCAGCAGCGCGGGACCGGTGTTGCCGATGGGGAAGAAGAGCTCGGGGTCTTCCTCGCGGCAAACGGCGCGGTGACGCCAGTCCATGGCTGCTACCTCTCCTTGGTATTACATGCTGGGATGCTTGTGAATGTGAACGCTTTCACGAATCCCTCAACAAGGGAAGGGCATACCGCCAGGTTCCCTGGCGTGGTCCTGTGGTTTGAAGAGGGGTTCCGGTGATCTGTGGATGCCGGTCCTGCGGGCTGTCCCGATCGCCAAGAAGAGACTCGCAAACCTCGGCGGCGGATACAACCCCTTCCGGAAAGTTTTTTTTGATTCTTCGGTGTCGACTAGGTCACAGCCGTACTTCCATGGGGTGGATCCTGGTCTAAACGTTCGAGTGAAAGGACTTTCGCCCCTTCTGCTCACACAATCACACGCAGTGCACGGCGTACGCCTGTGAACGTCACGCTGGTCCGCAACCCCAGGTGGTCACCGTCCATCTGAAGGGGCAGGGGCACCTTCGAATGCAAGGTGAACTCGGTCAGATCGTGCAGGGAGACCGCATGACGCCCCCGCGGTCCGCGCTCGGGGGACGAAGTGAGCAACTGGGTGCCATACCGGGCAACCGCGGCCGTCGACAGCCGGCTGAGGCCGAACACGTCGAGGGCGGTGTCGAACGACGCCTCGGGAGAGGCGTAGATCGGGCGATTCCCGAGGAACGTCCAGGGGCAGGTGTTCGAAACTATGGACAGGACCAGATCGGTGACCGGGTCCTCGCCCGCCCGCTCCAGAGTGATCGTCCCGCTGCGGCGGTGCGGCTCGCCGATGAGCTGACGCACCACCTGGCGGACGTAGAGGGCATGCGTCGACTTCTTGCCGCGCTCACGGTGCTGCTCGACCCGGCCGACCACGCCCGCGTCGAACCCCAGCCCGGCGTTGAAGGTGAACCAGCGGGCCGGAACCGCCTCGTCCTCCGAGCCGGGGGTACCCGACGCCAGCCCCAGGCCGACGGTCCGCTCGCTGCCCTCGCGCAGGGCGTCCAGCAGGGCTCCGGTGGCCTCCACCGCATGGTTGGGCAGACCGAGGGCGCGGGCGAAGACGTTGGTGGAACCGCCCGGGACCACCGCGAGACCGGGCAGGTGGTCCGGGTCGGGACCCGCGTGCAGCAGACCGTTGACGACCTCGTTCACCGTGCCGTCGCCGCCGAGGGCCACCACCAGGTCGATGTCGTCGCTCTGTGCCGCCTGCCGGCCGAGGTCGCGCGCGTGGCCGCGGTACTCGGTGGTGACCGCCTCCAGCTTCATCTCGCTCGCGAGCGCGTGGATCAGCACGTCGCGCGTGCGCGCACTCGTGGTGGTTGCCGCCGGATTGACCACGAGAAGTGCACGCATGCTGTGCAGGGTACCTACTGGGTGGTACTCGGCCCAGACCGAGGTGAAGATGGTCACCGGCGGACGGCACGCGTGATACGTGGGACACCGCGGCGGACGCGGGCGCGCCGAGGGCTACCCTTTCGGGGTGAGCAGTGAGCAGACCCCCACCCCCGCCTCCGCAACCGCCGAAGAGGCGGGCCCTCGCCCCGGCCGGCTGACCGCCGTGGCCGCGATCGCCGCACTGGAGGGGCTGGCGCTCGTCGTCGGCGGCGGCTGGATGCTCGTGGAGGGCCTCACCGGACACCCCGACGACCGGACCTCGGCCGTCACCGGCGGAGTCACGCTGATCGTCCTCGCCCTGCTGCCGCTGCTCGCCGCCCGTGGACTGATCGCCCGACGGGGCTGGAGCCGAGGGCCCGCCGTGATCACGCAGATCATGGCGCTGCCCGTCGCCTACAACATGGTGCGGGCCGACAGCCTGGCCGTTCCGGCGGGCATCGTGCTCGGTGTCGTGGCCGTCACCGCGCTGGTGCTGCTCGTCAATCCGACGACCACCCAGGCCCTCGGCATCCGGGGGCCCGGCAACGCCGGAAAGCAGCCGTAAGCCACCCGCCGACGGCGGTTACTCCTCGACCAGCAGCTTCTCCCGCAGCTGTGCCAGCGTGCGGGCCAGCAGCCGCGACACGTGCATCTGGGAGATGCCGACCTCCTGCGCGATCTGGGACTGGGTCATGTTGCCGAAGAAGCGCAGCAGCAGGATGCGCTTCTCCCGCGGTGGCAGGTCCTCGAGGAGCGGCTTGAGCGACTCCCGGTACTCGACGCCCTCCAGGGCCTCGTCCTCGGCGCCGAGGGTGTCGGCGACCGCCGGTGACTCGTCGTCGGTGTCCGGGACGTCCAGGGACAGCGTGGAGTACGCGTTGGCCGACTCCAGGCCCTCCAGGACCTCCTCCTCCGAGATCGACAGCTTCTCGGCCAGCTCGTGGACCGTGGGGGAGCGGCCGTGCAGCTGGGACAGCTCCGCCGTGGCCGTCGTCAGGGCGAGCCGCAGCTCCTGGAGCCGGCGCGGGACGCGCACCGCCCAGCCCTTGTCCCGGAAGTGGCGCTTGATCTCGCCGACGACCGTGGGCGTCGCGTACGTGGAGAACTCCACACCCCGGTCCGGGTCGAAGCGGTCCACCGACTTGATCAGGCCGATGGTGGCGACCTGGGTGAGGTCGTCCAGGGGCTCGCCGCGGTTGCGGAAGCGGCGCGCGAGGTGCTCGACCAGCGGCAGGTGCATGCGGACCAGACGATTGCGCAGCTCCGCGTACTCCGGGCTGTCCTTCGTCAGCGTGCGCAGCTCGGCGAACAGGAGGCGCGCACCGCTGCGGTCCTGCGGGTCGTGCCGTGTGCCCTGCGTGCCCCGTGCACCCGGCGCGTGGCCCTCGGAGTGTCGCTCGTGCTCGCTCATCGTCCCGCCCGTTGCCCTTTCCCGAGCCCTCGCCTCCGCTCGGACGGGCCGGACGGGGGTCTCCCCGGTCCGCTGCCCGTCGCCCGGAACGACGGCCCCGGGCGGGGTCTCGTCCTCCGGATGCGGCCGGGCCTGCTCGGGGATGCCGTCGATGCCGTCCGCCGTGCGTCGCGCCTCGTTCGGAGAACGTGTGCCCTCGGCCGGCAGCTCCCGTGTACCGCGCTCTTCGTCCCTCACCGGCCCGTCCCCGTCCCTCACGTCGGCCCGGGTCCCGCGCCGCGCTGTTTGTAGAGGCTGATCGAAACGGTTTTGTCCTCGTCCACGGCGGAGGAGACCTTGCCCGCGAGGGCGGAGAGCACCGTCCAGGCGAAGGTGTCCCGGGAAGGCGCGTGGCCGTCCGTGGTCGGTGCCGAGACGGTGACCTCGAGCGAGTCGTCGACGAGGCGGAAGACACAACTGAGCACCGAGCCGGGCACGGCCTGCTGCAGCAGGATCGCGCAGGCCTCGTCGACTGCGATGCGCAGGTCCTCGATCTCGTCGAGGGTGAAGTCCAAACGAGCTGCGAGGCCGGCCGTCGCCGTACGCAGCACCGACAGGTAGGCACCCGCGGCCGGCAGCCGGACTTCGACGAAGTCCTGGGTCGCGGGCTCGCCTGCGATCTGGGACACCCTCACCTCCAAGGTGGTACAAGCGTTACAGGGCCGAGGGACGCCCCTCGGGATAACGCGATACGTGGTTCAGCGGTGACGTTATCGCGCTCCGAAGTTTCCTGTCCCCGAGACCCCAACCCCGTGCTGTCACTCATAGTAAACACACGAACACGCACAGTGGCTAGGGGGTCGGCGGGCTCAAATCGGAAGAGCGCGCGCCGGGTTGACGTACCCAGACGTCAGACGGTCGAACCGTCCCGGGCAGAGGTCACACCAGGACGTGATCGACGAAGCACCAGCGCCAGCTCTCCCCGGGCTCGAAGGTCCTCATCACCGGGTGGCCGCTCTCCTTGTAATGCGCCGTCGCGTGCCGGTTCGGCGAGGAGTCGCAGCAGCCGACATGACCGCAGACGAGACACAGCCTCAGCTGCACCGGGTCGGTTCCCTCGGCCAGGCACTCCGGACAGGTCTCGCCGCACGGCTCGGGTTCCGGGTGCGGCAGCGCGTCGGCGTGCGTGCACTGTTTCATGATTGCCAGGTTACGACGGCTGTGCGGAAGACCGCGCGGAAGAACGAGGGCGGGCGAGGACGATGGACGTGATGCCGCTGCTGTTGCTGGTGGCCGGCAGCGCCGCGGTCGCCGCGGCGGGACGACGCGTACCGGTGCCGGTGCCGCTGCTCCTGGTCGCGGCGGGCCTGGCGGTGAGCTACGTGCCCGGTGTGCCCGACTACACCCTCGACCCGCACATCGTCCTGCCCCTGCTGCTGCCCCCGCTGCTCTACACGGCGGCCACCGACAGCTCCTACCTGGACCTGCGGGCGCAGGCCCGGCCCGTGGCGCTGCTGTCCGTGGGCTACGTCCTGTTCGCCACCTTCGTCGTCGGCTGCGCGGCGTACCTCATCGTGCCGGGCCTGCCGCTGACCGCGGCCCTGGTGCTCGGCGCGGTCGTGGCGCCCCCGGACGCCGTCGCGGCCACGGCGGTCGCCCGCCGCGTGGGGCTGCCCTCCCGGATCACCACGATCCTCCAGGGCGAGTCCCTGGTGAACGACGCCACCGCGATCACCGCCTTCAAGGTGGCGCTCGCCGCGGCCGTCGGTGAGGGGGCGACCTGGGCCGGCGGGATCGGCGAGTTCCTCATCGCGGCGGTGGGCGGCGTCGGCGTCGGGCTGGTCCTGATGGTGCCGCTGCACTGGCTGCGCACCCACCTGACGGAGGCGCTGCTGCAGAACACGCTCTCCCTGCTGATCCCGTTCGTCGCCTACGCGGTCGCCGAGCAGGTGCACGCCTCCGGGGTGCTGGCGGTGGTCGTCGTCGCGCTCTACCTCGGTCACCGCGCGTGGGAGGTCGACTTCGCCACCCGGCTCCAGGAGGAGGCGGTGTGGAAGATGGTCGCGTTCGTCCTGGAGTCGGCCGTGTTCGCACTCATCGGACTCCAGCTGCCCGTCGTCCTCAGGGGTTTGGGGGAGTACGAGGGTGCCGACGCCGCCTGGTACGCCCTCGCCGTCTTCCTGGTGGTCGCCGTGGCGAGGTTCGTGTGGGTGTACCCGGCGACGTTCCTGCCCCGGCTGTGGGCACGGGTACGCGCGCGCGAGGGCGAGCTCTCCTGGAAGGGGCCGTTCGTGATCGGCTGGGCCGGGATGCGGGGCGTGGTCTCCCTGGCCATCGCGTTCTCCATCCCGCTCACCGTGCACGGGGGCGAGCCCTTTCCCGAGCGCAACCTCATCCTGTTCCTCACCTTCACCACGGTCATCGGCACGCTGGTCGTCCAGGGCGTCAGCCTGCCGCCGCTGATCCGCCTGCTGAAGTTCCCGGCGCACGACGTGCAGGCGGAGACGCTGGCGGAGGCCAACGCCCAGGCACAGGCCTCGCGGGTCGCGGAACTGCGCCTGGACGACCTGCTCGCCGACGAGCGCAACGCCCTGCCGGCGCCGCTCGCCGACCGCCTCCGCATGGTCCTGGAGCGCCGCCGCAACGCCGTCTGGGAACGGCTCGGCCAGGTCAATCCCGTCACCGGCGAGACCGTCGACGACACCTACCGGCGACTCTCCCGGGAGATGATCAGCGCCGAGCGCGAGGTCTTCGTCCGGCTGCGGGACGGCCGCTACATCGACGACGAGATGCTCCGGACCCTGCTGCGCCGGCTGGACCTGGAGGAGGCGGCCGCGTACCGGGAGGCGACGTGAGCGGCCGCGGGGGTGCGCGGGCGCGTCGGGGCAGCGGCCCGCGACCTGCTCAGGGGAAGGGCCGGCCGGTGACGACCGCCGCCAGGGCCGTCCCGCGCGGGAAGGCGCCCTCCTCGGTGAGGGTGAGCAGGGCGTACAGCATCTTGGCGACGTAGACGCGCTCCACGGGGAGGCCGTGGCGGCGTTCGAAGTCCTCGGCGAAGGCGTCCAGGCCGGGCGTGGTGCGGGCGTAGCCGCCGTGGTGGAAGCGGTCCTCCAGGCTCCAGTCGCCGCGCGGCCCGCCGAACGCGCGCTCCTGGAGCCGCCGTATGTCACCGTCCAGGAAGCCGCCCTTGAGCACCGCTATGCCGAGGGCTCGCCGCCCCCTGGGGAGCCCGGCGGCGAGGCCCGCGAGCGTGCCACCGGTGCCGCAGGCGACGGCGGCCACGTCGGCGTGTGTGCCCAGCTCCTCGCCCAGGGCGCGGCAGCCGCGGACGGCCTCCTCGTTGCTGCCGCCCTCGGGGACGACGACGGCGCCCTCGGCGCCCGCCGCGCGCAGCAGGGCCGCCAGGGTCTCGGGTTCGCACTTGCGCCGGTACGTCGAGCGGTCGACGAAGTGCAGCCGCATCCCGTCGGCGGCGCACCGGGCCAGTGAGGGGTTGAGCGGCAGGCCGGCCAGCTCCTGACCGCGGACCACGCCCACGGTGGGCAGCCCGAGCAGCCGGCCGGCGGCGGCCGCGGCCCGCAGGTGGTTGGAGTAGGCGCCGCCGAACGTGACGACGGTGCGCCCGCCGGCCGTGGCGAGGGTCGGCGCCAGCTTGCGCCATTTGTTGCCGACCAGCTCGGGGTGGATCAGATCGTCCCGCTTGAGCAGCAGCCGGACACCGTGCCGCTCGAACCGTCCGTCGGTCACCTCGTGCAGCGGAGAGGGCAGACGGGGCCGCAGCGCGGCGAGCTCACGGGTGTCGGTGCCGGTCACCCCGCCATTGTCCCGCCACCACGCCCCCCGGCCACCTCACCCGGGCCGGCTCCCGGCTCACCGGGGCCGCTCCGGTCGGTCGTGGGTCGCCCCGCCGGTCCCGGGACGCCTGGGCTGGTCCCGGGGCGACCCGCCCGGCCCCGGGGCACCTCGGCTGGTTCCGGGGCGCGGTGGCGGGTTCGGGGCGCCCCGGTCGGTCGTGGGTGGCCCGTCGGTCCCGGGTTGGCTCGTCCCGTTCCTGGGCGAGTTGGCCGGTCGCGGGGGTCGGCTGGTTCCGGGCATCTCGGTCGGTTCGGGTTACTTCAGCCGGTCTCGGATTCGGGTCCGCATCGACGCCATCGTGAACCCGCGCGGATCCACCTTGCCCGGCTGCCACTCCAGGTGGCCGATGACGGACCGCTCGTTCCAGCCGTGGTGGCGGCACACGGCCGCGGCGGCCCGCTCGATCGCCTCCAGCTGCGCCGCCGGCCAGGGGTCGTCGCCGTCGCCCAGGTTCTCGCACTCGAAGCCGTAGAAGTGCCGGTTGCCGTCGGTGTTCGCCTCGTTGTCCCGGGGCAGCGCCTTCTCCGCGATCACCGCGCGCAGGACGTCGTCGTCGCCGAGACCGGCGTGGTTGGCCCTGCCGTACCCGACCAGGTGGACCCTGCCGTCCTTGGTGACGACCCCGTGGCAGAGGGGGCCCGGCAGGCCCTCGTATCCCTTGCGGCAGATGTCCACCGTCCGCGCGCTGCCCTTGGTGACCGTGTGGTGGATCATCACACCGTGCACGGGGCCCCACGGGCCCTTGTGGTTGCGGTTGTGGTCCCGCCAGTCGCCGACCTGGACGACGGTGAGGCCCTCCGCCTTCAGTGCCTTGAGGAAACTGCTCGCGGACATGGGTGAGGCCACGGCCGACTCCTTCACGCTGCGCGACGACCGCCCGACGCGACCGCCTCGTACGGAGCTTGTACCGAAACGGAGCAACTCCTATTACTTGTTCGGCCCGTGTGCGAGTCGTTTCGGACAATCTCGTCCCGGCCATGGGGTGCCGAAGTCGAAACAAGCCCCCATATCTGCCCCGGCCGCGAGTGATCCATTCCCGCTCGTTCGTGTAATAGCACCGGCACGCTCCGTGAGGAAGGCTGGTCCACGCACATCGATGCCGGGCGCTGTCGTCCGGCATGACCGGGAGGGCAATTCCTTATGTCGGTAGGCGAAGAGGTCCGCACCGAGCAGACCAGGCCGCAGCAGAGCCTCGGCACGGCGGCCGCGCGGAACCTGGCCACCACCACCAAGTCCGTTCCTCAGATGCAGGAGATCAGCTCGCGCTGGCTGCTGCGTTCGCTCCCCTGGGTGGACATCCAGGGCGGCACGTACCGGGTCAACCGGCGTCTGACCTTCGCCGTCGGCGACGGCCGCGTGACGTTCGTGAAGACCGGCGACCGCGTCGAGGTCATCCCCGCGGAGCTGGGCGAGCTGCCGGCCCTGCGGTCGTACGAGGACGACGAGGTCCTGTCGGAACTCGCGCAGCGCTGCGAGCAGCGGGAGTTCGGTCCCGGCGAGGTGATCGCCTCGTTCGGCGCGCGGACCGACGAGGTCTACCTGCTGGCGCACGGCAAGGTCGAGAAGGTCGGCACCGGCCCCTACGGCGACGACGCGGTGCTCGGCGTCCTCGCCGACGGCGCCTACTTCGGCGACCAGGCGCTACTCGACGGGGACGCCATCTGGGAGTACACCGCCCGCACGGTCACCGCCTGCACGGTGCTCGTGCTGCCCCGCCAGGAGGTGAACCAGGTCGCGGAGCGGGCCGACTCCCTGCGCGAGCACCTGGAGCAGCGGCGCTCGATCCCGGAGCAGCGCACCAACAGGCACGGTGAGAAGGAGATCGACCTCGCGGCCGGCCACAGCGGTGAGCCGGACATCCCGCACACCTTCGTCGACTACGAGGCCCGGCCGCGCGAGTACGAACTGAGCGTCGCCCAGACCGTGCTGCGCATCCACTCGCGCGTGGCCGACCTGTACAACCAGCCGATGAACCAGACCGAGCAGCAGATCCGCCTGACGGTCGAGGCGCTGAAGGAGCGCCAGGAGCACGAACTCATCAACAACCGGGAGTTCGGGCTGCTGCACAACTGCGAGTACGACCAGCGCATCCAGCCGCACGACGGCGTGCCCGGTCCTGACGACCTCGACGAACTGCTGAGCCGCCGGCGCGGCACCAAGCTGCTCCTCGCCCACCCGCGCGCCATCTCCGCCATCGGCCGCGAGCTCAACAAGCGCGGTCTCGTCCCCGAGACCATCGACGTCGCCGGGAACCGCATCCCGACCTGGCGTGGTGTGCCCATCTACCCGTGCAACAAGATCCCGGTCACCGAGGCCCGTACCTCCTCGATCATCGCGATGCGTACCGGCGAGCAGGACCAGGGCGTCATCGGCCTGCGCGCCACCGGCATCCCGGACGAGATCGAGCCGAGTCTGTCGGTGCGCTTCATGGGGATCAACGAGCAGGCGGTCATCAAATACCTGGTCACGGCCTACTACTCGGCCGCGGTCCTCGTGCCGGACGCGCTCGGCGTGCTGGAGAACGTCGAGATCGGCCGCTGGCGGTGACGTCACTGTCCCGAACGCCGTGTTCCCGCCCTCCCGGGCGGGTACACCCCCGGGGTACGGACGGGCCCAGGGGGAAGGTGAGTCCATGACGGAGACCCGGCGCGGCGCCACCGCGACGCGCCGTCCCACCGGGACGCCGGAAAGGTACGGGCCCATCGGCACACAGCGTGAGAAGGAGCCGGGGGAGTCGTCCGAAGGGCAGGGGCAGGCGGTGGTCGAAGGGCACGAGGCGGCCGTGCTCCTGAGCGAGTCACGTGCGTCGGTCGATCCCGAACTGGGGTCCGCCATCGCGACGCTGCCCGAGTCGATGCGCCGGGTCGCGCTCTACCACTTCGGCTGGCAGCACGCGGACGGCACGCCCGCGGCGGGCAACGCGGGCAAGGCGATCCGCCCCGCGCTCGTCCTCACCGCGGCTGCCGCGCTCGGCGGCCCGGCGGCCCGCGCGGCGGCCGTCCGGGGGGCGGCGGCGGTGGAGCTGGTCCACAACTTCACCCTGCTGCACGACGACGTGATGGACCGCGACGCCACCCGGCGGCACCGGCCGACCGCGTGGACCGTGTTCGGTGACGCCGACGCGATCCTCGCCGGGGACGCGCTTCAGGCGCTCGCCCTGCGGCTGCTCGCCGCCGACCCGCATCCGGCGTCCGCGGCGGCGGCCACCCGGCTCGCCGACTGCGTCATGGAGCTGTGCGAGGGCCAGCACGCGGACACGGCCATGGAGCGGCGCCCGCCGGGCGAGGTGACGCTCGACGAGACGCTCGCCATGGCCGAGGCCAAGACGGGTGCCCTGCTGGGCTGTGCCTGTGCCGTCGGCGCGCTGTACGCGGGCGCCGCCACGGAGGACGTCGAGGCACTGGACGCCTTCGGCCGGGAGGCCGGGCTGGCCTTCCAGCTCATCGACGACGTCATCGGCATATGGGGCGACCCGCGCCACACCGGCAAGCCGGCCGGTGCGGACCTGGCCGCGCGCAAGAAGTCACTGCCGGTGGTCGCCGCCCTCACCTCCGGCACCCCGGCCGCCGCCGAACTGGCCGAGCTGTACACCGGCTTGTACGACGAGGACAAGGAGGACCTGGAGCGCACCGCCCTGGCCGTGGAGCGGGCCGGCGGCCGGGACTGGGCCCAGGCCCAGGCGGCCGACCGGATGGCGAGGGCCATGCAGGAGCTGGCGCGTGCCGTGCCCGAGCCGGAGGCGGCGGGCGGCCTGCTCGCGCTGGCCGAGTTCGTGACCCGGCGCAGCACCTGAGCGCCGCCCCGGCCTCCTCGCCCGGCCCGGCGTGGTGGATCGCCGGGGCGGCCACGCAAGACCCCGGAGCCCGTGCAGGGCCGTACGGCACCTGACCGACGTACGGCCGCACCGCCGACGGCTCCGGTCCGGCGGGTCCCGCACTTCCCCACGGTGTGCGGGGCCCGCCCCTCTGTCTCTCCCAGTGGGGCCCAGGCCCAGCGGCTAGGCTCAACCGCCGTACCGGCAGGCAGTGTTGAGTCGAAGGGGCGAAGCATGGGTGTGGTGATCCGCACGGCGGGGGAGGGCGACCGGGAGCTGGTCGTCCGGCTGCTGGACGAGGCATTCCAGGACGATCCGGTGAGCAGTTGGGTCTTTCCCGGCGCTGAGTACCGTCGTCGGACACATCATCGGCTCATGGCCGCGTTCGCCGACGCCGTCTTCGCGGACGGCCGTGTCGACCTCACCGAGGACGGCGCCGCCTGCGCGCTGTGGCTCCCCGTCCCGGCGGAGGAGCACGAGGGTGCGGAGGACGGCCCCGCCCGTGTCCGAGAGGCCGTCGACCCGGAGAACGAGCGCGTGGAGCTGATAGCCCGGCTCACGGAGGGGATCCACCCCTCCGGCCGGGCCCACGCGTACCTGTGGATGATCGGCGTGGTCCCGGGGCGGCAGGGCGAGGGCCTGGGCACCGCGCTGATCGAGACCGTCCTGGACCGCTGCGATCTTGAAGGGCTGCCCGCCTATCTCGAGGCGAGCAGTGCCCGCGGGAAGGCGCTCTACGAACGTCTCGGCTTCGAGTTCACCGGCCGGGCCCTGGATCTGCCGGACGGCCCCCGCATGTGGCCGATGTGGCGCGAGCCGCGGACTCCGTGATCGCGCAGTCCGTTGATCGCCCGATTCACTCCCCAAACAACTACGCATGGAGTACTGTGGTCGCAGTGGTCAACACGAACGGGAGACCGGTTTGCGCAAACTCACGTACTTCATCGCCTGCTCGATCGACGGCTTCATCGGCGGCCCGGACGGCGACGCGTCGTTCATGGTCCCGTTCGTCGACGAGGAGTTCTTCGAGTTCCTGAAGTCGGAGTATCCGGAGACACTGCCGACCCACGGCCGTCGTCCGCTGGGCATCGACGACCTGCCGAACAAGCGGTTCGACACGATCGTGCAGGGACGAGCCAGCTACGACCTGGCCCTCAAGGAGGGCGTCACCAGCCCCTACGCCCACCTGCGCGAATACGTGGCCTCGCGCACGCTCACGGAGTCGCCCGACCCGAACGTCCAGATCATCTCGACGGATCTGGTCGGCAGGGTCCGGGAGCTGAAGGCCGAGGACAGTGCCTTCGGCATCTATCTGTGCGGCGGATCGGCCGTTGCCGGCGAGCTGGTCGACGAGGTCGACGAACTGGTCATCAAGACCTACCCGGTGCTCCTCGGCGCCGGCATGCCGATGTTCGCCGCCGGGTTCCGGGTCTCCGAGTTCGTGCCGGACTCGGTGCGGACCTTCGGCAACGGTGCCGTGGTGCGTACGTACCACCGCAAGCGCTGAGCCGCCGCCCGCTCTAACCTTGGGGTATGGACAGCGACACGTACGCCTGTCCCGTGTGCGGACAGCCAGTCGAAGCGGTCGTCCGGCGCCACAAGACGCTGGGCATATGGGTACCGGAATGGGCCCCGGGCCCGTGCGGCAACCCGCGGTGCGAGGCGGGCCCCGAGAAGAACGCCGGGGCCGCCGAAGCCGAGGCACGGCCCGGGAGGCCGGAGCACTCCGGGGAATCGGTCACCGAGAACCCCTGACCACGACAACGCCGAAGGGGCCCGGCCAGGATGGCGCCGGGCCCCTTCGGGCTGCCCTGCGGCCTGCGATGGTGCACCGATCGCCGGCCCCGGGATGCTGACGTCCGTCAGGCCTTCTTGGTCTCCCAGAAGATCTTGTCGATCTGGGCGATGTAGTCCAGGGCCTTCTGGCCGGTCGCCGGGTCCTTCGAGCCCTTGGCGGCCGACAGGGCCTTGAGGGTGTCGTTGACCAGCTGGTGCAGCTCCGGGTACTTCTCGAAGTGCGGGGGCTTGAAGTAGTCGCTCCACAGCACGGAGACGTGGTGCTTCGCGAGCTCGGCGCGCTGCTCCTTGATGACCGTGGCGCGCGTCTGGAAGTGCGGGTCGTCGTTGCCGGCCATCTTCTCCTGGACGGCCTTCACCGACTCCGCCTCGATGCGGGCCTGGGCAGGGTCGTACACGCCGCAGGGCAGGTCGCAGTGGGCGCTGACCGTGACCTTGGGGGCAAACAGGCGGGAAAGCATGAAGCGTTCCTTCCTCGTGATCGTCTTCTCAGGGGGGACATTACTCCCTGGGAGGCCCGATTTCGCGGGTGCCCCCGTGGGCTTAGGACAAAAGTCCGGGGTGAGACTGAGACTGGTGGAGGAAAGACCGGGGAGGTGCCGGGTGATGCCGGAGCAACTGTCGCAGGAGACCGAGCGCTCGAGAGGGGCGTTGCCCTTCGGGCCGGCCGAGGTGACCGGGCCGTCGATGGTGCCCACGCTGCACCACGGGGACGTGCTGCTCGTGCACTGGGGGGCCCGGGTCCGGCCGGGTGACGTGGTCGTGCTGCGGCACCCCTTCCAGCAGGACCTGCTCGTGGTCAAGCGGGCGGCCGAACGGCGCGGGGCCGGCTGGTGGGTGCTCGGGGACAACGCGTTCGCGGGCGGGGACAGCACCGACTACGGGGTGGTCCCGCAGGATCTCGTCCTTGGCCGGGTCCGGTTCCGGTACCGGCCGCCGAGGGCGGGTCAGCGTTCGCCGCTCGCCGTGGTCCGCTGGGCGCTGTCGGCGGTCAGGCCGGTGCTGGCCGACCGGTCCGCCTCCAGGCGCTTGCGGGCGCGGTAGGCCGCCACGTTGGCGCGGGTGGCGCAGCGGTCGGAGCAGTAGCGCCGGGAGCGGTTGGTGGAGGTGTCCAGATAGGCGTTGCGGCAGGGGGCGGCCTCGCACAGGCCCAGCCGGTCCACGCCGTACTCGGTGAGGTGGAAGGCCAGGCCCATCGCCGCGATGGCCGCGAAACCTGCCGTCGCGTTGGAGGGGTGGTCCGCCAGGTGCATGTGCCACAGCGGGCTGCCGTCCTCCGCGCGGTGGTCGTGCCCGGAGATCTGCGGGCTTACGGGGAACTCCAGGAGCAGTGAGTTCAGCAGGTCCACGGCGAGGGTCTCGTCGCCGCCGTCGGCTGCCTCGAAGACCGACCGCAGCCGCCCCCGGACCGAGCGGAACCGCGTCACGTCGGCGTCGGACGCGCGCCGGGCCGCCGACTGGTTGGCGCCGAAGAGCTCACGGACGGCCTCGACCGAGGTCAGGGAGTCCTGTCCCCGCGACGGTTCCTCGGTGTTGACGAGACGCACGGCGTAATCCGAGTAATAGGCCAGTTCCACTTGTAGTCCTTACGACGGGGCTCTAGGGTCGTGCCTGCGGTCAGGTAACAGCTGATCGCGCTTCCAGGGTATTACGCGACGCGATGCGGAGGGGCTCGATGACGAACGCGGACACGACCACGGCCAACACGACCACCACCACGGCCACGACCACCACCACGACCGCCGCGGCGGGTGCCGACTGGCAGGCCTGGCAGCAGAGCTGGGACCGGCAGCAGGAGTGGTACATGCCGGACCGCGAGGAACGGTTCCGGATCATGCTGGACATGGTCGAGGCGCTCGTCGGTCCCGCGCCGCGCGTGCTGGACCTGGCCTGCGGCACCGGCACCATCTCGGCCCGGCTGCTCGACCGGTTCCCGGACGCCACGAGCACCGGTGTGGACCTCGACCCCGCCCTCCTCGCCATCGCCGAGGGCACCTTCGCGGGCGACGAGCGGGTCTCCTTCGTCGCCGCCGACCTGAAGGACCCCGACTGGCCGTCGAAGCTGCCGTACGAGGCTTACGACGCCGTGCTGACCGCCACGGCCCTGCACTGGTTCCACGCCGAACCCCTCGCGGATCTCTACGGCCGGGTCGCGGAGCTGGTCCGAGACGGCGGTGTCTTCATGAACGCGGACCACATGATCGACGAAGAGACGCCCCGGATCAACGCGGCCGAGCGCGCGCAGCGGCACGCGCGGATGGACGCCGCCAAGGGGCAGGGTGCGCTGGACTGGTCCGAGTGGTGGCAGCTCGCCGCCAAGGACCCGGTGCTCGCCGGACCCACCGCCCGCCGCTTCGAGATCTACGGCGAGCACGCCGACGGCGAGATGCCCTCGGCGGCGTGGCACGCGCGCGTGCTGCGCGAGAAGGGCTTCGGCGAGGCCCGGCCGGTGTGGTGCTCGCCGTCGGACACGCTGCTGCTGGCGGTCAAGTAGGACCACACGCCGAAGGGGCGGTACGGAGATCCGTACCGCCCCTGGCCACTGTTCGCGCGGTCTCACAGGACCTTGGACAGGAACGCCTTCGTCCGGTCGTGCTGCGGGTCGGTCAGCACGTCGCGCGGGTTGCCCGACTCGACCACCACGCCGTTGTCCATGAAGACCAGGCTGTCGCCGACCTCGCGGGCGAAGCCCATCTCGTGGGTGACGACGACCATCGTCATGCCGGACTCCGCGAGGTCGCGCATGACGTCGAGGACGTCGCCGACCAGCTCGGGGTCGAGCGCCGAGGTCGGCTCGTCGAACAGCATCAGCTTCGGGTCCATCGCCAGGGCCCGCGCGATGGCGACGCGCTGCTGCTGGCCGCCGGAGAGCTGCGAGGGGTAGTTGCCGGCCTTGTCGGCCAGGCCCACGCGCTCCAGGAGGGCCCGTGCGCGGTCCCTGGCCTGGCCCCGGCTCATGCCCTTGACCTGGACCGGCGCCTCCATGACGTTCTCGACGGCCGTCATGTGCGGGAACAGGTTGAAGCGCTGGAAGACCATGCCGATGTCCCGGCGCTTGAGGGCGACCTCGCTGTCCTTCAGCTCGTAGAGCTTGTCACCCTTCTGGCGGTAGCCGACCAGCTCGCCGTCGACGTACAGACGCCCGGCGTTGATCTTCTCGAGGTGGTTGATACACCTGAGGAAGGTGGACTTGCCGGAGCCGGAGGGGCCGATGAGGCAGAACACCTCGCCCTGCTTCACCTCCAGGTCGATGCCCTTGAGGACCTCGAGGGCACCGAAGGACTTGTGCACGCCCTCGGCCTTGACCATGGCGGTCATGCCGCACCTCCCGTCGTGCTGGAGCGGTTCGACAGGGAGAACAGGTTCGCCCTGATCTTCTGCATCGGGGTCGGCGGCAGACTGCGGCTGGAGCCGCGGGCGTAGTAGCGCTCCAGGTAGTACTGGCCGATGCTGAAGATCGAGGTCAGCAGCAGGTACCAGGCCGCCGCGAGGAACAGCATCTCGGCCGGGGCGCCCGAGGTCTGGCCGATGTCCTGGGCGACCCGGAACAACTCGGCGTACTGGACGACCGACACCAGTGAGGTCGTCTTCAGCATGTTGATGACCTCGTTGCCCGTCGGCGGCACGATCACGCGCATCGCCTGCGGGACCACGATCCGGCGCAGCGTCTTGGTGTGGCTCATGCCGAGCGCGTGCGCCGCCTCGGTCTGGCCCTCGTCGACCGCGAGCAGACCGGCGCGGCAGATCTCCGCCATGTACGCCGCCTCGTTGAGGCCGAGGCCGAGCAGCGCCGTCAGGAACGGCGTCATGAAGTCCGACCACTCGTCGCGGTAGAACGGGCCGAGGTTGATGTACTCGAAGACCAGGCCGAGGTTGAACCAGACGACCAGCTGCACCAGGACCGGCGTGCCGCGGAAGAACCAGATGTAGAACCACGCGATGGACGAGGTCACCGGGTTCTTCGACAGCCGCATCACGGCGAGCAGGATGCCGCCGACGACACCGATCAGCATCGCGAGGACGGTGATCAGGAGCGTCTTGCCCATGCCGGTCAGGACACGGTCGTCGAAGAAGTAGTCCGGGATCGCGCCCCAGTTGATCTTGCCCTGGGAGAACGCGTACACGACCGCGGCCAGCAGCGCGATCGCGACGACCGCGGAGACGTACCGCCCGTAGTGCCGGACCGGGATGGCCTTGATGGCCTCCGGCGGGGTCGGCGGGGTGCCGGCCGGGCCGCCCGCCGTCTTGTCGATGTCAACAGTCACGGATGTTGCCTTTCAGCGCCCGCCGCGCGGTCACTTGCCGCCGTTGACGGTGGCCTCGGTGATGGCGCCTTCCGACACGCCCCACTTGTCCATGATCTTCTTGTACTCGCCGTTCGCGATCACCGCGTCCAGCGCCGCCTTCAGGGCGTCACGCAGCTGCGTGTTGTCCTTGGCGACCGCGATGCCGTACGGCGCGGCCTCGACCTGCTCGCCGACGAGCTCGAAGTCCTTGCCGCCGCCGGAGGTCTTCACCGCGTACGCCGCGACCGGGAAGTCGGAGGAACCGGCGTCCGCGCCGCCCGCGCGCAGGCGGGTCTGGGCCTGCTGGTCGTTGTCGAAGGCCTCCATGGAGATCTTCTTGCCGGCCGGGCACTTCTCGTTCTCGGCCTTGGCGAGGTCCTCGGAGACCGTGCCGCGCTGGAGCACGAGCTTCTTGCCGCACAGGTCGGACCAGGTCTTGATGCCCTGGTCGTCGCCCTTCTTGGTGTAGATCGAGACACCGGCGGTGAAGTAGTCGACGAAGTCGACGCCCTGGCCGACCTTCTTGCCGGTGTCGGCGTCGATGCCCTCCTGGCGGTCCTTGGTGTCGGTCATCGCGGACATGGCGATGTCGTACCGCTTGGAGCGCAGGCCGGTGATCAGGGTGTCGAAGGTGCCGTTCTCGAACTCGAACTTCACACCGAGCTGCTTGCCCAGGGCGTCCGCGAGGTCGGGGTCGATACCGACCGTCTTGCCGGAGTCGTCCTTGAACTCGACGGGCGCGTACGCGATGTCCGAGCCGACCTTGATGGTGCCCTTGTCGCGGATCGACTGCGGCAGCTTGTCGGCCAGCGGGGCACCGCTCGCGGACTGGTTGTCGCTGCTGCCGGAGTCGCCGTTCTCGGTCTGGTCGCCGCATCCGGTGAGCAGCAGGGCGCCGGCGACCGCGATCGCACCGACCGCTGCTAGCCGGGAGTGCGCGGCGGTCGTACGACGGGTGGAGCGTGCGGTCATGGTGGTTCCTCCGGCGGATGAGGGAGTTGCCGATGGGGACGGTGGGGTTCCGGTGGGACGGGGCGCCGGCCGGGGACCGGCCGGTGCCGTGGGTCGAACGAGAGCACACACCTTCGAGTGCCGCGACCTCGTGTGATTACGGCATCTTGCCATTCGGACTCGGCCGTTCAGGGGGCCCGTCATGTCAAAATCGGATAACGGGTCACCCCCCGAACCGCACCAGGTCGGTACATCACGACCGAACCTTTGCGGGAATCTGCCCTTCCGGCCGGAAGATCTGCGGAATTTCTCGTTATCCCGCCATGGAACGCGGGTGTCCGGGGCTGCTGAAGGCTTCGATCCCAGATCTGTCAAGAGGTCTCGGGAGGTTGTCCAAAACCCTGGCTATGAGCCATGTCACCGACATGCGGCGTTCGGGGTCCGGCATGTGAGCTTGCGCTTATCGGACTCGTCGCAGGGGGCGTCCGTCGGGTAAGAAGGTTCTTTACACCCCTCATCAGGGGCTCAGGGCGCGTGTGCGGCGCGCCCGTCGCGCAGGGTCCTCGTGGCCCAGACAGCCATCTCCCTGTGCGGTGCCCGCCCATTCCTCACCAGGAGTGGACAAACCCTCAAACCATGAACTCTTAAGGGGTAAGACAAAGTGGCAGCGGAGATCGTCAATCCTCGCAGCGACAGCGAAGCCGGTGCGGAGCAGGAGGCGGGCGCCGAGCCGCTCGACTCCTTCGACCCCGCGTTCGCGCTGCACCGCGGCGGCAAGATGGCCGTGCAGGCCACCGTGCCGGTCCGCGACAAGGAAGACCTGTCCCTGGCGTACACGCCCGGCGTCGCGAAAGTGTGCAGCGCGATCGCCGAGCAGCCCGACCTCGTCCACGACTACACCTGGAAGTCGTCGGTCGTCGCGGTCGTGACGGACGGCACGGCGGTGCTGGGCCTCGGTGACATCGGACCCGAGGCGTCCCTCCCGGTGATGGAGGGCAAGGCCATCCTCTTCAAGCAGTTCGGCGGCGTGGACGCGGTCCCGATCGCCCTGAACTGCACGGACGCCGACGAGATCGTCGAGACCGTGGTCCGGCTCGCGCCCTCCTTCGGTGGCGTGAACCTGGAGGACATCTCGGCGCCGCGGTGCTTCGAGATCGAGCGCAAGCTCCAGGAGCGCCTGGACATCCCGGTCTTCCACGACGACCAGCACGGCACGGCCGTCGTGACGCTGGCCGCCCTGCGGAACGCGGCGCGGCTGAGCGGGCGGACGCTGGGTGAGCTGCGGGCGGTGATCTCGGGCGCGGGTGCGGCCGGGTTCGCCATCGCCAAGATGCTGGTGGAGGCCGGTATCGGGGACGTCGCGGTGGCCGACCGCAAGGGTGTCGTCTCGGCCGACCGGGGGGACCTGACCCCGGTGAAGCAGGAGTTGGCCTCCTTCACCAACAAGGCCGGGCTCTCCGGTCCGCTGGAGGCGGCGCTCGCGGGCGCCGACGTCTTCATCGGCGTCTCCGGCGGTACGGTGCCCGAGCCGGCGGTGGCCTCGATGGCCGAGGGTGCCTTCGTCTTCGCGATGGCCAACCCGAACCCGGAGGTGCATCCGGAGGTCGCCCACAAGTACGCGGCGGTCGTCGCGACGGGGCGCTCGGACTTCCCGAACCAGATCAACAACGTGCTGGCGTTCCCGGGCATCTTCGCGGGCGCTCTCCAGGTGCGGGCGTCTCGGATCACCGAGGGCATGAAGCTGGCGGCGGCCGAGGCGCTGGCCTCCGTGGTGGGGGACGACCTTGCCGCGGACTACGTCATTCCGTCGCCGTTCGACGAGCGGGTCGCGCCGGCCGTGACGGCGGCGGTGGCCGCGGCGGCTCGGGCGGAGGGGGTTGCGCGCCGGTGACGGTGTGATCCCTGCGGTGCGGTGAGCGGCCTCGTCCTTGGCGGACGGGGCCGTTCGTCTTTTCGGTGCGGTGCGGTGCGGTGCGGTGCGGTGCGGGTGCGGGTGCGGGTGCGCTGGTGCTGGGCGCGGGGTGGGGGCGCTGACCGGCGCTGGCCGGGTGCCGCTGCGCCCACCCGTGCCGCCCCAGCGGCACGACTGCCCGCAGCTGGGGCGGGGTGCGGCTGGGGCGGCGTGCGGCTGGTCGCGGCTGGGGTGGCGTGCGGCTGGCTGCGGCTGGGATGGGGCGGGGTGCAAGAGGGGGTGTGTCACATGGCTGTGTGGTTCCCGTTGGGTGGTGGGGAACCTATCGTCAAGGTCATGTTCGCTGTCTACGCCGCCCGAATCGACCGCGACCAGCCCTTGGCCGGCCTGGAGTTGGGAGAGCTTCCGGCTCCC
Source organism: Streptomyces sp. NPDC001599 (assembly GCF_042893535.1). NCBI lineage: Bacteria > Bacillati > Actinomycetota > Actinomycetes > Kitasatosporales > Streptomycetaceae > Streptomyces > Streptomyces sp. NPDC001599. The sequence continues at coordinate 100,679 of NZ_JBIAVA010000011.1, forward strand.
GAGGCCCGGCCGGGCTGGAGTGTCGTCGATGTCAGGGCCGCCTCCCTCAACCACCACGACCTGTGGTCCCTGCGCGGCGTCGGTCTCCCCGAGGACCGGCTGCCGATGATCCTCGGCTGCGACGCCGCCGGGATCGACGCCGACGGCAACGAGGTCGTCCTGCACTCCGTGATCGGCCAGACCGGCCACGGGGTCGGCCCCAAGGAGCCCCGCTCCATCCTCACCGAGCGCTACCCGGGGACCTTCGCCGAGCAGGTCGCCGTGCCGACCTGGAACATCCTGCCCAAGCCCAAGGAGCTCTCCTTCGAGGAGGCCGCCTGCCTGCCGACCGCCTGGCTGACGGCGTACCGGATGCTGTTCACCAACGCCGGGGTGCGTCCCGGTGACTCGGTGCTGGTGCAGGGTGCCGGCGGCGGGGTGGCCACGGCCGCGATCGTGCTCGGGAAGGCGGCGGGTCTGCGGGTCTTCGCCACCAGCCGGGACGAGGCCAAGCGCAAGCGGGCCCTGGAGCTCGGTGCGGTGGAGGCCGTGGAGACCGGTGCGCGGCTGCCGCAGCGGGTCGACGCCGTGATCGAGACCGTGGGCGCCGCCACCTGGTCGCACTCCATCAAGTCGCTGCGGCCCGGCGGCACGCTGGTCATCTCCGGTGCCACCAGCGGTGACCGGCCCTCCCACGCCGAGCTGACCCGGATCTTCTTCCTGGAGCTCAAGGTCGTCGGCTCCACGATGGGCTCCAAGGACGAGCTGGAGGACCTGCTGTCCTTCTGCGCCGCCACCGGTGTGCGTCCCGTCATCGACGAGGTGCTTCCGATGGACCGGGCCCGTGAGGGGTTCGAGCGGATGGCCTCCGGCGGGCAGTTCGGCAAGATCGTGCTCAACAACTCCTGACGCGTTCCCCCACATACGGCGGGTCCGGTTCTCCGGGCCCGCCGTTCGCGTGTCCCGGCCGTTCGGCAACCCCCTCCCTCATGTCAACTGGGGTTGACAAGCGCGTCATGTCAACCTAGGTTGACTGTATGAGCGAAGCAACGGATCTCGCCACGCGTGCGGGTGACCGCGATCCCCGGATCGGGCTGCGAGCCGTCACCGCCCTGCGGAAGCTGGTGGAGCAGCTGGAGGCCGTACAGGTGCGCAGCGCCCGCGGGCAGGGATGGTCGTGGCAGGAGATCGCCACGGAACTCGGAGTCAGCAGGCAGGCCGTGCACAAGAAGTACGGGAGGCATTGATGTTCGAGCGATTCACCAAGGACGCCCGCGCGGTCGTGCAGGGGGCGGTCGGACACGCCGAGGAGGCACGGGCGGAGACCGTCGAGCCCGAGCACCTGCTGCTCGCCCTGCTGGACCGGGAGGGCAGTCGTGCCTCCTTCGCACTGGCGGCCCTCGGCGTCGGCGAGCACCGCGACGCGGTACGCCAGGAGCTGGGGGAGGCACGGCGCCGTGCGGGTCTGTCGCAGTCCGAGACGGAAGCCCTCGCCGGGCTGGGGATCGATGTCACGGAGATCGTCGCCAGGGTGGAGGAGGCCCACGGTGTGGGGGCGATGTCCGCCGACGACCACAAGCGCGGGCGCCGGTGGTCGGGACACCGGAGCTTCAGCCGGGGTGCCAAGGAGGTCCTGGAGAAGGCGCTGCGCGTCGCCGTCGCCCGCCGTGACCGGCACATCGGGGACGAGCATCTCCTCCTCGCCCTGGCCCTGCGTCCCGGAGTGCCCGCCGAGGTGCTCGCCGATCACGGGGTGACCCATGCGTCACTGTCCAGGGTGCTGGGCGAGGGGGCCGGGGAGGCCTGCGCCTGACCTGCGGCACCGGCAGCCCACCGGTGCGTGGCGCCCCCAGCGCGTGGGGGCGCCACGCCGTGCTCAGGCCTTCGGTGTACGCAGGATCGCCCCGATGTGTGCCGCTGCCTCCGACAGCCGGCGGCGGGTGTCGCGCAACTGGTCGGACGTCACTCCGTGGTCCCGGGCGGCGTCGCGGATGTCGTCCCGGAAGCGGTCGAGCAGCCGGTCCAGGTCGCGCGCCGGGTCGCCGGTGGATTCCGCGGCGTCCTCGTGGGCCCAGCTCGGCGCATATCCGGCGGGGAAGTCCTCGGGCGTGACGGAGTACTCGGGGTCCGGGGAGCGCTCCGCGCGCGAGGCGGGGCTCCCGGTGTCGGTGCGTCCGAAGCCCCAGTCCTTGCCGAACTCCTTTCCGAAGTCCTTTCCGAAGTCGCCGACCTCCTTGGCCAGTTCGCTCAGGCCCTCACGCAGCCCCGTCGGCCAGTCGCCCCGCGAGAAGTGGTCCTGCACCTGTTCCTGCACGCGCTGGGCGATGCGCTGGACCTCCTCCTGCGCCTGGGCCCGGGCCCGCTCCTGGGCCTCCTTGGCCTGGCGCCGGGCCCGCTGGGCCTCGTCGCGGGCGCGGCGGCTCTCGTCCTTGGCGCGTCGGGCCTGCTCCTTCCACTCCTGCTTGACCCGCCGCATCTCCTCCTTGGCGGCCCGCCAGGCCTCCTTCTCGTCGCCTTCCCCGGCGCCGGCGGCGGAGCCGCCCCCCTCGTCGTGCGCCCCTGAGGTGCCCCGGCGGGCCGCGCTGGCGGCGGCCCGCATCTCCCGCCGCAGATCGCCGGCGGCACCCCGCACGTCGGCCCGGATCTCGGCGGCCAGCTCGGCCACCGACTCGCGGATCTCCAGCTCCAGGTCGGCCAGCTCACCGCTGCGGTCGGCCAGCTCGGCGCGACCGGCGTCCGTGATGGCGTACACCTTGCGGCCGCCCTCGGTGGTGTGGGTGACCAGGCCCTCCGCCTCCAGCTTGGCCAGGCGCGGGTACACCGTGCCCGCGGACGGGGCGTACAGGCCCTGGAAGCGTTCCTCCAGGAGCCGGATCACCTCGTAACCGTGGCGCGGGGCCTCGTCCAGGAGCTTGAGGAGGTAGAGGCGGAGGCGGCCGTGGGCGAAGACGGGGGGCATGTCAGAGCACCTTCTTGTCGGTCGTGCCGTCGGAAGGGGCGTCGGTGGCGCCCTGGTCCCGGACGGAAGCGGAATTGTCCCCCGAGTCGCCCCGTGCGGTGCCCGTCGGGCCGGATTCCTCCGGCTCCCGCTCCCACGGGGTGTCCTCCGACGCCGGACGGCGGAGCAGGGCGATCGAGCCGGAGACCGTGGTGGCCTTCAGCCGGCCGTTGCCCGCGCCGAGTCGTCCGGTGATGCGCTTGGCCCCCCACTGGCCGCCCACCCGGAGGTCCTCGAAGGCGCTGCTGACCATGCCGCTGGCCGTGTTCGCCTCGACCTGGGCGTCGGCCGGCTGGGGCAGCCGGATGGCGATCTCGCCCGAGACGCTGTTCACGCTGATGTCGGTGGGGCCTCCGGCCGGGTCCAGGTCGACGATCATCGAACCGCTGACCGAGTCGGCCCGCACGGAGGAGCCCGCCTCCACCACCGTCAGGTCGCCCGAGACGGAGTTGAAGCGGAGGTCGCCGGTGAGGGCCTGTGCCTCCACGTTCCCCGAGACGGTGTCGGCGCGGACGGGGCCCGCGAGGCTCACCAGAGTGGTGTCCCCGGACACGCCCTTCACGTCGGCGGGGCCCTCCAGGCCGGAGACCACGGCCGCGGCGCTGACGGCGCCGACCTCCACGCGGGTGCCGGTCGGCACCGCCAGGGACACCACCGCACTGCGCCGCCAGCCCTTGCGGTCCAGCCACTTCAGGAAGCCCTTCCAGGGAAGGTCCTCGTAGGCCACCGTGAGCACGCCGTCCCGGTGGGTCACGATCAGAGGGGGTCCCTCGATCTCGGAGACCTCCAGACGGGCGGAACCTTCGTCCGTGCCCACCACGTTCACTGTTCCGCCGACGATGCGTACGTGGAGCCGACTCACGGACTCGTCGAAGGTGAGCTTCCTGGGCTCCGCGACGGACCACTCGGACATGGTGCAGACCTCCTCGACCGAACGCGCCATATCGCGTCCTCCGAAATTCACGATATATCGCGGGCAGGGAAAGTCAAGACACCCGTTCTGGTGATCAACGATCGGCCGAGTGGGTCGATGTGCCCTAACTTGTCACTATGTCGACGGAAGAGTCCGTGTCCGCTCTCACTCCCGGCGCCCTGCTGCTCTGCCGGGCCGAGCCCGACTCCGTCGCCGTGGTCGCCCCCCTGCTGGGCGAACGGATGCCGCTGGTCCGGGCCGGTGCGGAGTGGAGCGTGCTGGTGCCCGAGGGCGGGCCCTGGCGGGACGGGGGCGAACCGGTCGACCGGGTCGTCACCGGCTGGGCCGCGGCGCTCGCCGTCGGCGCCCCCTGGCCCGTGCTCGCCCTGTGGTGGGACGCCGACCGGGCCGGATACGTCCTCGCGTCCGGATTCCGCCGCCCGGTGGGCTACGTGTGGCTCGCGAACGGCACACCGGCCGGCGAGGACGAGGCGATGCGCACCTTCGCCGCCCGGCTGGGCCTCGACCCGGTCCTGGACGTGCAGTCGCTGGACCGGCTGACCCGGGCCGACCCGGACGCCGAGCGTGAATTCGGGGCCGGAGCCGGTGCCCGGGCCAGGCTGCGGGGACTGCTGGCGGTGCTCACACGCGGGGGAATCACCCTCCCCGCAGGCCTCGACCCCGGTGAAGGCGCCGACCGCCTCGGAGCGGCCGCCCGTGCCCTGCCCGGTGTGCGCCGGACCGAGTCCGCCGGACGCCGCCCGACCGCCGACGCGAGCCCCCTGGCCGCCTGGATGCCCTGGACGGGCGGTCCGGGGGCCCGCGCCCTGGCGCTGGTCCAGGTGGCGACGGGCCTGCCGCTCACCGTCTGGGGTCTGCGGCGCCGCAGCGGCGGCTGGACCGCGGCGGGGGCGCTGCTCGTCGGGCACGGTGCGCTCGGCGCGGCCTACGGGTTCTCCAGGCACCCCTGAAGGTCCGCCGCGACGGCCCGGTCCGACGGTCCCGGTCCTCCGGTCCGCCTCGACGCTTCCCTGGGCCCCGCCGCACCCCGCCGCGCAGCGCCGCACCCCGCCGCGCACCGCCGGGCCCTGCCGCGCCCCGGCGGGCGCCGAGGGCCTGCGTGCGCCCCACCCCGCCCGGCGACCCGGTGCTGCCCGGCGACCCGGTGCCGGCCGGCGCCCGTGCGTCGCTGCCCGCCCCCCCCCCGGCGCGGCCGCCCGTGTCCCGGCGCCCCTACTCGTCCTCGTCCTCGTCGTCGTCCAGCCGTGCCAGCCACGTGGCCAGACGCTCCACCGGTACTTCGAAGTCCGGGTTCAGGTCGACGAACGTGCGCAGCTGCTCGGCGAGCCACTCGAAGGTGATCTCCTCCTCGCCGCGCCGCTTCTCCAGCTCCTCGATGCCGCGGTCGGTGAAGTACATGGATCGTGCTCCGTCGGGTCTTTGCAGGGTTGAGAGCCTCCCGTGCGGGAAGAAACCTGTGCCTGCGGGGTGGAGAGATGGGGTCTTTCCGTCGGTTGTGAAAAGACAGCACAAGGATAGGCGTCCACAGGGCCGTGCCTTCCGGGGCCGTCGAGGGGGCGCGGGGACGGGGAATCGCATGGGACAGGAAGCGACGCGCGTCACGCGCATCGTGCTGCCGGACGGGACACCGGTCTGGGCCCGGATCTCGGGCGCGGCCGAGCTGCCGGCACCGTCCGGGCAGCTGTCGTTCAGCGACACCGGCTTCACCGAGCGGATCGAGGCGAGCGTGGAGAGCCTGAACGCGCTCGTGACCGGTGTCGCGCGCTCGCTGGCGGAACCATTGCGCGCGGTGCGGCCGGACGAGGTGAGCGTCCAGTTCGGCATCGAGCTGACGGCCAAGGCCGGCAAGGTCGTGGGCCTCCTCGCCGACGGCGAGGCCAAGGCGGGCATCTCGGTCACCCTCACTTGGAACGGAGGCCCGCCCGACCCGTCCGCGCCCGACGCGCGCGCCCCGGGTGGTGAGCCCCCCGACGCCACCGCGGACGCGTCCGCCCGCGCCCCGGAGCACGGCGGGACCGGTGCCGCCGCCTCCGGGAGCGGGGCATGACGCACGGACGCGCCCCCGGCGCACCGGGGGCCCGGGACGTGGCCCGCCGTGCGCTGCGTGGCCTCGTCATGGCGGCGACCGTTCGCATTCATCGGCCGGACGCCGGGTATGCCCTGGACGAACCCGGGACGTTCCTCGGAAGCGGCTACTTCGTCGCGCCGAGCTGGGTTCTGACCTGCGCACACGTGGCATGCGGCGGTGAGGGGGGCGAGGTCGTGGTGGTGTACGAGCCCGCACCGGGCCGCGGCATGTCCGCGGTCTCGGGCCACGTGGCGGCGGCCCTTCCCGAGGGCGCCGGATCCGTGCCCGGCAACTGGCCCGCCCCCGACCTCGCGCTGGTGCGGCTGAGCGAGCCGGTCGAGCACGAGTGCGTGTACCTCTCCGAGCGCCCGGCGGCCTACTTCGGCGAGGGCAAGGTCCTGTACGCGGGCTGGACGGTGGTCGACGGGCGACTGAGGATGCTCGACGGCACCCTCACCGTGCAGGGCACCATCGGCGGCTGGAACGCGGACGTCCAGATGCGGTTGGGGGACAACGACCTCCCGGACGGCGTCTCCGGCGGCCCCGTGATCGATCCGGAGCGCGGCGAGGTCATCGGCGTACTGAAATCGCGCTCCGCCCACGCGCGCGGGGGCACCTCCACCGGGCTCGAACAACTGCGGACGCTGCCCGTGCCTGCCGGAGAGCTGAAGAGCGAACCCGACGACCTGTACCAGGCGGTGGTGCACGCCCACGACCGCTACCACCGCGACCGGCAGCGCCACCCGGACGCGCGCCGTCACACCTGGGCCGACGTGCAGGGCCAGCTCGGGGCCCGGCCCGGTCAGACACTGAGCCCCGACGAGCGCGTCCAGTTGCTCGGACGCCTCGCGGACCTGCCGCCGCCGGCCAGCACCCGTTCCCTGCTGGACCTCCTCGACTCCCTGCAGGACTTCGAGGCACCGGCTCCGCTGCCCGCCCCGCGCGGCTGGCGCGACGGACTCGGTGCCCTGTACGAGTACGCGCGCGACGACGGCGCCCTCTACCTGGTGCTCGACTACGCGGTGCACGCCATGACCGCGGACCGCCCGTTCCTCGCGCCCAGTACGCCGGCCGCCGAGGAGGCTCTGTGGGCCGGGATCTGGCAGGCCGCCCAGCGGCTCGGCCCCGGCCGCCGGAGCGCCCTCGTCGAACGGCGGATGGCCGGGATGACGGCGCGCCGGCTCGCCCCGGGCCCGGCCGCCGGGCCGCGCGGTGCGCCCGCCGGTGGTCCGGAACGGTCGGCGGCCGGGCAGTCGTCCGTGCTGGTGGAGATCGTGCGGCGGGGCTGGGAGCCGGACCGCTGCGACTGGTCGGTCTTCGTCGTGCGCTCCGACGGAGAGGCGATGCGGCTCAAGGAGGTCGAGCGCGTGCCGCTGGCCGACCTCCCCGCCCATCTGTCCGCACCCCTCAAGGAGGCGTTCCGGCAGTGCGACACGCCGGGTCGGCCGGCGGTCCTCCAGGTGGCGACGGAGCACTCACTGCTGGCACTCGACGTGGACGAATGGCGGCTCGGCCCCGAGGACGAGCGACTGGGCACACAGCGCCCGGTCGTCCTGCGCTGCTCCGACCGAGACCAGCTGACCGAGAACGGGGAGAACCCCGGGTACGGCGAGAACCCGGGACACGCCGCGTCCGGCGCGTACGGCGCGTACGCCGAGAACGGTGAAGGCGCCGGAATCGGCCGGAGCCGGGAGACCGGCGGGGGCGGCGTGCGGTCGGCGGCCGCTCCGGACGGTGACCACCGCCTGGACATCGACGAGGAACGCAGAGCCCGCTGGCGCTGGCTGCACGCCCACCCGGTGACGGCCGCGGTCCTGGACTGCGACGACGGCCTGCGCAAACCGGTGCCGCCCGTCGAGGAGTTGCGGGGCCTGTCGCACGGCACGGTCCCGGTGCTGTGCCGCTTCGACGCCCACGGCGGCGAGGGCGACGCGGAGGGGCTCGCCCGGCTCGTGCGCGGCGGCTTCGGCGTGGCGCTCTGGCGCCGTGGGTACGGGTTGCCCGAGACGGTCTGCGGCGAGTTCCACCGCGGCACCCTGGACCAGATCGCGGGCCCGGCCGGAGCCCACCGACTGCCCGAGGCCGTGCGCGACCTGCGCCACAGAATGCGCTCGGGACGGCCCGAGACCTTCTGGGCGCACGGCATAGCGCTGCTGTACGACGACCCGCACCAGCCCCTGCCCGGCGCGGGCGACCTGCTGGAGGCACCTTGACCGCGGCCCGCGCGGGTCCGCGTCGACCGCGCGCCCGGGAGTTTCAACTCCCCTTGACGAGGCACCCCTTGAGCGATGTGCCTCTTACCAGTCCCGTTCAGGATCGATACCGTGATGGACGCCCCACGACGACCGCGCCCCCCCGGACGAGTGACGACGAGGATTGGATCATGAGCGAATCCAGTGAGTGGCTCATCTACCGGGGCGCCGGCGAACCCCACGACGGCATCGACCGTCTTCCCGACCCGCCCCCGTGGCGGGACTTCACCAGCCGGGACGCGGCGGGTTCCGGCGACGGGTCCGAGGACCGCAGGCTCGGTGCCCACCGGCACCTGGCCGAACTGCACCGGCCGGGCGCCGAGGAACTCGAGATGATCAACGCCGCGCTGTACCTGCGCCGGCCGCTCCTCGTCACCGGCAGCCCCGGCGCGGGCAAGAGCACCCTGGCCCACTCGGTGGCGTACGAACTGGGCCTGGGAAACGTGCTGCGCTGGTCCATCGTCAGCCGCTCCGAACTCCAGGACGGCCTCTACCACTACGACGCCATCGCCCGCCTGCAGGACGTGCAGATCGCCGCACAGGCGGACACCGCCCCGGGGACCGGGACGCCGGGCGCGGTCGACGGCATCGGCGGCTACATCCGGCTCGGCCCCCTCGGCACCGCGCTGCTGCCCTCCGACAAGCCGCGCGTCCTGCTCATCGACGAGCTGGACAAGAGCGACATCGACCTGCCCAACGACCTCCTGAACGTACTGGAGGAGGGCGAGTTCGCCATCCCCGAGCTGGAACGCATCGCGGACCGGCTGCCGGACCGCACGGCCGAGGTGCTCACCGCGGACGGCGTGAAGGTGCCGGTGCGCGACGGCCGCGTGCGCTGCCGCGCCTTCCCGTTCGTCGTCCTCACCAGCAACGGCGAACGCGACTTCCCGGCCCCGCTGATGCGGCGCTGCATCCACCTGGAGCTCGGCCGCCCCGACCACAACCGGCTCGCCACCTTCGTACGGGCCCACCTGGGCGACGAGGCGGCACGCGCGGGCGACGACCTCGTCACCCGGTTCCTGGAGCGGTCCCGCAGCGAGCTGCTGGCCACGGACCAGTTGCTCAACGCGATATACCTCACCGACGCCGCCGCCACGCCCAGCCGCGACCGCCTGGCCGACCTGCTCATCCAGCGGCTCGATCGTCCGAGGTGACGCGATGCCCGACGAGACGGCGCGCCCCGGTCCCGGCCACGACGGCACCCCCGGCGACCCCGGCGGCGAGGGTTCCGGGGCAGGGCGCGCCGCCGTGCCCGCCGACGACCCGCTCGCCCGGCTCGTCCTGAGGCTGCGGGAGATCGGCCTGGATCCGGACGCCGAGCAGCTCTGCGACGCGCTCTGGCTGGCCCGGTGGACCCGCGCCGCCGACGCTGCGGACGCCGCGCCCGCCCCGAACGCCCGCGTGGCGCCCCCGGTGGTCCGGCCGCCCGCCGGACCCCTGGCACTGCCACCGGACCGGACCCGGCCGCCCGCACCCGAGCCGCCCGCCGCTCCGCCCGCCCGCCGCGTGGCCCTCTACCCGCTGCCCCCCGGCGACGCGTCCGGTGCGCACGGAGCCGGCCCGGCCCGCGCACTGCCGGTGGGTGTGCCGGCCGCGCCCGTGCTGCCCGCACCACTCGAACTCCAGCGAGCCCTGCGCCCCTTGCAGGGGTACCGGAGCCCCGCCACACCCCTGCGGTCCGAACTCGACGAGGTCGCGACCGCGGAGGTGAGCGCCCGGGCCGGCGGACTGATCCTGCCCGTCCGCCGGTACCTGTCCCGCCGGGACGCCCGGTTGCAACTGGTGCTGGACGCCTCCTCCTCGATGCGCGTGTGGGGCCGGCTGTTCGCCGAACTGGCTCAGGTCTTCAGCAGGTTGGGAGCCTTCTCGGACGTCCAGGTCAGCCATCTGCACCAGGGGCCGGACGGAGGTCCCGCCGTCAGCCGCAGCGCCGACCCGTACGGTGCGCCGCTGCACGCCGCCGACCGGCTCAGCGATCCGACCGGACGCCGGATCGTCGTCCTGGTCAGCGACTGCGCCGGCCCGCTGTGGCACGGCGGCCACGCCCACCGGCTGCTCCACCACCTGGCCCGGCAGGGCCCCGTCGTCGTGCTCCAGCCGCTGCCGCAGCGCATGTGGAACCGCACCCGGCTGCCCGTCACCTTCGGTGGCCTGTCGCGCGGCGACACCCTGGGCGGCGGCGCCGTGCTGCGGGTGCGCACGGCCTCCGGCGCCGCCGCCGAGGCCCGCCGGGGCGCGCTGGCCGTTCCCGTACTGCCCCCGGAGCCGGTGGCCCTCGGGTCGTGGGCACGGCTGCTGGCCGGTGCCGGTCCGGTGCCCGGCGCCGTGGGCTGGGTGCGTGCTGACCAGCCGGCCGCCGCGGCCGCCCGCCCGGACCGCCGCCGCACACCGCTGGAACGGGTCAGCCGGTTCAGCGCCGGTGCGTCTCCGGACGCCGCGCGCCTGGCCGTCTATCTCGCGGCGACCCCGCTCTGCCTCCCGGTGATGCAGCTGGTCCAGCGGACGATGCTGCCCGGGTCCGGCCCGTCCGAACTCGCCGAGGTCCTGGTCGGCGGCCTGGTCACCCGGGCCCGCGCGGACCACGGCGGCGACGGTTCCCAGTGGTACGACATCGACCCCGAGGTGCGCGAGGCCCTGCTGTCCCGGCTCGGGCGGGACGAGGCCATGCTGGTCCTCAAGCACTGCTCGGAGTACATCGAACAGCACTTCGGCAAGGGCGGCCCCAACTTCCCGGCGCTCGCGCTGGCCCAGCTCGGCGACGGCGGCCCCGGACGCCCGCACCCGCACCCCTCCGGCGCCGAACCCGGGTACCCGGGCGAGAACGGCGGCGACGCCGGGACCGCCCCGGTCCCGCAGCCCTTCGCGGAGGTCGCGGCCCGGATCCTGGAGCGGTTCATGCCGTTGCCCGAGCAGTTCGCGACGTACGACAGCCGCACCGGCCCGCAGGTCACCGCGGAGCGGCCCACGCACCGGGCGGTCGTCCGGGCGCGGGCCCTGCTCGCCCGGTTCGACGGCGAGGGCATGGTCCAGGACGTCATCGACGCCGTGCAGCTGCTGCGCGGCGCCACCGAGCAGGAACGGCCGGCCGGCGCCGACCCGGAGCTGTGGGGCGAGTACGCGCGCTGCACGCTGCGGCTGTGGGAGGTGCAGGGCGGTGCCGAGCTGCTGCGGGAGGCCACCCGGGCCGCCGAACGGGCCGCCGCGTCGCCGCACGCCCTGCGCGAACGCGCCGTCCTCGCACGCGTACTGCACGCCGCCGCCACCGACGCGCGACGGCGCGGAGACCGGTCCGGCGCGCTCGACCTGCTGCGCCGTGCCGACCGGGAGTACGCGGTCGCCTGCGCGGCACCCGGCCTGGACGAGGGGGAGGCGCTCCGGCTCACCCTGGAACGGGTCGCCTCCCTGGAGACCCAGTGGCGCCTGGGCGGCGACAGCGCCCTCCTGCAGAGTGCCGTCGGCATGCTGGAGGCGTTCGCCGACGCCTGGCCCGACCGCGGCGACCGCCCCGCCGAGTTGCTGCTGGCCCACGGCCGCACCCTGCTGCGCCTGTCGGAGGTGACGGCGGACCCGGTCCAGGTCCGGTCGTACGCGGAGCAGTCGGCGCGGTCGCTGCGCCGGGGACTGGAGTCCGGCCCGGCACAGGACACCAACGAGTCCGTCCGTGACCGGGTCCGGGTGCTCATCGACCTGGTCGACGCGCTGCTGTCGGCGGGCGGCCCGCTGGAGGAGGCCCAGGCCAGGACGGACGAGGCCCTCGGCCGGGTCCGCGAGCAGGGGCAGCGCGCGGCGTTGCTGGTCCGTGCCGGGCGGGTGGCCGTCGCGCGCTACGCCGAGTCGGGGGAGCCGCCCGAACTGCACGGGGCCGCCGACCGTTTCGCACAGGCGGCGCACTGGATGTCCCGGGACGCGCCCGCGCACGCGGACGTGCTCGCCGAGTGGGGGAGCGTACTGCTCAGGCTGGCCACGCTGGAGCCCGCCGACCGGAGCCGGGACCAGTTGTCCCGCGCGATCCGGGTGCTGCGGGACTGCCGGATGGAGACCCCGGCGGGCAGCCGGCGGGTCGCCCACCGGCTGCTGCTCCTCGGACAGGCGCTCATGCTCCGGTACCAGGCGCGCGGCGACCGGGTCGACCTCCGGGAGGCGGAGCATCTCTTCGGGCTCGCCGCGGCCGACGCGGAGGACCCGTTGCTGGCGGCGCGCTGCCGACTGGAGCTCGGGCAGGCCCAGTTCGAGGCGTTCCAGAGCCTGGGCCGCGCGGCCCGCCTGGACGTGGCGGTCGACGCCTTCCGGGCGGCCGCCGAGTCGGCCCGCCGGGCCGAGGAGGAGGCCGAAACCGAGCGTCGGCGCCAAGAAGCCGTGGAGCTCGCCGCACAGGCGCACCACTGGCGGGGTATGTCCTTCGAGGCGGCCGTGCGGCCCCGCGCGGCCCGGGAGGCCTACGCGGCGGCGCGGGCGCAGTGGGACCGGTTGCCGGACGACCGGCTGGCCTCGGGGGAACCGACCGCACGGCAGACGGCGCAGCGGCTCGCCGACCTGGAGTGAGGGCGCTCGCCGGGAGGCCGGACGCGGGAGGCCGGAGGCCTGGTCCGAAGGGACGGCGGAGCAGCGGAGCGGAGGAGAGGAACGGGGCATGGACATACAGGACGAGGCCGGGGCGGAGCAGGCGCCCGCGGGCGCCGGGGAGCCACTGCCGGACCTGCTGGAACTGGACCTCGCACAGCTGGGCACCATCGAACACCCGGTGCTGCGCGAGGTACTGGGGGAACTGAGGGCGCGGGCCGCGGAGCCGAGCGAGATGCTGTGGGGCTTCGACAACTCCTTCTGACCGGCGGCCGCGGTCGTCCGGGCGCATCAAGACACGTGAATAGGACAACTTTCACGGCGCCGAGTTTCGGGCACCTGCCCCGCCGGGAATGCGGCTTCGTGCGGCACGGTGCCGTGGCGCGGACTCGCGGCGACGCCGGCGGACCGTTACGGCATGGGGGGTGCTGGAGTGTCGGAAGAAGCCATGACCGGTCCCGCTCCGGGCATACCCGGTCGGCGGACCGGTCCCGAATCACCCTTTCCCTTCCGGCAGTTCATAGTCAAGATGCACGGCCGGTGCAACCTCGCGTGCACCTACTGCTACCTCTACGAAGGCCCCGACAGCAGTTGGCGCGACCGTCCCGCCGCCGCCTCCGCCGCCGTCCTGGACCGCACCGCCACCCGTATCGCCGAGCACGCCGACCGGCACGCGCTGCGTGACCTCGCCCTGGTCCTGCACGGGGGCGAACCGCTGCTCGCGGGGGCCGGCCCGCTCGCCGAGTTCACCGGGCGGGTGCGGGAGCTCGTCCCGCGAGGGTGTCAGGTCCACGCCACCGTGCAGACCAACGCCACCCTGCTCACCGAGGAACGCCTCGCCGTCCTGGCCGACGCCGGCATCCGCGTCGGCATCAGCCTCGACGGAGGCACCGCCGCCCACAACCGACGGCGGGTGGACCACGCGGGCCGCCCGTCCTGGCCCGCCGCGGCACGCGGGGCACGCCTCGTCGCCGAGCGCTTCCCAGCGTCGTACGCCGGGCTCCTGACCGTTGTCGACCCGACGCTGGACCCGGTCGAGACGTACGAGTCGCTGCTCGGCCTGCGCCCGCCCGCGCTGGACCTGCTGCTGCCGCACGGCAACTGGTCCGCACCGCCGCCGGGCCGGACCGGCGTCCGGTACGGCGACTGGTTGTGCGCCGTCTTCGACCGCTGGTGGGCCGCCGGGCGGCGGGAGGTCCGGGTACGGCTCTTCGAGGAGTGCGTGGCGCTCCTGCTGGGCCTGCCCGCGGCCACCGAGGCGCTGGGGCTCACGCCGTTCGACGCGGTCGTGGTGGAGACCGACGGGTCGATCGAGCAGGTCGACTCCCTCAAGTCGGCGTACCCCGGCGCCGCGCGCACCGGCCTCGACGTGTTCCGCCACACCTTCGACGACGCGCTGCGGCATCCGGGCGTGGCCGCCCGGCAGGCCGGCACCGCGTCGCTCGCGGGACAGTGCCGGGCCTGCCCCCTGCTGCGGGTCTGCGGGGGCGGGCACTACGCGCACCGCTACCGCGCCGGGCACGGCTTCCGCAACCCGTCCGTGTACTGCGCGGACCTCCAGCGCTTCATCCGCCACGTGTCCTCGAGGCTCACCGCCGCCACGGGTGCACCGACTCCGGGCGGCCTGGTGACGACCGGCCTGCCGGAGAGCGGTGCGGCCGCGACCGGTCTGCCGGAGAGCCGTCCGTCGGCGACCGGTCTGCCCGCGAGCCGTTCGGCCGCGACCGGTCTGCCCGTGACTGGCCCGTCTGTGAACGGCCCGTCCACGACGGTCCCGGCATCGGCTGGTCCGTCGACCGCCGGCCCAGCACCGGCCGGTCCCTCCGCCGTCGGCCCGGCGCCGGTCGGACCGGCCGCGACCGCGCCGGCGCCCGCTGGGGCGGCTTCGGCTGGTTCGGGCGCCCCGGCCGGTCCCGCCCCCGTGGGGGTGGCCTCGGCGTGGCCGGGCGTCAGTGGTTCGGCTGTTGCCGGGACGGGCCCGGCCGGAGGGGAGGCTTCGTGATGTTTCCAGTCGTTCCCGAGCGGGCCCTTCTCGAACTCGCCCGGACCGAGGGAGGATCCGACACCCTGACGCTCCTCGTGCGGGACCAGGACACGCGGCGGCTGCTCCTGCTGCGTGCGGTGCTCGACGCGGCCGAGGCCGCGGAGCGGTCCGTCTGCACCGCCGCGCAGAAGGCGAGGCTGCGCGCGGACTGGGCGCTGCTGACCGAGGCGGACCGGCACCCGGCGCCGGCTGCGCCGACCTCGGAGCATCGGCCCGGCCGCGCGGCAACACGCAGCGACCGCGACGCCCCGCCCGGTACGTGGGGTACCCGTGCCGCCGACGCCCCGCCCGGTACTTTCCGTCCCCCTGCCGTCGGCGAAGCCCCGACCGGCGTGTGGCGTAGCCGGGCGGGAGCCGGTGCGGCCCCCTCCGGTGCCGACGCGCGGTTCGCGAACCCGGCACGTGCCCGGCTGTTCCATCCCCTCACCGGTCCCTGGGCACGCTCCTGTCTGCGTGGCCTCGACGCCGCCCCGGGGCCGGCGGGCGGCGAGCGGGAGCGGCGGCTGCGGCGCGACCTCGCGCACTTCAGCGCGATCGCCGCGGTGGTCGCCGCCGGTGCCGGCATCCCGTTCAGCACCCGGCTCACCGCCCGCGCCGGAGTCCTCGCCCTCCCCTCGCTCGGCGCCCTGCACACGGCCCGGTCCGGTGACGTACCCGTCGACGTCACCTGCACCGAAGGCCGACTGGTCCTGCGCCAGGCCGACGCCCCCGACGTGACCGTCCACCTGGAGAGCGGCATCGGCGCCTGGTCCGGCGCCCTCGCCTGGACGCCCGCCCACGCCCTCCCCGGCCTCACCCCGACGGCACCGCCCCTGCCGCTCGACGACCTCGACCCGTACCGCGAACTGCCCGACGGCCCCAGCCACGGCAACCTGCGCACACCGCTCGCCCTCGACGACGCGGAACGCAAGCGATGGCTCCAGGCCTGGTCCGGCACGGCCCTCGCCCTGCGCGCAGGCGGCGCCCAACGCCTCGCCGAAGCGGGCGCGCTGCTGCGCTGCCTCGTCCCGCTGGAGACGCCGCCCGACGTCGGCACCGGCCGCGGCAGTTGCAGCGCCACCCGCCGCGAGGCGTTCGGCGCCCTGCTCAGCAGCACCCCGCCCGACCCCGTGACCCTCGCCGCCACCCTCGTCCACGAACTGCAGCACGCGAAGCTGGCCGCCCTCAGCGACCTGGTGATCCTGCACCGAGCAGGTCCCGAGGCGCGGTACTTCGCCCCCTGGCGCGCCGATCCCCGGCCCTACGACGGGTTGCTCCAGGGCACGTACTCGCACCTCGCGCTGGCCGCGTTCCACCAGCGCCGAGCGCTCGTCGGCGGGCTGCCGGACCGGGACTGGGCGTGGGCCCAGCACGCGCGCTACCGCGCCCAGGTCGCAGCCGCCCTGCCCGCCCTCGTCGGCTCGCCCGACCTCACCGTGCGGGGACGCCGGTTCGTCGACGAAATGGCCGCCACCCACGAACGGATGGCGGAACACCCCGCGCCCAGGGGCCACGTCGCACGCGCACAGGCGTACGTGGCCTCCGCGCGCACCCTGTGGACCCGGCGTCACGCCTCCACGCTCCCGCCCTCTAACGGATGAATGCCCACGCACGGCGACCGGGTACGGAAAGATCGTCCGTACAGGGGGTGTTGCCGTCGGTCGGCGGACTTACGCGCGACGCTCCGGGGTCCTAGGATTTTGCGGTACTACGTGCTGGAGGCCACTGCATGTCTGGAGCTCGCAAGCCGGTCGAGACGGCCGAGAGGGGGACCGCCAGGCAGACGGTCACGATCCACTTCGCAGGCTTCAACCGCGCCTGGGCGGCCTGGATCGGGGACCGGCTGGAGCGGCGTGGCGTACGAGTGGTGCCGCTGCGCTGGGACTCCCCGGCCGATGTCCCGCTGGTGGAGCTGCTGCGCGACCTGACGCTCGCCGAGGGCCGGGTCCTCATCGTCGTCAGCGAGTGGTACTTCCAGCTCGGACCGCGCACCCACGAGGAGTGGAACGCGGCCCTGCGCGAGATCGTCGCCCCAGACCCGTCCCGGTTCGCCGCCGTGTCGGTCACCACGGCGGCGGTCCCGGCCGCCGCAGCCGTACTGGCACCGGTCGCCCTGACCAACATGGGCGCCGAGGAGGCGGAACGCCGCCTGCTGGACCGGCTCGACCTGCCGCCCGAGGGGCTCGCCGAGACCCCGGCGGAGTCACGGCGCGGGCCGCGGTTCCCGGCGGCGATGCCGGACGTGTGGGGCGTGGTGCCGCGGCGCAACACCCGCTTCACCGGCCGCGAGCCGCTGTTCAACGAGGCCTACCACCTCCTCCAGAGCGCCGAGCCCGGCGCCGGCGTGCTGACCCTGCACGGCATGTCCGGAGTGGGCAAGACCCAGTTCGCCGCCGAGTACGCGCACCGTTTCGGGTCCGAGTACGACGTGGTCTGGTGGGTGAACGCGGAGAAGCGCGTCACCTACCGGCGGCAACTGGCCGAGCTCGCCCCGAAACTGAACCTGCGGACCGGTCAGGAGTACGGCGAGCGGCTGCGCGCCGTACGCGACGCGCTCCGTCGCGGGGAGCCCTACTCGAGGTGGTTGCTGGTCCTCGACGGGGCGGACGAGCCGGACCAGATCTGGGACCTGCTGCCGACCGGCCCCGGACACGTCATCGTCACCTCGCGCAACCCCGAGTGGAGCGAGCACAACAGCAAACTCCTCGAGGTCCGGGTCTATCCCCGCGACGAGTCGGTCGCGTTCATCCGCCGCCGCGCCCCCCGCCTGTCGGAGGCGGACGCCGATCAACTGGCCGACGCGCTGGGCGACCTGCCGCTGCTGCTCGACCAGACGGCGGGCTGGCTGAACGACTCCGACCTGTCGGTCGACGAGTACATCGCCCTGCTGGAGGGCGGCATCGACAGCGACGTGGTCAAGGTGTCGGCGGACTTCCCGCTGGCCTTCCAGACCGCCTGGTCGATACTGCTGAACAAACTCCGCGAGACCGTCCCGGAGTCCGTCGACCTCCTGCGCCTGTGCACCTTCTTCGCACCGGGTTTCATCCCCGTACGCCTGCTGAAGGAGATGCCCGTCGACGAGCTGCCCGAGCAGCTCGCCGGACTGCTCAACGACCCGCTGCTGTGGAACAAGGCGATCAACCAGCTGCGCACCTACTCGGTGGTCCGGCTGGAGTCCCACGAGGCGTCCCTCGACGAACCGGTGTCCGCCGGAGAATCGCTCTACCTGCACCGCATGGTCCACCAGATCGTGCACAAGGACATGCCGGACGCCGACCGGAGCGAGTTCATCGACGTCGTACGGCGGGCCCTCGCCGCGGCCGATCCGGGCCGGCCGACCGAGACCCGGCTGTGGCCCGGCTACGCGGAGATCGTGCCGCACCTGAAGTACGCGGACGTCCTCAAGAGCAAGGACCCGAAGGTCCAGCGCATGGTCCTGAACTGCCTGCGCTACATGTACTTCTCCGGCGAGTACCGGGCCGGCATCAAACTCGGCGAGCGGGCCCTCACCGCCTGGCGCCGCCTCCTCGGTCCGACCCACGCGCGGATCTGGGAGCTGACCCACCACTACACCAACCTGCTGCGCGCCATGGGCGACTACGCCCGCACCGAGGCCCTCAGCCGCGACGCGGTCGAGCACCTCAGGGAGGAACGCGGACCGCAGGACCTCGACCACCTGCGCGCCGCCGCGGGCCTGGGCGGCGACCTGCGCGGCCTCGCCCGCTACGACGAGGCCCTGGAACTCTCCCAATGGGTCCTGGTGGCCTACCGCGAACTCCTCGGCGACCAGGACTCCAGGACCCTGAGCGCGCAGAACAATGTGGGCGTCTCCCTGCGCCATCTCGGCCGCTACGAGGAGGCGCTGGAGACCGACCGGAGCACCATGGAGGCGCGCCGCCAACTGCTGCGCGCCCGCCATCCGTGGGCGCTCAGCTCCGAGATCTCGTACGCCACCGACCTCCGCCTGCTGGGCCGCTACGCCGACGCCGAGTCCCTCCAGGCGAAGAACGTGCGCGAGAACCGCATCGTGATGGGCCCGGACAACCCGCAGACCCTCAAGGCCGAGTACAACCTGGCGCTGTGCAGGTACCGCCTCGGCGAGCGGGCACCTCGCGGCGAGGAGCCGGGAACGATGCTGAGCAGTGTTCTGGAGCGCGGAGAACGGGTACTGGGCGAGACCCATCCGCACACGCTGATCTTCGCGACCGGCCAGAGCTGCTACGCCCGCGAACACGGCGACATCGACCAGGCTCGCGAGCTCAGCGAGGCGGTCGTCGCCCGCTACGAGATGATGCTTCCCGCGGGACACCCGTTCATCGCCGGGTCCCGCGCCAACCAGGCACTGATCCTGCGCAACGTCGGTGAACGCGAGCACGGCCACGTCCTCGTCGAACAGGCGCTGGCCGAGATGACGCAGGCCGTCGGCGAGAGCCACCCCTGGACCGTCGGCTGCGCCCTGAACGCCTCCGCGCTGCGGAATCTGGTGGGCGACACCGAGGGGGCCGCCGAACTCAGCCGGGACACGGCGGCGAGGGCCATCGAGTCACTCGGGCGGACGCACCCGCTCACGCTGTCGACCCGTATCGCGTATGCGGCGGACCTGCGCGGCCTGCGGGACCGCCGGCAGGCGGAGAAGGTCGAGCAGGAGGCACTGTCCGACCTCGACGCGACACTGGGCAGCAAACACACGCACACCGTCTCCGCCCGTTCCCGCAACCGTCCGTACTGGGACTTCGAGCCCCAGACCCCCTGACATCGCGAAGGACGAGACCGGTCGGTCACGTTCGTTGTCCCGGGGCGCATAACCCCCCGCGCCCCGGGGAAGAACACGGGTCCACTCAACACACCTGTAACACACACGAGTTGGGCCAGGGGGAGCGTGTGGTGATCTTATTGGGACCCGTGCCGGAAGGCGCGGACGGGCCCATACCGGTCGAGGTCGACGCGCACTTCGCCCCGTTCGCCGCCGACGGGCTCGACCTCGTCTTCGGCGACGAGGAGACCCGGGACGGCGCCGGACAGCGGGTCGTGCGGGTGGCCCGGGATGTCTACACCGACGGGCTGGACCTCGCCCGCAGGTGCGCCGCCCAGGCCGTACGGCGCTTCGGTGAGCTGGAGGAGGGGCTGCGGCCGGACGAGATCGAGATGCAGCTCGCCATCAAGATCGACGCCGGGGTGGCCACCCTGGTCAAGAGCGGGGCCGAGGCCCAGCTCCAGATCACGCTCCGCTGGCAGACCGCTCCCGCTCCCGCCCCCGCCCCCGCTCCCGACGGTCACGGGACCGGCCCGGCGGACGGGGCCGGTTCGTGAGCGGGGCGGTGCCGGGTCCGCGCATCCTGCCGTACTCCCGTGTCGTCGCCCAGGACGAGCTCAAGCTGGCGCTGGAGCTCCACCACGTCGTCCCCCGCATCGGCGGCGTCCTGATGGCCGGACCGCGCGGCACCGCCAAGTCGACCCTCGTGCGGGCCTTCGCGCTGATGGCCCACGGCGAGCTGCCGGTCACCCTGCCCATCAACGCCACCGACGACCGCGTCGTCGGCGGCTGGGACCTGGACGCGCTCATCCGGGGCGAGCCCCGGCCGCAGCCCGGGCTGCTGGAGGACGCGGCGGACAAGGGACTGCTCTACGTCGACGAGGTCAACCTCCTCGACGACCACCTCGTGGACATCATCCTGGACGTCGCCGCCACCGGCGTCCTGTCCGTGCAGCGCGAGGGACTGGACACCGCCAAGTACCTGTCGTTCGGGCTGGTCGGCACCATGAACCCCGAAGAGGGCGGACTGCGGCCCCAACTGCTCGACCGCTTCGGACTGATGGTCACGGCCGACACACTGGACGCGACGGCGCGACACCGGCTGCTGCGCACCGTGCTCGACTTCGAACTGGAGCTGGAACGCGAGGACTCCGCGTGGCTCTCCGCCGCCCGGCGGGACGACGAGCGCACCCGGGACCGGCTGGCGGCCGCCCGGCGCCGGGTCCGTGACGTCGACGTCCCCGACCACGTCCTGGAGCTGTGCGCACGGGCCGCGGAACGGACCGGGGCGGTGGGCCAGCGGGGGGAGATCGTGGCCGTGCTGGCGGCCCGGGCGCTGGCCGCCCTGGAGGACGCGGACCGGGTGACCCCCGGGCACCTGCGGCGGGTGCTGCCGATGGCCCTGCGGCACCGGCGGCCGGAAGCGGTGCACGGCGACACCTTCGACTGGGAGGCGGACGACGAGGCCCGTCTCCAGGACCTCTTCGAGGTCTGACCGGGATGGCGGCCGCCCCGTACGACGATCCCGCGCACCGGCTCGGCCCCGCACTGGTCTGCGCGGCGGCCGACCCCGCCCTGTCCGGGGTCCTGCTCCTCGACCTGGACCCCCGGCTCGTCGAGCCGGTCACCCGGCTGTTCGGCGCCGTCCTCGCCGGGGCCGCCGAACCGGCGCGCCCGCCGCTCGTGCTCGGCGCCGCGGACCGGGACGAGGACCTGTGGACCCGCACCAGGATCCGCGGCGGCGGGCACGGCATCACCGTGCGCACCGAGTCCGGCCCCCTGATCGAGGGGGACGACGCCGACGGCGCGCCGCCGCTGGTCGTGGTGCCCGACCTCGCGCGGCTGAGCGTCGCCGGGATGCGCGCCGCGGTGCAGCTGCTCGGCGCCGACGTCGTGACCGTCGAACGCGGTGGACCGCGCCGGACGGTCCGGCCCCGGGCCCGCTGGCTGGCCGTCTGCCGCAGCGCCGACGTGGGACGGGTCAGCCGGCACCTGCTGGACCGGTTCGCGGTACGGCTGTCGGCGGCGGGGCTGCGGCTGCCCGGTACGGGCGAGGCCCTCGCGGAACCGGAACCGGAGGCGGAGACGGGAGCGGGCGAGGGGGAGGCACGGGAGGCACTGTTTGCGGGGCTCCCGGCCGGCTGGCGTTCGGCGGCCGAAGGAGGCATCCGGCCCGTGCCCGTCGGCGACGCCGCGATCGGCCGGGCGCGGGAGCTGCTCGGGCCCGACGCCGGGGTCCGCCGGGAGCTGGCCCTTCTGCGGCTCGCCCGCACTCTGGCGGCGCTGGAGGGCCGCCCGTCGGCCTCGGCCGACGACAGCGACGCCGCGGCCCGGCTCATCGGCGTGGCCGTGCCCCAGAGCGTGCCGGACCGCCCGGAGAACGACCCGGAATCGCCCGGTCCGGGGCCGGAACCGGCGGGCCCGCCCGGCACCCTCCCGGAACGGCGCGCTGCCGGCGGGGACGGACGGCTCCGGGCGCGCGACGGCGACCGGGGGCTGCTGGACACCGGGCCCGCCGAGGGAATCGGCACCGCACCCGGCGCCGCGCCCTCCCCGGCCGCGGGGAACCCCTACCCGGAGGACGAGCCGGCCGCGGCGCGGGACACCGTGCCGCTGAGCGGGCCCAGGCGGCGCACCACCGGGCCGGTCTCCACCCGGGGCACCGTGATCGGCACCCGCCGCGCCACGGACCTGCGGGACATCGCCCACGTCCGCACGGTGCGCGAGGCCGCCGTGCACCAACGGGCCCGGGGCACCGAACGGTTCACCGTCTCGCCCGTCGACCTGCACAGCTACGTGCGCGCCGCCGCGCCCGAGCGGGTCCTGGTACTGCTCCTGGACCACACCTGCCGGGGCGGGACCGGGGACGGGAACTGGCCGGAGGCCCTCGCCCCCTTCCTGCAGTGGGCGTACACGAGCCGGGCCACGGTCCAGGTGATCGAGGTCGGCGCGGCGGACGCGGCCGACGAGCTGCGCGCGGGGTCCTTCACGGCCCGCAGTGTCCTGGACCCCCGGGTGCCGGGCGCGCTGTACCGGCGGGCAGGCCGGGCGACGCCGCTCGCCCACGGAGTCGAACTCGCGGCGCACTCGCTGCGCCGGCTGCTGCGCCGCCACGGCACCGGGCCGGCGCAAGCGTGGCTGGTGGTCGTGACCGACGGCCGCGGCAACGTCCCGCTGCGGGTCAGCCACACCGGACGGCTCGCCGGCGCGGTGGCCGCCGCAGGGGTCGAGGACGCGGTGGAGGCCGCGGCCCGGATCGGTGCCATGGACCGGACGCGGCTGCACGTGGCGGTCGTCGACCCGGGCCGGGAACCGTACGGCGACCTGCCGTACGTCCTCGCCGACCGGCTCGGGGCGATCGTCGTCGACGGGCGCCAAGGGCCCGGGGCGGAGGCCGCCGGTGAGTGATCCGCGCCGTGGGACCCGCAGGCTCCCGGGCAACGGCACCGCAGGACTGCGGGCTGCCCTGCCGGGACTGAAGGCCGTGGCCCGCCGCCCCGCCACTTCGGTGCTGAACCTGCGCCGCGCCCCGGAGCCGCCCGCCGGACTCGGCGGAACCGACGCACGGCCCGGCGCACGCCTGGAGGACGGCTTCGCCGTGCTGCGCGTCCTGCGCGCCGACGGGGCCGACGGACTGCCGGGCTACCGGCTGCAGGGCTGGTGCGGCGACCTGTCGGTGAACTGCGCGGCGGGACCCACCCGCCGACCCGCTCCCGCCGTCAGCCTCGCCCGGCTGCGGCAGGACGGCGACGGGCACTACCCCTCGGAGGTGCTGCGGGGCATCCGCCTGTGGTCGGACAACCAGTACGAACTCGCCGGCTGGATCAACCGGATCCGCGCCCGGCACGGCGACGGCCTGCACCTGGTCGTGTGGGACGACACCGGATACGACCTGCCCTGGGAGCTGCTCCTGCTGCCCGGGGACGCGGCGGCCGGTCTGGCGGGCGGCCCGCTGGGGGCGCTGATCGCCGTCGCCCGCTGGACCACCGTGCGTGATCTGAGCCAGGGAGGCCTGCCCGCCGAGACCGGGGACTGCCACGGCCGCGTGCTCGGCTACCTCCACCGGGACATGGCGGACGACGGCCGCCTCTTCACGTCGTACGCGCACCGGCTGCACCGGCTCATGACGCCCTTCCTCAGCGACCTCGACACCCAGGACGACCGCACCGGACTGGTCTACCTGGGCTGTCACGGCACCTACGGTGAGGCCGTGCCGCGCCTCACGCTCGGCGACCGCACCTGGGCCGAGCTGAACGGCGAGCCGATGTCGGTGCTGCGGCGGGACGGCTCGCTGGTCTGCCTCAACGCCTGCGACTCCGGCCGGTTCGTCGACAACCGGGCCCAGGGGGAGGAGGCGCTGCGCGGGTTCGCGGAGCTGTTCCTGCGCAAGGGCGCGGGCGGCTGCATCGTCAGCTCCGGGAAGGTCGGTGACCTGGAGGCCCGGGCGATGGCGCGGCGCCTGGTGCGCGAGGTGGCCGAGCACCCCCGCCGCCCGGTGGTGCGGACGCTGCGGGACTTCCGGGTGCGGGCACTGGAGGAGTTCGGGTCCCTGGCGGAGCTGCCCCGGGTCCGCAACGATGACGGACAGGTCGACGTCGTGGGCCAGAAACGGGTGCTGCGGCTCCTGTACGCGTTCATGTTCCACTACTACGGGCATCCGAGGACGGCGCTGCGGCTGACCGCGGTGGACGCGCTCGGCACCGAGGGGGGAGGCGGCCGGTGAGCGCCGCCGGACGGCCGTCCGGGCAACCGCTGCTGATCGAGCCCGTCGTCGCGTGGCCCCGGCAGGCGGAGGCGGGGGGCGACTACCTCGTCACTGTCGATCTGCGCGGCCCCCTCCCCGCCCCGGACGGCACACCCGCCCAGTGGCCCTACCCCGAGGAGGAGTTCACCTTCACCGTCACCCTGGACGGCGCCCCGCACCTCGACTGCTCCGCCCTCGGCGAACCGAACGTCGTCCTGCACCGCTTCGGCAGCACCTACGGTCCCGCGCGGTTCCGGGTCTCCGCGGGCACGGACCTCGGCCCCGCCTCGCTGTGGCTGACCGTCAGCAACCAGTGGGGCGTGCCGGTCCGCAAGGCGGAACTGCGCTGCGAGATCCACGCGGCCACCGCCGCCGCGGCGGTACGCGTTCCGGGCGGGCCCACGCCGCCGCACATCCCGCGGCCGGCCCTGCCGCACCAGCCCCCGGTCCCCGTGCGACCCGACCCGGACCGGCAGACGGTCACGATCAGTTTCGCCGGTCTCGACCGGGCCTGGGCGGCCTGGATCGGGGACCGGCTGGAGCGGCGCGGTGTGCGGGTGGCGCCGCTGCGCCGGGGCGCCGGGGCCGACGTCCCCCCGGCGGCCCTGCTGCGCGACCTGACCCTCGCGCCCGGGCGGGCCCTGCTCGTCCTGAACGCCCCCTACTTCGGCGACGGCACGCACGCGCACCAGGAGTGGAACGCGGCCCTGCGCGAGGTCGTCGCCCCCGACCGGGCCCGGTTCGCGGCCGTGTCGGTCACCGGGGCCACGCTTCCCTCGGAGGTCTCCCTGCTGGCGCCCGCCGCACTGCACGGCCTGCGGGCCGAGGAGGCCGAGCGGCGCCTGCTGGAGCGGCTCGGCCTGCCGTCCGGGCCGGTGACAGGGGACGCGGCCGGGGCCGGGACCGGGCCGCGGTTTCCGGCGGACGCGCCGGGCGTCTGGGGCGCCGTACCGCGTCGCAACACCCGGTTCACCGGCCGTGATGCCCTGCTGGACGAGGTCCACGACCTGCTGAGCGGTGCGGGGCCGGGCACGGCGAGGCTGACGCTGCACGGCATGTCCGGGGTGGGCAAGACGCAGCTCGCCGCCGAGTACGCGCACCGGCTCGCCCCCGAGTACGACGTGGTGTGGTGGGTCAACGCGCAGGACCGGGCCGACTGCCGCCGCCAGTTGGCCGAACTCGCCCCCAGACTGGGCCTGCGGACCGGCCAGGAGTACGGGGAACGGCTGCGCGCGGTGCGGGACGCGCTGCGCCGCGGCGAGCCGTACTCGCGGTGGCTGCTGGTCCTGGACGGTGCCGACGAGCCCGAGGAGATCGAGAACCTGGTGCCGACGGGCCCGGGACACGTCCTCGTCACCTCGCGGAACCCCGAGTGGGGCCGCTACGGCAGCGGGCTGCTGGAAGTGCCGGTGTACACGCGTGACGAGTCGATCGCCTTCATCCGCCGCCGCGCGCCCGGTCCGACACCGGCCGAGGCCGACCGGCTCGCCGAGGCCCTGGGCGACCTGCCGCTGCTGCTCGCCCAGACGGTGGGCTGGCTGAACGACTCGGACCGTTCGGTGGACGAGTACCTGGCCCTGCTGGCGGACGGCCACGGTACCGAGGGCGAGGCGCGCAACGCGGCGGAGGACTTCCCGCCGGCCTTCCGGACGGCCTGGTCGATCCTGCTGGCCGAACTGCGCCAGACCGCACCGGAGTCCGTCGTCCTGCTCCGGCTGTGCACCTTCTTCGCCCCGGGCCTCGTCCCCGTCCACCTGCTGCGGAGCATGCCGCACGACGGGCTGCCCGACTCCGTGGCCTCACTGCTGAGCGACCCCCGGCGCTGGGACCGGGCCCTCGGCCACCTGCGCAGGCACTCCCTCGTCCGGGTGGAACCGGACCCGGCGGAACCGGGGCGCGAGCACCTGTACGTGCACCGGGTCGTCCACCAGATGGCGCACAAGGCCATGCCGGACGAGGTTCGGCGCGAACTCGTCGACGTCGTACGGCGGGCGCTGGCCGCGGCCGGCCGCGGCCGGCCGTCGGCCCCCGAACAGTGGCCCAGGTACGCCGGGATAGTGCCGCACCTCAAGTACGCCGACGTCCTCGCGACCACCGACGAGGCCGTGCAGACACTGGTCCTCGACTGCCTGCGCTACCTGTACCTGTCGGGCGAGTACGGAGCGGGCGTCCGGCTCGGCGGCCACGCCACCCGGATCTGGCGTTCGCTCCTCGGCGACCAGCACCCCCTCGTCTGGGAACTGACCTACCACTACGCCAACCTGCTGCGCGCGGCCGGCGACTTCCACCGCACGATGGAGATCGAGCGGGCGGCCGTCCGGCACCTGAGTGAGCAGCGGGGGGAACGCGACCCCGACCTGCTGCGGGCCCTGGGCGGACTCGCCGCGGACCTGCGCGGCCTCGGGCACTACGCGGAGGCACTGGAGATCTCGCGACGGGTGCACGGCACGTACCGCGAACTCCTCGGCGACCAGGACACCCGCACCCTGAACGCACGGAACAACGTGGCGGTCTCGCTGCGGCTGCTCGGCCGCTACGAGGACGCCCTGAGCGTCGACCTGCCCACCCTCCGGGAACGCCGCAGGCTGCTCGGGGACCGGCACCCGTGGACGCTGGGTTCGGACACCACGTGCGCCGTCGACCTCCGGCTGCTCGGCCGCCACGAGGAGGCCCTGTCGAGGCAGGACGCCAACTGGCGGCTGGTGCGCGAGACACTGGGCGCCCACAACCGGCAGACCCTTCTCGCCGCGCACAACCTCGCCCTGTGCCGCTACGCCGTGGGCGACATGGACGCGGCGGCACACCACGTCGGTGTGGCACTGGAGCTGGGGGAGCGGGTGCTCGGCGACAGCGACCCGCTGGTGCTGATGCTCCTCGCCGGCCGGAGCTGCCTAGCCCGGGAGCTCGGCGACCTCGACCTGGCCCGTGCGCTGAGCGAGCGCGTCGTCGCCCGCTACGAGGAGACGCTCACCGCGGGACACCCCTACGCCGCGGGGGCCCGCGCCAATCACGCCCTGCTGCTGCACCGGGCGGGCGAGCACGACCGCGCACCGGCCCTCGCCGACGCCGCGCTGGCCGACATGGACGCCGCCGTGGGGCACGACCACCCCTGGACGCTGGGCTGCGCGCTCAACGCGGCGATCCTGCACGGGGACGCCGGAGACGCGGACCGTGCCCTCGCCCTGAGCCGGAACACGGCAGGCACGGCGGCGGGCGTCCTCGGCCCCACCCATCCGTTCACGCTCTTCGCGGGGGTGGCCCTCGCGGCCGAACTGCGCGTGCGGGGGAGGCTCGGGCAGGCCGACGCGGTGCAGAGCCAGGCCCTGGAGGGACTGGTCGCCGCCCTCGGCCCGCAGCATCCGCACACCCTGTCGGCCCGTGCCCGGCGCGCTCCGTTCTGGGACTTCGAACCCCAGCGCACCTGACCGGGCACCCGCGTGCGCCGGGAACGCCGAAGGGCCCGGCTCCGGAAAGTCTCCGGAACCGGGCCCTTCGCGGCGCGGCCGTGGGCGGCGTCAGAGGCTCAGGCCTCGAACACCTCGCGCACCAGCTGCTCCTGCTCGGCCTGGTGCCGCTTGGCGGAGCCGACGGCCGGGGACGAGCCGTGCGGCCGCGAGATGCGGCGCAGGCGCTCGCCGTGCGGGACGTCGGCGCCGACCGCCAGGTCCAGGTGGTCGATCAGGTTGAGCGCGATGAACGGCCAGGCACCCTGGTTCGCCGGCTCCTCCTGGGCCCACAGGTACTTCTCGGCGTTCGGGTACTTGGCGATCTCCGCCTGGAGCTCGGCACCCGGCAGCGGGTACAGGCGCTCGATGCGGATGATGGCCGTGTCCGTCAGGCCGCGCTTCTTCCGCTCGGCGTCCAGGTCGTAGTAGACCTTGCCGGCGGTGAAGACGACCTTCTTGACGGCGGCCGGGTCGACCGAGTCGTCGCCGATGACCGGGCGGAACTGGCCCGTCGTGAACTCCTCCGCCTTCGAGGCCGCCGCCTTGAGGCGCAGCATCGACTTCGGGGTGAAGACCACCAGCGGCTTGTGGTGCGGGTTGTGCACCTGCCACCGCAGGAGGTGGAAGTAGTTCGACGGCAGGGTCGGCATCGCGACCGTCATGTTGTTCTGCGCGCACAGCTGGAGGAAGCGCTCGGGGCGGGCCGAGGAGTGGTCCGGGCCCTGGCCCTCGTAGCCGTGCGGGAGCAGGAGGGTGACGCCGCTGGTCTGGTTCCACTTCTGCTCGGCCGAGGAGATGAACTCGTCCACGACCGTCTGCGCGCCGTTGACGAAGTCGCCGAACTGCGCCTCCCACATCACCAGCGCGTCCGGGCGGGCCAGCGAGTAGCCGTACTCGAAGCCCATCACCGCGTACTCGGAGAGCAGCGAGTTGTAGACGTTGTACCGGGACTGGTCCTCGGACAGGTACAGCAGCGGGGTGAACTCGTCGCCCGTCTCACGGTCGATGACGACCGCGTGGCGCTGGCCGAAGGTGCCGCGCTGCGAGTCCTGGCCGGTGAGCCGGACCGGCACGCCGTCCAGGAGGAGGGAGCCGACGGCGAGGGTCTCGCCCATGCCCCAGTCGATCGTGCCGTCCTCGACCATCGCCGCGCGGCGCTGCAGCTGCGGCAGCAGCCGCGGGTGCACGGTGATGTGGTCGGGGATGTTGACCTGGGACTCGGCGATGCGCTTGACGGTCTCCGCGCTGATCGCGGTGTTCACCGCGACCGGGAACTCCGCCTGCGGCTCCGAGGGCTCCGCGGACGCCGGCTGCGAGACGGCCTCGCGGACCTCGGTGAAGACCTTCTCCAGCTGGCCCTGGTAGTCCTGGAGCGCCTGCTCGGCCTCTTCCAGGGTGATGTCGCCGCGACCGATGAGGGACTCGGTGTACAGCTTGCGCACCGAGCGCTTCTTGTCGATCAGGTCGTACATCAGCGGCTGGGTGAAGGCCGGGTTGTCGGTCTCGTTGTGACCGCGGCGGCGGTAGCAGATGAGGTCGATCACCACGTCCTTGTTGAACGCCTGGCGGAACTCGAAGGCGAGCCGCGCCACGCGGACGCAGGCCTCCGGGTCGTCGCCGTTCACGTGGAAGATCGGGGCCTCGATCATGCGGGCCACGTCGGTGGCGTACATCGAGGAGCGCGAGGACTCCGGGGCGGCGGTGAAGCCGACCTGGTTGTTGATGACGACGTGGACCGTGCCGCCGGTGCGGTAGCCGCGCAGCTGCGACATGTTCAGGGTCTCGGCCACCACGCCCTGGCCCGCGAAGGCCGCGTCGCCGTGGATCGCCACCGGCAGGACGGTGAAGTCCGTGCCGCCCTTGTTGATGATGTCCTGCTTGGCGCGCGAGACGCCCTCCAGGACCGGGTCCACCGCTTCCAGGTGCGAGGGGTTGGCGACCAGCGAGACCGCGATCTGCTCGCCGTCCAGGCCGGTGAAGGTGCCCTCGGCGCCCAGGTGGTACTTCACGTCGCCGGAGCCGTGCATCGACTTCGGGTCGAGGTTGCCCTCGAACTCGCGGAAGATCTGCGCGTACGACTTGCCGACCACGTTGGCCAGCACGTTCAGCCGGCCGCGGTGGGCCATGCCGATGACGACCTCGTCCAGGCGGGACTCGGCCGCCGAGTCGATGACCGCGTCGAGCAGCGGGATGACGGACTCGCCGCCCTCCAGGGAGAACCGCTTCTGGCCGACGTACTTGGTCTGCAGGAACGTCTCGAAGGCCTCGGCGGCGTTCAGGCGGCGCAGGATGCGCAGCTGCTCCTCGCGCTCCGGCTTGGTGTGCGAGCGCTCGATGCGGTCCTGGATCCACTTGCGCTGCTTCGGGTCCTGGATGTGCATGAACTCGATGCCGGTGGTGCGGCAGTACGAGTCGCGCAGCACGCCGAGGATGTCGCGCAGCTTCATCAGGGACTTGCCGGCGAAGCCGCCGACCGCGAACTCGCGCTCCAGGTCCCACAGGGTGAGCCCGTGCTCGGTGATGTCCAGGTCGGGGTGCTTGCGCTGCTGGTACTCCAGCGGGTCGGTGTCGGCCATGACGTGGCCGCGGACCCGGTAGGAGTGGATCAGCTCGAAGACGCGGGCGGCCTTGGTGACGTCGTCGTCGTGCGAGGCGTCGATGTCCTTGAGCCAGCGGACCGGCTCGTAGGGGATGCGCAGCGCCTTGAAGATCTCGTCGTAGAAGCCGTTCTCGCCGAGCAGCAGGTTGGCGACCTGGCGCAGGAACTCGCCGGAGGCGGCGCCCTGGATGACCCGGTGGTCGTAGGTCGACGTGAGCGTCATGACCTTCGAGATGCCGAGCTTGTTCAGGGTGTCCTGGCTGGTGCCCTGGAACTCCGCCGGGTAGTCCATGGAGCCGACGCCCAGGATGACCGACTGGCCGGGCATCAGGCGCGGCACGGAGTGGACGGTGCCGAGGCCGCCGGGGTTGGTCAGGGAGACCGTGACGCCGGTGAAGTCGTCCATCGTCAGCTTGTTGTCGCGGGCGCGACGGACGATGTCCTCGTAGGCCTGCCAGAACTCGAAGAAGTTCAGCGTCTCGGCCTTCTTGATCGCCGCGACGACCAGCTGGCGGTCGCCGTTGGGCTTGACCAGGTCGATGGCGAGGCCGAGGTTGATGTGGGCCGGCTTGACCAGGGTCGGCTTGCCGTCCTTCTCGCCGAACGAGTGGTTCATCGACGGCATGGCCTTGATGGCCTGCACCATCGCGTAGCCGATCAGGTGCGTGAAGGAGATCTTCCCGCCCCGGGCGCGCTTGAGGTGGTTGTTGATGACGATGCGGTTGTCGAACAGCAGCTTCACCGGGACCGCGCGCACGGACGTGGCCGTGGGCAGCTCCAGCGAGGCGTTCATGTTCTTCGCGACCGCGGCGGCCGGGCCGCGCAGGGTCACCAGCTCCGGGCCCTCGGGGGCGGCGCCGGCGTCCTTGGCGGGCGCGGCGGCCTTCGCCTGCGGCTTGGCGGCGGGCTTGGCCGGCGCGGCGGCGGGCTTGGCGGCCGGAGCGGCCGGAGCCGCGGGGGCGGCAGCGGCGGGCTTCGCGGGAGCGGGCGCCGGGGCGGCAGCCTTCGGCTGCGCCGGGGCGGCGGCCTGCGCCTGCGGGGCAGGGGCGGCCGGTGGCGTGCTGCCGGCGTCCGTGGTCACGGTGCCGGCGGCGGTCGGGGTGGCCGCCGCGCCGGGCTTGTAGTCGGCGAAGAAGTCCCACCAGGCTCGGTCCACGGAGTTCGGGTCCTGGAGGTACTGCTGATAGATCTCGTCGACGAGCCACTCATTGGCACCGAACGCGGCCGCGGGGTTCTTGCCCGCGTTGCCCGCTTGGTCGGTGTCGGTCGAGATGCTCGAGTTACTGGGGGACTGTGGCGACACGGCGAGAACCGCCCTCTTCCGCTTCTTCACAAGATGGTGGACAGCGGGAATCAAGGCTACGCCTACCGACCCCGGAAGGTCAGACCGGGCCCGTTCATCGTCGCGTAAGTCACATCGCAGACCGCGTTTCGGCACTGGAAATGGCGGGAAACAACCGAGGTTCTGCTGCGTGAGGGATCGGAAGGCCGCGACCCGGCGCCTCGAAAAACGCGGGCCCGTGCCTGATCACACGTGTCCGTCGGCGCGGACGCAGTGGATCTTGACGCTCCGCTTCGAACCCTACGTCAACCGGACGTCGACGGCAGGCCCGGAAGAGTGATGAGGATGCGGCAGCCCCGCTCGGATTCGGCCACCCCGATCCGGCCGCCGTGCAGATCCACCGCCCAGCGCGCGATCGCGAGGCCCAGACCGGTGCCGCCGTCGCTGCCCGGACCGTGCGGCCGCGACACCGAACCCCGGTTGAACCGCTCGAACACCCGGCGCCACTCCGAGCGCGGAATGCCGGGTCCTTCGTCGAGAACCTCCAGCTCAAGCGATTCCGGCAGCTCACCGCGGCGCGCCCGGACCGTCACCCGGCCGTGCGGCGGACTGTGCTTGACGGCGTTGTCGATCAGGTTGGCGACGACCTGGTGGATGCGCTCGGGGTCGGCGTGCGCGGTCAGCTCCGGCGGGAAGACGTCCAGGGCCAGGTGCACGTCGGTACGGGTGTGGCTGCCGGACCCCGAGGCGATGCCCGCGCGCGCGGAGGCGACCATGTTGGCCTCCTTCAGCACGCCCGACAGGTACGGCCACACCTCGAAGCGCCGCTTGCGCAGCGGTATGACGCCGTTGTCCAGGCGGGAGAGGTCGAGGAGCGTCTCCACCAGCCGGCCGAGCCGCTCGGTCTGCCCGAGCGCCGTGCGCATGGTCTCCGGGTCGGCCTCGGTGATGCCGTCGACGATGTTCTCCAGCACCGCGCGCAGGCCCGCGATCGGGGTGCGCAGCTCGTGCGAGACGTTCGCCACCAGCTCCTTGCGCTGGAGGTCCTGGGCCTCCAGGTCGTCGGCCATGCGGTTGATCGTGACGGCCAGGGCGCCCAGCTCGTCGCGGCGGTTCTCGCGCACCCGGCGGGTGTAGTCGCCGTGCGAGATGGACCGGGCCACCGCGTTCATCTCGTCCAGCGGCGCGGTCAGCGAGTGCGCCACGAACTGCGTGATCAGCAGCGTGGCGATCATCGAGAAGACCGTGATGAACCGCAGCTCGGTCTTGGTGTGCACCGCTATCACCGACAGGCCGGTGGTGATCAGCACCGACGTGACGACCAGCGCGCCCAGCTTGGTCTTGATCGAGAACGGGCGCACGCCGCCCCAGGACTCCCCGGCGGTCCGAGGGCCGGAGCTTTTCCGGGCGGCTTCCCGTCCTCCGCTGCTCATGGCGTCGGTGTCTCCAGGGCGTAACCCACGCCGTGCACGGTACGGATGCGCTCGGCGCCGATCTTCCGGCGCAGCGCCTTGATGTGGCTGTCCACGGTCCGGGTGCCCGAGGCGTCGGCCCAGTCCCACACCTCGGCGAGCAGCTGCTCGCGGGAGAGCACCGCGCGCGGGGTGTTCGCCAGGCAGACCAGCAGGTCGAACTCGGTCGGCGTGAGGTGGACGTCCTCGCTGCGCACCCGCACCCGGCGCTGCGCGTGGTCGATCTCCAGCTCGCCCAGGCGCAGGATGCCGCTGCGCGGGGTGGAGGCGGCCACCACGGCCCGCTCCACCCGCCGCAGCAGCACGTGCACGCGGGCGGCCAGCTCGCGCATCGAGAACGGCTTGGTCATGTAGTCGTCGGCGCCGACGCCGAGGCCGACCAGCATGTCCGTCTCGTCGTCGCGCGCGGTGAGCATCAGCACCGGCACCGGCCGCTGGGCCTGCACGCGCCGGCAGACCTCCAGGCCGTCGAAGCCGGGCAGCATGATGTCGAGGATCAGCAGGTCGGGCTGCCAAGCCTCGGCCGTGTCGACGGCGGACGGACCGTCGCCCGCCGTTTGCACCAGGAACCCTTCGGCGCGCAGGCGGGTCGCGATGGCGTCCACGATCGTCTGATCGTCCTCGACCACCAGCACCCGGCGCTGGGCGCCCTGGGTGGCCGTGCCGTTGTGGGAGGTCTGTGTCTGCTCCATCGCCCGCCCCTGAGGTGTGCTTTCCGGAATCCGTGGGGTGATCCCATGACTGCGCTTGACGCTTGAATGATCCGCGTCAGGGCAGCAGCGTACGGGGAGTCACCGCGCCTTTGCTATCCAGGCCCGACGCCGATGTGCACGACGTCCGGAACGCCCCGGGCAACGGGGATCTCTTCGGTACGCACCTGTTGGAAACCGGCATTACGCAAGGTTTCTTCGAATTCCGGAGAGGGCTGCGCGGACCATACGGCGAGCACCCCGCCGGGCCTCAACAGCCGTGCGCAGCCCGCCAGTCCGGACGGCGCGTACAGCCCGTCGTTGCCCTCGGTGACGGTCCAGCCGGGGCCGTTGTCGATGTCCAGGCACAGGGCGTCGTACGTGTCGGATGTCTCATTGACGTACTCGACGAGGTCCGCCTCGACGATCTCCGCGCGCGGGTCGGCCAGCGCGTCGGCGGAGAGCGCGGCCAGTGGTCCGGAGCGGTGCCAGTCGATGACGGCGCCCTCGCGCTCGACGACCGCGATCCGGCCCCAGCGGGGGTCGGCGGCCGCGTGGGCGAGGGAGAAGCCGACTCCGAGACCGCCGATGAGCAGGTGCGGAGCGGTCCGCCCGCCGGAGGCGGCCAGCGCGTCGGCCGCCGCGTCGACCAGGCGCCGCTCCGAGCGCCCGTCGGAGGTGTCCATCAGGAAGCAGCCGTTCGCGATGATCTGGAGCAACGTCCCGTGCCGGCGCA
Organism: Streptomyces sp. NPDC001599; assembly: GCF_042893535.1. Taxonomy (NCBI): domain Bacteria; kingdom Bacillati; phylum Actinomycetota; class Actinomycetes; order Kitasatosporales; family Streptomycetaceae; genus Streptomyces; species Streptomyces sp. NPDC001599. The sequence goes on from NZ_JBIAVA010000011.1 coordinate 135,214, forward strand.
GGACCACCTCGCCGTACGGACCCTCGCGGCGGTCCAGCACCTCGGGCGCGTCGGGGGAGTCGTGGGTAGTGAGGGGCATCGGCCCATCCTGGCATCGCCCGGCCGGAGGAATGCGGACCGGTACGACGGTGCTGTCCCCAGAGGCGGGAAATGCCCCCCGGCGCTTGATCGCTCACAGCGAACAGGCCTTGGGGAACAATCCCGGGCTCCCTTTCATTGAGTCGATGTAACTCAACTTGACTGCCGAAGGGGAGATCATGGCTGCTGAGTCCGCCGCCTTCACACCGCTCACCCTGCCCGTGCTGCCGCTCGACGACGAAGTGGTCCTGCCCGGCATGGTCGTCCCCCTGGACCTGAGCGACGCCGAGGTACGGGCCGCGGTGGAGGCCGCCCAGGCCGCCGCCAGGTCCGAGCCCGGCAAGCCCCGCGTCCTCCTCGTTCCGCGCATCGACGGCACCCACGCCGCCACCGGCGTGCTCGGCACGGTCGAACAGGTCGGCCGCCTGGCCGACGGCGACCCGGGCGCCCTGATCCGCGGCCGGGGCCGGGTGCGCATCGGTGCCGGTACGACCGGTCCCGGCGCCGCGCTCTGGGTCGAGGGCACCCGGGTCGACGAGACCGTCCCCGAGCCGCTGCCCGGCCAGGTCACCGAGCTGGTGAAGGAGTACAAGGCGCTCGCCACCGCGTGGCTGCGCAAGCGCGGCGCCTGGCAGGTCGTCGACCGGGTCCAGGCCATCGACGACGTGTCCGCGCTCGCCGACAACTCCGGATACTCGCCGTTCCTGACCACCGAGCAGAAGGTCGAGCTGCTGGAGACCACCGACCCGGTGGCCCGCCTGAAGCTCGCCACCCAGCAGCTGCGCGACCACCTCGCCGAGCAGGACGTCGCCGAGACCATCGCCAAGGACGTCCAGGAGGGCGTCGACAAGCAGCAGCGGGAGTTCCTGCTGCGCCGCCAGCTCGAAGCCGTCCGCAAGGAGCTGCGCGAGATCAACGGCGAGCAGGAGGGTGAGGAGTCCGACGACTACCGCGCCCGCGTGGAGGCCGCCGACCTGCCCGAGAAGGTCCGCGAGGCCGCGCTCAAGGAGGTCGACAAGCTGGAGCGGTCCTCCGACCAGTCGCCCGAGGGCTCCTGGATCCGCACCTGGCTCGACACGGTCCTGGAGATGCCGTGGAGCGAGCGCACCGAGGACGCCTACGACATCCAGGGCGCCCAGGCCGTGCTCGACGCCGAGCACGCGGGCCTGGAGGACGTGAAGGAGCGCATCACCGAGTACCTGGCCGTGCGCAAGCGGCGCGGCGACCGGGGCCTCGGCGTGGTCGGCGGCCGGCGCGGCGGTGCCGTGCTCGCCCTGGTCGGCCCGCCCGGCGTCGGCAAGACCAGCCTCGGCGAGTCCGTCGCCCACGCGATGGGCCGCAAGTTCGTCCGGGTCGCCCTCGGCGGCGTCCGCGACGAGGCCGAGATCCGCGGCCACCGGCGTACGTACGTCGGCGCGCTGCCCGGCCGGATCGTGCGGGCGATCAAGGAGGCGGGGTCCATGAACCCGGTCGTCCTGCTCGACGAGATCGACAAGGTGGGCTCCGACTTCCGGGGCGACCCGGCCGCGGCCCTGCTGGAGGTCCTCGACCCGGCCCAGAACCACACCTTCCGGGACCACTACCTGGAGGTCGAGCTGGACCTGTCCGACGTGGTCTTCCTCGCCACCGCCAACGTCCTGGAGGCCATCCCGGAGGCCCTGCTCGACCGCATGGAGCTGGTCCGCCTGGACGGCTACACCGAGGACGAGAAGGTCGTCATCGCCCGTGACCACCTGCTCCCGCGCCAGCTGGAGCGGGCCGGACTGGACGCCGACGAGGTCACCGTCGACGAGGGCGCGCTGCGCAAGCTGGCGGGCGAGTACACCCGCGAGGCGGGCGTGCGCACCCTGGAGCGGTCCATCGCGCGGCTGCTGCGCAAGGTGGCGGCCCAGCACGAGCTGGGCGAGCGGGAGCTGCCGTTCACCGTCACCGAGGCCGACCTGCGCGGGCTGATCGGCCGGCCGCACCACGTGCCCGAGTCCGCCCAGGACCCGGCCGAGCGGCGCACCGCGGTGCCCGGCGTGGCCACCGGCCTCGCGGTCACCGGCGCGGGCGGCGACGTCCTCTACGTCGAGGCCTCGCTGGCCGACCCGGAGACGGGCGCGGCGGGGCTGACCCTGACCGGTCAGCTGGGCGACGTGATGAAGGAGTCGGCGCAGATCGCGCTGAGCTTCCTGCGCAGCCACGGCGCCGAGCTGGAACTGCCGGTGGGCGACCTCAAGGACCGGGGAGCGCACATCCACTTCCCGGCGGGAGCGGTCCCCAAGGACGGCCCGAGCGCCGGCGTCACCATGACCACGGCCCTCGCCTCGCTGCTCTCGGGCCGGCTGGTCCGCACCGACGTGGCGATGACCGGCGAGGTCTCGCTGACCGGGCGGGTGCTGCCGATCGGCGGCGTCAAGCAGAAGCTGCTCGCCGCGCACCGGGCGGGGGTCACCACGGTGATCATCCCCAAGCGCAACGAGCCCGACCTGGACGACGTCCCCGCGGAGGTGCTGGACAAGCTCGACGTCCACGCCGTCACCGACGTCCGCCAGGTCCTGGAACTGGCGCTCGCACCGGCGACCCACGGTGCGCAGCCGGAGGTTCCGGTCGCGGCGATGGGGGTACCTCCCAGGCTTTCGGCACTGGGGGAGGACGCGGCCGGATGAGGAAAGGGGACGGCCCGGATTCCGTGCGGAGTCCGGGCCGTCGCCGTACGCGTCGTGCGTCAGCCGTTCGCGAGCGCCTGGACGCGGTCCAGGGCGCCGTTGAACTTGTTGTGGTCACCGACCGTCGGACCGGACGACGTGTACTGCCACATCGTGTAGTAGCCCCAGCCGGCCGGCAGCGTGCCCACCGTCGAGGCGTACCGGGCGATCCACAGCGGGTTGTTGGCGGCGAAGCCGCCGTAGTTGCCGGTGCACTGGGTCCACCAGCTGGTGGCCGTGTAGATCACGGCGTCGCGGCCGGTGCGGGCCTTGTAGGTGTTCAGGAAGTCGCGGATCCAGGAGACCATCCCGCTCTGCGACTTGCCGTAGCAGGTGGCGCCGTACGGGTTCCACTCGATGTCGAGCGCGCCCGGCAGCGTCTTGCCGTCCCTGGACCAGCCGCCGCCGTGGTCCACGAAGTAGTTGGCCTGGGTGGCGCCGCTCGTCGTGTCCGGGGTGGCGAAGTGGTAGGCGCCCCGGATCATGCCGACGTTGTAGGAGCCGTTGTACTGCTGGGCGAAGTAGGGGTTGGTGTAGTACGTCCCCTCGGTGGCCTTGGCGTAGGCCCACTTGACGCCGCTGTTCCACAGGGTCGACCAGGCGACGTTGCCCTGGTGGCTGGAGACGTCGACGCCTTCCGTCTGGGCCGCGCGGCCGGGTACGGGGGTGCCGTGTTCGCCGTCGTGGGCCGCGACGCCCATGCCCATGCGGGCGGAGCCGCGGGGTGGGACGTCCGCGGACGACGAGGCGTCGGCGGGAAGGGTGAACACGAGGGAGAACGTGGCGAGCAGGATCCCGGTGACGGCGAACCGCCGTCCGCGGGCCGATCCGGATCTGTGCACGAGCATGACGTGCCTCCGATGGCTCGGTGGTGCTCGGTGGGGGATGCGCGAGTGGGGAGAACCCCTGGATGGCATCGGGATGGCGTGCGCATGCCATTCGGAGGTCCGGTGAAGACTCTACGCACGTAGAAACACTGGGTGGAAGAGGACCGGGAGCCGCCGTTGGTCTAAGCCTGCGAAATACTTGGCGAGCTGCGGCGATGGCGGCCCGTGGCGGAAACTTTCAGGACCGGAAAATCGAGGCAGGGGCTGACGTGCACGAAGACGGGAACGGCGGCGGTCGCGGAGGCGAATCCCGCCTGTCCGGCAGTGGTGTGAACCAACCGGAGTTCCTGGCCCTGGAGCGGGAGTTGACCGTCCTGCTGCGGCGGGCCCGGGCCAACCAGGGCGAGATGGCCCGGGAGGTCCACCCCGACCTGGAGTCGTCCGCGTACGGCCTGCTCGTCCGGCTCGGCGAGTGCGGCGGCCAGCGCGCCACCGACCTCGCCGCCTTCATCGGCGTCGGCAAGGCCACCATGTCCCGCCAGCTGCGTGCCCTGGAGGAACTCGGGCTCGTCGCCCGCGAGCCCGACCCCGCCGACGGCCGGGCCTGGCTGGTCACCCTGACCCCGGAGGGCCAGGAACGCGTCGGCCGGGTCCGGGAGGCCCGCCGCGCCCGGTACGCCCGGCGGCTCGCCGACTGGGACCCGCGCGAGGTGACGGAACTGGCCCGGCTGCTGCACGAACTCAACCGGGGGATGGAGAAGTAGTACCGGCGTCGCCGGTCCGTCCCATCACCAGGTTCACAGCTCGGCGTAGACCACCGTCGCGTCGTCGTGCGTCTTGCTGCGCCCGAGGAACGCCCGGTCGCCCGCCGCGTCCGCGCGCTCCAGCTCCCGCACCCGGTCCACCAGCGCCTGCGCGCCCTGTTTGCGTACCAGCGCCAGGCAGTCCGCCCAGTCGCCCTCCCCGAACTTCTCCACCCACCGCGCGGCCCCGTCCGTGAGCGCCGCCAGCGTCCGCACCTCACCGCGCGGCAGCACCCCCGTCACGGCGCGTGCCGCCACCCCGGGGTCGGCCGCGGCCGTGAAGAAGCCGCCCTCCTTGTTGCGCAGGTTGGCGTCCACCATCGCGTCCGTGGCGAGGGCCGAGCGGGGCAGCCGGGCCAGCCGGTCGTCCAGGACGGGGGTGAGGGTGCCGTCGGAAGCCTCCAGCAGGAGGGCGGAGTCGGACAGGACCAGATACTCGACGGCGGCCGCGGACCAGCGCGCGAGGACCACGGTTGCCTGCGGTGTGCGCGGGTGAGAAAGGTCACAGGTTTCCGCGTGTGCCGCCGCGGTACGCGCGATGGCGCGGGACAGGGCCTCGGCGAGGGGAAGATCCGGGAGTGAAACGGTCAGTTCGGTCAGCGCTCCACCCAGGCGCGCCGTGAACCAGGGCACGGAATGCAGACACCCCGTCGCGGTCCGTGGCGGCGTCACACCGTCAAGCACGACGAGTGAACCACCCTGTCCCGAGGCGGGTAGTCCGACGCTCGCGAAGTCCTCGTTGGGCCGGTCGGCGAGGCCTGGTTCCGAGACGAGTTCCGTACGCATCCGGCCAGTCTGCACGACCCCTTCACAGCGTCCGCAAAAGGCTGGCACCTTCCTCGGGTTCTCCCGGAATCGAGGCGGCGGCGCAGGTCAGACGCCGGATTTGGGGTGGAATTCCAAGCTCCGGCGGCGCGTGGCGGCACATAGTGCCACCGCCCGTCGCAGACGTCCAACCGGCTCACCGGACACCCGTGCGGCACGCGCCAGGGGAACTTGCTCCCCAACTCCCCTCCGGGGTTCACTCCTTCGGGTGGCGGGTCGGATGATGCGCGCTCACCGCCCACCGGCACTGGGAGGGTCGGGAACCGGTGGGGGGACTGCCCCGCTCACGCGGTCTCCCCGCCCGACGCGCTGCCGGCGGCCGGGGAACAGCCCAGCGCCCGGCAGTGGGTGCACGCGCCCCCGGCCGGCCAGTTGACGGAGCGCCACCCGGGCCCACGGGTACACGAGTCAGGAATGCGAGCACCGGTGCAGAAGACGCGGCCTCGTCGCACAGGCAAGCAGACGGCCCCCGTGGGGAGCGCGGAGCGCGCCCCCGGTACCTCCTCCACCCCTCCGCAGCCGCCGGAGGCTCCCGTCGGCAAGGGCCGTGCCACCCACGTACGCAACCGCCTCATCGTCGCCGTGGCCGTCGTGGCAGCCGCCGTCGCCGGGGCCGGAGCCCCCTCGGCCGTGGCCGCCTCCGGGCAACTGCACGACTCCCAGGAACTGGTGACGCTCGCCGAGCAGACCCAGGGCGCGCTGACCCTCGCCCACTCCCTCGCCGACGAGCGCGACGAGGTCACCCCCTACATCGCGGCCGGCCGCCCCAAGTCGAAGGCGCCCTCCGAGCAGCGCAGCGCCCGCGTCGACCGCCAGGTGGAGGAGCTGCGCGCCGACACGGACACGCCCGCCTCCCTGCGCGAGGACCTCGACGCCGTCGCCGCGCTGCGCCGCGCGGCCCTCACCGGCAAGAGCACCGCGCTCCAGGCCCACCAGGCGTACTCGGAGGCGATCACCGAACTCCACGCCCTGGCCGAGAAACTGGCCGAGGAGATGCCGCCCCGCGCGGGCTCCGGCGCGTACGCCCTCGCCGAGCTGGACACCGCCGTCCAGCAGGCCGCCGCCACCCGCGGCCTGCTGCTGGCGGCCCTGAACGTGCCGAGCACCACCGAGACCGTCATCGACCCGGTCACCGGACTGCCGACCGAGACGACCACCTCCTCGGACGCCGACGCCGAGCAGCGCGACGCCCTCGCCGCCGCCGCCCAGCAGGCCCGGGTGCGCTCCGACGCGGCCCTCGCCGACTTCCGCGAAGGCGCCCCCAAGGAGGCGCGGAGCAGCTTCGACGCCACCGTCGCCGGGCCCGAGGTCAACTCCGCCGAGAAGTACCTCGCCGGGCTCACCGACGAGCCGACGCTCTCCGACCGCGACCTGGGTACCAGCACCAAGCGGCTGGACGCGGCGCTCTCCGCCCGCGTCGACGCGATGCGCGGTGCCGAGTCCGCCCTGTACGAGAAGCGCGTCGAGGTCCTAGAGCAGCTGCGCGACGACGACGTCACCGCGCTGGAGATCCGGATCGCCGTCCTCGGCGCCCTGATCCTGCTCGCCGTCGGCGTCGCCACCGCCCTGGCCCGCACCCTCACCCGCCCGCTGTCGGTGCTGCGCCGCGGCTCGGCCCGGCTGGCCGAGGCGGAGGACCCGACGACCGAGGAGGCCATCGCCTTCACCGGCCGCAACGACGAGTTCGCGCAGGTCGTCCGCTCGGTCAACGCCCTGCACCGGCACGCCGCGACGCTCGCCGGACGGGTCGCCACACTGGAGTCCGACCGCAAGCACCTGGTCGGCCAGCGGCAGAAGATGGCCGACGCCCGCGAGGAACTGCGCGCCGAACTCGCCGAGTCCGCCGCCCAGCTGGAGACGGTGCGCAAGAGCATCGGCTCCACCTTCGTCAACCTCGCACTGCGCACCCTCGGCCTCGTCGAGCGGCAACTCGCCGTCATCGAGGGCCTGGAGGAGCGCGAGCAGGACCCGGACCGCCTCGCCACCCTGTTCAAGCTCGACCACTTCGCCACGGTCATGCGCCGGCACAGCGAGAACCTCCTCGTCCTCGCCGGTACCGAACACGTCCAGCACAGCGCCTCACCGGTGCCGCTGGTCGACGTGGTCCGGGCCGCGGTCAGCGAGATCGAGCGGTACGAGCGGGTGCGCATCGCCGCGCTGCCGCCGCACGCCCACGTGGCCGGGTTCGCCGCCGACGACCTCTCCCACCTGCTGGCCGAGCTGATGGAGAACGCCACCTCCTTCTCGCCGCCGGACCTGCCCGTCGAGGTCTCCGGCTGGCTCCTGGAGAACGGCGAGGTGATGCTCTCCGTCCAGGACGAGGGCATCGGCATGGCCACCGAACGCCTCCAGCGGCTCAACGCCCGCCTCACCGACTTCGACCCGGACGCGCCGTACGACCAGGAGGGCGAGGACGGTCTGGGGCTCGGCCTCTACGTCGTCGCCCGGCTCGCCCACCGGCACGGGGCGCGGGTACGGCTGCGGGAGCAGAAGCAGGGCGGGGTCGCGGCCGTCGTCGTCCTGCCGGGTCCCCTGCTGGCCGCCGCCCCGCCGGCCGCGCTGGCCCCGACCGTGCCGGTGTCCGACGGCACCGGCACCTTCTCCCTGCCCGGCGCCGACGCCGAGGCCAACTCCAACGTCCTGCACGGGCGGACGGAGAAGGCGGAGCGGGCGGAACAGGGCACCGGGACGGAGGCCGGCCCGGACCCCGAGCCCGGCACCGACCCGCTGGTCGCCTCGGCGGAGGAAGCCGTACGCCGTGCCGAGGCGGACGCCTCCCCCGCGGACACACCGCAGACTCCGGAACCGGACGAGCACGAGGACCCGGCCGGGTCGGTCGCCCCGGAACCCGCGGCGGAGGCGGTGTCCTCCCAGGACGATCCCGCCCCCGGCAGCGACCTCCCCGACGACGCCACGATGGCCCTGTTCCTCCCGGCCCTCGCGGAACCGGAGGCCCGGCCGGAGACCGTCCCCGACCCGTACGCCATCGGCCCCGACGCCCACGACCGCGTACCGGACACGGCGGAGGAGACCGGCAGGCAACCGGAACCGGCCCCGGCCACGCGGGCCGAACCCGTCACCGACAAGGGCCTGCCCAAGCGGACCCCGAAGCTCACCACCCCCGCCGCGGTGCCGCGTCCGCGCACCTCGGGTTCCGTCGACGCCGACGCGCTCCGTCGGCGCCTGGGCGGATTCCGCAGCGGGGCGGAGGCCGGCCGCCGGGACGTCGAGGCGGAGATCGCCGACCGCACCGGGCAGAACCGGGCGCCGGACGCCGGGGCGGACACAACCGAAGAAGCCACGGGGGGCACCGTCGAGGAGGCAAGCAGTTGACCGCGCCCAGTACGTTCGGACTGAGCAGTGAAGCCCGCAATCTCCACTGGCTGCTGACCAACCTCGTCGAGGAGGTGCCCGGCATCCGGTCGGTCGCCGTGGTCTCCTCCGACGGGCTCCTGCTCCTGTCCTCGGACCCCGGCCGCAACGAGGAGGCCCGGCAGGCCCGCGAGACGCCCCGGTCGGGCCCGCGCGGCTCCGCCGCCGACCTCGCCACCGTCGTGTCCGGCGTGGGCAGCCTGACCGTCGGCGCCGCCCGGCTGATGGACTTCGGCCCCGTGAAGCACACGATGGTCGCCATGGACGAGGGCAGCCTGTTCGTGATGTCGATCAGCGACGGCTCGCTGCTCGGCGTGCACGGCTCCGCGGAGTGCGACATGAGCGTGGTCGCGTACCACATGGCCCTCTTCGTCGGCCGCGCCGGCCACGTCCTGACCCCCGAACTCCGCAGCGAGCTGCGGAAATCCCTGGAGTCCGAGTCGACCGGGAGCGCCCGATGAGCAGCAGTCCCGCGAAGAACGGGCGGGGGCAGCTCCCCGTCCGCGGCGCCGACCGCAAACCGGCCCGGGTACGCCCCTACTCGCTCACCGGCGGCCGTACCCGCTTCGGTCACGTCCTGCTCGTCGAGACGTTCGTCGGCGCCACCGCCGGCACCGCCGCGCTCGAAGCCGCCGAGGAGCGCAAGGAACTGACGAACGGCGGCCTCACCTCCCGCGTGATGCCGGAGATGCGGGCCATCGTCGAACTGTGCCGCCGTATGCGTACGGTGGCCGAGATCGCCGCGCTGCTGAAGATGCCGCTCGGTGTGGTCCGGGTGCTCCTCAGCGACCTGGCGGACCAGGGAAAGATCCGTGTGTACGGCACCGGGACCGGCCACGGCACGGGCCGCCCGGACCGCGCTCTGCTCGAAAGGGTGCTCAGTGGACTCCGTCGTCTCTGACGCCGCCGCGTTCGGCGTCCCCCCGCTCGTCGACACCGACGGGCCCGTGCAGCCCTGGCAGACCGATCCCACCCGCGCGCCGGTCGCCACGAAGATCGTCGTCGCGGGAGGGTTCGGTGTCGGCAAGACCACGCTGGTCACCGCCGTCTCCGAGATCACGCCCCTGCAGACCGAGGCGCTGATGACCGAGGCGAGCGAGGAGACCGACGACCTCACCGCCACCCCGGGCAAGCTCACCACCACCGTGGCCATGGACTTCGGCCGCATCACGCTCGACGACGACCTGGTGCTCTACCTGTTCGGCACCCCGGGCCAGCAGCGGTTCTGGTTCATGTGGGACGACCTGGTGCGCGGCGCGATCGGTGCCGTCGTGCTGGCCGACACCCGGCGCCTGAAGGACTGCTGGCCCGCGCTGGACTACTTCGAGAGCTGCGGACTGCCCTACGTCGTCGCGGTCAACCACTTCGACGGCAGCGAGCTGTTCGAGGCGGAGGACGTGCGGGAGGCGTTGACGATCCCGGCGCACATACCTGTCATGATCATGGACGCGCGCCGTCGGATCTCGGCCATCGAGACCCTCTTGTCCCTCGTGGGCCACGCGCTCGACGAAACACCCGAGTAGACGAACCCTCGTCCAGACGCCCTCGACCAGGAGACGGAAAACCGCATGCGGAAGATACTCGTCGTCGGAGCCGGCCAGTCCGGCCTCCAGCTCGCCCTCGGCCTTCAGTCGCACGGCTACGAGGTCACCCTGATGTCCAACCGGACCGCGGACGAGATCCGCACCGGCCGGGTCATGTCGACGCAGTGCATGTTCCACACGGCACTCCAGCACGAGCGCGATCTCCAGCTGAACTTCTGGGAGTCCCAGGCCCCGAAGATCGAGGGACTCGGCGTCTCGGTGGCGGCCCCCGGCTCCTTCGACCCGGGCCCCTCGCAGCGCGCGATCGACTGGCTGGGGCACCTCGACGGCTTCGCGCAGTCGGTCGACCAGCGGGTGAAGATGGCCGGCTGGATGGAGACCTTCGCCCAGCGCGGCGGCCAGCTGGTCATCCACGGCGCGGCCGTCGGCGACCTGGACTACTTCTCCCGCGCCTACGACCTCGTCCTGGTCTCGGCGGGCAAGGGCGAGCTGGTCCAGATGTTCGGCCGGGACCCGGAGAGGTCGCCGTACAGCGAGCCGCAGCGCGCCCTCGCCGTCGCCTACGTGCACGGGATGGGCCCGCGGCCCGAGCACCCGGAGACGGAGGCCGTGCGCTGCAACCTGGTGCCCGGCGTCGGCGAGATGTTCATCATGCCGACGTTCACCACCTCGGGCCGCGCCGACATCCTGTTCTGGGAGGGCATACCCGGCGGCCCGCTCGACGCCTTCAAGGACGTCAAGGACCCCTCGGAGCACCTCTCCCTGACCCTGGAACTCATGGAGAAGTTCCTCCCCTGGGAGTACGCGCGGGCCACCAAGGTCGAACTGACCGACGCCGGCGGCACCCTCGCCGGGCGTTACGCCCCCACCGTCCGCAACCCGATCGGCCGCCTCCCCGGCGGCGGTCTCGTCCTCGGTGTGGCCGACGTGGTCGTCGCCAACGACCCGATCACCGGCCAGGGCTCCAACTCCGCCTCCAAGTGCGCCGCCTCCTACCTCGCCTCGATCATCGAGCACGGCGAGCAGGAGTTCGACGAGGCCTGGATGCAGCAGACGTTCGACCGCTACTGGGAGACCGCCCAGCACGTCACCAAGTGGACCAACACCATGCTGGCCCCGCCGCCGGAGCACATCCTCAACCTGTTCGGCGCGGCGACGCAGCTCCAGCCCATCGCCGACCGTTTCGCCAACGGCTTCAACGACCCGTCGGACTTCGAGAACTTCTTCTACGACCCGGCGAAGACCGAGGGCTACCTGGCCGAGGTTTCGGGCGCCGCGGGCGCGTAGGAGGCCGCGTACCCCTCGTCGGACCCGTTCGTCGCCCCGGCGGGGAGCCTCGGTGGCGTGTAGCTCCGTACGGGCTCCCCGCCGGGGTCGGGGCGTACGGCGCCCAGGACCGGGTTGGCGGCGATCGGCGACACCTTGACGTCGGCGCCGGGGCGCGGTGCCTGGACGACCATGCCGTCGCCGAGGTACAGCGCCACGTGGGTGGCCTCGGGGAAGTACACGACCAGGTCGCCGGGGCGCAGTTCGTCCAGCGGCACGTGGTCGAGGCGGGCCCACTGCTCCTGGCTGGTGCGCGGGATCGGCGTCCCGGCCCGCTCCCATGCCACCGAGGTCAGCCCCGAGCAGTCGTACGACGCCGGGCCCTCGGCGCCCCACTCGTACGGCTTGCCGAGCTGCTCCACCGCGAAGCGCACCGCGCTCTCGCCCCCGGCGGACGGCTTGGCGTCGTCGCCGAGCGCGCCGGACGCGAGGAACCGCTCCTGTTCCTCGGCGACCCCGGTCTTCTCCAGCTCCGCCAGGGCGGCCAGCTGCTCGGGGGTGAGGGAGGCGAGCAGCTCCTCGACGGCGCGCAGGCGTTGGCGCACGCCGTCCCGTTCCCTCTCCTGGCGCTCGGCGAGGGCGGCCTGCCGGGCCAGGGCCGCACGGGCCCGCCCGGCCAGCTCGTCGGCCTTCCTCGTGTCGCCGGTCAGCCGCCCCACCGTCTCGGCCCGCTCCTGGGACAGCCTGCCGATCACATGCCCCTGGTCGAGGGCGTGCTGCGGGTCGCGGGCGAGCAGCAGCCGCAGATAGGGGGAGAAGTCGCTGCTGTTCTGGTACTGCTGCCGGGCCAGCCGCCCGGCCGCGCCGCGGCTGTCCCGCAGCGACAGCCGGGTCCGGGTCAGCTCGGCGTTCAGCCGCAGCACCCGGGCACGCTGCTGCTTCAGCCGCTCCTCGGTGCCGTTGTAGGTCTCGGTGGCCCGCTCCGCCTCTCGGTACAGCCGCTGAAGGTCCGTCAGCAGTCCGGCCACGGTGCGCTCGCCGGCCGCCCCCTCGGCGGGGCCGGGTCCGGGTTCGGCCGCGGCGGGCACGGGCGCGAAGCCGATCCCGGCCGCGAGCGCCGCCGTACACACCAGACGCAGAAGCCTTGCTGACACGTCATCACCTCCGCTGCGGGGCGGCGGGTCCGCTCCGTACGGTGAGCATGTGGCGGGTCGGCGGGGTCCGCGCGCCGAGTGTGCGCGGATCGGCGCAACGGGGTCACCCGTCCGCGTCCTCCGGCTTGCCACCCGGCGTGGCGTCTGGATCGGCGGGCGCCGGACGCCCCGGTTTCGACCAGGGCCACTTCCGGCCGGAGCCCCTCTCGCCCTCCGGGGCATACGCGTACTTCCAGCGGGCGAACCGCAGCCCGCCCCGGGAGTCCCGCGGCACGCGCCGGTAGACGAGCACCGTGGGCGGGCCGCCGTCCGGGTCCGGGACGGGGATGCGGTACGTCTTCGGCGGGTGCCCGGTCATGCCGACCAGGACGGGCAGCACACGTCCGTCCATGGGGCCGCCCTCGAAGGGGGTGTCTTCGCTCTTCACGGCTCCAGTGTCGGTGATCGGCGCCCCGGTGCCGGAGGCCGCGCCCGGGTCAGAGGTCCGCCGCCAGCGCCTCGACCAGCGTCGCGGTCTGCGGGTCGCGGCGGGCGGTGACCGTCAGTACGGCGAGGAACTGCTCCACCAGCCAGTCCCGCAACTCGTCGAAGGGCGGCTGCTTGTCCTCGTCCAGCCAGATCAGCGAGGCCGCCTCCACGGCCGTGATCCACATCCGGACGGTCATCCGCAGCCGGGGGCCGGGCTCGGTGACGTCCAGGTGGCGCATGATGTGGTCGGCGGCGGCCCGGCGCACGCCGTCCACGATGCCCGAGGTCTGCGAGGTCTCGACCACGCTGCCGCCGCGCAGCAAGGCGCTGAAGCCGGTGTCGTGCTCGTCGACGAAGGTGAGGTAGCGGTCCAGGGCCCGGGAGAGCCGGGCCAGCAGCGGGCCCTCGCGGGGCTCGTCGAAGCAGAGCCGCAGCTCGTCGGCGGCCGAGCTGAGCGCGGCCTCGTACAGCTGCTGCTTGCCGCCGGGGAAGTACCGGTACACCAGTGGCCGCGAGACCCCTGCCCGCTCGGCGACGTCGTCCAGGGAGACCTCCTCCGGGGGCCGGTGCGCGAAGAGGGCGAGCGCCGCGTCCAGCAACTGGACGCGGCGCTCCTCCACGCTGAGGCGGCGGTAGGCGGGGGTGGGGGCCTGCGGGGTCATGAACCGCAGCGTAACCCGCACCACCGGGCACCCACCCACGTCGGCGAGGCGAACCGGCCGGACTACGCCAGCAGTCCCGACGACCGCCACAGCCTGCGGCCGGCGTCGCGCAGTACCCCGATGTCGTCCAGGCTGTGTTCGATGTGCGGCTCCGCCGCGCGGCGGTCAGGCGCTCGGGGCTGTGGTTGGGGTGTCAGGCCAGCAGCCCCGAGGACCGCCACAGCTTCCGGCCGACGCCGCGCAGGACGCCGATGTCGTCCAGGAAGTCCGTGAGGCGCTTCGCGCCGGTCTGCATGATCTCCCTGCGGTGGCCGCTGGCCTGGACCTGGGCCAGGGCCTCCCCCTTGTCCAGGCCGACGTTCGTGTAGACCTCGGGGTTGATGAAGGCCTTGGAGAAGACGCGGGCGAACTCGCCGGAGGTGACCCGGGTGAACTCCTGCGACCACTTCGGGGCCGTCACCATCTGCCGGCGCAGCTCCTCGCGGGCATACCGCACGTGCCGGGCCTCCTCCACGACGTGGATGCGCGTGACGCCCCGGATCAGCGGCTGGACCCGCTCGTCCGGGAAGGTCAGGCGCTGCATCCAGTCCAGGACCTCCTCGCCGAGGAGGGTGGCGGTGAAGGAACCGGGGGTGGTGGAGATCGTCTTGAACAGGCGCCCCAGGTGCTGGTGGACCGGGCTCACCGGGTACCACGGGGTCTCGCCGCGGGATATCAGCCGGGCGAACATCTTCGAGTGCCGGCACTCGTCCTCGATCTCGGTGAGCGCGTAGCGCACGTGGGCGCTCGTCGCCGCCTTGTCGTAGATGTGCCGGACCAGGAGCTGCATCAGGATCAGCTCGAACCAGATGCCGAGCGAGGCCAGCGCGGCGGCCTCGTGCTGGGAGAGCGCGATGCGCTGCTCCTCGCTCATCCGCTGCCACATCGGCGTGTCGTACAGCGACACCAGCTCCGGCGGCCAGAACCACTTGCCGTCCTCGAACGGCGCGTCCCAGTCCAGCTCCTTGTCCGGGTCGAAGGAGTGCTTGGCGGACGAGTCGAGCAGCCGTTCGGCCACCTGCTCCCGGTCCTTGAGCAGGCCGAGCGCGTCGCGCAGGCCCTCGAGCGCGTCGGCTTCCGTCAGGGTCGTCATGGCTGTGTCCCACCTCGTCGAACGGATCGTGTTACCCGCGGTCACTCCAGCGTGCTGCGTCTTATGAGACTGCGTGTCAGCAAGCTCGTCAATCCCCTGCGCGGAAGTTGTTGACTGCGAGTAAAGAAGTGAGACGTGCTCAGGTTCCTAGCGAGAGCAGCCCAGCCCCTCCGGCACCTCGCCGAGTACGGGCGCCGACGCCCCCGCCGGGTAGGACGTCCGCAGGGTGAAGGCGTAGGGCGTCGGGCCGTGGGTGCGCAGGTGGAGCAGCCGGGACTCCGCCTCCGCGACCGTCGGGCGGTGTCCCGCCGGCACCCACCACAGGGTCGTGACGGCCTCCGCCAGCCGCTCGAACCACTCGCGTCGCCGTGCCAGCATCTCCCGGTGCTGCCCCTGGTACATGAATGCCGTCAGCGCGTTCGCGTCCCGCCAGACCGTCAGGTTGACGATCAGCCAGGAGTCGCCGAAGACCGGGATGTCGGTCGCGTCGCCGCCCTCGCTCTGCAGGCGCCAGACGAAACCGTCCGCCGCGTCGGCGGACGCGTTCACCGGGTCGAGCGCGTCCACGAAGTCCTTCAACTGCGGTGAATCCAGCGGGGCCTTGAGGCGGGCGATGTTGACCTGGGCGAGTTCGTACACGACGTCGTCAGTCATGGACCGAACGTTAGGTCGGGCCGCTCGGGAGGCGGTACCCCCGTCTCATCCAGCGAGCACCGCCTCCATCACCCCCCGGGCGATCGGCGCCGCCAGCCCGCCCCCGCTGATGCCCTCCCGGTCCGCCGCCGAGCCCTCGACCACCACCGCGACCGCGACCTTCGGCTCCACGTCCCCGTCGCCCCGTGCCCAGGAGACGAACCAGGCGTACGGTGTGCCCGAGTTGCCGACGCCGTGCTGGGCGGTGCCGGTCTTGCCGCCCACCGTGGCACCCGGGATCGCCGCCTTCGCGCCGGTGCCCTTGTCCACCACGCCGGTCATCAGCTCCTTGAGCAGGGCCGCCGTCGAGGGGCGCATCACCTCGCGGGAGGGGCGTGACCCGGCCGCCGCCACCAGGCTGCCGCCCGCCCGCAGCGTCCGTTCCACCAGGTACGGCGAGCGCACCTGGCCACCGCCGGCCACCGCCGCCGCCACCATCGCCATCTGGAGCGGCGTCGCCCGGGTGTTGTACTGGCCGATCGACGACAGGCCCAGCTGTGCCCGGTCCACGGAGGTGTCGAAGGTGCTCCGTGCGACAGGGAAGGGGACCCGCAGCCCGTCGTCGTTGAAGCCGAAGGCCTCCGCCATCGCCGTCATGTCCGTCACCCCCACGTCCACGCCGAGCTTGGCGAACACCGTGTTGCAGGACCACTCGAACGCCTCCCGCAGCGAGGCGTTCCGGCACCCGTCGGCCTCGTTCGTGAGCTTGGTCCGGGTCCCGGGCAGGGTGTACGGGTCGGGGGAGCGGGTCGGCGCGTCCAGGTCGCGGATCACGCCCGCGTCCAGCGCCGCCGCCGCGGTGACCACCTTGAACGTCGAACCCGGCGGATAGGTCCGGCTCACCGCCCGGTTGAGCATCGGCTTGTCCGGGTCGGCGTTCAGCCGGTTCCAGACGCGGGTGGCGGCCGCGCTGTTGCCGGACAGCAGCTGCGGGTCGTAGGAGGGGGTGGAGACCAGGGCCAGGACGCGGCCCGTGGCCGGCTCGATCGCGGCCACCGCCCCCTTGCGCCCGCCCAGCCCCTCGTACGCCGCCCGCTGCGCGGCCCCGTCGATCGTCGTCACCACGTCGCCGCCCGGGTTGTGGGCCCCCGTGACGTCGTTCCACAGCGGCAGCGGCGCGAGCACCGGGTCGGCGCCGGACAGCAGGCCGTCCTCGGCGTGCTCCAGGAGCGTCGTCCCGTAAGCCTGGGAGGCGAAGCCGGTGATCGGCGCGTACATCGGCCCGTTCGCGTAGGTCCGCTCGAAGCGCAGGTGCTCACCGGTGTCCCGGGAGCCGGTGACCGCCCTGCCGCCGACCAGGATGTCGCCGCGCGGCTGCTGGTAGCGGGCGATGTCGGGGCGGCGGTTGGCCGGGTTGTCGTCGTACTCCGGCTTCTGCACGATCTGCACCCGGGCCGCGTTGACCACCAGGGCGACCAGCAGCAGGGCGCAGAATACGGCGGCGTGCCGGATGTTCCGGGTCACCTCCGCCGCTCCCCGCTCACGGCTCCGCCCGCCCGCCGGCCTGGCTGCGGGCCGCGTGGCTGACCCGGATCAGCAGCGCCACGATCGCCCAGTTGGTGACGACCGACGACCCGCCCTGCGCCAGGAACGGCATCGCCATGCCGGTCAGCGGGATCAGCCCCGTCACCCCGCCCGCGATGACGAACACCTGGAGCGCGACGATCGAGGAGAGCCCGACCGCGAGCAGTCGGCCGAAGGGGTCGCGGGCGCCGAGCCCCGCCCGGTAGCCGCGCTCCACCAGCAGCCCGTACAGCAGGAAGACGGCACTCAGGCCGAGGAAGCCCAGCTCCTCACCGGCCGTCGCCAGGATGAAGTCCGACTTGACGGCGAAGCCGATCAGGATGGAGTGCCCGAGTCCGAGACCGGTGCCGGTCACCCCGCCCGCCGCGAACGCGAAGAGGGACTGGGCCAGCTGGTTCGGCCCGTGGCCCGCCTCGATGGACGCGAAGGGGTGCAGCCAGTCCTCCACCCTGGTGTGCACGTGCGGCTCCAGCCAGCCCACGGCGACCGCCCCCAGCGAGGCCAGCAGCAGCCCGACGGCGATCCAGCCGGTGCGGCCGGTGGCGACGTAGAGCAGGACCACGAACAGGCCGAAGAAGAGGAGCGAGGTGCCCAGGTCCCGCTCCAGGACCAGGACGCCGACGCTGACCAGCCACACCGCCAGGATCGGGCCGAGCACCCGGCCGGTGGGCAGTTGCAGCCGCCACACCCGGCGGCCCGCGTAGGCCAGCGCGCTGCGGTTGGCGGCCAGATAGGCGGCGAAGAACACCGCGAGCAGCACCTTCGCGAACTCGCCGGGCTGGATGGAGAAGCCCTCGATCCGGATCCAGATGCGGGCGCCGTTCACCGCCGGGAAGAAGATCGGCACGGTGAGCAGGGCGAGCGCCGCCGCGACGCACACGTAGGCGTAGCGCTGCAGCACCCGGTGGTCGCGCAGGAGCAGGACGACCACGATGAACAGCGCGACACCCAGCGTCGACCACACCAGCTGGGTCGGGGCCGCCCGGTCGTCCGGCGTCTCCAGGTCGAGCCGGTAGATCAGCACCAGGCCGAGGCCGTTGAGCAGCACCCCGATGGGCAGCAGCAGCGGATCGGCGTACGGGGCGCGCAGCCGGACCGCCAGATGGGCGAGGAGCGCGAGCACCCCGAGCCCGGCGCCGTAACCGGCGGCGCCGGGGGGAAGGGCGTCGTGCTGGGCGAGGCCGACGTTGCAGTAGCCGAAGACCGACAGCAGGACGGCCATGAGGATGAGCGCGAGTTCGATGCCCCGGCGCCGGGGGAGCCGGGCGACGGGAGCGGGGGTGTCCGCCTGTGCCACGGTGATCCCGGTTCCGGTTCCGGCCTTGGTCATGTCCGGAACTTACCCAAATGATGCGGTGTGCGCGGCGTCCGGCTCAGCACCAGCGCGGCGCGGGGCCGATGTTGTCGATGTACCGGGCCGCGCCCCAGGCCCAGGTGCCGTCCGTGAGGAGGTACCACAGCGGGTTGCCTCCCACCTTGGAGCCGGGCGTCTTGCAGTAGATGGAGACGACCTCGCCCCGGCGGGCGTACCGGATGACGTCCGCACCGCGGCTCGGCGAGGTGCGCAGGGCGAGCCGGTCGGCCGTCACGACCCCCCGGTAGCGGCCCTGCTCCTGGCGGCCGTCGCCCCCGCCCCACGCGTCGCCGCCGTTTCCCCCGTTCGCTGCGCTGCTTCCTCCGCCGTTTCCGCCGCCGGCGACGGCGGACGTGGAGCCGGCGTCGCCGCCCCACCCGTCGTTCGCGGCGGCGGGCGTGACGGCGACGGCGGTGGCGAGCGCGCCGGCCGCGAGGGCGGTGGCGAGGCCGCGGACCAGGGGCGAACGCGAGGCCGGTGCGGACAGTGGCGACATGGGAGTACCTCCCGGGAGCGAACGGGTCTTCAGGTGACTAACCGCCACATTAGGAGCGCCCCGCAAGCGCCGCCCGCCGCGCTGAGCCATCGGGGAAGACGCCGTGGTCAGGGCTGCTGAGGCAGCGTCAGCCGGGCCAGTGCGCCGCCGTCCGGCGGGTTGGTGAACTCCAGCCGCGCCCCGAGCACCTCGGCCTGCCCCAGCGCGATCGTCAGCCCCAGGCCGTGCCCCTTGGTCCCGCCCTCGGTGCGAAAGCGCTGCGGCCCGTGCGCGAGCAGGTACTCCGGATAGCCGTCCCCGTGGTCCCGCACGGTGATCACCGCGCCGTCCACGGTCAGCACCACCGGCGCCCGCCCGTGCCGGTGCGCGTTCGCGACCAGGTTGCCCAGCACCCGCTCCAGACGCCGCCGGTCGGTCTCCACCCGCGCGTCCCGTACGACGACGCGCGTGCCGGTGCCCGAGCCCCGCAGCACCCGCCGGACCAGCGCGCCCAGCTCCTCCGGTTCCGTCGCGGGCCGCTCCCGCCCGCTCTCCAGCCGGGAGATCTCCAGCAGGTCCTCGGTGAGGGTGCGCAGCGCCGCCACCCGGTCCCGCACCAGCTCGGTGGGGCGGCCCGGCGGCAGCAGCTCGGCCGCCGCGTGCAGGCCGGTGAGCGGGGTGCGCAGCTCGTGCGCCACGTCCGCCGTGAACCGCTGCTCGGCGAGCAGCTTGCCCTGCAGCGACGACGCCATGGAGTCCAGCGCGGCGGCGACGGAGGCCACCTCGTCCTGCGGGCGCGTCGGATCCTGGGCGCGCGGATCGCCGACCCGCGCGTCGAGGTCGCCCGCGCTGATCCGCCGCGCCACCCGCGCCGTCGTGTGCAGCCGCCGCGTCACCCGCGTCACCGCGATCGCGCCGACCAGCAGCGTCGCCCCGATCGCCAGCGCCGACGACCACACGAGCGTGCCGTCCAGGCCGTCGATGGTGGCCTGGCCCCGGGAGTGGTCGACCCGCACCGCCAGCGTCCGGCCGCCGTCGGCGGGTCCCGCCGCCCACATCGTGGGGCGCCCCGCGTACTCGGCGAGCATCGTGCCGCGCCGGCCCGAGAGGGCCAGCTCGCGCAGCGGCCGCGGCAGCCCCTCCGGGTCGATGCCGGCCCCGCGCCGCAGCGGGTCCCCCGCCTCGTAGGACTCCGTCGCCTCGCCCAGCCGGGACAGGGCCGCGTCCCGCGCCTGGCCGACGGTCCGGTTGGTCACCGAGACGTGCACCAGGACGCCGAGCAGCGCGGCGAGCCCGCAGCACATCACGGCGATGAAGACGGCCGCCTTCACCGCCAGCGGCCCGGCCCACCGGGGGAGGGTGAGCCTCACCGGGCGCTCGCCGAGGGCGACGGCGAGGCGGACGGACGCTTCGTGTGCTGTCCGCCGTCGTCGGTGCGCAGCATCTCGTCGCTGGTCAGCAGCATGGCCCGCTGGTCGGCGTCCCAGGTCCACTGCAGGCGGTACTCGTACCCGGCGACCTCCGAGGGCGAGCGGACGATCACCGTCCGCCCGGCCAGCTCGACCGCGCTCACGGCGTCCTCGTAGGACATGACCCGTACGAGCCGGTCCTTCTCGACGGTGTAGACCCGCACGGCGGTCAGCCGGTCCGGCAGCAGCCGGAAACCCAGCGTCATCTCGGGACGCCCGTCACCGGTCAGGTCGCGGTAGTACGGCCGCAGCACCGGGCAGCCGCCGGGCTCGTCACCGGCGCCGTCCGTGCCGCAGTCCGCCATCCGCACGGACGTCTCGTGGTACCGCGCCTTCGCGCCCGCGTAGTCGTCCGGGTGCGCGGCGATCTCGGCCCGCACCGCGGCCACCGGGTCCGCCCCGCGGATGTCGCCACCGGGCACGGCGACGCCCTTCACCGGCGCGTGCTCCACCTCGCCGATGTCGTACGCAGGACTGGACGCCGGGGTCAGGCCGGGCCACAGCCGGGCCGGATTACGCGCGGCGGGCGTTGCCCCGGCACCCTCGAGGCCGCCGGTGTCCCCGCAGGCCGCCAGCGCACCGGTCGCGGCGGTCGCCAGGAGCAGCGCGAGGGCGGCGGGGACGCGGGCGGGGTGCCCGCGGCGGCTCGGGAGCACTGCACTCCTGGGGTTCGGTGATCGGCGTCGGCGGTCCCGCGGGGCCGCGGGCGGCACCGCGGGCATCGCGGCACCGCACGCGACGCCGTACGGAAGGCCATTTTGCGTGTCCACGAGCCCGCCGGGCTACTCGGCCGGTTCCTCCAGCAGCCGCACGGTGGCCAGGCCGGTCCGGAGACAGGCCACGAACAGGTCGTTGTGCAGCGCCCACGGCGAGCGCCGGGCCCGGATCAGCCGGATCGCCTCCTCGGCGCCGCCGCCCCGGCGCATCAGGGTGTGCGCGACGACGAGACCGGAGCGGTTGTACCCGTGGTAGCAGCGGACGAGGACCTTCCGGCCCTCGTCGAGCGCCTCGTCCGCGGCCCGGGCCAGCCGGATCACCCCGGCGATCTGCGTGCCGTCCAGGGGCCCGTCCGGGATCGGCCACACATGGTGCTCGACACCCTCGTCCGGCCCGTGTCCGGGCAGCCGCAGCAGCGTCTGCACGAGGTCGAACTCGTCCCGCACCACGGCGAACTCCAGCCGCCCCGCCGTCCGCCGGAACTCGTGCCCGCCCATCCAGAGGCCCGGCACGATCTCGTCCCACGGCCGGTCCGGGGCCGGCACGGCCGGACCTTTCCCACGGGTACGCACAGCCACCTCCCCGGTCCCGCCCAGGGTCTGCCCAACTCGTCCCGAAAGCAACCGGCTTCTTGCCCCGGCGGCACCCCGCCTGGTCCCATGGAGGGGGGGGTGATGGGCATGGACGGACTGCGCGTCGTGCCGACCCGGCGCCATGGCCGGGAACGGCTCTACGTCTGCCTTACGGACGGCGGGAACGTCGCCTGGTACGACCGCGAGGAGGCCCGCGTCAACCTGCTGAGCGACGACCGCAGGGCCGAGGTCCTCCAGGCCCTGGGCCCCTTCGTCACCGGCCCGGTCACGGTCGGCCCGCCGCCGGTCCCGACCCCGGCCGAGCTGGCCCGGCTCACCCTCCACCCGGACGACGACCTCGCCCCCAACCGGCCCGGCGAGGCCCTCCTGGTCGCCCTGGAACGCGAGCCGGGACCGGCACACCGGCTGCGTCCCGACCCGCGCCGCCGGGCGCTGGCCGCCGAGCAGACGACCGGGGCCGCCCTCGACCGTCTCGACGGCGCCGGCCTGCACACCCTGCACTCCCTCCCGCTGCCCGGCGGCGACCGCGTCCACCACCTGCTGATCGGACCCGGTGGTCTCTTCGCCCTCCACGTGCTGCCCGCCCGCAGACAGCGGGTGCGGGTCACCGACCCGCTGGTGGCGCTGGGCCGCCGGACTCCCCGCCCCCTGCTGCACCGGGTCCGCGCGGACGCCGACCGGGCCTCCTACGCCCTGACGGCGGAGGTCCACCCGGTGCTCGTCCTCGTCGAGCCGGCGCACGTGACCGTCAGCGCCCCGCCCCGCTCGGTGCGCGTCCTCACGGACCGGGAGCTGCCGGACCTGGCCCGGACGGGCGGGGTGCTGAAACCGGCGGACGTGGAGGCCCTGCACGCCATGGCCCGGGACCGGGCCACCTGGCAGCGCGTCTGAGGGCCCGGCTCAGGGCAGCGCCGCCGCCCGCCGCCGCTCGAACAGCGGTGCCAGCAGGTCGCCGTGGTCCCGCACCCGCGGCCCGACGTCCGGCGTCAGGAAGACGAACTGCTCCGCCCGCCCGCACCCGGCGACCTCGTCCCACGTCACCGGCGTGGAGACCGCGGGCACGTCGCGGGCGCGCACGGTGTACGGGGCGGCCGTGGTCTTGCGGGCGGCGTTCTGACTCCAGTCCACGAACACCTTCCCCGGCCGCAGGCTGCGCGTCATCCGGTGCACCACCAGCTTCGGCAGCGCCCGCTCCGCCTCCACGGCGAGCCCCTTCGCGTACTCCGACACCCGCTCCGAGGACGCGCCCCGCACCCCCGCCAGCAGGTGCAGCCCCTTGGCCCCGGAGGTCTTGGCGTACGCCTCGACCCCGTCCGCCGCCAGCCGCTCCCGCAGCCACAGGGCGACCTCGCAGCACTGCACCACGGTCGCGGGCGGACCCGGGTCCAGGTCGAACACCAGCCGGTCGGCCTCGCCGGGGTCGTCCACGGTCCACTGGTGGGTGTGGAACTCGGTCACCAGGTTCGCCGCCCACATCAGGCTCGCCAGGTCCTGCACCAGCACCATCCGGGCCGGGCCCTCCGAGCGGGGCACCTCGGCCGTGGTGACCCAGTCGGGCGTACCCGGCGGCACGTTCTTGGCGAAGAACACCTGGCCGTCCGGGCCGTCCGGATACCGCAGGAAGGAGACCGCGCGGTCCCGCAGGTGCGGCAGCAGCACCTCGGCGGTCGTCGCGTAGTAGTGCAGCAGCTCGCCCTTGGTGAGGCCGGCCGCGGGATACAGCACCTTGTCCAGGTTGCTGAGGGCCACCCGCCGCCCCTCCACTTCCGTCATCGGCGCCATACCATGAGAATCTCATAAAAGAGTCACAAAACGCCCGAAAGGAACGGTGCTGCACGTGCGATCCATCTGGAACGGCGCCATCTCCTTCGGACTGGTCACCATCCCGATCAAGCTGGTGAACGCCACCGAGAGCCACTCGGTCTCCTTCCGGCAGATCCACACGGAGGACGGCGGCCGGATCCGCTACCGCAAGGTGTGCGAACTGGAGGACCGC
Source organism: Streptomyces sp. NPDC001599 (assembly GCF_042893535.1). Taxonomy (NCBI): domain Bacteria; kingdom Bacillati; phylum Actinomycetota; class Actinomycetes; order Kitasatosporales; family Streptomycetaceae; genus Streptomyces; species Streptomyces sp. NPDC001599. The sequence continues at coordinate 158,856 of NZ_JBIAVA010000011.1, forward strand.
GAGGTCACCCAGGCCGAGATCGGCAAGGCCTACGAGGACGCCGACGGTTCGATGATCCCGATCACCGACGAGGACCTGTCCCAGCTGCCGATCCCGACGGCCCGCACGATCGAGATCGTCGCCTTCGTGCCCGAGGACCGCATCGATCCGCTCCAGATGGGCTCCGCCTACTACCTCGCCGCGAGCGGCGCCCCGGCCGCCAAGCCGTACACGCTGCTGCGCGAGGCGCTCAAGCGCAGCAACCGGGTGGCGATCGCCAAGTTCGCGCTGCGCGGCCGGGAGCGCCTGGGCATGCTCCGGGTCGTCGGCGACGCCATCGCGATGCACGGCCTGCTGTGGCCGGACGAGGTCCGCGCTCCCGAGGGCGTCGCCCCGGAGGGCGGCGTCACCGTACGCGACCAGGAACTGGACCTCGCCGACGCCCTCATGGACACCCTGGGCGAGATCGACCTGGACGACCTGCACGACGAGTACCGGGAGGCCGTCGAGGAGGTCGTCGCCGCCAAGGCCTCCGGCGAGAAGCCCCCGGAGGCCCGCGAGGAGGCGGCGCCCGGGAAGGTGCTCGACCTGATGGCGGCACTGGAGAGCAGCGTGCGGGCGGCGCGGGAGTCCCGGGACGGCGAGGAGGCCGGACCGGCCGAGGAGGCGCGGGTCAGGTCCCTGCCGCAGCGCAAGACCTCGTCCCGGCGGGCCCCGAAGGAGACCGGCGGCAAGAAGTCGACGTCGACGGCCGCGAAGAAGACGGCGGCGAAGAAGACGGCGGCCGGCAAGGTGACGGAACCGAAGAAGTCGACGGCGAAGACGGCGAAGACGGCGAAGTCCGCCGCACCCGCGAAGAAGCCGGCCGCCAAGAGCACCGCCAGGAGCACCGCCAAGAAGGCGGCGCCCCGCAGGCGCAGCGCCTGACCGGCGCGAAGGCGCTCACGCCGGTCAGCCGGTGCGGTCGCGCGTCCGGAACCTGAAGATGACCAGCCCCACCATGCTGAACCCGGCCGCCCAGGCCAGTCCCAGGCCGAGGTGCCCCCACAGCGCGCTGTCCGCGAACGCGTCGCCCGCCGCGAACTGCATGGGGCCGAAGGACGGGAACCACTGCAGGACCGGCTCGTTGGCGAGCGGGTTGCCCAGGGGGTTCTGGAGGAACGTGTCCATCAGCCCGCCCATGATGATCAGGAAGAAGCCCTCCAGATCCCGCTTGACCAGCACCCCGAGGAGCAGCCCGAGACCGCCGTAGGCGAGCGCGATGACGGTGAACGCGGCCAGCACGGCGAACCAGGCCCCTGCCGCCGGACGCCAGAAGAACAGCACCGCCAGCGCGGTGTAGAGGGCGATGCCGGTGGCGACCGCGGCGACGGCGAGGGTCTTGGCGCCGATGAGGGTGGACTGCCGGTACCCGGCGAAGACCAGCCGCCGGTCGAACGCGAGCGACCTGCGCACCGCGTCGAAGACCACGAACCCGGCGATCATCGTGACGCAGTTGAGCCCGGCGGTGATCAGGGTGAGGTGGCCGCCGTCGACGTGCAGCACCTCGCCGGTGGCGTACAGCTTGAAGTCCAGCGGCTCCCCGCCCGCCATCGCGTCCATCACCAGGTACCAGACGGGCACGAACAGCACGAGCAGCAGCCCGGCGAGCCGGTTGCGGGTCTGGTCGCGCACCGAGAAGCGCAGCGCGGTGGGGAACTGCCCGTACCGCGGCCCCCGGTTGGCGGCCTGCTCAGGCGTCGACACGACGCTGCTCCCTCCCGGCCGCCGCGCGTGCGGTGAGGCGGCCGTCGGACAGGTCGGCCAGCAGGTCGAACCGGTCCTGTTCGAAGACGAGATGGGTGATGACCACGACCGCCTTGCCACGGACGCGCAGCTCCTCGACCAGGTCCCAGAAGCGCAGATACGTCTCCCAGTCGAAGCCCTGGTACGGCTCGTCGAGGAGCAGCACCTCGGGGTCGTGCAGCAGGGCCAGGGTGAGGTTGAGCTTCTGCCGGGTCCCGCCGGACAGCTCGCCGGCCGGGGCGTGCTCGTACCGCTCGTAGCCCAGGGCCCGGACCAGCTCCCGGCCGCGGTCCAGGGCGGGCAGGCGGTGCGCGGCGGCGAAGTAGCGCAGGTGCTGCTCGACGGTGAGGCTGCCGCTCAGCACCGGGTCCTGGGGGCAGTAGCCGAGCGTCCCGGACAGGGAGACCTCGCCGCGGTCCGGGGCCAGGGTGCCGGCCAGCGCCTTGAGCAGGGTCGACTTCCCGGCGCCGTTCTCGCCGACGACGGCGACCAGCTGCCCGGGGGCGACCGTGAGGTCGGCGCCGCGCAGGACGCGATTGCCGCCGTACGCCTTGTGCAGGTCACGGGCGCGCAGGACGGGGGCCGGGGCGTGCTGTGCGGGTGGTGCGGGCGGTTCGGGTGCGGGGTCGGTCGGCATGTGGGTCACCTGGGCCTTCCTGTGCTTCCGGCACTCCTTGACTGGTGGGGATTCGGGCCGGCGGGGATTCCGGCCGGTCACGTCCCGTCGGGGGTGGACTCCGGGGGAGGTGACGCGTTCAGCCCGCCCGCGTAGATGTCGAGCACCTCGGGGGCCCAGCGGGCCATGCCGTCGGCCGACAGGGGGTCGGTGCCGAGGGCCTCGCCGATGCGGTCGCGCAGCAGGAACACGGCCAGGTCGTTGGCGAGCAGCAGGGCGGCCCGGACCGCCGGGTCCCGGCCCGGTACGGCGAGGCCCGCCGCCGTCAGCCCGTCCAGGGCGGCGCGGCTGACCTCGTAGAGACGGCCGAACAGCAGCCGTCCGGCGTCCGTGTCGCTCAGCAGCAGGCGGCGCAGATAGCCGGGCAGGGGGGAGCCGTCCGGGAGGTGGCGGGTGAAGGCCGCGCTCAGGGACGCCGCCCCGGCGCCGGAGTCCAGGGCCTCCGCGCCGCCGTCGCCACCGGTCAGCTCGCCCAGCATGGCCTCGAAGACGGCCACGACGTACTGGTCGACCTCCTGGCGCAGGCCGTCCTTCGAACCGAAGTGGTGCACCACGAGGCCGGGTGACACACCGGCCGCCGTCGCGATCCGCCGTACGGTCACCGAGTCCGGGCCGTGGGCGGCGAACAGGGCGAGGGCCTCGTCGCGGATGAGGGCCCGGGTGGTCCGGTCCTCCGGGATTGAACGCATGTACAGCAGATTAAACAGACGTTCAGTCGATTGTCCAGGGGAAGGCGGAGGACCGGGGTATCGCGGACGGGGCGGGCTGGAAGACGGCGGGGCTCGCGGCGGCGGACTTCGTCGGTGCGAGGGAGTCCGCCGTGGGCAGGGCGGGGCTTTCCTGCAGGCGCTGACCGATCGTTTCGGCGGGGCCGCCGCCCGGGGTGGCCGGGCCGGTGGTCAGCTGCGACCACGCGGTCACGGCGAGGGCGACCGCGGCCGCCGTGCCGAGCACGCGGCCCGTCCGCCGCAGCCGGGCCCGACCGTCCAGCTCGCGCCAGGCCGGTCCGGCCCACGCGTCCTCCCGGCGCCACGTCTCGCCGACCGTGTCGCCGGCGCGGCCGGGACGGCCGGCGGGAGGCTCCGGCTGCCTGCCGGGGACCCGGTCCCGCGCGGCGGGTTCCCGGGGGGCGGAGGCGTGGATGGCCCGCTCGTCGTCCTCCAGGAACAGCCGCCAGACGTACTCGGGCACGGCCGGGGCGTCGTCCGGTCCATCCGGGGTGTCGTCGCCGCCCGGTCCGGAAGCGGTCATGGTCCCGCTCCTCCTGTCGTCGGCCCCGGACGGACGCGGGCGGGAGGAGGGGAACGGCCGCCCGCCACCGGCTCCGGCGCCGGATGGTCATGGCCCGGCGGACTCCGTCGGCCGCCACCTGCTGAGAACGTGTGCGACCGGCGGCCCGTTCCCCGTGCCGCCGGTCGTGACTGGGTCGTAATCGTGCCCGCGCCGGGTTCTCGCGCCGGGCCCCGCCCCCCGGGTCCTCAGGGAGCCGCCGGGGACGGAGTGGGCGTCGGGGAGGCGGTGTTCACGTTCAGGTCGGGGCGCGGCTTGAGCACCAGCACCCGCTCGCCCGGCTGCGGCGGGGGCGGGGTGACCTTCTCCCTCGGCAGCTTCGCCGGGCCCGTCTGCTTGAAGGTGACGTCGTCGTACTCGACCAGCCCGGTCTTCTCCAGCACCGTGATGTGGTCCAGGACGGTGTCGTTGGCCAGGTCGGCCAGCTGCCGCACGAGGGTGTTCTTGGTGGAGGCCCGGATCTTGGCGATGGCCGGGAAGATCTGACCGTGGGTCACCCGCATGATGTTGACCGCCGAGGAGTCGAACTCCTTGCCGCTCTTGGCGTCCACGGTGGCCACGAAGCCCTCCTGCTGCGGGGAGGCCCGGTTGGGCAGCGTGATGCCCAGCTCGGGGGAGATCTCGCGGCACATCGCGTCGAGCCCGGCGTGCCCGACGACCAGGTGCTCACCGGCGGTCTTCATCGCCTTCGTCGTACCGCGCTCCATCACCATCTCGCCCAGCGGGTACTCCCACAGCCCGGCGGCGCGGACCTTCACCACGAAGTCGCGGTCGGCCTCGGTGAGCGGGCCGAACTTCGTACTGGCCACCACTCGGTTCTGGTTGCCGTCGGCCTTGTCCAGACCGAGCACGGCCGGGAAGGCCAGCGCGGTGAGGGTCAGGGTCATCGCACCGAACAGGACGACGACTCCGATCCTGCTGCGGGACAGGCGCATGGTGCCTCCAGGGGCGACGCGGGGACGCGAGGTACGCGCACGGGTGCTCGTGCGCGTACCGGTACGCCAGGAGGTACGTAAGCGGCGGGCGGATCCTTCACCGCTCCGGCACAGAACTTGCGGAGCCGGTGAGGGTCCCGCTCCCGCGCCGCCGCCGGGCCGGTCAGCCGAGGTCGGCGCCGTACACGCGCTCGACCGTGATGGTGAGCAGCACCCGGCGGTCGGACACCATCGTCGACCGGTACTCGTCCCAGTCCGGGTGCTCCCCGGCCGCGGCGCGGTAGTACTCCACCAGCGCCTCGACCTCCGGTCCGTGCGGGTCGGTGCCCGGACCGGTGAGGGTGGCGACGCCCTCGGCGGTCGCCCAGGACCTGCCGTCCGGGGCGGTCACCTCCAGCGTGGCCCGCGGGTCCCGGCGCAGGTTCGCCGTCTTGGCGAGGCCCTCGCGGGTGGAGACCCGGATGACGCCCGCGGCGGGGTCGTAGGCGGGCATGACGGGCGAGAGCTGCGGGCGGCCGTCCGACTTGATCGTCGCCAGTACGCCGAGGCGGCTCCCGGCCAGCAGGGCGCGGGGATCGAAGCGCGGTGTGGTGGTCATGGACCGATCATCACCCGGAAACGGGCTCAGGGCACCGCCGGGCCGCCCAGGTAGTCGCCCGCCTCGTCGTAGGGCCAGGCGTTGGCCACACACCCCTTGAGACCCTTGATCTGCTGCATCATCGCCGGGGCGGGACGGCCCGCCCCGGGGCACGTCTCGTGGCCGTGGCCGATGCGGTGACCGACCTCGTGGTTGACGATCAGCGCCCGGTACTCGTGGATCGGCCCGTCGAACTGCGGGGAGCCCAGCACCCAGCGCTTGAGGTTCACCACGACGTCCGTGCCGACGCTGCAGTTGACCTCGCCCCGGGTCAGCAGGCCTGCCGCGCCGCAGATTTTGTCGACGGTGCCCGGCGTGGCGATCTTCACCACGAAGTCGTAGGAGCCGCTGCTGACCAGCCGGAAGGAGTTGGTCCCGTCCTGGGTCCAGCCGCGGCGGTCGGCGAGCACCTCGGATATCTCGTCGGCGGCGGCGCTCGGCCGGATGTCGAGGCCCTCCTCGACCAGGACCTTGTAGCGGCGCACGCGGCTGCCGGTGCCCACGGTCGTGCCGTCGGCCTGGGCGGTGACGAAGGTGCCGGGACCGGTCGCCGGAATGGCGATGGTGGTGGCGGAGGGCGAGGCCGAAGGTGAGGCCGACGGCGACGGGGAGACCTTCGGCGACGGTGACGCCGAGGGGGAGGAGGAGGAAGCCGAAGGCGTCCGGGTCGAGGCGTCCAGCGCGTCCGTGACGTCGGCCACCTGGTCGTCCGTCACCGGCGGCCGGGTGTCCCGCCAGTACGCGACGGCCGCCCCCGCGGTGAGCAGGACCACCCCGAGGGCGAGGCAGGCCAGGACCGCTCGGGCGGGTCCGCGACGTCTGCGCCTGCGGGCGCGGGATCTGTGTCCGGCACCGTCCGGCCCGGTTCTTCGGCCGGCCCGGCGGGCGGTGGATCGGCCCACGGTGTGCGTCCTCTCTGCTGGTCGGCGGGGGCCAGGCCCGGTCGGCCTGGCACAGCGGACTGCGGTGCTGTCGTGCCCCGAAGATCCAAGCGGACGGACGTGCGAAAACGTCACCGTTTCCGAAGTGTCCCTTCTCACGCGGACATTCGGTCCGAGAGTGCAACCGTTCGATGCCACGGAACGTCTTCGCCCGGAACGTCTGCGTCGGGGTCACCCGGAGAAAATCCGGGCGACCCCGACGCATGCGGGGACGGAGCGCCGTCAGCCGGCGGGGGTCCGCTCCCAGCGGTAGAAGCAGCGCGCCATCGCGTCCTTCGGACCGCGCCACGTCGCCGGGTCGTACGCCGAGACGTACGGCTCGAGCCGCTCGCTGACCTGGCGGAACTCCGGGTGCCCGGTCAGCCTGCCGATGGTGGGGGCCGGGTCCTCGTCGCTCTCGATGAGGTGCAGGTACACGCCGTCACCGAACTCGAACAGGCTGCGCCGGTTGACGCCCACCAGGTGCGGCAGCTCGCCGCTGTCGGACTCCGCGAACACCTTCGCGATGTCCGGTGCCGCGCCGGGTGCCATCCGGGCGACGATCAGTGTGTGGTGCATGGGTGCTGCCCTTCGCCGAGGTCCGTCGGTGTCAGTCGGCGAGCACCGACGCGGTCCGCCGCTCGCCCGCCGCCTGCTCGATCCGGTCCCGGATCAGCGCCATCTGCGTACGCGAGTTGCGGTTGATGTTGTCCGTCATCCACGCGTCGTCCACGGGCGCGTCCGGCTTCATCGCGAAGTCCTGCGTCCAGCGCATGACGGTGCCCTCGGCGGTCTCCGCGTACTCCCAGACGATGTTCATGTACTGGAAGGGCCCGGTCTCGACCCGCTGGGCCCGGACCGTGCGGGTGACGGGGTCGGCGACCCGCTCGGAGACCCAGCTCCACACCTTGCCGTCGGCGTCCGGGTGCATGGTGAGCCGGAAGGTGACCTTGTCGTCGTCGCGGCCGAGCACCTCCACGGAGGCGTACTCGCTGAACAGCCCGGGCCACTTCTCGATGTCGTTGGTCATGTTCCAGACCAGCTCCATCGGGGCGGCGATGGTGATCTCGTTGTCGGTGTGCCCTGCCATGTCACACTCCCGTCTTGAGGGCGCCGTTGATCAGCGCGAGGAAATCCGCGGGCGTCTTGCAGCGCTCGGCCTGCTCGGGCAGGCCCAGGCCGTACCGCTTCTCCAGCTCGGCCACGATGCCCAGCAGGCCGAGGGAGTCCAGGCCGAAGGTGTCGAAACCGTCGTCGGCCTGCTGCCGGAGGGTGACCGGGTCGACGTGCACGCCGGCGGTGCGCTTCATCAGCGCCGACAGCTCCTCGACGGTCACCTGGTAGTCCAGCTGCTGGTCGGTCATGGGTGTCCTCCTTGACTCGGGTTGGCCGGCCACGGGCGTCGCCCGTGACCGTTGGTCGTCGTTCGGCCGTCAGCGGCCCTCGGGCGGTACCGCGCCCCGGCGCAGGACGAGCGCCGAGTTGGACCCCATGAGGCCGCGCGCCAGGACCAGGGCCGTGCGCGGCTCGGCGGGGCGGGCCCGGCCGGTCACCAGGTCCAGGTCGTGGCACACGTCCAGCACGTGCGGGGTCGGCGGGATCAGCCCGTGCTCCATGGCGAGCACCGCCGTCGCCACGTCAAGGACCGGCGCGGCGCAGTACGCCCGCCCGGTCCCGGTCTTGGGCGCGGTGACCGGCACCCGCGCGGCGTGCGGGCCCAGCGCGTCGGCCAGGGCCAGCGCCTCCGCCCGGTCGGCCTCCGGGACCCCGAGGGCGTCGGCGAAGACCACGTCGACGTCCTCGGGCCGGCAGCCCGCCTCGGCCAGGGCGCCCGCGATCGCGCGGGCCAGCCCCTCCCGGGACTCGGCCCAGCGGCCGGCCCCGGTGAAGGTCGCCGCGTGCCCGGCCACCGTCGCCCGCACGTCCGCCCCGCGCTCCCGGGCCGCCGCCTCCTCCTCCACGACGAGCACGGCACCGCCCTCGGCCGGTGCGAAACCGCAGGCCGCCTCGGTGAACGGGCGGTAGGCGCGGTCGGGTTCGGCGGCCCTGCTCAGTTCGGGGTAGCCCAGCTGGCAGACGATCGAGTACGGGGCCAGCGGCGCCTCCGTCGCGCCGCAGACCACCGTGTCGGTGCCGTTCCGCACGGCCAGCGCCGCGTGCGCGAGGGCGTCCAGGCCGCCCGCCTCGTCGGCGGCCACGACCCCGCAGGGGCCCTTGAAGTCGTTGCGTATGGAGACCTGGCCGGTGCTGGCCGCGTAGAACCAGGCGATCGACTGGTACGGGCCGACGTGGCGGGAGCCGTGCCCCCACAGGTTCTGCAACTCCCGCTGCCCGAACTCGCCGCCGCCCGAACCCGCCGCGGTGACCACGCCGACCGAGTACGGCGAGTCGGCGTCGGCCCGGCCGAACCGGGCGTCGGCCAGCGCGTGCTGGGTCGCGGACAGCGCGAAGTGCGTGAACCGGTCGGTCTGGACGAGGAAGCGGTCCTCGACCGTCTCGGCCGCGTCGAAGCCGTGCACCTCGCCCGCGACCCGCAGCGGCAGGTGCGCGCAGCCCTCCCGGGTGACGGGACCGAGACTGCTGGTGCCGTCGGCGACCGCCTTCCAGTGCGCCTCCACGCCGGTGCCGTGCGGCGACACCACGCCGAGTCCGGTGACGACCGCACGCCGGCTCCCACCGCCGGTGCCGGTCCGCTGTGGTCCGCTCATCGCAGCCCTCCTTCACTGCCGCTCAGTACGACCGCGGACTGGAAGCCGCCGAAGCCGCTGCCCACCGACAGCACGTGCCGCAGCGTCCGCTCCCGTGCCTCGCGCGGCACGTAGTCCAGGTCGCACTCGGGGTCGGGGGTCGTGTAGTTGGCCGTGGGCGGCACCACCTGGTGGGCCATCGCCAGCACGCACGCGGCCAGTTCGATGGAGCCGATCGCGCCGAGCGAGTGGCCCACCATGGACTTGATGGAGCTCATCGGCGTCGTGTAGGCGTGCTCGCCCAGCGAGCGTTTGACGGCCGCGGTCTCGTGCCGGTCGTTCTGCTGGGTGCCGGAGCCGTGCGCGTTGACGTAGTCGATCGCGGAGCCGTCGATACGGGCCATGTCCAGCGCCGTGTCGATGGCCCGCGCCATCTCCAGGCCCTCCTTGGTGAGCCCGGTCATGTGGTAGGCGTTGCCGAAGGTGGCGTAGCCGGAGATCTCGCAGTACACGTCCGCGCCCCGGGCCCGGGCGTGCTCCAGGTCCTCCAGGACCAGCACCGCCGCGCCCTCGCCCATCACGAAGCCGTTGCGGTCGGCGTCGAAGGGGCGGGAGGCGTGCGCGGGGTCGTCGTTGTTCGGCGAGGTCGCCTTGATGGCGTCGAAGCAGGCCATGGTGATCGGCGATATCGGCGAGTCCGCCGCGCCCGCCAGGCACACGTCGACGCGGCCCTCGGCGACCGCGTGGTAGGCGTACCCGACCGCGTCGAGGCCGGACGTGCACCCGGTGGAGACGGTCTGCACCGGCCCGCGCACCCCGAACTCCTCGGCGACCGCGGAGGAGAGGGTGGCCGGGGTGAACGCGCGCTCCAGGTGCGGCTGGGAGCGCCGGTCGTCGACGTCCCAGCGCGAGCCGCGCTCGCTGACCAGGACGTAGTCGTGCTCCAGCCGGGTGGTGCCGCCGACCGCCGTGCCGAGGGTGGCACCGGCCCGCCAGGGGTCCTCGCGGTTCATGTCGAGGTTCGCGTCCCGGACCGCCTCCGAGGCTGCCACCAGCGCGAACTGCACGTACCTGTCACAGCGCTGGGCGGTGGCGAGGCCGAGCCCGTGGTCGGACGGCTCGAAGTCGCACTCGGCGGCGATCTGCGACCGCAGCCCGGACGGGTCGAACAGGGAGATGCGGCGCGTCGCCGTACGGCCTTCGGACAGCAGCCCCCAGAACTGGGGCACGCCGATCCCGCCCGGGGCGACGACGCCTATGCCCGTGACGGCGACCCGGCGCCGGGTCATGACACCACCTCGGCCGCGGGGGCGGGCCGCTCGTGCCCGGCCTGGCCCGGGTGGCCCGCGTGCGCCCCGTCGCAGGGGAGCGCGTTGCCCTCGGCGTCCTCCGTGTCGACGTGACCCAGCTCCGGACGCGGGGCCAGCGGCCCCAGGTGGAACACGAGCCGCGCCTCGACGTCCCCCGCGTTGCGGAAGCGGTGGCGCATGTCCTGCGGGATCAGCAGCCCCTGCCCGGTGCCGAGCGAGTGCGGTACCCCGTCCAGGTCCACCTCGAGGGCGCCCTCCGTGACGTACACGAACTCCTCGGAGTACGGGTGGTAGTGCTCGGCGATGCGGTCGCCGGGCTGCACGATGGCCACGCCCATGAAGCCGCTGGTCGACCCGGCGGTGGTGGGCGTGAGGAGGGCGCGGAGGTCTCCGCCGCGGCGGCGGTTCGGGGCGATGTCGCCGAGGGAGACGATGCGTACCTGCTGGTCTGTCATGACGTTCACTCCGGGGTGACGGGAGGAAGGAAGGGGGAGAAGCAGGAGAAACGGGGGAGCGGGAGAAGCTGGAGCGGGGGAGGGGGGAGCCGGGGAGCGGGGTCGGCGGGGGAGCCGGGGAGCGGGGTCGGCGGGGATGGTCGCGCGGCCCGGCGGGCACGCCGTCGGGCCCGGCCGGCCGCGCGGTCGGGAGGCGTGCTTCAGGAACCGGCCGAACGCCGGTCGGTCAGCGGCGTCATACGGATCCGGCGCAGCAGCCGGGACAGCGTCGCGGCCTCGGCCGGCGACCCGTCGACGCCGACCGCGGCGGCGTCCAGCAGCCGCTCGGCATCCGCGGCGCCCTGGCCGTGCAGGCCGAGCACCTCGGCGGGCGCGTCCTCGGGGTCGCCGTCCACGTCGACGAGCCGTACGACGAGGTCGTCGCGGTGGAAGACGGTGGCCGCCAGCTCCGGGCCGTCCGGGTTCCGCGCGGCCGACGCGTCCTGACGGGCCAGCAGCCGGGCCAGTTCCGGACCGGCGCCGTCGCGTACCGGGTAGAGCAGCGCGAGCCGTTGCCGGCGCGCGCCCGCCCGGTCGGGCGACGTCGTGTGGTGGACGGCCGGCATGGCGGCCCGGGTGAAGAACCGCCGGGCGGACTGCGGGTCACCGAGGTCCCGGTCCTGCTCCAGGTACGGGTTGAGCGCCTCCTCGACGGCCCGCACCCCGGGCTGCCGGGCGACGTGGCGCAACGCGGTCTGCAGGTCGCCGCGCACCTCCACGGCCCGCACGATCCGGTTGCCGGACATGAAGAGCGAGGTGCGCAGCAGCCGCGTGGAGCCGTCCACGTGGGCCTCGGGCGACACGTACTCGGACAGCAGCCGGGCGGTCTCGGCCTCGGTACCGGGCCGTACGGTGAAGGTCAGGGCGTGGCGTACGACGTTGTCCCCGATCCGGGGCGCCGAACGCGGCTCACCGGGCGCCGGCCGCCCGCCGTCGGTCTCCCGCAGGACGCTGTAGCGCAGCGAGTGGGTGTCACGGACGCAGGTCGCCAGCGGCTCCACGGTGTCCAGATGCTCGTCGCTGTTGACCCAGGCCAGGAAGGGTGCGGCGCTCTCCCACTCGCTGGTGAGGAGCCACTGGGTCGGGTTCTCCAGGGACTGGCACAGCTGGTCGCTGACGTGTCCGGGAACGGCGGCGACCCGGTCGCGGATGCGCTCGTAGGCGTCCAGGAACTCCTGCTGCATTCCGTCGTGGACGTCCAGCATCAGGACGACCCGCACGCGGGAACCGTCGAACGCGGATATCGACACGCCACCGGCGTCCGTCGCCACGGCGGGCGACGTCGCCGACGTCGCCGTGGCCTGCGTCGCGTCCGTGGTCGGGGCATCCGTCGCTACGACGGGAGAGACCGTCATCCGGCCCACCTCTTCTCCGGTCTTCCTCGTGGACTGGGCGATCGTCGGCGGCGCCCGCCAGGCCGGCGGGGTGCGACGGTCGCGTAAGCACGATCGTGGGCCGTGCCCGCGGGGTCCGCGAACCAGGAGGGTTAAGCGGGTGAAGCCTGCGCCGCCGCGGGCCTCGACGGGCCGTACGGGGCATGCATGAAGACCCCGGCGCACGCCAGTCGGACCCCTCTCGCATCCCCGACGCGTCCCCGACGCATCCCTGACGCATCCCTGACGAACACCTGACGCATACCTGTCGTACAACGGAGGACGAACCATGAACGAAAGAGCCGACCGGTCCGGCGGCGCCGCACCCGGGGGCGACCGGACCCACCGCGTCCCGGTCCTGGTCGTCGGCGGGTCCCTGGTGGGCCTGTCGACGTCGGTGTTCCTGGGCCGGCTGGGCGTCCGGCACACCCTGGTGGAACGGCACGCCGGCACCTCCATCCACCCCCGCGGGCGCGGCAACAACGTCCGCACGATGGAGATCTTCCGGGTGGCCGGCACCGAGCCGGACATCCGCCGGGCCGCCGCCACGCTGGCCGACAACCACGGCATCCTCCAGGCGCCGACCCTGGCCGGCGACGCGGGGGAGTGGCTGTTCAAGCAGATCGACCCGGGTGGCGGACTGGCCCGCTTCAGCCCCAGCTCGTGGTGCCTGTGCAGCCAGAACGACCTGGAGCCCGAACTCCTCACGCACGCCACGAACCTCGGCGGCGACCTGCGCTTCGGCACCGAACTGCTCTCCTTCGAGGCCGACACCGAAGGCGTCACGGCGATCGTGAAGAGCCGGGAGACCGGCGAGCACACCACCATCCGCGCGGACTACCTGGTCGCCGCCGACGGCCCCCGCAGCCCCGTCCGCGAACAGCTCGGCATCGGCCAGAGCGGACCCGGCGACCTCTTCCACAACGTCAGCATCACCTTCCGCTCCCGTCGCCTCGCCGACGTCGTGGGCGACCGCCGCTTCATCGTCTGCTACCTGACGGACGAGAACGCCGACGGCGCCCTCCTGCCCGTCGACAACCGCGAGAACTGGGTCTTCCACGCCCCCTGGCACCCCGAACAGGGCGAAACCGTCGAGGACTTCACCGACGAGCGCTGCGCCGCCCACATCCGCCGCGCGATCGGCGACCCGGACCTGGACGTCGAGATCACCGGCAAGGCCCCCTGGCACGCCGCCCAGCGCGTCGCCCGCAGCTACCGCTCCGGCCGCGTGCTGCTGGCCGGCGACTCGGCCCACGAGATGTCCCCCACCGGCGCCTTCGGCTCCAACACCGGCATCCAGGACGCCCACAACCTCGCCTGGAAGCTGGCCGCGGTGCTCGAGGGCTGGGCGGGCGAGGCCCTGCTGGACACCTACGACACGGAACGGCGCCCGGTCGCGGAGGCCACCAGCGCCCGCGCCGCTCACCGCTCGGTCGAGCACAGCCACCCGGGCTTCGCGCCGCCGCCGGTCGTGGGGGGCGGTGGTCCGGGCGCCGGTGCTCCCGAGGGTGCGGTCGGTGGGCCCGGTGGGCCTGGCGGCCCTGGCGGCCCTGGCGGCTCTGGCGGCCCTGGCGGCTCTGGCGGCGCCGGTGGTCCTGGCGGACTCGGCGGCCCCGGTGGTCCTGGTGGTCCCGGTGGTCCTCGTGGTGCGGGCGGTGCGCCTGGTGGCGGTCCCGGTGGCGGTCCCGGTGGCGGCCCGCAGCGCGGCATCCTCAACGTCGCCCTCGGCTACCGCTACCCCCGGGGCGCGGTGGTCGGCGCCGACCCGGCGACCCCGGTGGTCCCGGAGGGCCTCGACCTCACCGGAGCGCCCGGCAGCCGGGCCCCCCACCTCTGGGTGCGCCGGGGCCAGGACCGCCTGTCCACCCTGGACCTCTACGAGGACTCCCTCGTCCTGCTCAGCGACGCCGCCCAGCCCACCGGCTGGCACGAGGCGGCCGCCGGGGTGGCCGCCTCGATGCGGGTGCCGCTGAAGTCGTACCGCGTGGGCGGGACGCCCGGGGCCGACCTGGTCCCGGACGACGAGGAGACCGACTGGGCGCGCGCCCACGGGGTGACCCGCGGCGGCGCGGTCCTGGTCCGCCCCGACGGCTTCGTGGCCTGGCGCTCCCCGGGCCCCGCCCCCGACCCGGAGTCGATGCTGCGCCAGGTGGTGGGGACGGTACTGGCCCGCGGCTGAGTGCGGCACGGACGACCCCAAACGTGGACCACTCCCCGTTTACCTGCTAGCGTCGCGCTCGGCAGTGAAACGGGGAGTGGTCCCCAGTATATGGGTCCCCAGTGCGGGAGGGGTGGCGGACATGGCGGATACGGCGCTGGTGCTGGGCGGGGGCGGCCTGACCGCGTACGGATGGCAGATCGGCGTCCTGGCGGGACTGGCCGACGCGGGGGTGGATCTCACGGACGCCGACGTCCTCGCGGGCACGTCGGCCGGTTCGCTGCTGGCGCTCGACCTGGCCAGGGGTTCGGCCCCGGCCGACCTCTACAAGGAGCAGCTCAACCGCGAACGCGCCATGCTGGACGTGGACTTCACGTTGGGCATGACGGTCAGGTACCTGTGGGCCGCGCTGGGCTCGCGCGACCCGGACACGGTGGTCAGGCGCATCGGCAGGCTGGCGCTCTCCGTGCGCGACGTGCCGCAGACCGCGGTCTTCGACGCCATCGGCGCCCAACTCCCCGTCCGGGACTGGCCCGACAGGACCGTCCGGATGTTCGCCGTCGACGCGCTCACCGGTGAACCGACCGCCTTCGACGCCGACAGCGGGGTCGACCTGCTGCACGCCATGTCGGCGACCTGCGCACTGCCGCCCCTCTTCCCGCCGATCGGCATCGGTCCGGGCCGCTGGATGGACGGCGGCGTCCGCTCCACGACCAACGCCGACCTGGTCGACGACTGCGCGCGCGTCGTCGTGCTGGCCCCGATCCCCAAGGGCGCGGGAGCGAGCCCGAGCGCGCGGACCCAGGCCGAGACCCTCGCCTCGCACGGAACCCGGGTCGCCCTGCTGACCCCCGACCGGGAAGCCCGCCGCGCCTTCGGCCGCAACGCCCTGGACGCCTCCCGCATCCCCGGGGCGGCACGGGAGGGCCGGCGCCAGGGCGCGGCCCACGCGGGACGCATCGGGGAGATCTGGCAGGGCTGAACGCCGCTAGTCCGGCCGGCGTCCCGAGAGGCCCGAGGGCTGGCCCGCGGAACTGCGCCGTCAGCCCCGGCGTGGCTCCGACAGGCTGGACACCTCGTCGACCAGGGGCTGGACACGGTAGGGAACGACGGCGCCGAGGGCGATGACCGTCGCACTGCGCCGCACCCCCGGCACCTCCAGCACCTGGTCGATCACCTGCTGCACATGCTGGTTGCTCGTGCCCGCGATACGGCACCAGATGTCGCCGGGGCCCGTCACGACGTGCGCCTCCAGGATCTGCGGCACGGCTCGCAACCGCGCGGCGATGGCCTCCCGGGCCGGCTGGTCCACCTCGAACGTCGTGAACGCCTGGACCACGTGCCCGAGGGCGGCGACGTCCATGTCCGGCCCGTAGCCGGTCACCACCCCGGATCCGGTCAACCGGTCGAGCCGCGCCTGCAAAGTGCCGCGAGCCACCCCGAGTTGACGGGCGATCTCCAGCAGGCCCTCACGCGGACGCTCCCGCAGCAGCCGCAGCATCCGGCCGTCGAGCTGGTCCAGCCCCTGTCGTGCCACCGTACCTGCCGATCTGCTACCCGAAGGGCAGCCCGATCCCATTTCAGCTGCCAAATCGACAGCCTACGGATGCCTCTGTTGCCCATTGGGCACTCCCCGTCCCACCCTATGTGCTCCCGTCCAGGAGGAGACCCGTTCCGTGAGGCAGCACACGCACCCGTTCGTCCCCTACCGCCCCGACCGGTACGACGAGGCCGAAATGATCCGGCGAGGGCGGGACTTCGTGTCGTTCGTCGACCGCAGGCGCAGCGTGCGGTTCTTCAGCGACGAGCCGGTCCCGCGCGAGTGCGTCGACCTCGCCGTCGCCGCGGCCAACACCGCACCCTCCGGCGCCCACTTCCAGCCGTGGAAGTTCGCCGTGATCGGCGACGCCGCGACCAAGCACCGCATCCGGGTCGCCGCCGAGGAGGAGGAACGGGTCAACTACGAGGGCGGGCGCATCCCGCCCGAGTGGCGCGCCGCGCTCGCCCGCCTCGAAACGGACTCCGACAAGGGCTTCCTCGACGTCGTCCCGTGGATCGTGGTCTGCTTCGCCGAGAAGAGCACCGCGCTGCCGGACGGTTCACTGCGCAAGAACTACTACGTGAACGAGAGCGTGGGCATCGCCTGCGGCCTCTTCATCACCGCCCTGCACGCGATGGGCCTGAGCACCCTCACCCACACGCCCAACCCGATGGCCTTCCTCACCAGGATCTGCGAACGCCCCGGCAACGAACGCCCCTACATCCTCTTCCCCGTCGGCTACGCGGCGCCCGACTGCGAGGTCCCGGACCTGACCCGCAAGCCCCTGGCGGAAGCGCTCACCGAGCTCCCGCGCTGACGGCCCCCGACCCCCGTGGCCGCCGTCGGGGGCCGTCGGCCCGTCGGCTCAGGCCCGGCTCACCTCCCGGCGAGCCGCCGCCGGCGGACCAACAGCCCAGCGGCGGCAGCATCCACGACCGGGACCACAACGCCGCGATCAACGTCAAACAGGCCGCCGGACTGGCGGCATCGGCCTGCGGAGCGCCGGTGAGACCAGGAGCGATCCCGGCACAGCGCGAAGAAACAGGAAGCCACGGACTCCCGACCGACCCCCGTGCCGCGTAGCGGCACTGAGCTCGGCCGGGAAGGCCAGAATCCTCGGGCTTCAGCCCGAGGAACAAGTCAACACAGCGCCCACCCGACGGGAGCAGAATTCCAGCCCGGGCATCGTGGGCCTGGCGTGGGAGTGGGACTGATCTTGAGGCCCCGCCAGCGAGTGGTGTTGGTCAGCGAGGCCCCGGTCAGCGCAAGGCGCCGGTGCTTTTGAGTTCACGCAGGCAGTCCGCCGCCTCGGCAACCTGCCCCTCGCCGAACACCCGCACCCCCGCCCGCCTCAGCAGCGCCGTGGTCACGCCGTGACCCGGTACCCGTGTCCCCGCGAACCGCCCGTCATAGACGCGGAGAGAGCCGCAGGAGGGGCTGGACTCCTTCAACAACGCCACGCGGACCCCGGCCGCACGAGCCGCGTCCAGCGCAAGCCGGGCACCGCGAACGAACTGCCGGCTGACGTCCTCGCCCGACCCGGTGAGCACCCGGGCGACTCCGTCCAGAACACCGTCACCGTCACCGCCCACGATCTCCGCCGCCGGGCGCGGCACGGGCAACCCGCCGGACACCTCCGGACAGAAGACGACCACCCGCCCCTCGCTCCGCCACCGCACGACGACCTCGTCACCGACCGGCTTGGCACCCCCGTCATACCGAACCCGCCTGCCCAGCAGACAGGCACTGACAAGAATCCGTTCCACCGCTCCAGGCTACGACCCGGACCCACCCGGCGGACATGGCTCCTCCCGGAGCACCAGGGTCCCGAAGGGATTGTCGATGACATACCGCCAACGACCGTCCGGCCCCCGCCGCGCGACATCGGTGGCAGTACCTTCCACGTGCACGACCTCCCCCTCCCGGCCGACCCCGTCGATGACCCAGTCGACGATCAGCAGCGCCAGACCCCCACGGCGATACACATGCCGCACACGAACCGATATAGGCACGCCAAGCCCCTGCAACCGGCCGTTCGCGACGTGCAACTCCGCACCGGTCACCGCCGTCCCCGGCTGCGGCACCAGCAGGGCAGCATCCTCGTAGACCTGCGCCAACGCGGCGGCGTCACCGCTGTTGAACCGCTCGGCGAACACCGCGGGCACGTCTTCGGGCCGATCGGCCAACTCTCGCATGATCGACAGACTTCCTTCCGCACCGGGACAATCGAGCCATCGCCCCCAACGCCAGGAGGCGATCCCACGCTAGGAGGCGATCTCGTGACTCACCGAACGGTTGGTCACCCGGCGGGACTCCCCGACGACCCGCGCGCCCACGTCACCACACCCACTCCCGAGTGCCCGGTGGAGATCACCCTGGCTGCCCTCCAAGGCCGCTGGACGACGCTGGTGATCCGCGAACTGCTGCGCGGCGACCGCTCGTACAGCGAACTGCGCGCCGCCCTGCCCGCACTCTCCGACAAGGTGCTGTCCGACCGCCTGGCCCAGCTCACCCGCACCGGAGTCGTCGACCGCCACCGCCACCCCGCCTGGCCCCCACGCGTCCACTACACCCTCACCCCAACCGGCCGCCGCCTGGGCCCCGTCCTCCAGGCCCTGTGGGACTGGGGAACGCAGACCCCACTCCCGGCCAACGGCACTCCACCCAGCCAGCAGGGCCGGACCGCCGGAGCGGTCAGATCTTGATTACGGTCGCGCGTCCGCCGCAAAGGACAGTGAGGTCCTCTGGATCGGAGGTGAGGATCGTGACCGGACCTGGCGAGGCCAGGGCGGTGGCGGTGAGCATGGCGTCGATGGCGTACTTGTGGCCGTGAAGGCCGGCGTCGGCGAGGAGGGCGGCGGCGTGGCGGGCGATCGGCTCGGTGATCGGTTCGACGACCAAGCGGGAGAGAGTCCAAGCCATCGCCGGGCGGTTGATGCGCGGGTGGACCACTTCGACCAGGGTGGCCGCCGACGTGATCACTCGGAGGTCGTCGGCGCGAGCAAGAGCGAGCCAGCCGGTGACCGCGCGGTCGCGCAGTACGGCCCTGGCCGGTCCTTCGCTGTCGAGGACGAGGGTGCCGCCGGGAACCGCGGGGGACCGGCTCACGCCGCGCTCGACCCGTGCTGTGCCTGCTCGCGTCGTGCCTGGGCGAGCTGATCGCGCAGGGCCTGGACTTCCTCGTCCGAGACGGGGCCGTGCTCGGCCTCGGCGACGGTGATCAGTTCGTTGAGGTTGTCCCGTTCGATCTGACGGGCCACGGCCGCGGCCACGTAGGCGGACAGCCCAGAGGGCCCACTGCGGGCCTTGGCGGCTTCCGCGATGTCACGCGGCATGGTGATCGAGTACTTGCCGGTAGGCTCACTCATGCCATCTATCCTACCTTTCATCCTCCCAAGCGGACGGTATGGAACGAGGTCGGAGCGATGTCGCAAAAGGAGGCATACCGGCGGTTGCTGCGTTGCCCCATGCAAATAGGGCCCTCACCTGTGCATATGCAGGCCAGGACCCTATTCCGGAAGTGCCCCCGGCAGGATTCGAACCTGCGCACACGGCTCCGGAGGCCGTTGCTCTATCCCCTGAGCTACGGGGGCGTGTCCGTCGCGTTCGGTGTTGCTCGCGGCGACGGGTAGAACACTACCAGCTCGTCCGGGGTGGTCATGAACGGGTTTTCGCGGGTCGTGACGGGGTCCGTGCAGGGCGTTGTCACCCGCAGGGGGCGGAAGTCGGGAAAACCCGGACGCGGTGGCCGGTCCGGACCTACTCTCGAGTTGTGCCTAGGGCGTCCGGCCGGATTCTTGTTGTGGACGACAACAAGGTCATCCGGCAGCTGATCAGGGTCAACCTCGAGCTGGAGGGCTTCGAGGTCGTGACCGCGGGCGATGGTGCCGAGTGTCTGGAAGTCGTCCATCAGGTGCGGCCCGACGCCGTGACGCTGGACGTGGTCATGCCTCGGCTGGACGGGCTCAGGACCGCCGCCAGGCTGCGTGCCGATCCGCGGACCCGGGACCTTCCGATCGCGATCGTCAGCGCCTGTACGCAGTACGAGGTCGACGCGGGGTTCGCCGCCGGGGCCGACGCCTTTCTGTCCAAGCCCTTCGAGCCCGCCGAGCTGGTCGGTCTGGTGCGGCAGTTGGTGGAGCGGAAGAGCAGTGGGTCCACCGTTCTCAACGGGGCGCCCGGACCCGGTTCTGGGCCGTCGTCTGCCGGGGCTGGGGAATCGCCGCCGCGGGTGCGTGGGCTCGCCGGGGAGAGTGGGGCGTCCGCGCAGGCGTGATCGGGGGCCCGGCCGTGTTCGGGTCCGGTCCCGTCCCCTCGGGCTGCCGGCTCGTCCATATCCCGGGACCGGTGCAAATCGGTTCGCCTCCCCACCCCCTTCCTCCCATACGCTTGTCCCGTGACACCCGTAGAGCTCTCCCGCACCGTGCTGCACGCGGTGCGTCGCGCCGTCGACGCGGGGGAGCTGAGCGTGGCCGTGCCGACGCGTGCCGTGGTCGCGCCGCCGGGACCCGGCGGGTGCGGGGACTACGCCACCGGCATCGCCCTCCAGCTGGCCCGCCCGGCCGGGCAGCCGCCCCTGGAGGTCGCCGAGGTGCTGCGGCCCTATCTCATGGGCACGGACGGCATCACCGACGTCGTACTCACCGGGCCGGGGTTTCTCAACATCAGCCTCGACCGCGCCGCCTCCGCCGCCGGAGTCGTCGGCGAGATCCTGAGCCGCGGGGAGCGGTACGGCTATGCCGACGGGCCCGACGGGCGTGTCGTGCAGTTGCACTGTCCGTACGAGGTGCGTGCCGTCGTCGTCGGCGAGGTCTCGGCGCGGCTCCTGCGAGCGCAAGGGGCGTTGGTGCGGCTCAGCGCCGAGCGGGTCGAGCCCGACTGGACGGCCGTCCTCGGGGTCATGGTCGACGCCGTCGGGACCGCGCCCGCCGAGCTGCCCGTCAACGTCCGGCCCGCTCCCGTACCCGCGTCCACCTCCGCCGGTCTCCTCGCCCTCGGGCGCGACGCCGGACGCTGGGCCCTGCTCCACCCCGCGGCCCACGACCGGCCCAGCGTCGGCGACCAGCACCTCGTCCAGCGGGAGAGCAACCCCCTCTTCCGGGTGCGGTACGCCCGTGCCCGTGCCCGTGCCGCCGCTCGGAACGCCGCCGACCTCGGGTTCGCCGCAGCTCCCGGCCCCGTCACCGAGCGCGACCTCCTCGCCGCCCTCGCCGACCACCCCCGCGTCCTTGCCGCCGCCGCCGACCACCGCGCCCCCGACCGGCTGGCCCGGCACCTCGTCACCCTCGCCGACGCCGCGCTGCCGTTCCTGCCCACCGTGCTGCCCCGCGGCGGGGAGAAACCCTCGGCCGTCCACCGCGCCCGGCTGGCCCTCGCCGAAGCCGTCGGGGCGGTGCTGGCCGGCGGCCTGTCCCTGCTCGGCATCGACGCACCCGAACACCTCTGAGAGAGCACGGAAGACGCCATGAGCCGTTCCGCACACCCCGCCGGGCCCCGTCACGCCGATGTCCTGCCCGAGGGGCACTACACCGCCCCGGCCGAGGACCTCAACGCCCTCGATCCCAAGGTCTGGGCCCGCACCGTGGGGCGGGACGCCGACGGGGTCGTCACCGTCGGCGGGATCGCCGTCACACAGCTCGCCGAGGAGTACGGCACCCCCGCCTACGTCCTCGACGAGGCCGACTTCCGGGAGCGGGCGCGGGCGTGGCGCACCGCGTTCGGCGACGACGCCGACGTCTTCTACGCCGGGAAGGCCTTCCTGTCGCGCGCCGTCGTGCGGTGGCTGGACGAGGAAGGGCTCAACCTCGACGTGTGTTCGGGGGGCGAGCTCGCCACCGCCCTCTCCGCCGGGATGCCCGCCGAGCGGATCGCCTTCCACGGCAACAACAAGTCGCCGGAGGAGATCGAGCGGGCCGTCCGGGCCGGGGTCGGGCGGATCGTGCTCGACTCCTTCCAGGAGATCGTGCGGGTCGCGCACGTCGCCCAGTCGCTCGGCAGGCGGCAGCGGGTGCAGATCCGGATCACCGTCGGGGTCGAGGCGCACACGCACGAGTTCATCGCCACCGCCCACGAGGACCAGAAGTTCGGGATTCCGCTGGCCGGCGGGCAGGCCGCCGAAGCGGTGCGGCGGGCGCTTCAGCTGGACGGGCTCGAGGTCATCGGGATCCACTCGCACATCGGGTCGCAGATCTTCGACATGTCGGGGTTCGAGGTCGCCGCGCACCGGGTCGTGGGGCTGCTCAAGGACATCCGGGACGAGCACGGTGTCGAGCTGCCCGAGATCGACCTCGGGGGCGGGCTCGGCATCGCGTACACCAGTGACGACGATCCCCGCGAGCCGCACGAGATCGCCAAGGCGCTGACCGAGATCGTGACGCGGGAGTGCGAGGCCGCCCGGCTCGCCACCCCCCGCATCTCCGTCGAGCCCGGGCGGGCCATCGTGGGGCCGACCGCCTTCACGCTGTACGAGGTCGGCACCGTGAAGCCCCTCGACGGGCTGCGGACCTACGTCTCCGTCGACGGCGGGATGTCGGACAACATCCGGACCGCGCTGTACGACGCCGAGTACAGCGTCGCCCTCGCCTCCCGCACCTCCGACGCCGAGCCGATGCTCGTGCGCGTCGTCGGCAAGCACTGCGAGAGCGGGGACATCGTGGTCAAGGACGCCTTCCTGCCGCAGGACCTGGCACCCGGTGACCTGATCGCCGTACCGGCGACGGGGGCGTACTGCCGCTCCATGGCCAGCAACTACAACCACGCGCTGCGGCCGCCGGTCGTCGCGGTGCGGGACGGTGCGGCGCGGGTCGTGGTGCGGCGGGAGACCGAGGAGGATCTGCTGCGTCTCGACGTCGGGTGACGCCCGAGGGAGGCAGAGGAGGGGGCGGGTGAAGATCTTTCGGTCCGCACCCCATCCGAAAATGAAATAAACGTCTCACGATCCGGACGAAAGGCAGAAAATCCCGTCCGGTGCGTGAGACTGGTCCAACCGTAGACGGTATGAGGAAACGAGGTCGGATGATGCGTACGCGTCCGCTGAAGGTGGCGCTGCTGGGCTGTGGAGTGGTCGGCTCAGAGGTGGCGCGCATCATGACGACGCACGCCGCCGACCTCGCCGCCCGGATCGGGGCCCCGGTGGAGCTCGCGGGCGTCGCCGTACGGCGGCCCGACAAGGTGCGGGAGGGGATCGACCCGGCCCTCGTCACCACCGACGCCACCGCGCTGGTCAAGCGCGGGGACATCGACGTCGTGGTGGAGGTGATCGGGGGGATCGAGCCCGCGCGGACGCTCATCACCACCGCCTTCGCGCACGGCGCCTCCGTGGTCTCCGCCAACAAGGCGCTCATCGCCCAGGACGGCGCCGCCCTGCACGCCGCCGCCGACGAGCACGGCAAGGACCTGTACTACGAGGCCGCCGTCGCCGGTGCCATCCCGCTGATCCGGCCGCTGCGCGAGTCGCTGGCCGGCGACAAGGTCAACCGGGTGCTCGGCATCGTCAACGGCACGACCAACTTCATCCTCGACGCCATGGACTCGACCGGGGCCGGGTATCAGGAGGCGCTCGACGAGGCGACGGCCCTCGGGTACGCCGAGGCCGACCCGACCGCCGACGTCGAGGGCTTCGACGCCGCCGCCAAGGCCGCCATCCTCGCCGGGATCGCCTTCCACACGCGCGTGCGCCTCGACGACGTCTACCGCGAGGGCATGACCGAGGTCACCTCCGCCGACTTCGCCTCCGCCAAGGAGATGGGCTGCACCATCAAGCTGCTCGCCATCTGTGAGCGGGCGGCGGACGGAGGATCGGTCACCGCGCGCGTGCACCCCGCGATGATCCCGCTCAGCCACCCGCTGGCCAATGTCCGCGAGGCGTACAACGCGGTCTTCGTCGAGTCCGACGCCGCCGGACAGCTCATGTTCTACGGGCCCGGCGCCGGCGGTTCGCCGACCGCGTCCGCCGTGCTCGGCGACCTGGTGGCCGTGTGCCGCAACCGGCTGGGCGGAGCGACCGGACCCGGTGAGTCCGCGTACGCCGCGCTGCCCGTCTCCCCGATGGGCGACGTCGTCACGCGCTATCACATCAGCCTCGACGTGGCCGACAAACCGGGCGTGCTCGCCCAGGTCGCGACCGTGTTCGCGGAGCACGGTGTCTCCATCGACACCGTGCGGCAGTCCGGCAAGGACGGCGAGGCATCCCTCGTCGTCGTCACCCATCGCGCGTCCGACGCCGCCCTCGGCGGTACGGTCGAGGCGCTGCGCAAGCTCGACACCGTGCGGGGTGTCGCCAGCATCATGCGGGTTGAAGGAGAGTAACGAGCAATGACCCACCAGTGGCGCGGAATCATCGAGGAGTACCGGGACCGGCTGCCCGTCTCCGACAGCACGCCCGTCGTGACGCTCCGCGAGGGCGGCACCCCGCTCGTGCCCGCGCAGGTGCTCTCCGAGCGCACGGGCTGCGAGGTCCACCTCAAGGTCGAGGGGGCGAACCCGACCGGGTCCTTCAAGGACCGCGGCATGACCATGGCCATCAGCAAGGCGAAGGAGGAGGGCGCGCAGGCCGTCATCTGCGCGTCCACCGGGAACACCTCCGCCTCCGCCGCCGCCTACGGCGTGCGCGCGGGCATGGTCTCCGCCGTGCTCGTGCCGCAGGGCAAGATCGCGCTCGGCAAGATGGGCCAGGCCCTCGTGCACGGCGCGAAGATCCTCCAGGTCGACGGCAACTTCGACGACTGCCTCACGCTGGCCCGCGCGCTCAGCGACAACTACCCCGTGGCACTGGTCAATTCGGTCAACCCCGTCCGTATCGAGGGGCAGAAGACGGCCGCCTTCGAGATCGTGGACATGCTCGGCGACGCGCCCGACATACACGTGCTCCCGGTGGGCAACGCGGGCAACATCACCGCGTACTGGAAGGGGTACCAGGAGTACGCCGCCGACGGGGTCAGCACCCGCAAGCCCCGCATGTGGGGGTTCCAGGCCTCCGGCTCCGCCCCGATCGTGCGCGGCGAGGTCGTCAAGGACCCGTCGACCATCGCCACCGCCATCCGGATCGGCAACCCCGCCTCGTGGGACTTCGCGCTCGCCGCGCGGGACGAGTCGGGCGGTGCCATCGACGAGGTGACGGACCGTGAGATCCTGCGCGCCTACCGGCTGTTGGCCTCGCAGGAGGGCGTCTTCGTGGAGCCCGCGTCCGCCGCGTCGGTGGCCGGTCTGCTGAAGGCCGCCGAGCAGGGCAAGGTCGACCCGGGGCAGCGCATCGTGTGCACCGTCACCGGCAACGGGCTCAAGGACCCGGACTGGGCCGTCGCCGGCGCCCCGCAGCCGGTCACCGTCCCGGTCGACGCGGCGACGGCGGCCGAGCGGCTCGGGCTGGTCTGAGCGCCGCGCCGGTGAAAGGCGCCCGGCGCAGGAGGGCGTAGGCGACGTCCGGCCGGGAAAGTCACTTATGGGGGGTGCACAGGGGGCTTACGACACGCATCGTGCGCCTCCTGTGCGCCCTATGTCGCCACAGAACCTTCCTTCGATAGGCTGTACCTAACCCGCCTGCCGCATATGCCGCGGTACCGCGCCGTCTCCGCGGTCGCGCCCAGGGTTCTGTACGTCATCGTCGTCGTCATCGAATGTCATTCGACAATCACGCAGCTCAAGGAGAGTCATCGAGCGATGGCCGGTCCAGCGTTCCGCGCCGCCGCCGTCAGGGTGCGCGTCCCCGCCACCAGCGCCAATCTCGGTCCGGGCTTCGACGCCCTGGGCCTCGCGCTGGGTCTGTACGACGACGTGGTCGTCCGGGTGGCCGACTCCGGGCTGCACATCGACATCGCGGGTGAGGGCAGCGAGACCCTCCCGCGCGACGAGAAGCACCTCCTCGTCCGTTCCCTGCGCACCGCCTTCGACCTGCTCGGCGGACAGCCGCGCGGCCTGGAGATCGTCTGCGCCAACCGCATTCCGCACGGCCGCGGCCTCGGCTCCTCCTCCGCCGCCATCTGCGCGGGCATCGTCGCCGCGCGCGCGGTGACCATAGGCGGCGAGGCCCGCCTCGACGACGCCGCGCTGCTCGACCTCGCCACCGAGATCGAGGGCCACCCCGACAACGTGGCGGCCTGTCTCCTGGGCGGATTCACCCTCTCCTGGATGGAGTCCGGCGCCGCCCGGGCGATCAGGATGGAGCCCTCCGATTCCATCGTTCCGGTGGTTTTCGTGCCCGGAAAGCCGGTACTGACCCAGACCGCGCGCGGACTGCTCCCGCGCAGCGTCCCGCACGTCGACGCCGCCGCCAACGCCGGCCGCGCCGCGCTGCTCGTCGAGGCCCTCACCCGGCGCCCCGAGCTGCTGCTGCCGGCCACCGAGGACCGCCTGCACCAGGAGTACCGCGCGCCGGCCATGCCGGAGAGCACGGCGCTGGTGGAACGGCTGCGTGGCGACGGCATCCCCGCGGTGATCTCGGGTGCCGGACCCACGGTGATGGCACTGGCCGACGCCGACACGGCCGACAAGGTCGAGGCGCTGGCCGGAACGGACTGGGCGGCCAACCGGCTCGGCCTGGACCAGCAGGGCGCGACCGTCCTGCCTCTGGCGACCGCCAGCGACACCTGACGCGGACGGTTGCCGGATTTCGAGAGGGGGAATGTTTGTTGGATCCGGTAGTGTTAACCTCAAGTCTGCACCCGACCCCACCATGGCGAGGTGCCTCGTGTCCCCGTCCGGGACAGACATTCTTCCGGGAGCCCCCCAAGCCGCATTCTGCAGTGGATGTCGTACGTGATCAGTACGGCCGACACGGGCATTGAGCGGCCCACCGGTGGGGGTTACCCCCGCTGGGGGAGTTTCGGAACCGGTGCGACCACGCCGCATGACACAGACACCGGGTGCCACGGCTAGGGGAAGCGCCATCACCAGATATCTCTTCCGCCGTTCAGGCGGACCACCGCCCCGGCACGGTTCACACAGCAAGGACCGAAGCCGGACAGCACAACCGGTCGCCGAGCCAGACAGGCCGACGTCCGCTCCAGGGAAGGACCCTTCGTGAGCGACACCACCGATCTGATGGGCGCACGTGTCGAGGAGACCGCTGCCGCGCCCGCCACGGACGCCTCCGCGCCTGCCACCGGTGCCGGCTCCCGGCGGCGCCGCGGTACCGGCCTCGAGGGCATGGTGCTGGCCGAGCTGCAGCAGGTCGCATCCGGCCTCGGCATCAGGGGCACCGCGCGTATGCGCAAGAGCCAGCTGATCGAGGTCATCAAGGAGGCGCAGGCCGCGGGGGGAGCCCCCGCCAAGGCCGCGCCCGCCGCCGCGGACACCGCCGGCGAGACCAAGCCGAAGCGCCGCAGCACCTCCCGGACCCGTACGGGCGACGAGGCACCCGCCGAGAAGGCGGAGCGGGCGGAGAAGGCCGGCAAGGCCGACAAGAAGGCGGACAAGGCGGCCGCCGACAAGGCCGCCCAGCAGCAGATCGACATCCCCGGTCAGCCGTCCCCCAAGGTCAACGCCTCGGCCGAGCAGGCCGCCGACGACGCCCCCTCCGAGCGCCGTCGTCGCCGGGCCACCTCCGACGCGGGCAGCCCGTCCGCCACCGACACGACGGTGGCCGTCGAGACCCGTGCCGAGCCGAAGGCCGACACGTCGGCCCCGCAGCAGTCGCAGCAGCAGACGCAGGGCCACCAGCAGGGTCAGGGCGACGCCCGTTCCGACGGTGAGGGCGGCGACGGCCGCCGCCGCGACCGCCGTGACCGCGGCGAGCGCGGCGACCGCGGTGACCGTGGCGACCGCGGTGACCGTGGCGAGCGCGGTGACCGTGGCGAGCGCGGTGACCGCGGCCGCGACCGGCGCAACAAGGGCGACGACCAGCAGAACCAGGGCGGCGGTCGCCAGGACCGTCAGCAGCAGGGCGGCGGACGCCAGGACCGTCAGCAGCACGACGACGGTTACGACGACGACGGCAGCGGCCGTCGGGGCCGCCGCGGCCGCTACCGGGACCGCCGGGGCCGTCGCGGGCGCGACGAGATCCAGGAGCCGCAGATCAACGAGGACGACGTCCTCATCCCGGTCGCCGGCATCCTCGACATCCTCGACAACTACGCGTTCATCCGGACCTCCGGCTACCTGCCCGGCCCCAACGACGTGTACGTCTCCCTCGCCCAGGTCCGCAAGAACGGCCTGCGCAAGGGTGACCACCTCACCGGTGCCGTGCGCCAGCCCAAGGAGGGCGAGCGGCGCGAGAAGTTCAACGCGCTGGTGCGCCTGGACTCGGTCAACGGCATGGCGCCCGAACACGGCCGCGGTCGGCCGGAGTTCAACAAGCTGACGCCGCTGTACCCGCAGGACCGCCTCCGTCTGGAGACGGACCCGGGCGTTCTCACCACCCGCATCATCGACCTGGTCGCGCCGATCGGTAAGGGGCAGCGCGGTCTGATCGTGGCCCCGCCGAAGACCGGCAAGACCATGATCATGCAGGCGATCGCCAACGCGATCACGCACAACAACCCCGAGTGCCACCTGATGGTCGTCCTGGTCGACGAGCGTCCGGAAGAGGTCACCGACATGCAGCGGTCGGTGAAGGGCGAGGTCATCTCCTCGACCTTCGACCGCCCGGCCGAGGACCACACCACGGTCGCCGAGCTGGCCATCGAGCGCGCCAAGCGCCTGGTGGAGCTGGGTCACGACGTCGTCGTGCTGCTCGACTCGATCACACGTCTGGGCCGTGCGTACAACCTCGCCGCCCCGGCCTCCGGCCGCATCCTGTCCGGTGGTGTCGACTCGACCGCCCTGTACCCGCCGAAGCGCTTCTTCGGTGCGGCCCGCAACATCGAGGACGGCGGCTCGCTGACCATCCTCGCCACCGCCCTGGTGGACACCGGGTCCCGCATGGACGAGGTCATCTTCGAGGAGTTCAAGGGCACCGGCAACGCCGAGCTCAAGCTCGACCGGAAGCTCGCCGACAAGCGCATCTTCCCGGCGGTGGACGTGGACGCGTCCGGCACCCGCAAGGAAGAGATCCTGCTCGGCAGCGACGAGCTCGCCATCACCTGGAAGCTGCGCCGCGTGCTGCACGCGCTCGACCAGCAGCAGGCGATCGAACTGCTCCTCGACAAGATGAAGCAGACGAAGTCGAACGCCGAGTTCCTGATGCAGATCCAGAAGACGACCCCGACGCCCGGCAACGGCGACTGAGTCACCGCCGCGCATCTCAGGGGCCGCCTCCGCTTCGGGGGCGGCCCCTTCGTCATGGACAGCCGCCGGACCGGTGCCTGTGCCTGCCTCCGGCCCCCACCCCACGGCCCCCCACCCACGGCCTCCACCTGCGACCTTCGCCACACGGACCGGCCCGGGCGGGGTTCCGGCGGGTCCGGGCCGGTGCTCGCGGATGCCCAGGTCAGCGAGGCGGAGCAGCGCACGCCGAACACGCTCCGTCACCGATTCCCCACCGGGTCGCCACAGACCGTTGTGCAACCCTGTCCCGAGTTCCGCCGTCTGAGCTACGGAGGGACCATGGTGAGGTACCGGCGCCGACCACCGGAGCCGACCGACCCGACCCTGAGCGCAGGGGGTAACCGACCGGACGAACACCGAGGAGCCCATGTCCGCCGAGAGCACGCCGGATCCCGCGATACCCGGCCCCGGCCAGTCCCGCACCCCCGGCCCCGGCCGCCGGGGCAAGGGCCGCCGCCGCAAGCCCACGGCCAAGCGGCGCAAGGCCCTGCTCGTCGCGGCCTGGAGCGCCGCGGGCATCGTGGTCCTCGGCGGTACCGGAGCCGGAGTCCTGTACTTCAAGCTCAACGGCAACCTCACGAGCGTCGACATCGACCAGGCGCTCGGCGCCGACCGGCCCGAGAAGGCCGACAACGGCTCCGAGAACATCCTGGTCCTCGGCTCCGACACCCGCTCCGGCGGCAACAGGAAGCTCGGCGGCGGCACCGACGACGGCACCGCCCGCTCGGACACGGCGATGATCGTGCACGTCTACAAGGGCCACAAGAAGGCCAGCGTGGTCTCCATCCCGCGCGACACCCTCATCGACCGCCCCGACTGCACCGACACCGACGGCGACGAGCACCCCGCCGCCGACGGCGTGATGTTCAACTCCGCCTACTCCACCGGCGGCGCCGCCTGCGCCGTGAAGACCGTCGAGTCGATCAGCGGCCTGCGCATGGACCACTACCTGGAGGTCGACTTCAGCGGCTTCCAGAACCTCATCGACGACCTCGGCGGCGTACAGGTCACCACCACCGAGGACATCAAGGACCCCGACAGCCACCTCGACCTCCAGGCCGGCACCCACCGGCTCGACGGCGAGCAGGCCCTCGGCCTGGTCCGCACCCGGCACGGCGTCGGCGACGGCTCCGACCTCGGCCGCATCCAGCTCCAGCAGGCCTTCGTCAAGGCCCTGGTCGACCAGGTCAAGGACATCGGCCTGCTCGGCAACCCCAAGAAGCTGTACGACATCGCCGACACCGCCACCAAGACCGTCACCACCGACTCCGACCTGGGCTCGGTGAACTCCCTGATGTCCTTCGCGAGCGGCCTGAAGGGCATCAGCCCGGACAAGATGCACATGGTCACCATGCCGGTGGTCTACGACCCCGCCGACGCCAACCGCGTCCTGGTCGAGAAGGCCAAGGCCCAGCAGGTCTGGACGGCCCTGAAGAACGACCGCCCGATCCCGGAGTCGGCCACGGAGGGCACGGCGACCGGTGAGGCGAAGGGCGTCGTCAACGCCGGGGAATAGATCACCCCGCCCCCCGGTTTTGGGGGATGGCGCCAGTCCTGGCAGACTGGTACGTCGGCTCCGGTTCACGCTCCCGCATCCCGCGGCTGCGACCCGGCGCCCTCCCGGAACAGTAGGAGACACCTTGAAGCGCGACATCCACCCCGAGTACGTCGAGACGCAGGTCAGCTGCACCTGTGGCGCGTCGTTCACCACCCGCAGCACGATCGAGAGCGGCACCATCCGCGCCGAGGTCTGCTCCGAGTGCCACCCGTTCTACACGGGCAAGCAGAAGATCCTCGACACCGGTGGCCGCGTGGCCCGCTTCGAGGCCCGCTTCGGCAAGGCTTCCGCCGGCTCCAAGAAGTAGCGAGCCTCCAACCGCCGGTCCACGGCCGCATCCCCACCCCGGGGAGCGCCGGGACCGGCGTTTTTGGTCGCCCGCCTTCCCTTTCCCACGCAGTAGCAGGAGCCCAAGATGTTCGAGGCCGTCGAGGAACTCGTCGCCGAGCACGCCGACCTGGAGAAGAAGCTCGCCGACCCGTCGGTCCACTCCGACCAGGCGAACGCGCGCAAGCTGAACAAGCGGTACGCCGAGCTGACCCCGATCGTCGCCACGTTCCGCTCCTGGAAGCAGACCGGCGACGACATGGAGACCGCGCGCGAGTTCGCGGCCGACGACCCCGACTTCGCCGCCGAGGTCAAGGAGCTGGACAAGCAGCGCGAGGAGCTCACCGAGAAGCTGCGCCTGCTGCTCGTCCCGCGCGACCCCAGCGACGACAAGGACGTCATCCTCGAGATCAAGGCCGGCGCCGGCGGCGACGAGTCTGCGCTCTTCGCCGGCGACCTGCTGCGCATGTACCTGCGCTACGCCGAGCGGATCGGCTGGAAGACCGAGATCATCGACTCCACCGAGTCCGAGCTGGGCGGCTACAAGGACGTCCAGGTCGCCGTGAAGACCAAGGGCGGCCAGGGCGCCACCGAGCCCGGCCAGGGCGTGTGGGCGCGCCTGAAGTACGAGGGCGGCGTGCACCGCGTGCAGCGCGTCCCCGCGACCGAGTCCCAGGGCCGGATCCACACCTCCGCGGCGGGCGTCCTCGTGACCCCGGAGGCCGAGGAGATCGACGTCGAGATCAACCCCAACGACCTCCGCATCGACGTCTACCGCTCCTCCGGGCCCGGCGGCCAGTCCGTCAACACCACCGACTCCGCCGTGCGCATCACGCACATCCCGACCGGAGTCGTCGCCTCCTGCCAGAACGAGAAGAGCCAGCTGCAGAACAAGGAGCAGGCGATGCGTATCCTGCGCTCCAGGCTGCTCGCGGCGGCGCAGGAGGAGGCGGAGAAGGAGGCCGCGGACGCCCGGCGCAGCCAGGTCCGCACCGTCGACCGCTCCGAGAAGATCCGCACGTACAACTTCCCGGAGAACCGCATCTCGGACCACCGCGTCGGCTTCAAGGCGTACAACCTGGACCAGGTCCTGGACGGCGACCTCGACTCGGTGATCCAGGCCTGCGTCGACGCGGACTCGGCGGCCAAGCTCGCCGCGGCCTGAGCCCTGCCCACCCCGCACCGCCCCGCACCGCATCCGTACCCGCACCCCGTACCGGACGACCAGCTCAGCCCCGGAGGACCAGCGTGAACCTGCTGCTCGCGGAGGTGGCCCAGGCCACCCAGCGGCTGGCCGACGCCGGCGTGCCCTCGCCGCGCACCGACGCGGAGGAGCTCGCCGCGTATCTGCACGGTGTCAAGCGGGGCGAGCTGCACGCCGTGCCGGACGCGGACTTCGACGCCCGGTACTGGGAGGTCGTCGCCCGCCGTGAGGCGCGCGAGCCGCTCCAGCACATCACCGGCCGCGCCTACTTCCGCTACCTGGAGCTCCAGGTCGGCCCCGGCGTCTTCGTGCCCCGCCCCGAGACCGAGTCGGTCGTCGGCTGGGCCATAGACGCGGTACGCGCGATGGACGTCGTCGAGCCCTGCATCGTCGACCTGTGCACCGGCTCGGGCGCCATCGCGCTCGCGCTCGCCCAGGAGGTGCCGCGCTCGCGCGTGCACGCCGTGGAGCTGTCCGAGGACGCCCTCAAGTGGACGCGCAGGAACATGGAGGGGTCCAGGGTCGACCTGCGCCAGGGAGACGCCCTGACGGCCTTCCCGGACCTCGACGGCCAGGTCGACCTGGTGGTCTCCAACCCGCCGTACATCCCGCTCACCGAGTGGGAGTACGTCGCCCCCGAGGCCCGCGACCACGATCCGGAGCTGGCCCTGTTCTCCGGCGAGGACGGCCTCGACCTGATCCGCGGCCTGGAACGCACCGCGCACCGCCTGCTGCGCCCCGGCGGCGTGGTCGTCGTCGAGCACGCCGACACCCAGGGCGGCCAGGTGCCGTGGATCTTCACCGAGGAGCGGGGCTGGGCCGACGCGGCCGACCACCCCGACCTCAACAACCGACCTCGTTTCGCGACGGCCCGCAAGGCACTGCCGTGAACACCCCGACGACTCCCACCCCGCAGTACGTGTACGAGGAGGCCCGCTAAATGGCACGGCGTTACGACACCAACGACGCGACCGACCGAGTGACCGGTCTGCGTGAGGCCGCGTCCGCCGTCCGCCGTGGCGAGCTCGTGGTGCTGCCGACGGACACCGTGTACGGCATCGGCGCCGACGCCTTCACCGCGGAGGCCGTCGGCGACCTGCTGGAGGCCAAGGGGCGCGGCCGCAACATGCCCTCCCCGGTCCTCATCGGCTCGCCGAACACCCTGCACGGCCTGGTCACCGACTTCTCCGAGATGGCATGGGAGCTGGTCGACGCCTTCTGGCCCGGCGCGCTGACCCTGGTGGCCAAGCACCAGCCGTCGCTCCAGTGGGACCTGGGGGAGACCCGGGGCACGGTCGCCGTCCGCATGCCGCTGCACCCGGTCGCCATCGAGCTGCTCACCGAGGTCGGCCCCATGGCCGTCTCCTCCGCCAACCTGACCGGCCACCCGGCGCCCGAGGACTGCGACGCCGCCCAGCAGATGCTCGGCGACTCCGTCTCCGTCTACCTCGACGGCGGGCCCACGCCCGGCATCGTCCCGTCGTCCATCGTCGACGTCACCCGTGAGGTGCCGGTCCTGCTGCGCGCGGGCGCGCTGTCGGCGGAGGAACTGCGCAAGGTGGTACCCGACCTCGAGGTGGCGAATTGACGGCCCCTGAGACGGGGCGTGGCATAGGCAACGGGGAACGCGCCGCGGAGATCACGACCACGTTCGTGGGTCTCCCGCGCGACAGCTTCCGCATCCTCCACGTCAGCACCGGAAACGTCTGCCGCTCGCCGATCACCGAGCGGCTGACCCGGCACGCGGTGAAGGAGCGGCTCGGTGTGCTGGGCGGCGGCCTGATCGTGGAGAGCGCGGGCACCTGGGGCCACGAGGGCGCGCCCATGGAGGCGAACGCCGAGACGGTCCTCACGGACTTCGGCGCCGACGCCGCCGGCTTCACCGGCCGAGAGCTGCTCGACGAGCACGTGATCCGCGCCGACCTGGTCCTCACCGCGACCCGGGACCACCGGGCCCAGGTCATCTCCATGGGCCACTCCGCGGGCCTGCGCACCTTCACCCTGAAGGAGTTCACCCGCCTGGTGAACGCCATCGACCCGGCGACGCTCCCTCCCCTGGAGGACGGCGTGGTCACCCGCGCCCGCGCCCTGGTCCGCGCCGCGGCAGCTCTACGCGGGTGGCTCCTCGCCCCCACGGTCGAGGCGGACGAGGTGTACGACCCGTACGGCGCCCCGCTGACCTTCTTCCGCTCCATCGGCGACGAGATACACCAGGCCCTGGACCCCGTGGTGACGGCGCTGACCGGGGTCCCGGCACGGGCCTGAGGCGGGCCGGGGCGGGGTCCCCGTGGTGATGGCGTCGCGGTGCTCCTGACGCGGGCTTGAGGCCGGCCGGGGCGGGGCTCCCGTGGTGATGGCGTCGACGAGGGCTCCCGCGCGGATGCGGGCCCCGATCCGCGCACACCGGGCGTCTTCGTCGTGGCGGGCCTACATTGGTGCTACGTCACCGTCGACGCATGCCCGGAGCGCACCATGTCGGTCACCCACGAGATCATCGAGGCCGATGACAGTTCGGTCGGAGTCCTGCTGCGCCAGGATCCCGAGCTGGCCGAGATCCTGTTCGCCGAAGGCCGCCGCCAGTCGACGACCCTCCAGCTGATCGCCGCCGAGAACTTCACGTCGCCCGCCGTGCTCGCCGCCCTCGGCTCCCCGCTGGCCAACAAGTACGCCGAGGGCTACCCGGGCGCCCGCCACCACGGCGGCTGCGAGATCGTCGACGTGGCCGAGCGGCTGGCCGCCCAGCGGGCCCAGGCACTCTTCGGCGCCGAACACGCCAACGTGCAGTCCCACTCCGGCTCCTCCGCCGTACTGGCCGCCTACGCCGCCCTGTTGCGCCCCGGCGACACCGTCCTCGCCCTCGGCCTGCCCTACGGCGGCCACCTCACCCACGGCTCGCCCGCCAACTTCTCCGGCCGCTGGTTCGACTTCGTCGGCTACGGCGTGGACGCGGAGACCGGGCTGATCGACCACGACCAGGTGCGCACCCTGGCCCGCGCCCGCCGGCCCAAGGCGATCGTCTGCGGCTCCATCGCCTACCCCCGACACCTCGACTACGCCGCCTTCCGCGACATCGCCGACGAGGTGGGCGCCTACCTCATCGCCGACGCCGCCCACCCGATCGGACTCGTCGCCGGGGGAGCGGCGCCCAGTCCGGTGCCGTACGCCGACATCGTGTGCGCCACCACGCACAAGGTGCTGCGCGGACCCCGCGGCGGCATGATCCTGTGCGGAAGCGAACTGGCGGAACGGGTCGACCGGGCCGTCTTCCCGTTCACCCAGGGCGGGGCCCAGATGCACACCATCGCCGCCAAGGCCGTCGCCTTCGGGGAGGCGGCGACCCCCGCCTTCGCCGCCTACGCCCACCAGGTGGTCGCCAACGCCCGGGCGCTCGCGGCCCACCTGGACGCCGAGGGCCTGGTCGTCACCACCGGCGGCACCGACACCCACCTGCTCACCGCCGACCCCGCCCCGCTCGGCGTCGACGGGAAGGCCGCACGGGGGCTGCTCGCGGCGGCCGGGATCGTCCTGGACTGCTGCGCGCTGCCGCACGCGGACGCCCGCGGGCTGCGCCTGGGCACGGCGGCGGTCACCACCCAGGGCATGGGGGAGCGGGAGATGCGGGCGGTGGCCACGCTGGTCGCCGGGGTGCTGCGCGGGACGACGGACCCGGCCGCGGCCCGGGCGGACGTAAGGGACCTGACCGCGGAATTCCCCCCGTACCCGGACTGAGGGCGGGTAGGCGTACAGGCGTACACAGCCACACGTGCAACCATCGTCGATACCCGGAAGTCCTCAACCGTATGCGTCGCATCGCCGTGCGCATCGCTAGGGTGTGGGGTTGAGGATGGCCAGCGAGACCTGTGGGGAAGCCCGTGCGTGAATACCTGCTGACGCTCTGCATCACGGCCGCGGTGACGTATCTGCTGACAGGGCCGGTACGGAAGTTCGCGATCGTGGCGGGGGCGATGCCGGAGATCCGGGCACGTGACGTGCACCGGGAACCCACTCCGCGGCTCGGCGGGATCGCGATGTTCTTCGGGCTGTGCGCCGGCCTGCTGGTCGCCGACCACCTCACCAACCTCAGCGAGGTCTTCGAGAAGTCCAACGAGCCGCGCGCCCTGCTCTCCGGGGCCGCCCTGATCTGGCTGATCGGTGTCCTGGACGACAAGTTCGAGATCGACGCCCTGATCAAGCTCGGCGGCCAGATGATCGCCGCCGGCGTGATGGTGGTGCAGGGTCTGACCATCCTGTGGATCCCGGTGCCGGGCGTCGGCACGGTCGCGCTGACCCAGTGGCAGGGCACCCTGCTGACGGTGGCGCTGGTCGTCATCACCATCAACGCGGTCAACTTCGTGGACGGCCTGGACGGTCTCGCGGCCGGCATGGTGTGCATCGCGGCGGCGGCGTTCTTCATGTACGCCTACCGGATCTGGTACTCGTACGGCATCGAGGCCGCGGCGCCCGCCTCGCTGTTCGCGGTCATCCTCATGGGCATGTGCCTCGGCTTCCTGCCGCACAACATGCACCCCGCCCGGATCTTCATGGGCGACTCCGGCTCCATGCTGATCGGGCTGGTGCTGGCGGCCGGCGCGATCTCGGTCACCGGACAGGTCGACCCCGACCTGATGAACCTGTTCTCCGGGTCGGAGCGCAACTCGGTGCACCAGATGGTGCCGGTCTACATCCCGCTGGTGATGCCGCTGACCATCATCGCCATCCCGGCCGCCGACCTGATCCTGGCCATCGTGCGCCGCACCTGGCGCGGCCAGTCGCCGTTCGCCGCGGACCGGGGGCACCTGCACCACCGTCTGCTGGAGATCGGCCACTCGCACAGCCGGGCGGTGCTGATCATGTACTTCTTCTCGGCGCTGATCGCGTTCGGCGCGCTCGCCTACTCCGTGAACGCGGCGTCGATGTGGATCGTGCTGAGCGTCGTCTTCCTCAGCGCGATCGGCCTGGTCCTGCTCCTGCTGCCGCGGTTCACCCCGCGCGCCCCGCGCTGGGCGGAGGGCCTGGTGCCGCCGCGCTACCGGCGTCGCAGGGCGGCGGCGTCCGCCGCCACCGAGTCCGAGTCCGGGAACGAGGCGGTCGCGGACGAGGAGAGGGTTCCGGTCACCGTGGGCGTCTCGGGCGTCAACGGGGCGACCGCCGTCGGACCCCGTACTCGGGCCAGGTAGGACCGGAAAATGCCGCATTACCAGACAAGTTGGCGCCGTAGTTGCACAAACGCGCACTGTCACTCTCATGTGTGACAGCAAGCACACCCAGAGGTAAAGACCTCATCAAATAGTTTGTGATACGGTTCACGAGTATCCCCCGGGTAGAGCCCAAGGACCGTAGTGCGACGGTCTCTTGTAAGTGAGGACCTCGTCCGGCTCGGGGCTACGCTCGTCCATGACGACACCTGCCCCCTGTGTGTTGAAAGCGGAGTTGCCGCCATGCCGTCCAATGACGTCCGGATCCTGCTTCAGTCTGCCGTGCCCGCGGCCGGCGTCGGCGCTGTCGCCGTCGTCGTCAGCGCCGCGGTCGCCGGTGGCAAGGGTGCGGTCGGAGCCGTCGTCGCGACCGTGCTCGCCATGCTCTTCATGGGGATCGGCCTCTACGTCCTGCAGCGCACTGCCAAATCGCTTCCGCACCTTTTCCAGGGGATGGGCCTGCTGCTCTACGCGGCGCAGATCCTGCTGCTGTTCGTCTTCCTCGCCGCGTTCAAGAACACGACGCTGTTCAACCCCCGGTCCTTCGCCATCAGTCTGCTCGTCGTCACGCTCGCGTGGATCGGTGCGCAGACCCGGGCGCACATGAAGGCCAAGGTTCTCTACGTCGAGCCCGATTCATCGAGCGAAAAGTCCGAAAAGACGGGCCACTCGTCGTGAGGGGTAGGGCCGGGATAAAGAGGCATGTGAAGTCCTGCTATCGTCCGGTGCCAACTGCGGCATCGCGGGCGCGGGCATCTCGGCTGACGCCTGCTGAATCGCGAGGCGAGATGCCCCACAGCCGCCCCCACACCCGTAACACCAGTCCCGTGCCGAACAGCGGCCCCGCGCCGCGCCGACACAACGAGGTTGCCGTATCCATGCGCCACGCTGAAGGAGCCCGCGGTGAGTGCTGACCCGACGCAGGTGCTCGCCTTCGAGACCGACTGCCACATCTTCGACGGTTGTGGCTTCCCTTCTCCCGGCCTGCACTCGTTCCTGTTCGAGCCCCTGTGGGGCGACCACGACAGCAACTTGTACTTCAACAAGCCGATGCTGCTGGCGCTGCTGGGGTCGATCGTCATCGTCGGGTTCTTCTGGGCGGCCTTCCGCAAGCCGAAGGTCGTCCCCGGCAAGCTCCAGATGGTCGCCGAGGCGGGTTACGACTTCATCCGGCGCGGAGTCGTCTACGAGACCATCGGCAAGAAGGAAGGCGAGAAGTACGTCCCGCTCGTCGTCTCGCTCTTCTTCTTCGTCTGGATGATGAACCTCTGGTCGATCATTCCGGTCGCCCAGTTCCCGGTCACCTCGATCATCGCCTACCCGGCGGTGCTCGCCCTGATCGTCTACGTCACCTGGATCTCGCTGACCTTCAAGCGCCAGGGGTTCGTCGGGTTCTTCAAGAACGTCACCGGCTACGACAAGTCGCTCGGCCCGGTGCTGCCGCTGGCCATGCTGATCGAGTTCTTCTCGAACATCCTGATCCGGCCCTTCACCCACGCCGTGCGACTCTTCGCGAACATGTTCGCGGGTCACACCCTGCTGCTCCTGTTCACGATCGCCAGCTGGTACCTGCTGAACGGCATCGGCATCGCCTACGCGGGCGTCTCGTTCATCATGACCGTGGTGATGACCGCCTTCGAGCTGTTCATCCAGGCTCTGCAGGCTTACGTGTTCGTCCTGCTGACGTGCACCTACATCCAGGGCGCCATGGCCGAGCACCACTGAGCAAGCGCGCCCAGACCTCTCACAGTCGTCCGGTGGCCAACCCCCACCGGTCCGTAAAGAAAAGGAAGAACTGGCATGTCCCAGACCCTTGCTGCCGTCGAAGGTTCCCTCGGTTCCATCGGTTACGGCCTCGCTGCCATCGGCCCCGGCGTCGGCGTCGGCATCATCTTCGGCAACGGCACCCAGGCCCTGGCCCGTCAGCCCGAGGCGGCCGGCCTGATCCGCGCCAACCAGATCCTGGGCTTCGCCTTCTGTGAGGCGCTCGCCCTGATCGGTCTGGTCATGCCGTTCGTCTACGGCTACTGATCGCTGATCCCAGACCAGCCGACTAGACGAAAGGCAAACCCATGAGCCCGATGCTCCAGATCGCGGCAGAGGAGATGGAGAATCCCCTCGTCCCGCCGATCCCCGAGCTCGTCATCGGCCTGATCGCCTTCGTCATCGTCTTCGGCTTCCTCGCCAAGAAGCTCCTCCCGAACATCAACAAGGTTCTGGAAGAGCGTCGCGAGGCCATCGAGGGCGGTATCGAGAAGGCCGAGGCCGCGCAGACCGAGGCCCAGAGCGTCCTCGAGCAGTACAAGGCCCAGCTCGCCGAGGCCCGGCACGAGGCCGCGCGACTGCGCCAGGAGGCGCAGGAGCAGGGCGCCACGCTCATCGCCGAGATGCGCGCGGAAGGCCAGCGGCAGCGTGAGGAGATCATCGCCGCCGGTCACGCCCAGATCCAGGCCGACCGCAAGGCCGCCGCGTCCGCGCTGCGCCAGGACGTCGGCAAGCTGGCCACCGAGCTGGCCGGCAAGCTGGTCGGCGAGTCCCTCGAGGACCACGCCCGCCAGAGCCGTGTGATCGACCGCTTCCTGGACGAGCTGGACGACAAGGCGACGACGGCAGAGGCAACCCGATGAGTGGGATGCACGGAGCGAGCCGCGAGACCCTGGCCGCCGCACGCGAGCGTCTCGACGCGCTGACGGACTCCACGTCCGTGGACGCCGGCTCGCTCGCCGACGAGCTGGCCGCCGTCACCGCGCTGCTCCACCGCGAGGTGTCGCTGCGTCGGGTCCTCACCGACCCGGCGCAGTCGGGCGAGGCCAAGGCCGAGCTCGCCCAGCGTCTCCTCGGCACCCAGGTCACCGGCACCGCCGTCGACCTGGTGGCCGGCATGGTGCGCTCCCGCTGGTCGCAGTCCCGCGACCTGGTGGACGCGCTGGAGGAGCTGGCGGACACCGCCGACCTCACCGCCGCCCAGAAGCGGGGCCGGCTCGACAACGTCGAGGACGAGCTGTTCCGGTTCGGCCGGATCATCTCCTCCAACACCGAGCTGCGCGCCGCGCTCACCAACCGGTCGGCCACCACCGCGGCCAAGGGCGAGCTGCTGCGCGACCTGCTCGGCGGCCGGGCGGAGCGGACCACCGAGCGTCTGGTGACGCGCCTTGTCACCGCGCCGCGGGGACGTAGCCTGGAGTCGGGACTCGAGTCCCTGTCCAAGCTCGCCGCCGACCGGCGGGACCGGATGGTCGCCGTGGTCACCTCGGCGGTGCCGCTGAGCGACACGCAGAAGCAGCGCCTCGGCGCGGCCCTCGCGAAGGTCTACGGCCGTCCGATGCACCTGAACCTCGACGTGGACCCCGAGGTCCTCGGCGGAATCCGGGTGCAGGTCGGTGACGAGGTCATCAACGGCTCCATCGCGGACCGTCTGGAGGACGCCGGCCGCCGGCTGGCGAGCTGACGCCCACGCGCGACAACAGCAGAAGCAGTAACAGAGCAGAAGCAGTAACAGAGCAGTAGCAGTACGTACTTACGACGGCCCTGGTTGGGCCGTGCAGAGGATTCACCTCTCATTGGGGGGAGTCCCGACTCGTGGAATACCCCCAAGTGAAACTTCGGGCCCAACAAGGAGAGCAGGGAACTCAGATGGCGGAGCTCACGATCCGGCCGGAGGAGATCCGGGACGCACTGGAGAACTTCGTCCAGTCGTACAAGCCGGACGCGGCCTCGCGCGAGGAGGTCGGTACGGTCACCCTTGCCGGCGACGGCATCGCGAAGGTCGAGGGCCTGCCCTCGGCCATGGCCAACGAACTGCTGAAGTTCGAGGACGGCACCCTCGGCCTCGCCCTCAACCTCGAGGAGCGCGAGATCGGTTGCGTCGTCCTCGGTGAGTTCAGCGGCATCGAGGAGGGACAGCCGGTCTCGCGTACCGGCGAGGTCCTCTCCGTGGCCGTCGGCGAGGGCTACCTCGGCCGCGTCGTCGACCCCCTCGGCAACCCGATCGACGGCCTCGGCGAGATCGAGACCTCCGGTCGCCGCGCCCTCGAACTGCAGGCCCCCACGGTCATGCAGCGCAAGTCGGTGCACGAGCCGATGGAGACCGGCTACAAGGCCGTCGACGCCATGACCCCGATCGGCCGCGGTCAGCGTCAGCTGATCATCGGCGACCGCCAGACCGGCAAGACCGCCCTGGCCGTCGACACGATCATCAACCAGCGCGACAACTGGCGCACCGGCGACCCGAACAAGCAGGTCCGCTGCATCTACGTCGCCATCGGCCAGAAGGGCTCCACCATCGCGTCCGTGCGCGGCGCGCTGGAGGAGAACGGCGCGCTGGAGTACACGACCATCGTGGCCGCCCCGGCGTCCGACCCGGCCGGCTTCAAGTACCTGGCGCCGTACACCGGCTCGGCCATCGGCCAGCAGTGGATGTACG
The DNA here is from genome assembly GCF_042893535.1 of Streptomyces sp. NPDC001599. NCBI lineage: Bacteria > Bacillati > Actinomycetota > Actinomycetes > Kitasatosporales > Streptomycetaceae > Streptomyces > Streptomyces sp. NPDC001599. The sequence goes on from NZ_JBIAVA010000011.1 coordinate 200,547, forward strand.
AGGGCAAGCACGTCCTGATCATCTTCGACGACCTGTCGAAGCAGGCCGACGCCTACCGCGCCGTGTCGCTGCTGCTGCGCCGCCCGCCGGGCCGCGAGGCCTACCCGGGTGACGTCTTCTACCTGCACTCCCGTCTGCTGGAGCGCTGCGCGAAGCTCTCCGACGCCGAGGGCGCCGGCTCGATGACCGGTCTGCCGATCGTCGAGACCAAGGCCAACGACGTGTCGGCGTTCATCCCGACCAACGTCATCTCCATCACCGACGGCCAGTGCTTCCTGGAGTCCGACCTGTTCAACGCCGGTCAGCGTCCGGCCCTGAACGTCGGTATCTCGGTCTCCCGCGTCGGTGGCTCCGCCCAGCACAAGGCCATGAAGCAGGTCTCCGGCCGCCTCCGCGTCGACCTCGCCCAGTTCCGTGAGCTGGAGGCGTTCGCCGCCTTCGGTTCCGACCTGGACGCCGCGTCGAAGTCGCAGCTGGAGCGCGGTCAGCGCATGGTCGAGCTGCTGAAGCAGAACCAGTACCAGCCGATGTCCACCGAGGACCAGGTCGTCTCCGTCTGGGCCGGCACCACCGGCAAGATGGACGAGGTGCCCGTCGCCGACATCCGCCGCTTCGAGAAGGAGCTGCTCGAGTACCTGCACCGCCAGGAGCAGGGCCTCATGACCTCCATCCGCGAGGGCGGCAAGATGTCCGACGACACCCTGCAGGCCGTCGCCGAGGCCATCGCGGCGTTCAAGAAGCAGTTCGAGACGAGCGACGGCAAGCTGCTCGGCGAGGACGCCCCGTCCGCCGCCAAGTGACGTAAGGAAGGGACCTGACTCATGGGAGCCCAGCTCCGGGTCTACAAGCGTCGCATCCGATCCGTCACCGCGACCAAGAAGATCACCAAGGCGATGGAGATGATCGCCGCCTCGCGCGTCGTCAAGGCGCAGCGCAAGGTGGCGGCCTCCACGCCGTACGCGCGGGAGCTCACCCGCGCGGTCACGGCGGTCGGTACCGGGTCGAACACGAAGCACCCGCTCACCACGGAGGCGGACAGCCCGAGCCGTGCCGCGGTCCTGCTCCTCACGAGCGACCGCGGTCTGGCCGGCGCCTTCAACTCCAACGCCATCAAGGCGGCGGAGCAGCTGACCGAGCGCCTCGAGCGTGAGGGCCGCCAGGTCGACACGTACATCGTCGGCCGGCGCGGTCTGGCCCACTACAACTTCCGCGAGCGCAAGGTCGTGGAGTCGTTCGCGGGCTTCACCGACGAGCCGACGTACGCGGACGCCAAGAAGGTCGCGGCGCCGCTGATCGAGGCCATCGAGAAGGACACGGCCGAGGGCGGCGTGGACGAGCTCCACATCGTCTACACCGAGTTCGTCTCGATGATGACGCAGACGGCGGTCGACTCCCGGCTGCTGCCGCTGAGCCTCGACGAGGTCGCGGAGGAGTCCGGCGCGAAGGACGAAATCCTTCCGCTGTACGACTTCGAGCCGTCGGCGGAGGACGTCCTCGACGCCCTGCTGCCGCGCTACGTCGAAAGCCGCATCTACAACGCGCTGCTCCAGTCGGCTGCCTCCAAGCACGCCGCCACCCGGCGCGCGATGAAGTCGGCCACCGACAACGCGGGCGAGCTGATCAACACGCTCTCCCGTCTTGCCAACGCGGCCCGCCAGGCCGAAATCACCCAGGAAATCAGCGAGATCGTCGGTGGCGCCAGTGCCCTGGCCGACGCGAACGCGGGGAGTGACAACTAATGACCACCACTGTTGAGACCGCGACGGCCACGGGCCGCGTCGCCCGGGTCATCGGCCCGGTCGTCGACGTGGAGTTCCCCGTCGACGCGATGCCGGAGATCTACAACGCCCTCCACGTCGAGGTCGCCGACCCGGCCAAGGAGGGTGAGCTCAAGACGCTGACCCTCGAGGTCGCCCAGCACCTCGGTGACGGCCTGGTCCGCACCATCTCCATGCAGCCCACCGACGGTCTCATCCGCCAGGCCCCGGTGACCGACACGGGCGCGGCCATCTCCGTCCCCGTCGGCGACTTCACCAAGGGCAAGGTGTTCAACACCCTCGGTGAGGTGCTGAACGTCGACGAGCAGTACACCGGTGAGCGCTGGCCGATCCACCGCAAGGCGCCGAACTTCGACGAGCTCGAGTCGAAGACCGAGATGTTCGAGACCGGCGTCAAGGTCATCGACCTGCTGACCCCGTACGTCAAGGGCGGCAAGATCGGTCTGTTCGGCGGTGCCGGCGTCGGCAAGACGGTGCTCATCCAGGAGATGATCTACCGCGTCGCCAACAACCACGACGGTGTCTCCGTGTTCGCCGGTGTCGGTGAGCGCACTCGTGAGGGCAACGACCTCATCGACGAGATGAGCGAGTCGGGCGTCATCGACAAGACCGCGCTGGTCTTCGGTCAGATGGACGAGCCGCCGGGCACCCGTCTGCGCGTCGCGCTGGCCGGCCTGACCATGGCCGAGTACTTCCGCGACGTCCAGAAGCAGGACGTGCTGTTCTTCATCGACAACATCTTCCGCTTCACCCAGGCGGGCTCCGAGGTGTCGACCCTGCTCGGCCGCATGCCCTCCGCGGTGGGCTACCAGCCGAACCTGGCCGACGAGATGGGTCTCCTCCAGGAGCGCATCACCTCGACCCGTGGTCACTCGATCACCTCGATGCAGGCGATCTACGTCCCCGCGGACGACCTGACCGACCCGGCCCCGGCCACCACCTTCGCCCACCTCGACGCGACGACAGTGCTCTCCCGTCCGATCTCCGAGAAGGGCATCTACCCGGCCGTGGACCCGCTGGACTCGACGTCCCGCATCCTCGACCCGCGGTACATCGCGGCGGACCACTACCAGGCCGCGATGCGCGTGAAGAACATCCTGCAGAAGTACAAGGACCTGCAGGACATCATCGCGATCCTCGGTATCGACGAGCTGGGCGAAGAGGACAAGCTCGTCGTCCACCGCGCCCGTCGCGTGGAGCGCTTCCTGTCCCAGAACACCCACGTCGCCAAGCAGTTCACCGGCGTCGACGGGTCGGACGTCCCGCTGGACGAGTCGATCGCGGCCTTCAACGCGATCTGCGACGGCGAGTACGACCACTTCCCGGAGCAGGCGTTCTTCATGTGCGGTGGCATCGAGGACCTGAAGAACAACGCCAAGGAGCTGGGCGTCTCCTGAGCCTCGGCTCACGGTGAGCCGCACGGCTCACCACCCGGAGGGGGCGGGCGCGTCCCGTCCCCTCCGGCACGCCCCTTAGACTTGTAACCAACACCCGGCTCTCCCGCCGGGTGGTGACCCGAGGAGCCACCTTGGCTGCTGAGCTGCACGTCGCGCTGGTCGCGGCCGACCGAGAGGTCTGGTCCGGCGAGGCCACCCTGGTCGTCGCGCGCACCACGTCCGGCGACATCGGCGTCATGCCCGGTCACCAGCCGCTGCTCGGTGTGCTGGAGTCGGGCCCGGTGACCATTCGTACGAGTGACGGCGGGACGGTCGTCGCCGCGGTGCACGGCGGTTTCATCTCGTTCGCCGACAACAAGCTGTCGCTGCTGGCCGAGGTCGCCGAGCTGTCGGACGAGATCGACGTCCACCGCGCCGAGCGCAAGCTCGAGCGCGCGAAGGCGGAGGGCGACGCCCACGCCGAGCGTCGCGCGGACGTCCGACTGCGCGCGGCGGCGGGACGCTGATCCACAGCACAGTGCGATAGCGTCGTGCCATGACGTCACTCAGCCGCGGCTGGGACCGGAGCCATCCGGACCCGGCCGCGGCTGAGGCAGATCCGGGTGTTTTTTCCGTTCCGTTACCTAGGAGACGAGGAGGTCGGTGTCGATGGCCCTCGCTCTGACTGTGTGCGGAATCGTGGTGGCCGTGGTGGTGATCGGCCTCTTCGTCTTCGGCCTGCGCCGCCGGCTGATCCAGCGCTCGGGCGGCACCTTCGACTGCTCCCTGCGCTGGGACGCCCCCAAGGAGGGCGACACCACCGACGGCAAGGGCTGGGCCTACGGCGTGGCCCGCTACAACGGCGACCGGGTCGAGTGGTACCGCGTCTTCTCGTACTCCCCGCGCCCCCGCCGCGTGCTGGAGCGCTCCGCGATCGAAGTGGCCGGCCGCCGGCTGCCGGACGGCGAGGAGGAGCTGGCGTTGCTCTCCGACGCCGTGATCCTGGCCTGTCTCCACCGGGGCACCCGGCTGGAGCTGGCGATGAGCGAAGACGCGCTGACCGGATTCCTCGCGTGGCTGGAGGCAGCCCCGCCCGGTCAGCGAGTGAATGTGGCGTAGCCACATTCACTCTCCCCCTGGACGAAGCCTGAGGGGAGAGCGAATGCGCCTACGGAGTGGTTGTTACTTCAGGCCGCCGTCGATGGCGCTCACCAGTTCGCCGTTGGTGGTGTCGCCGCTGAACTCCCAGAAGAAGGCGCCGCCGAGGCCCTGCTGCTCGGCCCAGTCCATCTTGGACTTGATGGTGGCCGGGGTGTCGTAGGACCACCAGTTGGAGCCGCAGTGGGCGTACGCGGTGCCGGCGACGGTGCCGGTGGCCGGGCAGCTGTTCTTGAGGACCTTGTAGTCCTCGATGCCCGCCTCGTAGGTGCCGGTCGCCGGGCCGGTGGCGGTGCCGCCGGGCGCGGACTGCGTGACGCCGGTCCAGCCGCGGCCGTAGAAGCCGATGCCGATCAGCAGCTTGTCGGCCGGGACGCCCTTGGACTTGAACTTCGCCATCGCGTCGGCGGTGGTGAAGCCCTGCTGCGGGATGCCGTCGTACGCGGTCAGCGGCGAGTGCGGAGCGGTCGGACCGTTCTTCGCCCAGGCACCGAAGAAGTCGTACGTCATCACGTTGTACCAGTCGAGGTACTTCGAGGCCTCGCCGTAGTCGGCTGCGTCGATCTTGCCGCCGTCCGAGCCGTCGGCGGTGACGGCCGCGGTGATCAGGTAGTCCTGGCCGAACTCGGCGCGCATGGCCTTCATCATGCTGCTGAAGGCGTTCGGGGCGCTGGTCTCGTCACAGCTGAGACCGCAGGCGTTCGGGTACTCCCAGTCCAGGTCGATGCCGTCGAAGACGTCGGCCCAGCGCGGGTCCTCGACCAGGTCGTGGCAGGACTTCGCGAACGCGGCCGGGTTCTTCACGGCGTCGGGGAAGCCGCCGGACCAGGTCCAGCCGCCGAAGGAGTAGAGGATCTTGATGTTCGGGTACTTGGCCTTCAGCTTGCGCAGCTGGTTGAAGTTGCCGCGCAGCGGCTGGTCCCAGGTGTCCGCGACGCCGTCGACGGACTGGTCGGCGGTGTACGCCTTGTCGTAGTCGGCGTACGCGTCGCCGATGGTGCACTTGCCGCCCTGGACGTTGCCGAAGGCGTAGTTGATGTGCGTGATCTTGTCGGCGGAGCCGGAGGTGACCAGGTTCTTCACGTGGTAGTTGCGCCCGTAGACGCCCCAGTTGGTGAAGTAGCCCATCTTGACCTCGTCACCGGTGCCGGGGTTGCCGCCGTCCCCGCCGCCGGTGGTCGTGACCTTCACCGAGCCGCTGGCCGGGCCGGTCTGGTCGGCGGTGTCACGGGCCTTGACGCTGTACGAGTAGGCGGTGCCCTTGGTGAGGCCGCTGTCCGTGTAGGTGGTGCCGGTGACGGTGGCGACCTTCGCGCCGTCCCGCAGGACGTCGTAGTTCTTGACGCCCTTGTCGTCGGTCGCCGCCGACCAGGACAGCTTCACCGAGGTGTCGGTGATGTTGGAGGCGGTGGGCGTGCCGGGCGCGGAGGGGGCCTCGTCGCCGGGGACCGAGGTGCCGTCGCAGCTGCCGCCGTTGAGCTTGCAGTTGGACGGGGAGCCGGGCCCGCTGCCGTTGAAGCCGAAGGAGACCGAGGCGCCGGGGGCGAGCGTCCCGTTCCAGCCGACGTTCTTGGCGGTCCAGTGGTCGGCGGAGTTGGTGACGGTGGCGTCCCAGGCCGAGGTGACCTTGGTGCCGGAGGGGAAGTCCCACTCGACGGTCCAGGAGCTGAGAGAGGTGGTGCCGGTGTTCTTCACCGTCCACTTGCCGCCGAAGCCCGTGCCCCAGTCCGAGGTCTTCTCGAAGGTGGCCGTCGCGCTCGCGGCGGCCTGGGCCGGGCTCGCGAGGCCGACCAGGCCGGCGAGGGGAAGCGCCAGGGTCGCTGCGAGTGCCGCGGCTTTGTGTCTGAAGCGCATGTGCGCCTCCTTATATGGGGATGTTGTCGAGGGCATGACTGAGCCTCATGCCCGCAGTGCGGCGAGAATAGAAAGGTCTGGACCACAGGTCAATAGGTCTGGACCAATGTGGCGGCCAGTGGTTGAACCTGTGATTGACAGGGAAAACTAGATCCCCAACTCCTGGGCCAGCACCGCCGCTTGCACCCGGCTGCGCAGCCCCAGCTTCCCCAGCAGCCGGCTGACGTGCGTCTTCACCGTGGCCTCCGCCATGTCGAGACGCTCGGCGACCGCCGCGTTGGACAGCCCCTCGCCGAGACAGGAGAGCACCTCGCGCTCACGCCGGGTCAGGTCCCGCAGCCCGGCCGGGTCCGCGGCCGGCTCGCGCACCGGGTGCGCGGCGAACTCGGTGATCAGCCGCCGGGTGACGGCCGGCGCCACGATGCCCTCGCCGCCCGCCACCGTGCGCACGGCCGCGATCAGGTCCTTGGCGTCGGTGTTCTTCAGCAGGAACCCGGCGGCTCCCGCCCGCAGCGCCCCGAAGACGTACTCGTCCAGGTCGAAGGTGGTCAGCACCAGGACGTCGGCGAGCTGCTCCCCGACCACGATCCGGGTCGCCGACACGCCGTCCAGGCGCGGCATCTGCACGTCCATCAGCACCAGGTCGGGACGCAGCTCCCGGGCCAGCGCCACCGCCTGCTCGCCGTCCGCGGCCTCCCCGACCACCTCGATGTCCGGTGCGCTGCCCAGGATCAGCACCAGCCCCGCGCGGACGGCGGACTGGTCCTCGGCGACGAGGACGCGGATCATGCGAGGTCTCCTTCGGTGAGGGGCAGCGTGGCGCGCACGGCCCAGATCTTGCCGCCCGCCGGGCCGGGGTCCGCCACCGCCCCGGCCTCGAACGTGCCGTGCAGCAGCGCGGCCCGCTCCCGCATCCCGACCAGACCGGCGCCGGAACCGGGCGCGCGCGGGGTGTCCCGGTCGCCGTACGGGCTGGTCACCTCGACCCGCAGGGCGCCCTCGTGCCGGTCCAGCCGGACCAGGACGGTGCCCTTGGAGGCGTGCTTGAGGGCGTTGGTGAGCGACTCCTGCACGATCCGGTACGCGGCCAGCTCGACCGGTGCGGGCAGGTTCTCGCCGGGTGCCGTGTCCAGGGTGACGTCGAGGCCGTTGGCGCGGGCGCCCTCGACCAGCGCGCCGAGCCCGTCGAGGGTGGGGGCGGCGGCCGGCCCGGTGTCCCCGCCCTGGTCCCGCAGGATGCCGATGAGGCGTCGCATCTCGGCCAGTCCCGCCACGCTGTTCTCGCGGATCACGCCGAGCGCCTGCCGGGTGGTCGCCGCGTCGTCCAGGGAGAGCGCGGCCGTGGAGTGGATGGCGATCGCGGACAGGTGGTTGGCGACCATGTCGTGCAGCTCGCGGGCCATCCGGGAGCGCTCCGCCGTCACCGCCTGGACCCGGTCCATCTCGGCGAGCAGCGCGGTCTGCTCGGCCCGCAGCAGGGCGGCGTCGGCGGCCTCGCGGTGGTTGCGGACGATGAGCCCCGTGGAGGCGGGCGCGAAGGACACGACGCCGACTGCGACACCGATGAGCAGGGTCTCGGGCACCCGCCACACGGCGAACGGCACCAGCGTCGAGGCGACGGTGAGCAGCCCGGTGATCCACGGGATGCGGCGGGCCGAGGCGGGCGGGCCGTACAGCACGGCGGCGTACATCAGGTCGGTGTACATGATCACCGTGACCAGGCTGCCCTGGGTGAGCGTGTCCGCGACCAGCGCGACGGTGCCGATCAGCAGACCGGTGCGCGGCGCGGCCCGGCGCAGCAGCTCGCAGCCCGCCATGACGGCGAGCGGGGCCAACAGCGGCCAGCGGCCGTCGAACAGCACGACCGGCTCGTCGGCGGGCCGTACGCCGAGGCCGATGCCCCACAGCAGCAGCCCGCCCAGCAGCCCGGCCGACGCGGCGTACACGTCGAAGCGGCGCGGGCGGGGGAGTCGTGCGGCCATGCCACCATCCAACACGGCCCGCGCCCCGCCCGCCTGATCCCGGGGAAGGGTCCCGCACTGCATCTTTCGATGTACCGGAGGTTCGTCACCGCCGACGACGATCCCGGCGGATTCCGACGGGAGCCTGGAAGGGCGAACGAGAGGAGTGCGTCGTGGTCGTCGCGTTGATCATCGCCTGCGAGGTCGGCTTCTGGGTGCTGCTGGCCCTGGGCCTGGGCGCCCGCTACCTGCTGAAGTGGCGGCGCACCAGCGTCGTCCTGCTGCTGTGCGAGCCGGTGCTGGAACTGGTGCTGTTCGCCGTGACGGCGTGGGACCTGAAGAACGGCGCCGAGCCCGGCTGGGAGCACGGCCTGGCCGCGCTGTACATCGGCTACACCGTCGCCTACGGCCACTACACGATCCGCTGGCTCGACGGGCACGCCGCCCACCGCCTGGCCGGTGGCCCGCCGCCGGTCAAGCCCCCGCGCTACGGCAGGGCACGGGCGGCCCACGAGGGCCGGCTGTGGCTGCGCACCCTGCTGGGCGCGGCCGTGGCCTGCGCGCTGCTCCAGGGCGCGGTCTGGTACGTCGGCGACGAGGGCGACGTCTCGTCCCTGCGCGCCTTCCAGTGGGCGGCGATCCGGGTCCTCGGTATCCACGGCGCGGTGGCCCTCGCGTACCTGATCTGGCCGAAGAAGGCGCCGGCCGGGACGCCCGGGCTCCCCGTGGAAAAGCAGACGGAGAAGGAGGCGGCGCGCCGATGAGCTACCTGCCTGAGCGGAACGTGTGGGAGGGCGCGGCCACCTTCGTGGTCGGCCTCGCCCTGTGGCTGTTCACCGGGGACGTGGACGTCCCCGTCGTCGACCTGGCGAAGGTCGGCATCGTGATGATGTGCGTCGGCGGCGCGCAGACCGGGTGGGGCATCGTCCGGTCGGCGCGCCGGTCGGCCTGACGCGCTTGTGCGGGCGCGCGGCCGTCGGCCTCCGAAGCTCGGAGGCCGACGGCTTCCCAGGTTTCTCAGCGGGCGGCGGCCCTCACTCGACGGGCGCGGGCATCGGGATGTACTCCGTCCAGGTGAAGGTCATTTGCAGGTCCTTCTGCCCGTTGGGGAAGAGCATGTGGGCCGTGTTCGAGATGGCCATGGCGTTCGGGTCCTTAGCGCCACCGCTGTAACCCTCCTTCGACACGCCCCGGGTCAGCGATTCGACGGTCATCGACTGCTTGATCTGGAACTGGACCTTTCCGCGCCTGTTCAGCCTGTTGTAGTCGGTCACCTTCGCCTGGAGGTTGAACGACCCGAGTGCCGCGCGGGTGGCTCCCTCCGCCGTGTCCGGATCGTCGTCCCCGAGGAGCTGCATGATCGCGTCGGACATCTCCCCTGCCATCATCCCCTTCAGCGGCAGGTCGTTCATGGCCGCGCCGTACTGGGTCTTGTAGTCGAGCCCCTTGATGGGCTCACCGATCTTGGTCCCCTTCCGGTGCGACAGGTACCTGCGGACGATGTTCAGCCAGATGTGCCGCTTGACGTCCTGCGTCATCTTGTCGCTCTCGTCGAAGAAGTAGGCCGACGGAGTGGCGCCCATGAACCACATGGACACGAGCTGGGTCGCGTTCGGGTTGAGGACGATGTCGGCGTTGAGGGCGGCAAGGCCCATACGGTAGGCCGCCGCGGCACGCCGGCCCAGCTCGTCCTTGCGGCTGCCCCCGGAGCTGTGCGTGCCGCCGCCGGTGTCCTTCGTCTGGCTCTTCTTGCCGCCACCGCCACCGCGGGTACCGGGGCCGGGCCCGCACTCGTTCCAGCCACCGTCGCAGTCGGCGAGCCGGGTGCCCGTGGGGTCGGAGACGGTCACCGGGTTGTTCGCGGCGTAGCTGTACCCGTTGTACGTCTGCGACTCGTCGGCCTCCAGCACGGGGTCGACGCTGATGAACTGGCCGATGCTTGGGTCGTACTCGCGTGCGCCGATGTGGGTGAGTCCGGTCGTGGCATCCCTGGTCTTGCCGAGGAAGCCTTTGTCACCGGGCCAGGCCCCGTTCAGCGGCGTGCCGCGGTCCTCACCGAAGGGCGTGGTGCGGCGCTTGACGAACGCCTGGTCCGTACGGTCGACGGACAGGTTGGACGTCCCGTGGTGATCGCTGACCTGGTAGGCGACCTTCTCCGTGCCGCTTTCGTTGGAGCGCGTGGCGGCGGTGACACCGTCCGCGCTGTACTGGCGCTGGGCCCAGGTGGTGCCGTTGGCCCGGAGGTGCAGTTCGGTGGCTCCGGCGTACAGGACGCGTTCGCCGTTCTCGGTGGCGCGGACGAGCAGGGTGCCGTCGGTGCCGTAGAGGTAGTCGGTGGAGCGGTCGTCCTCGGTGAGGCGGCTGAGCTTCCCCTCCTCCGACCAGGCGAGGTCTTGACTGCCCTCGTCGCCGACGCCGGGACGCCCGGTGGTGTTGCCGGCGTTGTCGTACGCGTAGGTGCTGTGCGGGGCCGCGCAGTCGGTCGTGCTGGTGCCGGTCAGGGTGTGGGGCTGGTCCGCGTCGGTGTAGCAGTAGGTGGTCCGGGTCGTCGCGGTGGCGGTGTGCTCGGTCTCCGTGGCCCGCTGGCCCGCGGTGTTGTAGGTGTAGCCGGTCCAGTACGGCGCCGGTCCCGACAGCGAGTCGGCGCTGGGGGCGTCGGCGCACTTCTGGGAGGCGGGCGTCCAGGCCTCGGTCAGGCGCTGATGGGCGTCGTAGGTGAAGCACTGGGTCTCGGCGCTGCTGGTGCCGCCGAGGGTGGTGGGGTCGGCGATGGAGGTGATGTTGCCGGCCTGGTCGTAGCCGTAGCGCAGGTCCTGCAACTGGTAGGGGTGGGTGTTGTCCTGGGTGTAGCTGCGTGTCAGACGACGCGTGCCCGCCTCGAAGGTGTTGGCCACGTAGACGCTGTCCTCGCCGGTGCCCAGGGTGAGCATCTGCGGTTCGGCCAGGGCCGAGTAGTCGACGTCGGTGAGGTAGGTGCCGATGTCGGTGAGGTTGCCCAGCTCGTCGTGGTCGTAGCCGACGGTTTCGGCGGGCAGGCCGCCGAGCGCGGGGGCGGTGGTCTGCTTCAGCGTGCCGTCGATGTTGAAGTGGGACTCGAACGCCAGCGTGGCCGGTTGCCCCGCCTTGACGAACGGGTCGCTGTCCGGCAGCCGCAGTTCGGTGCCGTTCGCGCGCCCCATGCTGTCGTAGGCCGTGATCGCCTGGGTGTAGGCGGCGCCGTTCCTGCCGCCGACGTAGCGGGTGGAGGAGGTCGGGCTGCCCTTGAGGAGGGTGTCGTAGGTGTAGCCGGTGAGCTGGTTGGCGTCCGTCTTCGAGCCCGCCCAGGTGCCGGTGAGGCGGTCCAGCTCGTCGTAGGCGCTCAGGACCGACTTCCCGCGGGAGTCGGTGGCCCTGACGGCCTGGTCGAGGGCGTTGTACTCGGTGGTCGTCCGGCCCTTGTCCGGGTCGTCGGCGCTGGTCCGGCGGCCGAACAGGTCGTAGCCGTAGGACCACTCGGCGCCGTCGGGACCGGTGATGGTCCTCTGCTTGTCGCCGAGGGTGTAGGTGAACTTCGTCGAGGTGTAGGAGGCGCCGGGGCCGGTACCGAAGTCCGCGTCGGCCGGGCTCTCACCGGCGTAGTCGCGGGTCTCGACCGTACGGCCCCGGACGTCGGTGATCGTGCGCTGCGCCGAGCCGCCGTCCAGGGCGGTGGTGGCCGTGGAGTCACCGGTGTAGGTCGTGGTGGTGGTCCACTTCCTCACGCCGCCGACGTACAGCGTGCTGGTGGTCGGGCGCTCGGCGCCGTCGAAGGTCACCTCCGTCTGGGCGGGGGCGCGGCCGTACTCGGCACGCGTGTAGCTGCCGTTGGGTGCACTGGAGCTGTCGAACATGTCGGCGAACGTCTCGTAGGCCAGACCGCGGGTGTCGTAGTGCGTGTCCGTCAGTAGCCGGCCGCCCTGCGGTGTCGGCGCCTGCTTCTGGAGGGGCCGCAACAGGGAGTCGTACAACTCGTAGCTGGTGGTGTAGGTGTCCTTGTTCGTCAGCGTGCCCGTCGACACGTACGACGGCTTGGAGCGGTTGAGGTGGTAGGAGAACTTGAAGTTCGGGAGCTGACTGCCGCTGGAGCGGTTGGGCAGCCACACCTCGGTGAGCCGGCCGAGCGCGTCGTAGCGCTGCTCGGTCTTCTTGGCGTTGATGTCGTAGCTGCGCAGGGTGAGGCCGCGTCGCGGTTCCAGGTAGGTGATCGCGCGGTAGCCCTTCGGGTCCGTCGTGGTCTTCCTGGTCAGCGGTCCCGCGTCGGCGGGCGTGTAGGCGGTAGTGGTGCCGCGGCCCGCGGTGTCGGTGACGGTGAGGGGGCGGCCCAGGGTGTCGTAGGTGGTCGTGGTGCCGGTCTGCCAGCCGGACGGCGGGCGCTGGCCGTCGCTCCCGGCCGTCGCGGCGTAGCCGGTGGCGCGGCCTGTCCAGGTGGGCTCGCCCTTGGTGGGCTTCTGCGTCGCGGTCCAGGTGGTGGCGTCGGCCTTGTCGTAGACGGTGGCGGTGTCGGCCAGGACGTCACCGGCGGTGGCGCTGGTCGCGGGCAGGCTCAGGGCCGAGTCCGTGACCGAGCACTGCTTGGCCACCGTGCGGGTGCGGGAGACCAGGTTCGTGATGCCGAGGTCCGCGTTGCGGGCGTACCAGGTGCGGGTGCAGGTTTCGTCGCCGCCCAGGCCCGTCTGACCGTAGTCGTCGACCTCCCTTACCATGCCGAGGCCGTCGTACCGCTTTGTGACGGTGTGCGTCCGCCATCTTTCGGGCCCCGTGAGGTAGGTGCTGGTGTAGGCCGTCGTGTCGTGGACCCACTGCGCGACGTGGTCGGCCGCGTCTGGCACCGTCTGGGTGGCGGTGACGCCCCGGGTGTAGTTGTTGAAGACGCTGCTGACGGGCAGGCTGCCATCGTAGGTGACCTGTTGGCGCAGCAGACCCTTCCACTGGTCGCTGTCGGTGGCGTCGGGCAGGTTCACGTCAGTGTCGAGCAGCGGGGGCACGGTGACGGACTTGGTGGTGCCGTCCTTCTTCTTGTCGCCGTGCATGCCCTGCATGTAGAGCGAGACGGTTTTGGACCGGGTCTCGCCGACCCTGCCGGTGTAGGCGATGACCTGGCGGTAGCCGCGCCAGTCCGACCAGGTCCGCTCGTCCTTCGGCGTCAGCGGGTCGTCGTTGTAGTGCCAGGCCGCACCGCTGTAGGCGTACGCGTACTCCACTGCCGGGTTGACGGCCTGCGCGTCGTGCACCCCGACCGCGGTCACCCGGTACTTGTGGAACCAGTCGATCGCCGCGTCCTCGGCGCCGTTGATGTGCCAGAACTGCGGGAAGCAGGAGCGGGTGTTGGTGTCCGGCGCCGCGTTCAGGACCTCGCTGCGGACGCATTCCGGTGACGTCAGGGTCACTTCGGTGATCGCGCCGGTCTCCGAGGTGATGGTGGAGATGCGTGGGCGGGTGAGCGGCAGGATGTCGTCGGTGGCGTCGACCCGGTTGGGCCGCATCTGGTAGGTGAACGAGACCGGGTCGACCGTGATGGCCGTGTCGCCCGCCTTCGCCACGCGCTTGAGCGAGGTCAGGGTCAGCACCTGGTCGGAGCTGTCGCCGATGTCACCGCCGTCCAGGTACTTCTGGGTCAGGTCCCAGGAGTCCACCGGGTCGAAGGCGCTGCTGGTGGCGTTGTAGGAGAACGTGTCGATGCCGGTCAGACGCTTGCGGGTGAAGAAGGACGGGCCGGCCGCGTCGCACTCGTCGTCGTCCTTGGCACAGATCGCGTCGAACGGCACGTCCGGCCAGTTCTCGGCGGTGTCCTCGGTCAGGCTGCCGCAGTCCGACAGGGTGCAGCGCTCGGCGTAGGTGAAGGTGACCTTGGCGTCCGGCTTGTCGGTGAACAGGGCGCCCTTGCGCAGACCGTACTCGATGCGGTTCAGATAACCGCCCCGGGTGTAGCCGGTACTGGCCTTGTCCGCCTTGTTCTTCTCGTAGTAGTTGGACTCCTTGGTGTACCAGTACGTCGCCGCGTTGCCGTGGGTGTCCTCGACGTGGTCGAGGTTCCAGCGCCAGGCCTGCGTCAGGTCGCGGTCGGCGAAGGAGTCGCCGCCGCCGTAGCCGGGCTCGCCGGAGTCGTCGCCGAAGACCGGGGCGGTCCAGGTGGAGTTGGTGCGCTGGTCACCGGCGCCGTCGAGCTTGTTCTTCCCGAACACGTACTTGGTGCCGTCACCCGTGACGACGGTCCAGTACTCGCCGTTGTCGTCCCCGTTGTCCGCCCCGGTCGAGCGCGTCACCTTCGAGGCGTCGTCGTCGGCCAGCTGCCACGCGCCGGTGTCGTCGTCCTTGACCAGGCGGGTCGACTTGCCGTTCAGGACCAGCGTCGCGTTGTCGTACTTCCAGCACTGGTCGTAGACCTCGTCGTGACCGTCCTTGTCGCACGAGCCGTAGGCGCGGGTGATGTAGGACTCAGTGAGGGAGAAGCCCTCTCCCACCGACGTGGTCTGATTGTTCGTCGTCGCCGTGCGGCCGTCCACGTTGCCCGAGTCGTAGGACAGGGACAGCGGCGGCACGGGTCCCGCCGCGGCCGGCGGCATCGTGAAGTCGTAGGACCAGGTGAACGAGCCCGAACTGCCCCCGGCCTGCCAGGACGAGGACTCCGCGAGCTTCGTCGCCGAGTAGTCACCGGCGCCCTTGGGCGACTGACCCGAACCCGCGGACGCGGCCGTGACCGCCAGCACCGTCGCCCCGGAGGACGCGGCACTGCCCGCTTTCCCGGACAACTGGGTCGAGGGACCGCCCGAGGCCTCCTCCAGGGGGACCTTCGCCGAGACCGTCTGGTCGCTGAGGTCGTTGGCCGAGGAGGCCAGCGGAGTCTGCTTGCGGCACTCCTCCTTCTCCGGAGTCGTCAGCGCACACGCCGGCAGCCGCACCAGGCGCAGCCGCTGCGACCAGCCGCCGCCGACCGCCGAGGCGAAGCCGCCGTAGTCCACGCGCACGTTCGCCGTGCCGGCGCCTTCCGCCTCGGCCGTCAGCAGCACGCCCGTAACGCCTGCTTTGCGGGCCGCCTTCTGGTCCAGGACCGTGACCCGGGCCTCGCCCGACGCCGCATCCGACGCCTTCGATCCGGCCACCGGGCTCAGCGTGACCGGGACACCGGCCGGCTTGCCCGTGCCGTCCGCCTTCAGGTTCAGCGGCACCTTCGCCGTGCCCGCGCCCGGCCAGTCCGCCTCGCGTTCGGCCGTCGCCCGCTTCGCCTGCTCCGCGTTGGCCTTCCGTTCCTCGGCGACCTTCGCCCGCGCCTTCTTCGCCGCGTCCGCGTCGAACGGCTTCACCTTGGTCACCAGGGACTCGGGCAGCTCCGGACGGCCCAGCCCGTCCTGCTCCACCGCCTGCGCCACCTGCGCCAATCCCGCCGGCACCACCAGTGCGAGGACCAGTGACTGCACCACGAGCCGATTCGTCCCGCGTCGGTGTCGTCTCTCGTCCCGTTGCCGTCTTGATGTGCCTATGCCAAAACTCATGGTCTCTTCCCCACCCAGTCCCGTACGCGGTCCCTTACGGGGTGAGGGCGGCCGCCGCGACGTCTGCCCTCACCCCCGGCTCACCGGTTGTCAGTCGGCGACGGCCTCGTCGATCTGCTGTGCGGTCGCCATCGCGCCGGTCCACAGCCGTACGTCGGCGATACGGGCGGGCAGGTAGTGCTGCCACGTCCCGTCCGTGCTGCCCTTGCCGACAGCGAGGTCGCCCGAGCCGGTCTTCGCGGTGAACGTCTGCGCGTCACCGTTGACGACACTGCCGAGGTACAGACGAACCGTGCCGTCCCCGGTGTCGTAGACACCCGTCAACCGGACCATGCCGTCCACCGAGGCGCTCTCCTCGGAGGCCACCCCGCTGAACGTGCCGTCGGCGTCGAACCGGCCGAAGTACCAGAAGCCCTCCGGGACGGTCTTCTCCTCCAACGTGTCCTCGTCCAGGACCGTGGCGCTGCCGGTCCGCTTGTACCACAGGCCCCACGCCGAGCCGTCCGCCGTGCGCTGTCCCACGACCTGGCCGGTGTAGCCGACGGGCTTGGCGAGTACCTTGTCGGCGTCCAGGGCTGCCAGCGCCGTCACGGTGAACGAACCTGTGTCGTCCACCACCGGTCCCGCGGCCGTGGCCGCGTCGTCCACGCCGTCGAGGACGATCGCCCCGCCGTCCAGCGCGGCCCCGCCGCCCAGGGTCAGTGACCTGCCGTAGCCCGACTGGGCGTCGGGCACCGTGGTGCCGCTGCCCCGCTCCGGCGACCAGTCCGCGACCAGTTCCACCGCCGCGTGGTTCGGCGAGTTCATGAGCCGGGCATCGTCGGCGACCAGTTCGTCGGTCAGGGCCTGCTGCCAGACGGTGACCTCGTCGATCGAGCCGGCGAAGTAGTCGGTGTAGGCGTCCCGCCACAGTACGCGGCCGATCTGCAGACCGCCCTCTGCCGCCCACGCCGCGGACACGGTGTCGCTGCCCTGCAGCCGGCCGTTCACATACAGCCGGATCTGCTTCTTGTCCGCGTCGTACACGGCCGCGAGATGCGTCCACACGCCCTTTGCGGCCGGCTGCGTGGCCGTCACCTTCTGCTCCGCGATGTTGCCGTCGGTGGCGTCCTTGGGTGACGTGCTCAGCGTCCAGGCCCCCTCAGCCTCGCGATATGTGAGGTAGAAGCCGCTGTAGAAGCCGCCGTCCTGTCCCAGCACCGTCTGGTTGCGTGCCACGCCCGGCTTGAGCATGGCCCAGGCGGAGACGGTGTAGGAGGCGCGGGTGTCCACCACCGATGTGCTGGTGGCCGCGTAGTCGGTGGTGCCGTTCAGAGCCAGGCCCTGGTCGGTGACGGGCGTCCCGAGGGCGTTGCCCTCGGCGTCATGGGTGATCAGGCCGCGGCGGCCGCGGTCGTCCCGTGCCGCACCGTACAGGGCCGCATCGTCACGGCCGTCCACGGTGGCGGAGTCGACCGCCGCGCCCGTCGCCTCGTCGAAGTGGTATCGGCCGACCGGACCCGCACCGGAGTCCACCAGGAAGTCGGTCACGGACTGCTCGCCCCAGCCCAGAGTGTCCTTCGCCCGTACGTACACGCGCTGCAGGCCCCCGCGGGTGGGTGTGACCTTCGCCGTGGCGGTGGCACCCTTCAGCTCGGCCGACCACGCCGCCTGCGAGGACACCTTGTACTGGTAGGACACGTTCGTGTCACCGGACGCCGGCTTGAACGACAGCGTCGCCACTTCGCCCGGACTGCCTGCGGCGGCGCAGGCGTTGGTCGTGCACTCCGTGTACGGCGAGGAGAGCGTCACCTGCGGGGCCTTGGGCCGGGTGGAGTCGATGCGGAAGTAGCAGTAGCCGTCGGAGGCGGCGCTGCTGAGGTGGCTGGAGCCGTAGTACGACCAGGTCCAGGCGTGGTACCGGTACAGCTTGCCGTCAGTCAGGGGCGACCACTTCAGGGACACCGCCCTGTCGTCGTCGACGTACCCGGTCGACGGGCCGAGGGAGCCGTTGCCCGGGTTGACGTCCGTCCAGGAGCCGTCGGCGTTCTTCACGTCGAGGTCGAAGTACACCCGCAGTTGGGCGGTGTCGTCATTGCCGCCCGCCTTGGTCTGCGCGGTCGCCTTCAGCGTGGGCGCCGGGTACGAGACGATCGACGCGTCGGCCTCACGCTTGTCGCACACCGGGGCGGTACTGCTCCCGCCGCCCTGAATGCCGACGGCGGACGGCTTGTCCGGCAGACCCACGTACTTCACGGCCAGGACCGCGTCGTTCTTGAACCGCTTCCACGCCGAGGTGTCGCTCTCATCGTGCGCCCGGACCTCCAGGGTCAGCCGGGAGAACTTGCCCGCCGCGAAGCTCGCCACGGTCGGGGTCAGGTTCTCGTTGCTCTCCTCCGGATTGTCGTTGAACTCGATCGGTGCGTCCGGCGAGTCGGGGTCGCACAGCGATCCCCGCCCGGCCGACACATACCGGTCGACCATCCAGTCCAGCTCCTTGGGCCGCGACGACCACGTCGTGGACGAGGAGATGTTGTTCGTACGCACCAGATCCACCCAGCGCGGATCACACTGGAACGCCCACGGTTCCGTCACCCGGAACGTGGCGTCCAGCACCTTCTTGCCCCGCAGACTCGACGGCGAGAACTCGAAGTACAGCTTCTGCACATAGCCCGGACCGCAGTAGTAGCCGCTCCAGGAACCGCACTTGCCCGCGCCCTTGCCCCGGTCGTCGTCCCCGTTGCCCCAGCCGTAGGACTCGTAGCCGTCACTGCGCAGCAGGGTCCGCTCCGACTCGCCCCACGTCACCGTCGGGTCGATGAACACCGGGAAGGCGTCCGCGTCGGTACCGGCGAGCATGTCCGCGTCCGGGACGACCGACAGCCTGCCCTGGCCCACCTCGACGTCCATCCGGACCACGGTGTCGCCCTGCCCCGGCTCTAGACCGGAGCCGGACGGCGCGGCCTCCGCCGGATCCGCCGGCTCACCCGTTGGACCGTCCTCGCCCACCGTCTGCGGCACCCGTGCCTGCGACGTCGACAGCGACGACTCGGTCGGCGACGACTTCGACTGCTGCGAGGCCTCGTCGGCATCCGCCGTCCGGCCCGCCGAGTCCCACATCCGCGCCGGAGGCGCCCGGAACACCGTGGCACCGTTGCCGTCGACCGCCGCGAGCGCACCCGACGCGCCCTCACGCACCGCCAGCCCTTCCGTCTCCAGCCCGAACGTGAGCTTCTTCAGCTCCTCACTCGCCGCCGCCTCGGGCGTCTTGACCACCAGCACATGCTGGAAACTCTCCGGCGTCGCCGTCACCTTCAGGTCGACACCCGGCAGCACCTCCCCATACACCGCACTCGAACCCTCGAGCCGCGGAGCAGGCAGTCCGCCCGGCCAGTCCAGGGCCAGCGAACGGCCCTCGTCCTCGATCCGGGCCAGCGGAGCGTCGTCCCCACCGCCCGAGAACGCCATCCCCACCGCTGCGCCCTTTGGACCGACCGACCCGTCCGCCCGCTGCACCAGCGTCGCGTCCGGCGTCTGCCAGCCACCTCCCGACGCCCGCACCCGGACCGGGACCGCCGACTCCTCCAAAGTGAACGTGGCGCCGTCCGGATTGGCGAAGACCGTCGTCCGCTCCGTCCGCTGTCCTGGCACCTCTACCCGCTCACCGGACTCCCGCGCCGCGTCAAGAGCCTTCTGCCCCTCCGACGACGACGCAGCCGGCGCCTCCTCGTCGGCCGCGTACGCCACCGATCCCGGGACCACCGCGGCGATCACCGCCGCACATACCACCGCGACCAGGCCCGACGACCCGCCCCGCAATCGGTTCCACATTCTCGCCACACCCCACCCAAAAGATCCATCTCATGGCCGTCAGTAACTAACGCGGTAGCAAGGTTGCAGGTCAACCTGTGGAGAGCGACCGGGATTGTGAAGAAGTCGACGTTTACCGAGGGTTGTAAACATCCAGATCACGATCGGGCAATGTTTCGTCCATGCCAGGGGAAACTGGGAACGGCGCGGATGGTCACGTAAGCTCCAGGGTCAGGAAGTGGGGGGCGACATGACTGATCGCGGCTGGTACGACGACACCGACGCGCAGGACGCCGCCCGGCGCGCAGACCGGGCGGCACGCGCCGGGTGGGCGGCGATCGCCGGGGTCACCGGGGCGCTCGGCTGCGCCCTAGTCGTTGGTGCGGTGCTCGTCGCCCTCGCGGTGATCGCATGTCTCTACATGGTGGTGGGATGACGTCGTGGCGGGATGACCTTGTGGTGGGACGACGGGCTGCCTAGCGCTCCCCGCCCGGCACCCACAGCACGTCCCCGACCTCCTTGTTGGCCACCCGGGCCAGGATGAAGAGCAGGTCCGAGAGGCGGTTGAGGTAGGTCGCGGTGAGCGGGTTCATCGTGTCGCCGTGGGCCTGAAGCGCCGCCCACGTGGAGCGCTCGGCCCGGCGGACCACCGTGCACGCCTGGTGCAGCAGGGCCGCACCGGGGGTGCCGCCGGGGAGGATGAAGGAGCGGAGCTTCTCCACCTCGGTCAGGTAGCGGTCGCAGTCCGCCTCCAGCTTGTCGACGTAGAACTGCTCGACCCGCAGGGGCGGGTACTCCGGGTTCTCCACCACCGGCGTCGACAGGTCCGCGCCCACGTCGAACAGGTCGTTCTGGACGCGGACGAGGACCTTGACGACCTCCTCGGACAGGCCGCCGAGCGCGATGGCGGTGCCGATCACCGCGTTCGCCTCGTTGGCGTCGGCGTACGCGGAGATCCTGAGGTCGGTCTTGGGGACCCGGCTCATGTCGCCGAGGGCGGTGGTGCCCTGGTCGCCGGTCCGGGTGTAGATGCGCGTCAGGTTGACCATGGGGCCAGCGTAGTTACGCGCCCGCCGTCCGGAACACGCGTGTGCCCACCGTCACGGCCAGCGCGGTGAAGGCCAGGGCGACCAGGGTGCCGTACAGCATGTGCGCCGTCGCGTAGGAGCCGACGTAGGCGTCCCGCACCGCGTCCACCAGATAGCGGAACGGCATCAGGTGCGAGAGCACGTCCAGCCAGTCCGGGCCCAGGGTCATCGGGAGCATCAGGCCGGACAGCAGCATCGACGGCATGGTCAGCGCGTTGATCGTGGGCCCGAACTCCTGCGGGGTGCGCACCTTCATCGCCAGCGCGTACGACAGCGAGGCCAGCGAGACCGTGAGCAGGGCGACGAAGGCGAAGCCGATCAGCACGCCGGGCAGCGGCGCGCGCAGGCCCATCACCAGGGCCGCCAGCACCAGCAGTACCGCCTGGAAGGCGAAGACGGTGGCGTCCCGCAGTACCCGTCCGAGCAGCAGCGCCAGGCGGCTGACGGGCGTGACCCGCATCCGCTCGACCACTCCCTGGCTGTTCTCGATGATGATCGAGAACCCGGCGAAGGAGGCGCCGAACAGGCCCAGTTGCAGCAGCAGGCCGGGGACCAGCACCTGCCAGGAGCTGCCCCGCCCGCCGAGCGGCAGGTCGGTCAGCAGCGGGCCGAAGAAGAGCAGGTACAGCAGCGGCATCAGCACGCCGAACAGCAGCGCGAAGCGGGAGCGCAGCGACTGGCGCAGATAGCGGCCGTAGATCAGGCCGGTGTCGTGGAGCAGCATCGGGAATCCTCGGAAGGTCAGACGGCGACGGGGGCGGCGTCGGCCGGAGCCGCGCTGCGGCCGGTGACGGCCAGGAAGGTGTCCTGGAGCGAGGCGTCCGGCGAGCCGCCGTACTCCCGCTTCAGGGCGTCAGGTGTGCCCTCGGCGACCACCACGCCGCCGTCCACGACGACCAGGCGGTCGGAGAGGGCGTCGGCCTCGTCGAGGTAGTGGGTGGTCAGGAAGACCGTGGTGCCGTGCTCGGCGCGCAGCCGGCGGACCAGGTCCCACAGGTCGGCGCGGCTGCCCGGGTCCAGACCGGTCGTCGGCTCGTCCAGGAAGAGCACCTTCGGGCGGTGCGTGAGCGCCATCGCGATGTCCAGCCGGCGCCGCTGCCCGCCGGAGAGCGCGCCGCACTTGCGGTCGAGCAGCCCGGTCAGGTCCAGGTCGCGGGCCAGTTCGGCGGCGCGCTCGGCGGCCCGCGCCCGGGTCAGCCGGTACAGGCGCCCCTGGGTGACCAGCTCCTCCCGCACGGTGATCTGGGTGTCCACCCCGCCCGACTGCGCCACGTACCCGCACGCCGCGCGCACCCCGGCCGGGTCGGTCGCCAGGTCGTGCCCGGCGACGGTGGCCGCGCCGCCGGTGGGGGCGAGCAGGGTGGTGAGCATGCGCAGGGTGGTGGTCTTGCCGGCGCCGTTGGGGCCGAGGAAGCCAAGGATCTCGCCCTCGCGGACGGTGAGGTCGATGCCGCGCACCGCCTCGACCGGACCGCGCCTGGTCGCGAAGGTACGGGCCAGCCCGGCCGTACTGATGATTGCCATGCGCTCCAGAAAAACAGAGGCACTGTAATTTTGCAATGCCTCCAAGTTTTCACTGGCCCCAGACTGTGTCGTCGGCGCAGCTAGGATGCGGGCATGGCCGAGGGACTCAGGGAACGGAAGAAGCGGCAGACCCGGCAGTACATCTCGGATGTCGCCACGGGGCTGTTCCTGGAGCGCGGCTTCGAGGCCGTGACGGTGGCGGAGGTCGCGGACGCCGCGAACGTCTCCGTCAACACCGTCTACAACTACTTCCCGGCCAAGGAGGACCTCTTTCTCGACCGCTCCAAGGGCGTGGTCGACCGGCTCTCGCGCTGGGTGCGCGGGCGGCGGGAGGGGGAGTCGGCGGCTCAGGCCGTGCTGCGGGAACTGCGCGAGGAGGTCGAGTCGGTTTCACCCCGGATCGGTCTCATGGAGGGATATGCGCGCTTCATGGGGGTCATCCACTCCTCGCCCGCGCTGCGTTCCCGGCTCTGGGCGATCGGCCAGGAGGTGCAGGACAACCTCGAGCACACCCTGCGCGAGGAGACCGGCGCCCCGGACGACGACCCCGTCCCCTCGCTGATGGCCGGTCAGATCAACTGGCTGCACGGCACGGTGATGGCGACCATCGGCCGCCGCCTGATGGCCGGCGGGAAACCCGCCGAAGTGTCCCGCGACATCCTTGTGCTGCTGGACGAGATGGAGGGCCTGCTGAGCGAGAAGGTGCTCAACTACGCCGCACGAGGCGCTCTGTGACACCCGGACGGCACCCCTCGGTGTGACGTCCGTCATTTGAGACGTGACGCGCGTTACTAACCGGTCACACAGCGCCTCACGCCCGCTAATCTCCGGCCGAGAGACGAGAATCAGCGCGTATCAGGGGAGTCGCACAGTGGCACGGAAGCTCGCCGTCATCGGAGCCGGTCTCATGGGGTCCGGCATCGCCCAGGTCTCCGCCCAGGCGGGCTGGGAGGTCGTCCTGCGCGACGTCACCGACGAGGCGTTGCGGCGCGGCACCGACGGCATCAGGGCCTCCTACGACAAGTTCGTCGCCAAGGGGAAGCTCGCCGCCGACGACGCCGAGGCCGCGCTCGGGCGCATCACCGCGACCACCGACCTGGACGCCGCCGCCGACGCGGACGTCGTCGTCGAGGCCGTCTTCGAGAAGCTCGAGGTCAAGCACGAGATCTTCCGTACCCTGGACAAGCTGGTGAAGGACGGGGCGATCCTCGCGTCCAACACCTCCGCCATCCCGATCACCAAGATCGCGGCGGTGACCGAGCGCCCCGAGCGGGTCGTCGGCACCCACTTCTTCTCGCCGGTCCCGATGATGCAGCTGTGCGAGCTGGTGCGCGGCTACAAGACCAGCGACGAAACGCTCGCCGCCGCACGCGAGTTCGCCGAGTCCACCGGCAAGACCTGCATCGTCGTCAACCGCGACGTCGCCGGATTCGTGACCACCCGGCTCATCTCCGCCCTCGTCGTCGAGGCCGCGAAGCTGTACGAGTCGGGCGTCGCCACCGCCGAGGACATCGACCTCGCCTGCAAGCTGGGCTTCGGCCACGCCATGGGACCCCTGGCCACCGCCGACCTGACGGGCGTCGACATCCTGCTGCACGCCACCGGCAACATCTACACCGAGTCCCAGGACGAGAAGTTCGCCCCGCCGGAGCTGATGCGCCGGATGGTGGACGCCGGTGACATCGGCCGCAAGAGCGGGCAGGGCTTCTACAAGCACTGAGGTCGCATCAGCCCCGGCAAACGTCACACGCCGGAGTGAATTCGGTATCGGTTCGCTTACAGACGGCAACCTCCGGTCGTTTCGGCCAGTCAGAGGGTGCAGTGCCTGATATCGCCGAGAGACCACAACGCGCGCAACGCAACGCCAAGACGAAGAAGACGACGAAGAAGACGCACGCCGGGGAGCGCATATGCACATCAGGGGCGACCACGTCGAGCTGGTCGTCGGGGGCCGCCTCGACGTCCGCAGCGCGGCGGACGCCCGTACGGTCCTGCACTCGGCCGTCGACGACGGAGTCGGCGACCTGGTGCTCGACCTGTCAGAGCTGGACTCCTGGGACGCCACCGGACTCGGCGTGATCATGGGAGCCCACCGGCGGGCCGGCCGCTGCGGGCGGCGGCTGGTGCTGCGCGGCGTGCCGCCGCAGATGCAGCGCCTGCTGGTGGCCACCCGGCTGCACCGGATCCTCGCCATCGAGGGCGGCATCGGTGTGGAGACCCTGCCCCGCGTGTAAGTGAAGGTTCACACCTCCGACACACGCAATCCTCACGAGACCGTGACCTCTCGGGCCGTCCGGCACCCCGGGCTGTCGGAGATACTGGGCGAAGGTTTAGGGTCTGGCTGCCCGCTGCCTTTGCAAACCCGCCGGCGGGCCCGGACCAGAAGCGACAGCGCGGTGTGCGGCAAGGCCGGGAGGGTGGTCCCTGCCGGGGCCCTGCACACGACGCTTTTGGGGGGCTTGAACCAATGGACCCGAACAACCGGGGCCCTGAGGAGTACGGCCAGGACGGCGACCACCAGGCGCCGCGCCCGCGCCCGCACAGGGACCCCATCACCTCCGACTTCGGACAGCACGCGCCCGCGCTCGCCCGCACGGTGCAGCTGGTGTCCGGCGACTTCCTGCTCACCGTCAACCCCGTCGACGGCAGCGAGATCGAGGTCTGTCCGCCCACGGAACGGCCCGCCCGGCCCGACAAGCTCACCGCGGCCGAACGAGCGGAGGCGGAGCGCGCCGCGCGGCCGCCCGTCCCACCGGGACCGGTCCGCACGGTCCTCGGCCTGCTGGCCCGCGAGGACGAACGCGAACGCCTGGTGCGACTCCTCGCCCGCGGCCGCTCCGTCCGCCTCACCGGCCCCGCCGGCTCCGGCCGCACCAGTCTCCTCGACGTCGTCGCCGAGGACTGCGCGGGCCTCGCGCCCGACGGCGTCGTCCGCCTGAGCGGCCACCACCGCACCGCCGACGACCTGCTCCACGACCTCTTCTACGCCGTCCACCGCGCGCCCCTGCACCGTCCCGGCCGGACGGAACTCCTCGGACACCTGCGCGAGGTGGGCGCGGTCGTCGTCCTGGACGACGTCGAGTTCGGCGGCACCGCCCTCGACGAACTCCTCGACGCCACCCCCGAGTGCGCCTTCGTCATCGGCGCCACCCCGGAAGTGGCCGCACCCTCCGCCGACTCGGCCGTCGAGGAGGTCTTCCTCACCGGCCTGGACCGCTCCGACGGCGTGGAGCTGCTGGAGCGCGCCGCCGGGCGGACCCTCACCGAGGAGGAGGCCAACTGGGCCGGAGACCTCTGGTTCGAGTCCGAGGGCCTGCCGCTGCGCTTCGTCCAGGCCGGTGCCCTGCTGCGCCGGCGGGACCGGGAACGGGCCGGTGCCGACGCCGTCGACGAGTTCGGCGTCTTCGCCGACGCCCGCCCCGGCGACGACACCCCCTACGACGCCGCCGAGGCCGACGACGTACCCCTGCCGTCCCTCGGCGAGGCCGCCGCGCCCGCACCGCTGCTCGCCTCCCGGCTGAGCGCCTCCGCCCGCGCCACCCTGGAGTTCGCCGTCGCGCTCGGCGGCGAGGTGCCGCACCAGGCGCATCTGCCCGCCCTGGTCGGCGACACCCACGCGGACGCCGCCCTCGGCGAGCTGATGGACTGCGGACTGGTCTCCCCGGTCGGCTCCCGCTACCGGCTGGCCGCCGGCGTGCTCACCCAGCTGGACAGCGCCGGTTACGCGGACGCCGTAGGGGAGCGGGCGACGGCCGCCGCCCAGCACTACGCCTGGTGGGCCGGGCACCCCTCGGTCACCCCGGAGCGGGTCTGCGCGGAGGCCGACGCCGTACTGGCCGCCCTCGCCGCGCTGGTGCCCGCGACCACCCCGACCGCCCAGGACGAGGAGAGCCCGGCCGTCCAGCTGGCCCGCACCGCGGCGCCCGCGTTCGCCGCCGGGCTGCACTGGAGCGCCTGGGAACGGGCGCTGCGTTCCGGCACCGCGGCCTCCCGGCTCGCCGGTGACGTCGCCGAACAGGCCTACTTCCACCACGAGCTGGGCGTCCTCGCGCTGTGCGAGGGCCAGCTGGACCGGGCCCGGGCCGAGCTGGAGGCCTCCATCGGGCTGCGCGGCGCGCTCTCCGACAAGCGCGGTGCCGTGGCCGGCCGCCGCGCCCTCGCGCTGGTCGCCGACCGCACCGGCGACACGCCGGGCCTGGGCAGCGGCGCGGGCGGGTTTGCCGCGGCGGCGCCCGCCGCAGGACTCGGTGCCGTCGGCGCCGGACTCGGTCCGACGGTGGGGGAGGAGGTGCCCGACGCCCGCACCGAGGAGTCGGCGTCGCCGTCCGCGGGCGTTCCCGCGCCCTTCCCGCCGCTCCAGCCGCCCCCGCAGTCCCCCACTCTCGTCACCCGTCGCGAGCCCGACGAGGAGCCGTCCCGCACGGTCGCCGGCGGCATCAAGGGCTTCGCGCGGCGCAACCTGGTGGCCGCCGGAGCGGGCGCGCTGCTCGTCGCCGTGCTCGGCACGGTGGTGACCCTGGGGGCCACGTCCGAGAACGACGGCGGCGATCCCTCCAACGAGGTCGGCGTCAACCCGTCGGCCAGCCAGGGCGTCGACGACGGCAGCCTGGGCGCGGACCGGCCCTCCGACGACGGTCAGGGCCAGGAGACGCCCGGCCCGACCGACTCCACCACCCCCGGCACGTCCGAGTCGCCGACGGCCACGGAGTCGGGGCAGCCTTCGCAGGGGCCGAGCAACACGGGCAGCACCGACCCCGGTGACGACGAGAGCCCCGACGACCCCGGCTCGCCGGACGAGCCGAGCAAGTCGCCGAGTTCACCGACGACGAAGCCGACGTCGCCGAAGCCGACGGACACCGAGCCGACGGACCCCGGGACGCCCACCGAGTCCGACGACACGTCACCGACGCCCACGGAGACCGAGACGACCTCGCCGTCCACCCCCGAGACGTCCGACACCGTCAGCGGCGCCGACACGCCCCCGGCCACCGTTTCGCAGAGCAGCACCGAGAGCACCGGGAGCACCGGGAGCACCGGCACCGGAACGCCGGCCGACTCGGATCCGGAGACCGGTCAGATCATCTGACCCCACCGGGGAAGGCGACAGCACAGGAGGGCCGGGTCCGCCACACGGACCCGGCCCTCCGCACCTCGTACGTGACGCGCCCTCAGAACAGCCGCAGCTTGTCGTCCTCGATGCCCCGCAGCGCGTCGTAGTCCAGGACCTGGCAGCCGATGCCGCGGTCCGTGGCCAGCACGCGGGCCTGCGGCTTGATCTCCTGGGCGGCGAAGACGCCGCGCACCGGCGCGAGATGCGGATCGCGGTTCAACAGCTCCAGGTAGCGCGTGAGCTGCTCCACGCCGTCGATCTCGCCGCGCCGCTTGATCTCGACCGCGACGGTCCCGCCCTGGGCGTCCCGGCACAGGATGTCCACCGGGCCGATGGCGGTCATGTACTCGCGGCGGATGAGGGTGTACCCCTCGCCCAGGGTGTCGATGCGGTCGGCGAGCAGCTCCTGGAGGTGTGCTTCCACGCCGTCCTTGATCAGGCCCGGATCGACGCCCAGTTCGTGCGAGGAGTCGTGGAGGATCTCCTCCATCGTGATGATGAGCTTCTCGCCCGCCTTGTTGACGACGGTCCAGACGCCCTCCTCCCCGCCCGTGCCCTCCTTCAGGGTGCAGGGCGGCGACATCCAGTTGAGGGGCTTGTAGGCCCGGTCGTCGGCGTGGATCGAGACGCTGCCGTCCGCCTTGACCAGGATCAGCCGGGGGGCCGAGGGCAGGTGGGCGGTGAGCCGTCCGGCGTAGTCGACGGAGCAGCGGGCAATGACGAGACGCATGGTCGGCAACGCTACTCGACCGGCCCGGCCCGACGCGATTCGCCCGGACCCGGGCACCGCGCGCACTGTCCCACTTCTCCCATTGGCCCCGTTGTGCGCACTGGCCGATTGTGGGCCTACGGGATGGTGTCCATCTGGGCATTCTCCTGGTGCCGTCACGATCGGTTGCTTACGGTATTGAACGGGAGGTCGCGAACTGTGTACGCAGCGTGTTCGGAATCGCGCACTCCCTTAACTGTCCGGCAACCCCTGCTGGTCGGGGGTGCGAGAGGAGAACCCATGTCGCTCGACGTCTCACCGGCCCTACTCGAACAGGCCGAGCGAGGCGAGGTCGACGAAGCAGACTTCGTCGACTGCGTCCGGACCTCCCTGCCCTACGCATGGGAGATGGTCAGCTCCCTGGTGGCACAGCTGAAGGTCGACGGCGGAGCCTTCGCCGACAACCAGACGCCCCCGCCGGACGAGCAGGCGCGCGGTCAGCTCCTGCGTGCGCTCGCGAGTGACGCCATACGCGGTGCACTGCAGCGGCACTTCGGGGTGCGGCTGGCCTTCCAGAACTGCCACCGGGTGGCGGTGTTCCCGTTGGACTCCTCTGTCGACGAGACGCTGACCAAGTTCACCTCGGTGCGCAGCCAGTTGCTGAACCAGTCGCCGGAACTGCGCGACTGCTGACGGCCCCTAGAGCGCCCGCTTGCCGCTCCGTACGCGGGAGGTGCAGTTCTGTACCGGAGCGGCAAGCTCCCCGCCCGCCGGGTCAGCGGAGCTGGGGGAGCACCTCGGCCCCGAGCCGCCGCACGTTCTCCTCGGTCGCCGCCAGGTCTCCCGAGCCCTCGACGAGCAGGGCGAAGCGGGAGATACCGGTCCGCTCGCCGGTCGCCGCGAGCCGGTCCGCGCACAGCCGGGGCGTGCCCACCGGGTGCAGCCCGCAGAGCAGTTCCGTGTAGGCGTGCGGGTCGCGCATCTGCCGGGCCCGGCCGTCCACCGTGACATGGGCGCCAAGTCCCTGCCGCAGCCAGCCCGGCATCGCCTTGAGCAGGGTCTCGGCCGCGTCCGAGCGCCGGTCCGCGATCTGGCAGACTCCGGCCGACACGTGTCCGGCGCCGTGGATCTGTGCCGCCGGACGTCCGGCCGCACGCGCGTGGCGCCGCCACAGGGCGACCATCTCCGCCTTCTCCTCGTCGCCGACGTGCATCCCGAGGAGCATCGGCAGCCCCCGCTCGGCCGCCAGCCGCACGCTCGACGGCGAGGTGCAGGCGACGACGACCTCCGGGCCGGGCTCCTCCGACAGGGACTCCGACGGACGCGGCACGACGGGCACCTCGCGGAAGCGGTAGCGGTCTCCCGAGGCGCCGACGGCCGGCTCGCGCAGCCAGCGCAGCAGCAGGTCGAGCGAGTCCGGAAACCCCTTCTCGTACGCCTGAAGACCCGCGCCGAACACCTCCAGGTCCACCCACGGGCCGCCGCGGCCCACGCCCAGCGAGAAGCGGCCGCCGCTGGTGACGTGCAGCAGCGCGGCCTGCTCGCCGAGCGCCACGGGGTGGACGGTGGGCAGCACACTGACCGCGGTGCCGACCCGGATGCGCCGGGTGCGGCCCAGCAGCAGCGCGGCCAGGGTCACGGCCGACGGACACGTGCCGTACGGCACGAAGTGGTGTTCGGCCAGCCAGACCGTGTCCAGCCCGGCCTCCTCGGCGACCTCGGCCGAGCGGACGGCGCGGTGCAGCGCCTCCCCCTGGCCCTGGCCCGGGAACTGGGCCCCCAACACGAAACTTCCTACGCGCATTGCCTTTTCCTGCTTCCTCGGCCCCGACGTGGAGCTCCCCCACACGGCATAACCGCCTGACACGTGCCGAGGACACGGCCGGACGAAGGACTTTGCGGATTGTCTGCAGAATCGGCCGTTGTGGGACGGTGCGTGGGCCCGGTCGGACAACACCGGTCGGGGGAGTTGCGGTGGTTGGCGCCGTACGCGTACCCGGGTCCGTGCCGCGTAGGCTGGATGCCGCCCTGCTTCCTGTATAGCTCCGTGAGGTGTCCTGTGTCCCCGCGTCGCAACCGACCCAAGGGAGCCGGTTTCTCCGGCCGGAGCGCCGAGGAGGACGGCTCCGGCCGCTACGGCGGCTGGCAGTCCTCGGAGGACTGGCAGGGCGAGGAGTGGAGCGTACGGCACGTGGCGGGCTCGAGTGCGCAGGGCAAGGCGTACCGCTGCCCGGGCTGCGACCAGCTCATTCCGGACGGTGTCCCGCACGTCGTGGCCTGGCCGGCCCACTCGGGCGTCGACGACCGCCGGCACTGGCACAAGGCCTGCTGGAACGCGAAGGACCGCCGCACCACGCGGGTGCAGCGGTCCCGTAACGCGCCGAGGTTCTGAAGGCCCGCCTACACGTCCCGCTTCTCCAGCAGGGCGAAGGCGCCGGCGAACGCGGCCGCGGTCACGCCGAGCACGATCCACAGCGGGTCCCAGCCCGAGGGCCCGGACTCGGAGAGCGAGTTGGCGTAGAAGATGCTCATCTGGTTCGGGATCGAGTACTCGAACAGCGCCTGCTGCACGTCCTTGAGCGACTCCGAGAACATGAACAGCGCGATCACCAGCGGGGCGAGCAGGACGCCGATCATGATGGTGATGGCGCCCGCCGAGTGCCGGATGATCGAGCCCATGGCCAGCGAGAGCAGCCCGAGCAGCGCGACGTAGAGCGAGACGCCGACGGTGCCCTTCAGCCACTCCGCGCCGGTCGGGTTCTCGGCGCCGTTGCCCTCCAGCATGGACACGTGGGCCAGCCCGACCAGCGTCGCGCAGACCAGGGTCACCACGAACGCCACCAGGAAGAACACGATGCCCTTGGCGGCCAGCACCCGGCCGCGGCTGGGGCAGGCGGTCATCGTCGTGCGGATCATCCCCGTGCCGTACTCCGAGGCGGTGGTCAGGACGCCCAGCGTGATCACGCACATGCTGCCCAGCAGCAGGCCGAAGAAGCCGAGGCTCAGCGCGCTCTCGCCGGCCAGGTCGGAGTCCGAGCTCGCCACGACCGCGCCGGTCAGCAGCCCGATGCCGAGGACCAGCAGGACGAACACGCCCAGCGTCCACATCGTCGAGCGCACCGACTTGATCTTCGTCCACTCGGAGGCCAGCGCGTGCACGAGGGTCGTGCGCACCACCGGGATCGGCGACGTGTACGTCGGGAACGGCGAACCGGGCGCCGCGTGCCAGTCGGGCGCGGCCTGCTGCGTCGGGGGCTGGGGCGTGCTCATCGGGCGTCCTCGGGCTTGGTCGGGTCGGTGACGGGCGCGGAGGCGGGCGCGGGGCCCGCCGCGGGCGGCGTCGGCGCGCCGGCGGGAGCCTGGGGCATCGGCGGTGCCTGGGGGGCCTGCTGGGCCGCGTACGGGTTGGCCGGCTGACCGCCCGGCACGGCACCGGGCGCCACCGGGGCACCGTACGGGCCCGCCGGCGCCTGGCCAGGCGCGCCCTGCGGCGCGGCGAAGGGCTGACCGCCCTGCTGGGGCGGCGGCGGCGCGTACCACCCGGGCTGGCCCTGACCGGGCACCGGCATCGGCGGCTGCGCGCCGGGCGGCAGGGGCTGCTGGAGCCCCGCCTTCTGGTCGGCGGTCGACCGGTAGTCCACGGCGCCCTGCGTCATCCGCATGTACGCCTCCTCCAGCGAGGCCTGGTGCGGCGACAGCTCCCACAGCCGTACGTCGGTGTCGTGCGCGATGTCGCTGATGCGGGGGAGGGCGAGCCCGGTCACCCGCAGCGCGCCGTCCTGCTCGGGCAGCACGTGGCCGCCCGCCTCGGTCAGCGCGGAGGTCAGCTTCTCGCGCAGCTGCGGATCGGTGTCCGGGGTCCGTACGCGCGCGAAGTCGGCGGAGTTGGCCGAGATGAAGTCCGTCACGCTCATGTCGGCGAGCAGCTGGCCGCGCCCGATGACGATCAGGTGGTCGGCGGTGAGCGCCATCTCGCTCATCAGGTGTGAGGAGACGAAGACGGTGCGGCCCTCCGCGGCGAGCGCCTTCATCAGGTTGCGCACCCAGTGGATGCCCTCCGGGTCGAGGCCGTTGACCGGCTCGTCGAAGAGCAGCACCTGGGGGTCGCCGAGCAGCGCGGCGGCGATGCCGAGCCGCTGGCCCATGCCGAGGGAGAAGCCCTTGGAGCGCCGCTTGGCGACGTCCTGGAGGCCCACCACGCCCAGCACCTCGTCCACCCGGCGGGCCGGGATCCCGGACAGCTGGGCGAGGCTCAGCAGGTGGTTGCGGGCGGCCCGCCCGCCGTGCACCGCCTTGGCGTCCAGCAGTGCCCCGACATGGCGCGCGGCGTTCGGCAGCCTGCGGTACGGGTGACCGCCGATGGTCACGTGCCCCGCCGTGGGGTTGTCCAGGCCCAGGATCATCCGCATCGTCGTCGACTTGCCCGAGCCGTTGGGCCCCAGGAAGCCGGTGACGGCACCGGGCCGCACCTGGAAGGAGAGGTTGTACACAGCGGTCTTGTCGCCGTATCGCTTGGTCAGGCCGACAGCCTCGATCATGCTCCGCACCCATCGGAAGGTTCAGGGACAGCAGGGCACACGCCCCCGTAAGGGTTAGGAGGATATCCACGCGCTGACGGTTCCGTTCAAGCGCGGGCAAAATCCGACACCGTACGGAGGCGCCCGCCGGGGTTCTGCTCCCAGCGTCTCAGGCGTCCCGCCGCTTCAGCACCGCATACCCGCCGACGAGCGCCGCGATCACCCACAGTGCCATGATCCCCAGGCCGCCCCACGGCCCGTACGGCACGTCGTCGTCGATCGGCGTGACCACCTGCATGATCTTGCTGCCGGCCTGGTCGGGCAGGAACCGGCCGACCTTCTCCGTCGCCGGGACGTTGCCCAGGATGTTGGAGATCAGGAAGAAGAACGGCATCAGGATGCCCAGCGACAGCATCGGGGAGCGCAGCATCGCGGCCACGCCCATCGAGAACATCGCGATCAGCGTCATGTAGAGGCCGCCGCCGAACACCGCGCGCAGCACGCCCGGGTCGCCGATCGACGCCTTCAGGTCGCCGAGCATCGCCTGCCCGAGGAAGAACGTGGCGAAACTGGTGACCATGGCCACGACCAGCGCGAGGAGGGTGGCCACCGCGATCTTGCTGAACAGGAAGGTGCCGCGCTTCGGCACGGCGGCCAGCGAGGTGCGGATCATGCCGGAGCTGTACTCGTTGCCCACGACCAGCACCCCGAACACGATCATCGCCAGCTGGCCGAGGCTCGTGCCGGCGAAGCTGATGAAGGTCGGGTCGAAGGAGAGCTGGTCCCGCCGGCTCATGTCGCCGAACTCGTTCTTCGACAGGGCCGAGATCAGCATGCCGAGGGCGATGGTGACGACCACGGCGAGGCCCAGCGTCCACACCGTGGACGCGACCGACCGGATCTTGGTCCACTCGGACCGGACGACCTGTGTCGCCGCCATGCTCATCCCCTCTTCCAGTCGCTGCCCCACGGCTGCTGCGGGGGCTGTCCCGGTGGCTGTTGCTGCTGCGGCACCGCGCCGGGCGGCTGCCCGTCGTGCGCGTGGTACTCCACGGACTCCGCGGTCAGCTGCATGAACGCCTCCTCCAGGGAGGCGCGCTGCGGGCTCAGCTCGTACAGCACGACCTGGTGGCGCGCCGCCAGCTCGCCGACCGTCTCCGACTTGTCGCCGTCCACCTCCAGGACCCCCTCACCCGACTCGACGACCGCGACCCCGGCCGCGTGCAGCGCGTCGAGCAGCTGCTCGCGCTGCGGGGTGCGGATCCGGACGTAGCTGCGGGAGTTCTCCGCGATGAACTCGGCCATCGAGGTGTCCGCCAGCAGCCTGCCCTGGCCGATGACCACCAGATGGTCGGCGGTCAGCGCCATCTCGCTCATCAGATGGGAGGAGACGAAGACCGTACGGCCCTGGGAGGCCAGGGTCTTCATCAGATTGCGGATCCAGTGGATGCCCTCGGGGTCGAGCCCGTTGACCGGCTCGTCGAACATCAGGATCCGCGGATCGCCCAGCAGCGCGCCCGCGATGCCGAGCCGCTGCCCCATGCCGAGGGAGAAGCCCTTGGTCTTCTTCCGGGCGACCGCCGACAGCCCGACCGTGTCCAGGACCTCGCGCACCCTGCTCGCGGGAATGCCGTTGCTCTGCGCGAGGCACAGCAGGTGGTTGTAGGCGCTGCGCCCGCCGTGCCACGCCTTGGCCTCCAGGAGCGCGCCGATGTACGTCAGCGGGTCCTTCAGCTGGTCGTAGTGCTTGCCGTCGATCCGCACGTCCCCGGCGGTCGGCCGGTCCAGGCCCAGCACCATCCGCATGGTCGTCGACTTGCCCGCGCCGTTGGGGCCGAGGAAGCCCGTGATGATGCCGGGTCTGACGGTGAAGGAGAGATTGTTGACCGCTACCTTCTCGCCGTACCGCTTGGTCAGCCCCTCGAGCTCGATCATGGCGACCACGCTAGAACGGGACGAGGCCCGCTGCCACCCCAGTGACAGCAGGCCTCGCCCAGGTTCGTACGGATTCAGCAGGCGCACCCCCCGCGCGGCCGGAACCGCCCGGGCGAAAGGGCGTCAGCGGGACTGCTGGGCCGGGACCCCGCGGGAGACCGACTCGTCCTCGACCGACGGAGCGGCCGCCACCGCGGCGCCCGTGAGCGACGCCAGCATCTCGCGCACGTTGGTCAGCTGCGCGTTGATGGAGTCGCGGCGGTTGGTGAGGGCGGCCAGCTCGCGCTCCGATTCCGAACGGATCCGGTCGGCCTTGGCGTTGGCGTCGGCCACGATGTCCTCGGACTGGCGCTGCGCCGTCTCCACGGTCTGGCGGGCCCGGCGCTCGGCGTCCGTGCGCAGCTTCTCCGCCTCAAGGCGCAGCTGCTCCGCGCGGTGCTCGATCTCCGCGAGCCGCTTCTCGGCCTTGGCCTGACGGGAGGCCAGGTCGCGCTCGGACTGCTCGCGGCGCTTGGCGAGGTTCGTCTCGAAGTCGGCGGCGGCCTGCGCGGCCTTCGCGCGGGTCTCCTCGAAGAGCGCGTCGGCCTCGTCGCGCTTCGACTGCGCGTCCTTCTGCGCCTCGGAACGCAGCTGCGAGGCGTCGCCCTTGGCCTTCTCGACGATCCGGACGCCCTCGTCCTCGGCCTTGGCCTTGCGCTCCGCGGCGTACGACTCCGCGTCGTTGCGCACCTGCTGGGCCGAGGACTCGGCCAGCTCGCGGTGCTGCTCGGCCGCGCGCCGGGCCTCCTCGCGCAGGTCCTTCGCCTCTTCCTCGGCGAGCCGCAGGATCTTCTCGACCCGGGCGCCGAGACCGGCGTACGACGGCTCGGCGTCGTTGACCTGGGCCTGGGCGTTCTGAGTCTCGAGGTGGAGCTCCTCGATGCGCTTTTCCAGAGCGGTGATGCGGGCGAGAGCGCTGTCACGGTCGGAGACGAGCTTGGAGATACGTTCGTCCACCTGAGCGCGGTCGTACCCACGCCGCACAAGCTCGAAGCCGTAGGGGGAAGTGTCGCTCATGGGGTTCCTGTCGAAAGAGACCGGGTGAGGTGATAGAGGGAATCCTAGGCGCCAATGCGGTGTGTCATCGAGCGGATGCACGTTTGATACGGAGAATGACACCTCTTTTGAGTGGCTGACCCGCGGATGGCTTGCCAAAGTTCTGGTGAACGGTCCCGTCGGGACTCGGCCAAAGATCTCCAGCAGACACCGAAACCGCCCCGGACGCTAGCCGTCTGACGACTTGCCACCCGAACGTGGGGCGCCCACCGTCGCTCCGGCCTTCACCCCGTTGTCCTTCGCGCCCCCGGGCGCCTCGAACGACTCCAGCGCCTCCAGCACGTCCTGCACCCGGGAGATCTCCGCGTTGATGTCCTCGCGGCGCCGGACCAGCACCTCCAGCTCGCGCTTGCCCTCGTCGACCGTGCGCCGGGCCTCGCGGACCGCCTCGGCCTTCAGCTCCTCGGCCTCGCGGACCAGGGTGGCCTTCTTCTGCTCGGCCTCCTTGAGCAGCCCCTCGGCCTTCTTGACGGCGGCGATGCGCACCTTGCCGGCCTCGGAGTTGGCCTCCGACACCAGCTCCTTCGCCTTCGCCTCCGCCTTGGCGAGCTGCTCCTCGGCGGCCTTGATGAGCGCGTCGCAGCGGTCTCCGGCCGACTTCATCGTCTCGGCGGCCTCGCGGCGGGCCCGCTCGTGCAGCTCCTCGATCTCCGAGGTGAGCCGCTCGCGCAGCTCCTCCGCGCGCTCCCTTATGGCGGTCGCGTCCCGGCGGGCGCCGACCAGCAGCTCGTCCGCGTCCGTACGGGCCTTCTCCACCCGGGTGTTGCCCTCGACCGTCGCCTCCTGGACGATCCGGTCGGCCTCCGAGCGGGCCGCGCCGACCATCGTGTCGGCCTGCGACTCGGCGTCCGCGGTGGTCTTCTGGGCCTGCTGCTGCGCCTCGGTGAGCAGCTTGTCGGCCTCGGCGGTGGTCTCCGTGATGAGCGTGTCGACCTGCTCGGCGGCCTCCGAGCGCCGCTTGTTCGCGTCCTTGCGGGCCTCGTCGAGGGTGCGCTCGGCCTCCTCCCGGGCGGCCGTGGTGACCCGCTCGGCCTCCGCGGCCGCCTCGCGGCGGACCCGGTCCGCCTCGGCGCGGAGCCGCTCGGCGTGCTGCTGCGCGGAGCCGACGGTGTCGGCGGCCTCGGCCCGCAGCCGCTCCGCCTCCCCGGTGGCGTCCGAGACCAGCTGCTCGGCCCGGGCGCTCGCCTCGGCCCGTACCCGGTCGGCCTCGGCGATCGTCTCGGTGCGCAGCCGCTCCGCCTCGGTGGCCGCCTCGGTCCTGACCCGCTCGGACTCGCTCGCCGCCTCGGCGGTGACGCGCTCCGCCTCCGCGAGCGTCCGGGTCCGCAGCCGGTCGGTCTCGGCCGCCGTCTCGGTGGTGAGCCGCTCCGCCTCGGAACGCGCCTCGGTGATCAGGGTGTCCGCCTGCGTCGCCGCGTCGGACCGGATGCGGTTGGCGTCCTCGCGGGCGTCCGCCCGGGTGCGGGACGCGGACTGCTCGGCCTCGGCGATGGCGTCGGAGGCCTCCGTGCGCACCCGCTGGGCGTGCTCGGAGACGTCCGCGCGGATCCGGTCGGCCTCCGTGATGGCCTCGGACACGGTCCGCTCGGCCAGTGTCTTGGCGGCCTCGGCCTCCTCCTGCGCCTCGCGCCTGAGGCGTCCGGCGTCCTCGCTCGCCCGCTCCCGCTCCGCGTAGGCGTCGGCGCGGACCCGGTCCGCCTCCTCCTGCGCCTCGGTCCGGGTGCGCTCGGCGGCGTGCTCGGCGGCGCTGCGCAGCCCGGTGATCTCCTCCTGGGCCTGCTCGTGCAGCCCGGCGACCGACTCCCGTACCTGCGCCGCGTGCTGCTCGGCGGCCGACACCATCTCGGTGGCGCGCCGGTCGGCCTCCTCGACCAGCCGGACCGCCTCGGCCTGGGCCTCCTCCACGCGGTTGCGCGCCGAGGCCAGCAGCTCCTCGCTCTGCTCGCGGGCCCGCTCGCGCTCCTGGTCGGCCTCCTGCCGGGCCGAACCGAGGAGTTCCTCCGCCTCGCGGCGGCGTCGGGCGGCCTCCTCCTGGGCGGCGGCCAGCGCCTCGGACGCCTCCGCCGCGATGCGCTCGGCGGCGGTCTGCGCCTCCGCCCGTACCCGGTCGGCGCTCTCCTGCGCCTCCGACTTCAGCCGCTCCGCCTCGTTGGAAGCCTCCGAGCGCAGCCGTACGGCGACGGCCTCGCCCTCCGCGCGGGAGGCGGACGCGTCCGCGGCGGCCTCGGTGCGCAGCCGCTCGGCCTCCGTCTCGGCCTGCTGCTGGAGCGTACGGACCCGCTCCGCGGCCTCGGTGCGCAGCCGCTCGCTCTCCTCGGCGGCCTCGCGGCGGATCCGCTCGCCCTCCTCGCGGGCCCCGCTCAGCGCCTCCTCGGCGGCGGTGCGGCGCTCCTCGGCCTCGGTGTGCAGCCGCGTCAGCTCCTCGGCGGCCTCCTCCCGCCGGGCCTCGACGGCGCGCTCGGTCTCCTCGCGCAGCTCGCGGGCGGCCCGCTCGGCCTCCGCCTGGAGCTCCTCCACGCGCTCGGCGGCCTCCGCGCGGTGCCGCTCGGCCTCCGCGCGGGTGCGCTCCAGCGTCTCCTCGGCCTGCCGGCGCAGGGTGGTCGCCCGCTCGATGGCCTCGGCGCGGACCTTCTCGCCGTCCGCCGTCGCGCTCTGGCGCAGCTCGTCCGCGTCCGCCTTGGCCTTGGCGAGCAGCTCCTCGGCGGTCTTCGCCGCCTCCTCGATCTGCGCCACGGCCTCCTTGCGGGCCTCGGTGCGGATCTTCTCGCCCTCGGCGACCGCGTCCGCCCGCAGCTGCTCGGCCTCGCCGCGCAGCCGGCGCGCCTCCTCCTGAAGCTCGACCGTCTTGGCGCGGTACTCCTTGGTGTCGTCCTTCGCCGCGCCCTTGAGCTCCTCGGCGATGTCGTGCGCCTCGGCGCGCAGCCGGTCCGCCTCGGTCTCGGCCTCGGTGCGGATCCGCTCGGCCTCCTCGGTGGCCGCCTTCGTGGTCCGCTTGGCGTCCTCCGACGCCTTGTTCAGCACGTCCTCGGCCGTCTTGGCCGCCTTGGACAGCTGGGTGGCCGACTCCTCGGCGGTGATCGTGCGGGCCTTCTCGGCGGCCTCGGCGACGATCCGCTCGGCCTCGGCGCGGGCGTCCGCGACCACCTGCTCGGCCTCGGACCTGGTGCTCTCGGCGTCCTTGGTGGCCTCGCCGACCAGCCGGGCGACCTGCTCCTTGGCGGTGCGGGTGCGCTGCTCGTTGGTCGCCTCGGCGCTCGACAGGGCCTTGGCCGCGGCCTCCTCGGCCTCGGCGACCACCTTCTCGGCCTCGGCCTGCGCCTTGCGCAGCGCCTCCTCGGCCTCCGACATGCGCTGCTCGGCGGCCCGGCTCAGCTCCTGGACCTCGCGCCGGGTGGACTCCGACTCGGTGGCGGTGGAGCTGCGCAGCTGCTCCGCGTGGTCGGTCGCCTCCTGCGCCTGCGTCGAGGCGGCGTTCAGCAGCCGCTCCGCGTCGGTGCGCGCTCGACGCAGGATCTGCTCGG
Organism: Streptomyces sp. NPDC001599; assembly: GCF_042893535.1. Classification (NCBI taxonomy): domain Bacteria; kingdom Bacillati; phylum Actinomycetota; class Actinomycetes; order Kitasatosporales; family Streptomycetaceae; genus Streptomyces; species Streptomyces sp. NPDC001599. The sequence goes on from NZ_JBIAVA010000011.1 coordinate 239,470, forward strand.
CCTCGGCGCGGGCGCTCTCCGCGTCGCTCCGCAGCCGCTGCCGGGCCTCGGCGGTCAGCCGCTCCGCCTCCGCGCGGGCCGCGCTCATGGCCTGCTCGGCCTCCGCGCGGGACTCGTCGAGCAGGCGCCGGGCCTGCTGCTCGGTGCGGGCGCGCAGCTGCTCCGCCCAGGCCACGTTCTCGTTGACGTGCGACTCGACGGTCTGCCGGCGCTCGGCCAGTTCCTGGTCGAGCTGCTGGCGTCGGGTCACCGCCTCCTGGTGCAGCTCCGCCTGGAGCCGGGCCGCCTGCTCGGCGTGCTCCTGGAGGATCCGCTGGGTCTGCGCCCGCGCCTGGCTCAGCTCCCGCTCCGCGTCCGCGCGCAGCTGGTCGGCCTGCGTCTGCGCGTTGCGCAGCAACTGCTCGGCCTGGTACCCGATGTCGCCGCCGTCGAAGGCGGGCCGGGACATGATGGTGCGCCGCGCCTCGTGCAGCTTGGCGCGCAGCACCTCGACCTGGTAGCCGAGGTCCTCGGCGTGCTGGATCGCCTTTTCCCGCTCGGTCTTCAGCCGCTTCATCTCGGCCTCGAACCGAGAGAGGTGGTCGACGTCAGCCGCCGGCTCTCGCTCCTGGCTCTCGTAGCCCCGCACTGCGCGGTCCCATCCGTCCCCTGGTCGCAAATCTTCCCGAACGAGCTCCGTCCGTCCGCCGAACGGGGCCCCCGGGGAATGGTGTCAGATCAACGGCGGAGCATGTGCTGCTGCCCCGTCGCCCGCCCCCCGAAACACGACCCCGGCGGTCCCGGCACCCAAGGCGACAGGACCGGGTCACCCTGGACTGAGCGGCGACCGCACCCAACCCTACCGGCCCATATGTACGAGGGTCAGTGCTCAGGTGACTCAACGGCCGCCGAAGTGACCAGTTCTGTCAGTACGCCATGGCAGTCCTTGGGGTGCAGGAAGGTGATCCGCGACCCCATGGAACCGCGCCGCGGCTCGTCGTACAGAACGCGTACGCCCTTGTCGCGGATGTCCGCGGCGTCCGCGTCCACGTCCGCCGTACCGAACGCGATGTGGTGGACGCCCTCGCCGTTCTTCGCGAGCCACTTGCCGACCGCGGAGTCCTCGCGGGTCGGCTCCAGGAGCTGGAGGTACGAGGCGCCCCCGTCCGACGTATCGTTGATCTTGAGCATGGCCTCGCGCACGCCCTGCTCCTCGTTGACCTCGGTGTGGAACACCTCGAAGCCGTAGGTGGCACGGTAGAACCCGACGGTCGCGTCGAGGTCGTGGCAGGCGATTCCGATGTGGTCGATTCGCGTCAGCATGGTTTCAGTGCAGCGCTCCGGAGGTGGTTACGCAACGTGCGCGCGATCACACCGACAGCCCGGTGACGGGCGGGATACCGCTCAGTACATTCGAGTAAACCCTCGTTCACTCCTCGGCCTGTGCGGGCCGGAAAAGGGGACCGCAGCTCATGTCTTCTGGAACCACTGAAACCTCTGGAACCTCTGGAACGAACGGCACGACCTCCGTCGTCGTCGCGGGTGCCCGTACCCCGATGGGCCGGCTGCTCGGCTCCCTGAAGTCCTTCAGCGGGGCCGACCTCGGCGGATTCGCGATCAAGGCCGCCCTCGACCGTGCCGGGATCGGCGGCGACCAGGTCCAGTACGTGATCATGGGGCAGGTGCTCCAGGCCGGTGCCGGGCAGATCCCCGCCCGCCAGGCCGCGGTCAAGGCCGGCATCCCCATGAGCGTCCCGGCGCTCACGATCAACAAGGTCTGCCTCTCGGGCCTCGACGCCATCGCACTCGCCGACCAGCTCATTCGCGCGGGTGAATTCGACGTGATCGTCGCCGGCGGCCAGGAGTCCATGACCAACGCCCCGCACCTGCTGCCCAAGTCCCGCGAGGGCTACAAGTACGGCGCGGTCCAGATGATCGACGCCATGGCGTACGACGGCCTGACCGACTCCTTCGAGGACATCGCCATGGGCGAGTCCACGGAGAAGCACAACACCCGCCTCGGCATCGAGCGCGCCGCCCAGGACGAGATCGCCGCCCTGTCCCACCAGCGCGCCGCCGCAGCCCAGAAGAACGGCGTCTTCGAGGCCGAGATCACCCCGGTCGAGATCCCGCAGCGCAAGGGCGACCCGGTGCTGTTCAGCAAGGACGAGGGCATCCGCGGGGACACCACCGCCGAATCGCTCGGCAGGCTCCGCCCGGCCTTCGCCAAGGACGGCACCATCACCGCGGGCTCCTCCTCGCAGATCTCCGACGGCGCGGCGGCCGTGGTCGTCATGAGCCGGGCCAAGGCCGAGGAGCTGGGCCTGGAGTGGATCGCGGAGATCGGCGCCCACGGCAATGTCGCGGGCCCCGACAACTCTTTGCAGTCGCAGCCGTCGAACGCCATCCGGCACGCCCTGAAGAAGGAGGGCCTGGAGGTCGCCGACCTCGACCTGATCGAGATCAACGAGGCCTTCGCGGCCGTCGCCGTGCAGTCAATGAAGGACCTCGGCGTGTCCACCGAAAAGGTGAACGTCAACGGCGGTGCCATCGCCCTCGGGCACCCCATCGGCATGTCCGGCGCCCGGCTGGTGCTGCACCTCGCCCTGGAACTGAAGCGGCGCGGCGGCGGCGTCGGCGCGGCGGCGCTGTGCGGCGGCGGCGGTCAGGGCGACGCGCTGATCGTGCGGGTGCCCGGGGCCTGACCCCCCGAGTTACGACTTCTCACTGAACGGAGCTGTGATGCAGGACGTCTCCTCACTGGTGGCCCAGGCCCGAGAAGGCCGGCCGCGGGCCGTGGCCCGGCTGATCTCCCTGGTGGAGGGGGCGTCCCCGCAGCTCAGGGAGGTCATGGAGGCGCTCGCGCCGCTCACCGGCAACGCGTACGTCGTCGGTCTGACCGGCTCCCCGGGCGTCGGCAAGTCGACGTCCACCTCGGCGCTGGTCACGGCGTACCGCAAGCAGGGCAAGCGGGTCGGCGTCCTCGCCGTCGACCCGTCCTCCCCCTTCTCCGGCGGCGCCCTGCTCGGCGACCGCGTCCGGATGTCGGAGCACGCCTCCGACCCGGGCGTCTACATCCGCTCGATGGCGACCCGCGGCCACCTCGGCGGGCTCGCCTGGGCCGCGCCGCAGGCGATCCGCGTGCTGGACGCGGCCGGCTGCGACGTGGTTCTGGTGGAGACGGTGGGTGTCGGCCAGTCGGAGGTCGAGATCGCCTCCCAGGCCGACACCTCCGTCGTCCTGCTGGCCCCCGGCATGGGCGACGGCATCCAGGCGGCCAAGGCCGGAATCCTGGAGATCGGCGACGTCTACGTGGTCAACAAGGCCGACCGGGAAGGCGCCGACGCCACCGCCCGCGAGCTGAACCACATGCTGGGCCTCGGCGAGGCGCGCGCCGCCGGTGACTGGCGGCCGCCCATCGTCAAGACGGTCGCCGCGCGCGGCGAGGGTGTCGACGAGGTGGTCGAGGCGCTGGAGAAGCACCGCGCGTGGATGGAGGAACGGGACGTCCTCACCGAGCGGCGCCGGGCCCGGGCGGCGCGCGAGGTCGAGACGATCGCCGTCACGACGCTGCGGGAACGCATCGGCGACCTGCACGGGGACCGGCGCCTCGGCGCCCTGGCGGAGCGGATCGTCGCCGGGGAACTGGATCCGTACCGGGCGGCGGACGAACTGGTAGCGGGGCTGACGGAGGGGTGAGCGGGCACCGGCGGGGGCGGCCGCCTGGTGCAACACCGCCTTGAATCCTCCCCTCCCTGGGGGAGGGGATTCCTGGCTCAGGCTGCCTCCTGGAGCGGCGCTCCAGGAGGTCTTCCACCATCGGCACCAGCCGGGTTGAGACCAGCCCGGACGAGCATGACGCGTGCGGAGTTCTTGTCCCGTGGGGCTGTGGTTCCGCAGGCGGTGCAAGTGTGGGTGCGTTCACCCAGCGGCAGGGCGTGCTTGGCTCTCGCTCCGCACTGCGCGCAGTCCATCGTGGTGTACGCGGGGTGGACCAGACGGATGTCCCGCCCGTGCTTGCGCCCCATCTCGATCAGAGCGGCCTTGGTGGCGCCGATGGCGGCGTCCGCGGCCTTGCGGGCCATCGTCGACCGGGCCAGGAACTTCGGCCGGAAGTCCTCCACCGCCACGGCGTCATGGTCACGGACGACCTTCTTGGCCCACTTGCGGCCGGTATCCGCACGCTGCCTGGCGACCTTCTTGTGCGCCTTCGCCCGCAGCTTCCTCGCCGCACGGTAGCCCCTCGACCCGGGCCGGCCCTTCTTGGGCCTGCGGCGGGCCATCATCCGGTCGTACCGGGTGAGTTTCTCCTTCGCCTTCCCGCCATACTCGGGGTGCGGCAGGTCGTGCGCGTCGGACGTGGTCGTCGCCGTCTCCCGCACACCCCAGTCGACGCCGAGGACGCGGCCGGTCGGGGGCAGGGGCTGGACCTGGGCGGGGACGACGAAAGAGGCGTACCAGTGTCCAAGGCTGTCCTGGTACACGCGTACCGAGGACGGCTCGGCGGGCAACTCCCGCGACCACACCACCCTCAGGACGATGCCACCCGCCAGGTGCAGCCGCCCGTCCTTCAGCCGGAACCCGCGCCGCGTGTAGTTCAGAGTCGCCGACGACTCCCGCCTGGTCTTCCACGTCGGCATCCCGGCCCGGCGCATCAGGGGCAAGCCCGCCGAGATGTCCTGCTGGCCCTTGGTGCGGGAGCGGCCGAAGTCACGGATGATCTGCTGCTGGGGAACGCACGAGCCGTCCCGCAGCCACGGCGTAGAGGCGCGGGCCCCGGTCAGTATCCTGTCGAGTTGGGCAGGACCGCACGTGGCCTTCTTGCCGGTCGCTCTGTTGTGCAGGTGCACGGCCCTGGACTTGGCGACGCACTCGTTCCACACCCAGCGGCACCGGCCCCACTCCGCCGCCAGCAGGGCACGAGCCGCGGACGACACCCGCAACCGGTACGTGTACCGGGCATGCCCGACCTTCTCATCCGCCCCCACCTGTGCCATCTCGCCCCCTTCACAGCCACGGCCACGACACCGCGCCGTCCCCGACCCTGCGAAGGACCATACGTACGAAAGCCGCACACACACCCGTTGATCCGGAAATCGCCACCCTCACCAGCGACCGTGGGCACATGTGTTCGCGTCACCTTGGGCTGTGTCAAGAGCAATACAGGCGCTCTGCGCCCCGGTCGGTTCCGGGGCGCCGCCACGGCTCCGGGCGCCATGCGCGCGGAGCCGATCAGTCGTCGTCGGAGTCCTGCGAGTCGTCCGAGCCGTCAGCGTTTCCCGAGTCATGGGAGTCGTGTGAGCGGTCGGCCGTGACCTTGCCGGTCTTCGGGTCGACCCGCCAGTCCTGCTCACCCTTGCCGGAGGCGTGCGTCTCGACCTCCCAGGCGGGCTTGCCGTCGCCGTGGTCGCCGTCGTCGTCCAGCTCGACGGAGGTGACGGTGCCGTGTCCGGCCGCCGCCTTCGCCGCCTCGGCGGCGTCCACCGAGGTGCCCTTCAGGGCCGCGCGCACCTCGGCGGTGTCGTCCTCGTCGTCGTCCCGCTCCGAGCCCAGCACCTTGCCGGTGGCCGCATCGATCCGGATGCTGTGCCAGGTGCCGTCGCCGGAGAGGACGTCGACCTCCCAGGCCGCACGCTCACGGCGGTCGTTCCCGTAGTCGTCCCCGTCGTCGTCCTCGTCGTCCAGCTCGGCGGAGACGGCCGTGCCCGGGGTGTCCGCCAGCGCGGCGGCGACGGCGTCGGCAGCCGTGACCTTCGCGGAGGCGGCGCCGGAGTCGTCGCGCCGGTCGTCGTCAGCGTCGTCGGCCTCGTCCCGTACGCCGCCGTCGTCCGACACGCTCACGTCCGCGCGGGGCGCCGTGCCCCGGTCGTCGTCCCCCGTCGTCGCCAGCGCCGTCGCCGTACCGCCTCCGATCAGTGCGGCGGCGGTGACGGCGGCGATCACGATGTTGCGCTTCATGCGGTTTCCTCCGAGTCGTCCAGAGTCCAGCGGTTTTCGGTGACTTCACTGTCGCGGACCGACGCTGAGGCCAGGCTGAAGCCACCTGAAGGGATCTTCAGCTCGGCTTTGGGACCCTCTACCCATGCGCCTGTTGATCGTGGAGGACGAGAAGCGCCTCGCCGTGTCGCTCGCCAAGGGCCTCACCGCGGAGGGATACGCCGTGGACGTCGTCCACGACGGCCTGGAGGGACTGCACCGGGCGGGCGAGGGCGTGTACGACCTCGTCATCCTCGACATCATGCTGCCCGGCCTCAACGGCTACCGGGTCTGCGCCGCCCTGCGCGCCGCCGGGCACGACGTGCCGATCCTGATGCTCACCGCCAAGGACGGCGAGTACGACGAGGCCGAGGGCCTGGACACGGGCGCGGACGACTACCTCACCAAGCCCTTCTCCTACGTGGTCCTCGTCGCCCGCGTGAAGGCCCTGCTGCGGCGGCGGGGACAGGGTGCCGGTGCCTCTCCCGTGCACGTCCACGGCGACCTCAGGGTCGACACCGCCGCCCGCCGGGTCTTCCTCGGCGAGGACGAGGTCACCCTCACCGCCAAGGAGTTCGCCGTCCTGGAGCAGCTCGTGGTGCGGGCCGGGCAGGTGGTCTCCAAGGCCGAGATCCTGGAGCACGTCTGGGACTTCGCCTACGACGGCGATCCCAACATCGTCGAGGTGTACGTCAGCGCGCTCAGGCGCAAGCTGCGCGCCGGGCTCATCCGGACCGTGCGCGGCGCCGGCTACCGGCTGGAGACCGGGCGGTGAGCCGCCTCTTCGCCTCGGTGCGGGCCCGTGCCACGCTCGCCGCCACCCTCGTGGTCGCCGTCGCCCTCGTCGCGGCCGGTACCGCCGTCCTGCTCTCCCTGCGCTCCAACCTGCTCGGCGAGGCCGGAACCCAGGCGGAGCGGTCCGCCCGCGACGTCGCGACGGAGCTGGCCTTCGGGACGGCGTACGGCGACCTGTCGCTGGACGTGGACGACCGACCGGTGCAGGTCGTCGACGACCGGGGCAGGCTGGTAGCCGCCAGCGAGGACCTGGAGCGGATCAGCGGCACCGGCGTCGACGCGGTGAAACCGCAGCCCGCCGCCTCCCCGGGTGGGGAGGACGACGATGCCGACGACGATGACGACTCCGGCGAGTCCCTCGAACCCGGCGAGATCGGCGGCCGGATCACCGTCAGCGACGGCTCGGCGACCATCGACGGGGACACGGAGGACTACCGTTTCGCCGCCGTCCCGGTGAAGACCGACGACCGGGGCACGCTCACCGTCTACGCCGGTGCCCCGCTCTCCGCCGAACACGGTGCCGTGAACACCGCGCTGACGGTGATGCTGATCGGTTTCCCGCTGCTGCTCGCGGTCGTGGCGTGGGTGACCTGGCTCGTCACCCGGCGCGCACTGCGCCCGGTGGAGGGCATCCGGCGGGAGATGGCCGCGATCACCGCCAGTGAGGACCTGGCCCGCCGGGTCCCGGTGCCGGGCACCCACGACGAGGTGGCCAGGCTCGCCACCACCACCAACGAGACGCTGGCCGCCCTGGAGTCCTCGGTGGAGCGGCAGCGCGGCTTCGTCGCCGACGCCTCGCACGAGCTGCGCAGCCCGATCGCGTCGCTGCGCACCCAGCTGGAAGTGGCCGCCGCGCATCCCGAGCTGCTGGATCTGGACGGCGCCGTGGCGGACACCGTACGGCTCCAGCGGCTCGCCGCCGATCTGCTGCTGCTGGCCAGGCTGGACGCGGGGGAGCGGCCCGCCGACGCCCGGGTCGACCTCGCGGCGCTCGCGCGCGAGGCGGCCGAGGGGCGGACCGGGGTGCGGGTGCGGGGGGACGAGGGCGCGGTGAGTGTGGCTGGATCGCGCGGGCAGCTGGGGCGGGTGCTGGCCAATCTGCTGGACAACGCCGAGCGGCACGCCCGCTCGGTGGTGGAGGTGTCCGTGCGGTGGGACGGGGACACGGCGGTGGTCGCCGTGGCCGACGACGGCGAAGGCGTACCGGCGACCGACCGGGAGCGGATCTTCGAGCGGTTCGTACGGCTCGACGACGCCCGCAGCCGCGACGACGGCGGGGCCGGTCTCGGACTGGCCATCGCCCGCGACGTCGCCATGCGGCACGGCGGGACGCTCACGGTGCACGACGCACCGGCAGGCGGCGCCCTGTTCGAGCTCCGCCTGCCGGGTGACCGGGCCGCAACGGCCCGGGACATGTGATCAGGGACTCAGGGTCGTCCCCGCTGCCCGCGCAGGTGTTCGGCGATGGGCTTGAGCGCCTTGTCCAGCTCCGTCAGGTCCTCCGGGGCCAGCAGGTCGATGAAGTGCCTGCGGACGGAGGCCACGTGGTGCGGCGCGACCTTCCGCATCGTCTCCATGCCGTGCTCGGTGAGGACGGCGAAGAGCCCGCGCCGGTCGGACTCGCAGTTCTCCCGCCGGACCAGGTTGGCGTTCTCCATGCGGGTGATCTGGTGGGAGAGGCGGCTCTTGGACTGCATCGTGGCGGTGGCCAGGTCGCTCATCCGCATTCTGTCGCCCTCCGACTCGGAGAGATTCACCAGGATCTCGTAGTCGTTCATTGTCAGGCCGAACGGCTGCAGGTCCTTCTCGAGCTGGTGCGTCAACAGCCTGTTGACCTCCAGGTGGGTGCGCCAAGCACACTGCTCCGTATCGGTCAGCCAGCGAGTGGCCGTCTCGGTCTCCATGAATGAAGTCTACCTAAAAGGTTGAAAGGCGAACTAGTGAGGGGTTTTCCGTGACGGTGACGGTGCGCACGCGTTCGATGTCACACTCCGCAGATTACCGCTCACAGCCCGAAGCGGCGCTGGAGGTCCCCCAGCTGTCCGGGAAGTCCCGGTACCCCCGACCGGCCTCCCGGCGCTCCGGAAGCCCCGCCGCCGGGCACCCCCGCCTGCTGCGGAGGAGTCCCCACGGCCTGCTCCGCCATCAGCGCCTCGCTCGACTGGAGCAGCACCGTCCCCGCGCCCACGAACTCGAACTGGTGCTCCTCCCCGGAGGCCCCGCCGAGCCCCGTCATCGCACGTAGACCGCCCAGTAGGCCGGTCATGTACCCGTGGTCGTAGTGGTGGCACGGGGACGGGCAGTCGGCCCAGCCGACCAGGGCCTGCGGGTCCACCCGGATCGGCGGTTCCATGAACACCACCGGACCGTTGGACGCGGCCACGAACTTCCCGGTTCCGATCAGCGTCAGGAAGCCCGGCACGATCGACTGCTTGAGCGCGAGGCTTGGCTGAAAAGCGAGCAGGTTGCCCGAGCGAATGGTCAGATTGCCGTCCTCCAGGTCGAAGGAATTCACGTCGAAGGCCCGGTCGGCGAGGAGCATCTTGCCCGAGCCCTCCGCCACGACCCAGTCGCTCGCGTGCAGAGGCGAATGAAACGAAGTGCGCACCAGACGGTCCAGCCGGCCGTGCCCGATCCCGTTGAAATCGATCGTCCCGTAGTAGGCGATCATCTTCCCCTTCTGCAGGAACCACTGGCTCCCCTTCAGCTCCACGCAGAAGGTGTACGCGTTGACGTTGTCGTCGGCCGGCAGCGTCGCCGGGTCGTGGTGGACCGTGCTCACAGCTTCTCCTCGGACGCCTGGACGAACACCGTGCCGCTGCCGCTCAGCTCCAGCTGGAACGCCTCGCCGGAGCCGCGTCCCACCATGTCCCGCCAGCCCAGGGCCGTGGAGAGCTTGTTGCGCACGTCGCCGTGGTGGGCGACGTAGGCCTGCGGGTCCACGCGCACCGGGCGCTGCGGGGTGATGGGCACCTCGAAGACGCCCCCGTGGGCCATCACCGCCACCGAGCCGTGGCCCTTGAGGGACGTGGTGAACAGCCCTTGCCCGCTCACCTGGCCCCGCACCATGCCCATGACGCCGCCCTGCGAGCCGAGGAACACCGTGCCCTGCTCCAGGGTGCCCTCGAAGGCGAGGAGGCGGTCCGCCTCCACGTACAGGGTGTCGCCCGCGAGGTTGATCACCTGGACGTGGTGGCCGCCGTGCCCGAAGAACACGGTGCCGCTGCCCTCGACGGTCATCAGCGGCGTGTCCTCGTTCGCCACCCGGCGGCCGATCATCGACATGACGCCGCCCTGGCCGCCCCGCAGATTGGGGGTGAAGGACACCTCGCCCTGGTAGGCGAGCATGGCCCCGCGCTGACTGAACAGCCGCTGCCCCGGCGCGACGGTCGCCCGGACCATCTTGGAGTTGATCTCCTCGAAGGCCATCTCACACATCCCCCGCGATCGTGTTCCGCTCGCTCGGCTGCACGTACACCAGTCCGTCGCCCTCGAAGCGGATCTGGAAGGCCTCCCCGCCGCCCTCCCCGAACAGCGTGCGGAAGGTCACACCCGACTGGAAGGACTGCCGCAGGTTCCCCTGGTGCGCGACGTACGCCCCCGGGTCGACGGTCAGCGGGTACTGGGCGCTGACCCGCAGCACCACCGCGGGACCGTCGGACATGATCGCCGCCTGCCCGTGCCCCTCGATCGTCGTGGTGAACAGGCCGTTGCCCTGGGAGGCGCCGCGCGTGCCGGTGAAACTGGTGCCGGTGCGCAGCCCGGCGTCGGCCGCCAGGAAGTTGCTCGACTCGACGTACAGCTTGTCGCCCTGGAGGGTCACCAGCGTGATCTCCGAGGCCCGGTCCGCGAACCAGCAGGTCCCCTGCCCCCTCACCTCCATCACCGTCATCTGCTCGCCGGTGATCCGCCGGGTCACCATCCCCCGGATGCCCTCACCGCCGCCGCTCAGCTTCTTGAAGGCCATCTCCCCGTCGTACGCGACCATCGAGCCGTTCTTCGCCTTCACGGCGTCCGAGGTCATGTCGACGGCGAGGACCTTGCTGCTTTGAAGTCGGAACATCGCCACGCTGCGAAAGTAGCCCCGCCACGGGTGGACAGAACAGGGCCCACGGGTGGAGAACGACCCTGAGTCCATCCCTTGGGGCATTGTTTGCCACAATGGGCGAACGATTGTGCTTCCGTTCACAAGGCGGACCGCACACCGGCCCGCGCCGACGGCGCATCCCTCCCTTCCGAAGGTGACCCGTGGACCTCAAGACCGCCACCGCCCTCCGCCGCCTCCGCCTGGTCTCGGCCCCCGAGGCGATCTCGTTCCTCCTCCTGCTCGTCTGCTCCGTCCTGAAGCGGACCACCGACTTCAACGCGGTGCCGGCGATGGGCATGATCCACGGTGTCCTCTTCGTGCTGTACGTGATCTTCTGGGCCGACGCCTGGAACCGCGCCAAGTGGCCGCTGAAGACCGCCGCCCTCTACTTCGTCCTCTCCGTCCTGCCGACCGGCGGCTTCTTCGCCGAGCGCAAGCTCAAGCGCGAGGCCGAGACCGCGGTCATCGCCTCCCGCGCCCGCCAGGAAGGGATCGTCAACGCATGATCGTCGCCTTCTCCGTGACGCCGCTCGGCGTCGGCGAGGACGTGGGGGAGTACGTCGCCGACGCCGTCCGGGTGGTCCGCGAGTCCGGGCTGCCGAACCGCACCGACGCGATGTTCACCTCGATCGAGGGCGAGTGGGGCGAGGTCATGGACGTCGTCCGGCGGGCCGTCACCGCCGTCGAGGCGCGCGCACCGCGGGTCTCCCTGGTCCTCAAGGCGGACATCCGCCCCGGCGTGACGGACGGCCTCACGTCGAAGGTCGAGACGGTCGAGCGTCACCTCGCCGAATGAGCGCCCCGGCACGGTCGGTGGTATCGAAAGGCGAGACGGGGCTGACCGGCATATGACCGGCCGGTAAGGTCTCTTGCCGTGCCGAAGCCCCTCAGTCTCTCCTTCGATCCCATCGCCCGAGCCGACGAACTCTGGGCTCAGCGCTGGGGCGGTGTGCCCTCCATGGCGGCGATCACCTCGATCATGCGGGCCCAGCAGATCCTGCTGGGCGAGGTCGACGCCGTGGTCAAGCCGTACGGGCTGACCTTCGCGCGCTACGAGGCGCTGGTGCTGCTCACCTTCTCCAAGTCGGGCGAACTGCCGATGTCCAAGATCGGCGAGCGCCTGATGGTGCACCCCACCTCGGTGACGAACACCGTCGACCGCCTGGTGCGCTCCGGCCTGGTGGCCAAGCGCCCCAACCCCAACGACGGCCGCGGCACGCTGGCCACCATCACCGACAAGGGCCGCGAGGTCGTCGAGGCGGCCACCCGCGACCTGATGGCGATGGACTTCGGCCTGGGCGCGTACGACGCCGAGGAGTGCGGCGAGATCTTCGCGATGCTCCGGCCGCTGCGGGTCGCCGCGGGGGACTTCGACGAGGACTGAGCGCGCGGGCCTGGCGGGCCCGGCGAGTCGCCCGACCCGGTCGAAGATCGCGCGAAACGGACGGTTACGCTCGGAGCCATGAAAAAGAGCGTGCTGACCCGCTACCGGGTCATGGCGTACGTCACCGGTGTGCTGCTGATCGCGCTGTGCCTCGGCATGATCGCAAAGTACGTGCTGGACCTGGGCGGCGCCGCGGACTTCACCCAGGTCGTCAGCATCGCCCACGGCTGGCTGTACGTGATCTACCTGGTCTTCGCCTTCGACCTGGGCTCCAAGGCCAAGTGGCCGGTGAAGAAGCAGCTCTGGGTGCTGCTCGCCGGGACCGTGCCGACCGCGGCGTTCTTCGTGGAGCGCAGGGTCACCCAGGAGCTGGACGCGAAGGTCGCCGCCGCCGAGACGCCGGCCCCCGTCAAGGCGTAACCGGCCCCTCACGAGCCGTCCCACCGCCGTACGGACACCCGTACGGCGGTACCCCATCGACATTTACTTGGACGTCCTAGTAAATTTGGAGGTATGGACGCTCACGCCATAGAAGAGGGCCGCCTTCGCTGGCAGGCCCGGTACGACGCGGCGCGCAAGCGCGACGCGGACTTCACCACGCTCTCCGGAGACCCCGTGGAGCCGGTGTACGGGCCCCGCCCGGGGGACGAGTACGAGGGCTTCGAGCGGATCGGCTGGCCGGGCGAGTACCCCTTCACCCGCGGCCTGTATCCGACCGGATACCGGGGGCGTACGTGGACCATCCGGCAGTTCGCCGGGTTCGGCAACGCCGAGCAGACCAACGAGCGCTACAAGATGATCCTCCGCAACGGCGGCGGCGGGCTCTCGGTCGCCTTCGACATGCCGACGCTGATGGGCCGCGACTCCGACGACCCGCGCTCGCTGGGCGAGGTCGGGCACTGCGGGGTGGCCATCGACTCGGCCGCCGACATGGAAGTGCTGTTCAAGGACATCCCGCTCGGGGACGTGACGACCTCCATGACGATCAGCGGGCCCGCCGTGCCCGTGTTCTGCATGTACCTGGTCGCCGCCGAGCGCCAGGGCGTCGACGCCTCCGTGCTCAACGGCACGCTGCAGACCGACATCTTCAAGGAGTACATCGCCCAGAAGGAGTGGCTCTTCCAGCCCGAGCCCCACCTCCGGCTCATCGGCGACCTCATGGAGTACTGCGCGGCCGGCATCCCCGCCTACAAGCCGCTCTCCGTCTCCGGGTACCACATCCGCGAGGCCGGGGCGACGGCCGCGCAGGAGCTGGCGTACACGCTCGCCGACGGCTTCGGCTACGTGGAGCTGGGCCTCAGCCGCGGACTCGACGTGGACGTCTTCGCGCCCGGCCTCTCCTTCTTCTTCGACGCGCACCTCGACTTCTTCGAGGAGATCGCCAAGTTCCGCGCGGCCCGCAGGATCTGGGCCCGCTGGATGCGCGACGTGTACGGGGCGCAGACCGACAAGGCCCAGTGGCTGCGGTTCCACACCCAGACCGCCGGTGTCTCGCTCACCGCGCAGCAGCCGTACAACAACGTCGTACGCACCGCCGTGGAGGCGCTGGCGGCCGTACTCGGCGGCACCAACTCCCTGCACACCAACGCGCTCGACGAGACCCTCGCCCTGCCCAGCGAGCAGGCCGCCGAGATCGCCCTGCGCACCCAGCAGGTGCTGATGGAGGAGACCGGCGTCGCCAACGTCGCCGACCCGCTGGGCGGTTCCTGGTTCATCGAGCAGCTGACCGACCGCATCGAGGCCGACGCCGAGAAGATCTTCGAGCAGATCAAGGAGCGGGGGCTGCGCGCCCACCCCGACGGGCAGCACCCCGTCGGGCCGATCACCTCCGGCCTGCTGCGCGGCATCGAGGACGGCTGGTTCACCGGCGAGATCGCCGAGTCGGCCTTCCGCTACCAGCAGTCTTTGGAGAAGGACGACAAGAAGGTGGTCGGCGTCAACGTCCACACCGGCTCCGTCACCGGCGACCTGGAGATCCTGCGGGTCAGCCACGAGGTCGAGCGCGAGCAGGTGCGGGTCCTGGGCGAGCGCAAGGACGCCCGCGACGACGCCGCCGTGCGCGGCGCCCTGGACGCCATGCTGGCCGCGGCCCGCTCCGGCGGCAACATGATCGAGCCGATGCTGGACGCGGTGCGCGCGGAGGCGACGCTGGGCGAGATCTGCGGTGTGCTGCGCGACGAGTGGGGGGTGTACACGGAACCGGCGGGGTTCTGAGCGAGGCCGACACCCGTTCGGCGCCCCCTACGGCACCGAGGCGCGGAACGTGCGCCGGTACGCCGACGGGGCGACCCCCGCCTCGGCGGCCAGGTGCCGGCGCAGTGAGGTGGCGGTGGCGAAGCCGACCTCGTGGGCGACCCGTTCCACCGACAGGTCGCTGGACTCCAGCAGGTGCCGGGCCCGCCGCAGCCGCTGCTGGGTCAGCCAGCGACCGGGACTCAGACCGGTCTCCTCCCGGAAGCGCCGGGCGAAGGTGCGGGTGCTCATCGCCGCGTGCGCGGACAGCTCGTCCAGGGACAGGGGCCGGTCCAGCCGGCGCAGCGCCCAGTCGCGGGTCGGGCCGGTGCCCGTCCCGCTCGCCGGGGGCACCGGCCGCTCGATGTACTGCGCCTGGCCGCCGTCCCGGTACGGCGGTACGACGCAGCGGCGAGCCACCTGGTTGGCCACCTCGCTGCCGTGGTCCCGGCGCACCAGGTGCAGGCAGACGTCGACGCCGCTCGCCGCGCCCGCGGAGGTCAGCAGGTCGCCGTGGTCGACGAAGAGCACGTCGGCGTCCAGCTCGACCCGGGGGAACAGCTCCCGGAAGTGGTCGGTGAGCGCCCAGTGGGTGGTGGCCCGGCGCCCGTCCAGCAGACCGGCGGCGGCCAGCAGGAAGGCGCCGGTGCAGATCGACACCAGGCGGGTCCCGGGGCGGACCCGGGCCAGCGCGGCGAGCGCCGACGGATCCGGCACGGTGGCGGACGCGGCCGTCACGGCGTACGGCGGCACGATCACGGTGTCCGCCTCGGCCAGCACTTCGGGGCCGTGCGCCGGGGTGACGGTCAGGTCCGAGTCGGTGCGCACGGGCCGTCCGTCGACGCTCGCGGACAGCACGTCGTAGCGGCCGTCGGCGGAACCCAGGACCCGGTGCGGGATGCCGAGTTCGAAGGGGTAGACGCCGTCCAGGGCGAGGACGGCGACCTTGTGGGCGCCGGGCCGGGGCGCCGGGCGCATCAGGCGGTCCAGTTCGGCCGCGCGGGCGGCGGCGTCGGTGAGCATGGCAGAAATGTATCGGAGGCTGACCTTCTTGCCATGGTCCGGGCCCGGGCCGACGGCCAGCATGGGGGCATGACCTCGACGGACACTCCTGCGAACGGCGCTTCCCCGCACGGCGCCCCGACGATGCTCGCCCTGCACCAGACGGCCCTCGGCGGCCCCGAGGTGCTGCGGCCCACCGAACTGCCGCGGCCCGAACCGGGACCGGGCGAGATCCTCGTCGCCGTGCACGCGGCCGGGCTCAACCCGACGGACTTCAAGCACCGCGCCCTGAAGATCTTCCTGCCGCCCCCGCCGCTGACCCTCGGCTGGGACGTCTCCGGCACCGTGGTGGAGACCGGCTTCGGCGTCACCCTCTTCCGGCCCGGCGACGAGGTCTTCGGCATGCTGCCCTATCCGTACGGGCACGGCTCGCACGCCGAGTACGTGACCGGACCGGCCCGCGCCTTCGCCGCCAAGCCCGCCGGGACCGACCACGTCCAGGCCGCCGCCCTCCCGCTGGCCGCGCTCACCGCCTGGCAGGCCCTGGTCGACACCGCCGGCCTCCGGGCCGGGCAGCGGGTGCTGATCCACGCGGCCGCCGGCGGCGTGGGCCATCTCGCCGTGCAGATCGCCAAGGAGCGGGGCGCGCACGTCACCGGCACCGCGAGCGCGCCCAAGCACGCGTTCCTGCGTGAACTCGGTGCGGACGCCTGCGTCGACTACCGCTCCGCGGACTTCACCGACACCGAGGAGCGCTACGACGTCGTCCTCGACACACTCGGCGGGGAGACCGCCACCCGTTCCGTGGGCGTGCTCCGCCCCGGCGGCATCGTCGTCTCCCTGCTGCCGGGGGACGAGCACACCGCGGCCGCGGCCGAGCGGGCCGGGGTCCGCGCCGTCGCCCTGCTGGTCGAGCACGACCACGCCGGGATGCGCGCCGTCGCCGAACTCGTCGAACGGGGGAGCCTGCGCGCCCACGTGTCCGGCACCTTCCCGTTCGCCGAGGGCGCCCGGGCGCACGCCCAGGGGGAGACCGGCCGCACCACGGGCAAGCTGGTCCTCACGGTGCGCTGAGCGGGCCCGAACCGGCCCCGTCCCACCGGGATGCGGCCGGTTCGGCGTCGGCCCCGCCGTCCGCGCCGGCCAGGCCCCACAGCAGTACCTGCGTCAGGCCGCGTACCCACTCCTCGTCCGCGGCCCGGGCACTGACCAGCGTGCGGTGCACCACCGCGCCCGCCACCAGGTCGAAGATGAGGTCCGCCGTGCGGGCGGCCTCGGCCGCATCCGTCTCGGGCGGCAGCTCGCCGCGGGCCTGGGCGCGGGCCCTGCCCTCCAGTACCAGGCGCTTCTGCCGCTCGACGATCGACGTGCGGATGCGTTCGCGCAGCGCGTCGTCGCGGGTGGACTCCGCGACCACCGCCATCAGGCCGCTCCTGGCCTCCGGTCGGGCCAGGATCGCCGCGAACTGGAGCACCACGCCCTCGATGTCGGCGGCGAGGGAGCCGCGGTCGGGCAGTTCGAGCTCGTCGAAGAGCTCCGCCACCGCGTCCACGACCAGTTCGTTCTTGCCCGCCCAGCGACGGTAGAGCGTCGTCTTGGCAACCCCGGCCCGCGTGGCGACGTCTCCCAGGGTGAGCTTCGACCAGCCGAGGTCGACCAGGGCGGCCCGCGTCGCGGCCAGGATCGCGGTGTCCGCCGCGGCACTGCGCGGGCGCCCGGCACGGCCGGCTGGGGTGCTGCTCTGCATCCCCCGACCTTAACCGGCGGGTAACACGCGGCCGGTGGTGAGACAGATCACCGCGACGGGGTCTGGCGGTGGGGTGTTCCGACGGGCCGTCCTGGCATTACGCTACGACTCGTAGCGAAAGCGCGGGTCCGCCCGCGCCCCAGCGACGACCACGGGCGTGGGGTGGGGACCCGGCGCCGAGCAGTACGCATGTCGGGCAGTACACACGCCGAACAGCACACATCCGGGCGGGCTTTCGACCCGGTTTTCACACGCGCGCGCCGTACGGGGGAGGATAGACCCATGCAGCCACGGAACATGTCCATGAGCGGGGTCGTCGACCTCGCCGCGGTGAAGCAGGCCCAGGAGGCCAGGGCGAAGGCGGAGCAGGCGCGCGCCGAGGCGGCCCGGACCGGCGGCGCGGGCGCCGTCTCCCCGGCCGACCTCGTCATCGACGTCGACGAGGCCGGCTTCGAGAGCGATGTCCTGCAGCGGTCCACCGAGGTCCCGGTCGTCATCGACTTCTGGGCCGAGTGGTGCGAGCCCTGCAAGCAGTTGAGCCCGGTCCTGGAGCGGCTCGCCGTCGAGTACAACGGGCGCTTCCTCCTCGCAAAGATCGACGTCGACGCCAACCAGATGCTGATGCAGCAGTTCGGCGTCCAGGGCATCCCGGCCGTGTTCGCGGTCGTCGCCGGACAGGCGCTGCCGCTCTTCCAGGGGGCCGCGGGCGAGCAGCAGATCCGTCAGACCCTGGACCAGCTGGTGCAGGTCGGCGAGGAGCGCTTCGGCCTGACCGGTCTCGTCGTCGACCCCGAGGCGGAGCCGGGCGCCGAGCGGCCCGCCGCCCCCGAGCGCCCCGCCGGGCCGCACGACGCGGCCCTCGACGCCGCCGTCCAGGCGATGGACGCGGGCGACCTGGGCGGTGCCGTCCAGGCCTACAAGAACGTGCTGGCCGAGGAGCCGGGCAACACGGAGGCCAAACTGGGCCTGGCCCAGGCCGAGTTGCTCCAGCGGGTGCAGAACGCCGATCCGCAGAAGGTCCGTCAGGAAGCGGCCGACAAGCCGGGCGACGCCCAGGCGCAGATCGCCGCCGCCGACCTGGACCTGGTGGGCGGTCACGTGGAGGACGCCTTCGGGCGCCTCATCGACACGGTGCGCGTCACGGCGGGCGAGGACCGGGACGCCGTCCGGCTGCGGCTGCTGGAGCTGTTCGAGGTGGTCGGTGCCGACGATCCGCGGGTGGCCGCTGCGCGCCGGGCGCTCGCGCGGGCCCTGTTCTAGGACGGCTTCCGGTCGGCGCTCCGGGATCGGCGTTCTAAACACCGTCGGCGTGTTGCGTATGTGAAGGAGCTGTCGAAGAGGCGTCACTGCGGCCGCGCTTTACCAAAACTTGGTAATCGCGGCCGCTGTTACTGCCAGTAAGTCGAGGGCGTCGATCTGTCGGACTCTGTCCATCGATCAATAGTTTTGTTCCGCCCCCATGACACACCCAGCGTCGCCGTTCGGGCCCGGTGCGTCGTCCCGCGGTCACACGGCCGCTACTAGCCAGTAACGAACCCCCTTGTGCCGACGGCGAGAATGCACCACGATCGGCGACGCTCGGTCCATTCCCGTACCCCGACAGCCGGTCGGGTCGCGGGGGTTCCTGGGTCCCCACCGAGCAGGGTCGGCGGCAGTGATGCCGGCCCTTGGGCAGGGGGGTCTTCGCTCATCCGGCGAAGCCTGTCCAGCAGGGTTGTGCGTGATGCGTGTCAGGCGCGACCAGTGGTTGTCGCTCGGGGGTGATCGCCGGTTGTTCGGGCGCGTGGTACGTGCCGCCGAGGACAGGCGCTCTCCTTCCCGAGGACGTAGCACTTCTCCCATCCCTGCCGGGCCGAGTCGCCGACTGGCGACGGGGCCGAGGCCAGGAGATGTACGTCCGAGAAGGAGGAAATATGGAGTCCCAGGTGCGTGGCGGGACCAGATGGAAGCGGTTCGCCGTGGTGATGGTGCCCAGCGTGGCCGCCACGGCTGCGATAGGTGTCGCCCTCGCGCAGGGCGCTCTCGCCGCGTCGTTCAGCGTGTCGGGCCAGTCGTTCAAGGTGACGGCGGACAAGCTCGAAGGCACGGGCTTCTCGCAGTACGGAGCGATCGACTCGGGTTACACGCTGAAGGGCGAGAAGACGGCTCACCCCGTCGCGGTCTCGGCGTTCTCGTCGGCGGACATCACGAACATGTGCCAGTCCGTGGTCACCCCGGATCTGCCGTTCATCGGCTCGGTGAGCCTCACTCTGAAGGCCGGTGGCAAGGGTACGCCGGTCCACGCGGAGAACCTCTTCATCGACGTCGAGGACCTTCAGGCCGACGCCACGTTCAAGAACATCGACATCGGCGTGGCTGCCGGGGACATGAAGGACGGCCCCGGTCCCGGTATGAAGGGCGGGAAGGAGACGGCCAACAAGTACGGGTTCGGCCAGCAGGCCGAGTCGGCCGTCCTCACCGACGTGAAGCAGACGGCGTGGGCGACCACTGCCGGAACCTTCAAGCTCAGCGGACTGAAGATGTCGCTGTCCAAGGGCGTCAAGGAGTGCTACTAAGCACTCGCTGACGGGCGGGGGCGCTGACGGCACCCCCGCCCGTCGACTCTCGCGCCGCGCCCGTCTGCGCGCGGCCCCTCTCCACCACAGCAAAGCCGTACCAGGGAGCTGTTTTCCATGAGCGCCGAGACTCCTGCCGCCGACGGCCAGTTCACTCGCCGAAGGCTGCAGTTCCGTGCCTGGCGGGGCACACGGCCGTTCTGGGCCGGCCTGTTCGTTGCCCTCGGCGGCTTCCCGATCATGTACTTCCCGTACGCGAACCTCCAGATCGGGCACCTGACGCTCGCGATGTCCACGACCGCGGGTGCCGGATCGTTGATCATCGGTGTGCTGCTGGTCGTCCTGGGTGTCAGCCTCTGGTTCCAGAAGCACATCCGGGTTTTTGCCGGCGTCGCGGCGATCCTCCTGGGGCTGGTCTCCATCCCGGTGTCCAACTTCGGTGGATTCGTCATCGGTTTCCTGTTCTCGCTCATCGGCGGGGCCATGGCCGTGTCGTGGGTGCCGGGCGAACCGCCGCGGGCCGAGCCGCCGCTGGAGGGCAAGGGCACGGACGACGCGCCCGAGGGCGTGGTCCCCGGAACCGCGGCCGACGACAGCGCGTTCCCCGGCTTCCCGGAGCCCGGGACCCGGGCGTCCGGCCCCGCGGTGCCGGGGCCGAGGGGCGGCATGGACGACGGGGAGCCCTCCCAGGCCTTCACGGCACCGGGGGCGCACGATCTGTCAGGAACGAGCCCGGCCAACGGGGCGAACGGGAGGCACAGTGCCGGCTGACGAGGTGACCCGCGGGACTGACGTGGAGTCGTCCCGTGTGAGAACCGGGCCGCGCCACGCGGCACCCAAGAAGCCGTTGTTCACCAGGTTCCACATGCCGGCCGGCAAGGCGATAGCCATCGCGGCGATGCCCACGGCCGTCCTCATGGGGATGGGGTTCACGCCGACGCTCGCCCTCGCCGACGGCAACGACGCGGCGCCGCCCTCCAACAGCCTGACGGCCGACGAGTACAAGGACTGCGTGGCGGCCCTCGAGGACGCCGAGAAGGACCCGTCCGAGTCGCCCACCCCCTCGCCCTCGGCGAGTGACGGGGCCGAGGACGGCAAGGACGACGCGAAGGAGCCCGACCCCTCGGCCTCCACCGGGGACAAGGACTCCGGCACGGACAAGGGCGACTCCTCTTCGCCGGATTCAGGTTCCGACGACGAGGACGACAAGGGCGCCGGGGACGACAAGGCCGACCCCGCCCCGAGCCCCTCCGCGTCGCAGAGCCAGGAGGCGTCCGGCCAGAGTGCCACGGAGCCCTCGCCGTCCGAGTCGGAGGACAAGGGCGGTCTGCTGGAGGGCCTCGGCGACGCCATCGAGGGCATCTTCACCGGCGGCAAGAAGGCCGAGGAGACCCCGAGCCCCACGCCGACCCCCTCGGCGTCCGAGAGCGCGGGCGACGCGTCGGACGCGTCCGGCGCGTTGAAGGACACGACCGACGAGGTCACCGGCACGGTGAAGGACACCGTCGAGGGCGCCACCGACACGGCGTCGAAGGCGGCCGAGGACACCAAGGACACGGTGGACAAGGCGGCCGAGGCGGCCAAGGAGGCGGCGGAGAAGGCGAAGGAGGACGCGGCGAAGGCCGAGGAGGACGCCACCGCCACGCCCAGCCCCAGCGCCTCCGAGAGCGCCTCAGGCACCGACGCCGAAGACTGCCCGGTCGCCACCGACGAGGAGGGCGGCGTCGACAACAAGGTGCCGCTGCCCGACGACCCGTGGTACCTCAACGCCAGCTCGCTGCTGCTGAAGGGCGCCTCCTACGAGGGGGTCGTCCAGGTGAAGACGGCCAACGGCACCACCAAGAAGGTGCTGAAGTACGTCATCTCCGACGGCACCGACATCGGCGACCTGCACCAGACCGTGAAGGACAAGCAGGCCGGCAAGACCTACCACGTACAGGCGGCCAAGGGCTCGACGTCCACGATCCGCGACGGCGACACGGTGATGTACACCGAGAGCATCTCGGGCAACCTGCTCGGGCTGATCCCGATCACCTTCGACCCGGAGCACCCGCCGCCCCTGGACATCCCGCTGATCTACTTCACCAAGGTGACGGTCGTCCAGGCCGGCCAGTTCGGCGGCACGCTCCACATCCCGGGACTGCACCAGTACACGACCGACTGAGCACGCCCGCACCACGCCCGAGGGCGCCCCCTGCGACAGGGGGCGCCCTCGGTGCGTACGACGGAGAGGCGGGGCGGGGGCGGTCAGCCGCGGCGCGTCTCGCCCAGGTGGAGGACCCGCACCATGTTGGTGGTGCCGGGCACGCCGGGGGGCGAACCGGCGGTGATCACGACGATGTCGCCGTCGCTGAACCGGCCGAGGCGGGCCGTCTCCTGGTCCACCAGGTCCACCATCTCGTCCGTGGTGTTCACGAACGGCACCACGTGCGGCTCCACGCCCCAGCTGAGCGCCAGCTGGTTGCGGGTGGACTCGTCGGTGGTGAAGGCGAGGATCGGCTGGGCCGCGCGGTAGCGGGAGAGCCGGCGGGCGGTGTCGCCGGACTGGGTGAAGGCCACCAGGCCCTTGCCGCCCAGGAAGTCGGCGATCTCGGCGGCCGCACGGGCCACCGAACCGCCCTGTGTGCGCGGCTTCTTGCCCGGCACCAGCGGCTGGAGGCCCTTGGAGAGCAGCTCCTGCTCGGCGGCGGTGACGATCTTCGACATCGTCTTGACGGTCTCGATCGGGTACGCGCCCACGCTCGACTCGGCGGACAGCATGACCGCGTCGGCGCCGTCCAGGATCGCGTTGGCCACGTCGGAGGCCTCGGCGCGGGTCGGACGGGAGTTGGTGATCATCGACTCCATCATCTGGGTCGCCACGATCACCGGCTTGGCGTTGCGCCGGCACAGCTCGATCAGGCGCTTCTGCACCATGGGGACCTTCTCGAGCGGGTACTCGACGGCCAGGTCGCCACGCGCGACCATCACGCCGTCGAACGCCATCACGACGTCCTCCATGTTGTCGACCGCCTGGGGCTTCTCCACCTTGGCGATCACCGGGACCCGGCGGCCCTCCTCGTCCATGACGCGGTGCACGTCGGCGACGTCCTTGGCGTCCCGGACGAAGGAGAGGGCGACCAGGTCGCAGCCCATGCGCAGCGCGAAGCGGAGGTCCTCGACGTCCTTCTCGCTCAGCGCGGGGACGTTGACCGCCGCGCCGGGCAGGTTGATGCCCTTGTGGTCGGAGATGACGCCGCCCTCGATGACGATCGTCTTCACCCGGGGGCCCTCGACCTCGGTGACCTTCAGCTCGACGTTGCCGTCGTTGATGAGCACCTGGTCGCCCTTGGTGACGTCACCGGGCAGGCCCTTGTACGTCGTGCCGCAGATCGTCCTGTCGCCCGGGACGTCCTCGGCGGTGATGGTGAACTCGTCACCGCGCACCAGCTCGACGGGACCCTCCGCGAAGGTCTCCAGGCGGATCTTCGGGCCCTGCAGGTCGGCGAGGACACCGATGGCCCTGCCGGTCTCCTTGGCGGCGGCCCGGACCCGGTCGTAGCGGCCCTGGTGCTCGGCGTGGGTGCCGTGGCTGAAGTTGAAGCGGGCCACGTTCATGCCGGCTTCGATCAGCGTGACGAGCTGCTCGTGGGAGTCGACCGCGGGGCCGAGAGTACAGACGATTTTCGAACGGCGCATGGGTGCCATCCTATCGGTTTGTTTCGGCGCGGAATATTCCGTCTGGCGGAAAATACAAAAGGGCGGGATGCCGCTCAGGTGAGACGGGGATTTCCCGATTCATTTACCAGCGCGTAGGTCTGTGTCGCGATCTCCATTTCCTCGTCCGTCGGTACCACCGCCACCGCCACCCGCGCCCCCGCGGGCGAGATCAGCCGGGCTCCGTCGCCGCGTACGGCGTTCAGTCCGCCGTCGACCGCCAGGCCGAGCCCCTCAAGGCCGGCCACGGCCGCCTCGCGCACCGGCGCCGAGTTCTCCCCGACCCCCGCCGTGAACGCCACGGCGTCCACGCGCCCGAGAACGGCGTAATAGGCGCCGATGTACTTCTTGAGCCGGTGAATGTAGATGTCGAAGGCCAGCCCCGCCTGCTCGTCGCCCTCGTCCACCCGGCGGCGGATCTCCCGCATGTCGTTGTCACCGCACAGACCGAACAGACCGCTCCTCTTGTTGAGAAGAGTGTCGATCTCGTCGGCGGACATTTTGCCAACACGCATCAAATGGAAGATGACGGCCGGGTCCATGTCTCCCGAGCGCGTACCCATCACGAGACCCTCCAAAGGCGTCAGCCCCATGGAGGTGTCCACGCACCGGCCGCCCCGCACGGCCGAGGCGGACGCCCCGTTGCCCAGGTGCAGCACGATCACGTTCACGTCCCCCGGCGCCCTGCCCAGCAGCCGCGCGGTCTCGCGGGAGACGTACGCGTGCGAGGTGCCGTGGAAGCCGTAGCGGCGGATGCGGTACCGGTCGGCGATCTTCGGGTCGATCGCGTAGCGCGCCGCGGACTCGGGCATCGTCGTGTGGAACGCGGTGTCGAAGACCGCCACCTGCGGCAGGTCGGGACGGAGCGCCTGCGCGGTGCGGATGCCGGTGAGGTTGGCCGGGTTGTGCAGCGGCGCGACCGGGATCAGCCGCTCGATCTCCGTGAGCACGTTCTCGTCGACGAGAGTGGGCTCGCTGAAGAACTCGCCGCCGTGCACCACCCGGTGCCCGATCGCGGCCAGCTCCGGGGAGTCCAGGCCCAGACCGTCCCGGCCCAGCTCGGCGGCGACCGCCTTCAGGGCGGCCTCGTGGTCGGCGATCGGGCCCTCCTGCTCCCGGGTGTCGCCGGCGGCCACGTGGGTGTGGATCAGCCGCGACGTCCGCTCGCCGATGCGCTCGACCAGCCCGGCCGCCAGCCGCTCCCCGTCGCGCATGTCGATCAGCTGGTACTTCACCGACGAGGAGCCGGAGTTGAGGACGAGGACACGCGTGGAGCTCACTGGGCGGACGCCTTCTCGGTCGGGGACTGCTGGGCCTGGATCGCCGTGATGGCGACGGTGTTGACGATGTCCTGCACGAGCGCGCCCCGGGACAGGTCGTTGACCGGCTTGCGCAGGCCCTGGAGGACCGGGCCGACCGCGATGGCACCGGCCGAGCGCTGCACCGCCTTGTACGTGTTGTTGCCGGTGTTCAGGTCGGGGAAGATCAGCACGCTGGCCTGCCCGGCGACCGCCGACCCGGGCAGCTTGGTCGCGGCCACCGACGGCTCGACCGCCGCGTCGTACTGGATCGGCCCCTCGATGCTCAGGTCCGGGCGGCGCGAGCGGACCAGCTCGGTGGCCTCGCGCACCTTGTCGACGTCCGCGCCGGAACCGGACGTGCCGGTCGAGTACGACAGCATCGCGATCCGCGGCTCCACCCCGAACCGCGCCGCCGTCGACGCCGACTGCGTGGCGATGTCGGCGAGCTGCTCGGCGTTCGGGTCGGGATTGACCGCGCAGTCGCCGTAGACCAGCACCTTGTCGGCCAGGCACATGAAGAAGACGGAGGAGACGATGGCGGCGTCCGGCTTGGTCTTGATGATCTCGAAGGCGGGCCGGATGGTCGCCGCCGTCGAGTGCACGGACCCCGACACCATGCCGTCGGCGAACCCTTCCTGCACCATCAGCGTGCCGAAGTAGTTCACGTCCGAGACCACGTCGTACGCCAGCTCCACGGTCACGCCCTTGTGGGCGCGCAGGGCGGCGTACTTCTCGGCGAAGGAGTCGCGCAGCTCGCTGGCGGCCGGGTCGATCAGCTCGGCGCCGGCCAGGTCGATGCCCAGGTCGGCGGCCTTCTTGCGGATCTGCTCGACCGGACCGAGCAGCGTCAGCTCGCACACGCCCCGGCGCAGCAGCACCTCCGCCGCGTGCAGCACCCGCTCCTCGGTGCCCTCCGGCAGGACCACCCGGCGCAGGTCGGAGCGGGCCTGCTCCAGGAGCTTGTGCTCGAACATCATCGGCGTGACGCGGTCGCTGCTGGGCGCGGAGACCCGCCGGTTCAGCTCGGCGGTGTCGACGTACCGCTCGAAGAGGCCGAGGGCGGTCTCCGCCTTGCGCGGGGTGGCAGCGCCCAGCTTGCCCTCCAGGGAGAAGAGCTGCTCGGCGGTGGGAAAGCTGGTGCCCGGCACCGAGAGCACCGGGGTGCCGGGGGCCAGCCGGGCGGCCAGGGTGAGGATGCCCTCGCCGGGCACCTCGTTCAGGGTCAGCAGGACGCCGGCTATCGGCGGGGTGCCGGCGCTGTGCGCGGCCAGCGTGCCGATCACCAGGTCGGCGCGGTCGCCGGGCGTGATGACCAGGCAGCCCGGAGTCAGCGCGGCCAGCAGGTTGGGCAGCATGGCCCCGCCGAAGACGAAGTCCAGCGCGTCGCGGGCGAGCCCGGAGTCGTCGCCGAGGACGATCTCGGCGCCCAGGGCGTGCGCGATCTGGGAGACGGTCGGCGCGGACAGTGCGGGCTCGTCCGGCACCACCCAGCACGGCACCGGCAGCCGGTGCGCGAGCCGCTCGGCGATCTCGTCCCGGTCCTCGCGCGCGACCCGGTTGGTCACCATGGCGAGGACGTCGCAGCCGAGGCCGTCGTAGGCGCGGAAGGCGTTGTGGGTCTCGGCCAGCACCGAGTCGGCACTCTGCTTGCGGCCCCCGACCACGGGAAGGACCGAGGCGCCGAACTCGTTGGCGAGCCGCGCGTTCAGCGACAGCTCGTCCGGGAACTGGGTGTCGGCGTAGTCGGTGCCGAGGACGAGGACGACGTCGTAGTCCCGCGCGACCAGGTGGAAGCGGTCGACCAGCGCGGACACCAGCTCGTCCACGCCCTGTTCGGCCTGGAGGAGGGAGGCCTCCTGGTAGTCCATGCCGTAGACCGTCGCGGGGTCCTGCGAGAGCCGGTAGCGGGCGCGCAGCAGTTCGAAGAGCCGGTCGGGCCCGTCGTGCACCAGGGGACGGAAGACACCGACCCGGTCGACCTGCCGGGTCAGGAGTTCCATCACCCCCAGCTCGACGACCTGGCGGCCGTCGCCGCGGTCGATACCGGTCACGTACACGCTGCGCGTCACGCGTGCTCTCCGTTTCGTAGGGGGGAGCGGAATCCTCTTGACAGTACCTCCGGCGATGGTTAGGGCGCCCGTCAGCGTCCGCCGCCGCCCGGGCCGTGAAACAATTGATTCGGCTCACCGGTGTCAACAGCGAGCAGGAGACACAGCACGATGCGTATCGGAGTTCTCACCGCAGGCGGCGACTGCCCCGGCCTGAACGCAGTGATCCGGTCGGTCGTGCACCGAGCGGTGGACAACTACGGCGACGAGGTCATCGGCTTCGAGGACGGCTACGCGGGGCTGCTGGACGGCCGTTACCGCACCCTCGACCTCAACGCGGTCAGCGGCATCCTCGCCCGCGGCGGCACCATCCTCGGCTCCTCCCGCCTGGAGCGCGACCGGCTCCGCGAGGCCTGCGAGAACGCCGGCGACATGATCCAGAACTTCGGCATCGACGCCCTGATCCCGATCGGCGGCGAGGGCACGCTCACCGCCGCCCGGATGCTGTCCGACGCCGGGCTCCCGGTGGTCGGCGTGCCGAAGACCATCGACAACGACATCTCCTCCACCGACCGCACCTTCGGCTTCGACACCGCCGTCGGCGTCGCGACCGAGGCGATGGACCGGCTGAAGACCACCGCCGAGTCCCACCAGCGCGTGATGGTCGTCGAGGTCATGGGCCGGCACGCCGGCTGGATCGCCCTGGAGTCCGGCATGGCCGCCGGTGCCCACGGCATCTGCCTGCCCGAGCGCCCCTTCGACCCCGCCGACCTGGTCAAGATGGTCGAGGAGCGCTTCTCCCGCGGCAAGAAGTTCGCCGTCGTCTGCGTCGCCGAGGGCGCCCACCCGGCCGAGGGCTCCATGGACTACGGCAAGGGCGCCATCGACAAGTTCGGCCACGAGCGCTTCCAGGGCATCGGCACCGCACTCGCCTTCGAGCTGGAGCGCAGGCTCGGCAAGGAGGCCAAGCCGGTCATCCTCGGCCACGTCCAGCGCGGCGGCGTACCGACCGCGTACGACCGTGTCCTCGCCACCCGCTTCGGCTGGCACGCGGTGGAGGCCGCGCACCGGGGCGACTTCGGCCGGATGACGGCGCTGCGTGGCACCGACGTCGTGATGGTGCCGCTGGCGGAGGCGGTCACCGAGCTGAAGACGGTCCCGAAGGACCGGATGGACGAGGCGGAGTCGGTCTTCTAGACCCCGGATCTCCGGACTCGGACCCGCTTACGGGTGCTTCTCGACCGCCGTCCAGAAGTGGTCCACGATCCGGTCGAGGAAGTCCCGGCCCCCGGCGCTCGAGTCGGGGGCGCCGCCGCCCCAGCTGAGGGTGGCGGCCATCCGCCCCTGGTAGTCCTGGTGCAGCACCTGGAGGACGTTCTCCAGGACGCGCCGGTCCAGCGGTGCCAGCTTGGCGATCGGGCGCACACAGCCCTGCCAGCGCGTGGTCACCGCGCTCGTCAGCAGGTCGGCCAGCTTCTCCTCACGCCCCGTGACGGTCACGAAGTCGGGCAGCGTGAGACCGAGCACGTCGGCGAGCATGGCCGACTGACGGTCGGTGCCGCGCCAGTCGTCCGCCTCCTCCATCCGGAGGTAGGCCGGGAGCCCGAGCCCGACCGCACGTGCCACGTCCTCGGGTGCCAGACCGCGGGCGACGCGGTGCTCGCGCAGGGACTGCGGCCGCCCGATCAGCTCACCGGGCGAGCACCACAGCACCCCGGCGAGCGCGGTCAGCTCCGGCCCCTCGGGGAAGGCCGTCCCCCGCTCCCAGGCGACGACGAGGTCGGGGGAGACGTACGGCAGCCCGTACGAGACGCGTATGCCGTGGGCGACGTGCTCGGGCCCCATGTTGAGGGCGGCACGCAGCCGGCGGGCGGCGAGGGCGTTGAACGGAGGGCCCGACTGGCTCGGGCCGGGTGAGGGTCGGCGCACGCGCCACACCGTAGGGGTCCGGGGCGATGCTGACTACGGGCTGTTCGGCCAGCGATACGGATTGTAGGAACGTACGGGGGCGCGCGGACCCGGGTGCGCCCCCTCACCTGCCCCTGCCCCTACCCCTTCACCGCCCCGCCCAGCGCGAAGCCGCCGCCCAGCCGCCGGGAGATCAGCACGTAGAGCAGCACGACCGGCGTGGAATAGACGATCGAGAACGCCGCCAGCTGTCCGTACGCCACCATGCCCCGGTTGCCGAAGAAGTCGTTGATGCTGACCGAGGCGGGCATCTGGTCCGGGGAGAGCAGCAGCATGAAGGGGACGAAGAAGTTCCCCCACATCATCACGAACGAGAACACCGTCACCACCGCCACCCCCGGCCCCATCAGCGGCAGCACGATCCGCAGCAGCGACTGGAAGGACGACGCCCCGTCCGTCCACGCCGCCTCTTCCAGCTCCTTCGGCACCCCGTCCATGAAGTTCTTCATCAGCCAGATCGCGAAGGGCAGCTGCGAGGCGGCGAAGAAGAAGATCGTCCCCTGCATGGTGTCGATCATGTTGACCCGCACGAACAGGGCGTAGACGGGCACCATGATCGCCGTGATCGGCAGGCTGGTCGCGAACAGGATGGTGAGCAGGAACGGCCGGTTCAGCCGCGACCGGAAGCGGGAGAGCGGATACGCCGCGAGCACCGCGCACACCACCGTCAGCAGCGTCGCCCCGCCGCACAGGATCAGGCTGTTGAGCAGCGGGGTGAAGGTGATCTCCGGGGTGAGGATCGCGTCGAAGTTGTCCAGGGTGACGCCGTCGGGGACCTTGACCCGCAGGCTCGCGTGCGGGTCGAGGGCGGACAGCACCACCCAGGCCAGCGGCAGTACGAAGGCCGCGGCCGCCACCAGCAGCCCGGCATCGGCTGCGGTGCGGCGCCGGTTGCGCCGGGAGGCGGGGGTCGTACGCCGGGATGGCCGGGACGCCTGGCGGGGCGCGATCGTGTCCGTCATCTCAGACCTCCGTCCGCAGCAGACGCAGGTACACGACCGAGAACAGCGAGCCGATCAGCAACAGCAGCAGCGCCACCGCCGTGCCGTACCCGATCAGGCTGTTCTGGAAGGCCTGCTCGTACATGAACAGCGGCAGCGTCTGGCTCTTGCCGCTCGGCCCGCCCCGCGTCATCACCCAGATCAGCCCGAAGACCGACAGGGTCTGGAGCGTGTTGAGCATCAGGTTGGTGCCGATGGAGCGCCGGATCATCGGCAGCGTGATGTGCCACATGCGGCGCCAGCCGCTCGCGCCGTCGACCTCGGCGGCCTCGGTGACCTCCTTGGGGATCTCGTTCAGCGCGGCCGAGTACACCAGCATCGAGAACGCCGTGCCCCGCCACACGTTGGCGAAGGACACCGCCAGGATCGGCAGCGTGAACAGCCAGTTCTGGGAGGGCAGGTGGAGCCAGTCCAGGATGGCGTTGAGGGTGCCCTCGCGCCGGAAGAAGGCGTAGAGCAGGAAGCCGGCCACCACCTCCGGCAGCACCCAGGCCGTGACAACGATGCCACCGGTGAGCGTGCGGACCGGCTTCGAGGCCCGCTGCATCAGCGAGGCCAGGGCCAGCCCCAGGGTGTTCTGTCCGATCAGCGAGGACAGCACGGTGAAGACCAGGGTCAGCCATACGGCGTTGAGGAACGCCTCGTCCTTGAACGCGCGGGTGAAGTTGTCGAACCCGACGAAGGACTCCTGCGCCTGCCCGGTGAGCTGGAGGTCGGTGAAGGCGATGACGACGCAGTAGACGATCGGACCGGCGAGGAAGAGCAGCAGCAGGACGACGGCGGGGGAGACGGGCAGGGCACGGAAGAGGGAGCGGCGGACGCCGCCGGACCGGGTGCCGGAGGCGGAAGACGCAGGCGCCTTCCGCACCTTCGGCCCGGCGTGCCCCGGCGCGGTCGCCGTCACTTGCTCACCACCTGGTTGTCGGTCGCCTCCTTGAGCGCCTCGTCGTAGCCGCGCGCCGCCTCCTCGACCGACTTGTCACCGGTCGTCACGCCCTCCATGGCCTCCTGGATGGCGACGGACACCTTCGGGTACGCCGGGTAGGCGGGCCGGTAGTGGGTGTCGGCGACGAGGTCGGTGAAGAACTTGATGCCGGGCTGGGCGTCGACGTAGGCGGGGTCGTCGGCGACGTCCTCGCGGACGGAGATGCCGGAGTTGGCGACGTACCACTTCTGGGCGTTCGCCTTGGTCTGCATCGTCTTGATGAACTCGAAGGCCAGGTCGGGGTTGCCCGCCTTGGCCGGGATGGCCCAGGTCCAGCCGCCCGACATGCTCACCCGACCCGGGGCCTGCCCGTTCTGGGTCGGCATGGCGGCGAGCCCCAGCTCCTTCGACCACTCGGGCCACTCGTGCCCGCTGCCCTCCAGCCAGTCCTGCGGCAGCCAGGAGCCGTCGAGCGCGATCCCGAGCTTGCCCTGCGGCAGCAGCTCACCGCGCACCTTGGTGCCGAAGTTGGGGTCGAGCGCGTCGGAGACCTCCGGACCGAGCTTCTCCTTGTACACGGTCTCGACGAAGGCGAGAGAGTCCTTGAACCCCTGCCCCGCCGTGATCCACTTCTTGCCGCCCTTGTCGTACAGCGGATCGGCGCCACCGTCCCCCGTGCCGTACAGCAGCATTTCGAAGCCCTGCATGGTCGCGGCCTCGCCGGCGGGCTTGCCCGTGTAGACGTTCATCGGAGTGACCCCGGGGACCTTCTCCTTGATGGTGCGGGCGGCGTCGAGGACCTCGTCCCAGGTCTTCGGCTGCCAGTCGGCGGGCAGCCCCGCCTTGGCGAACACGTCCTTGCTGAACCACAGGCCGCGCGTGTCCGTCCCGTCCGGCACGCCGTACGTCTTCCCGTCCTCGCCCTTCGCCGCCGCCTTCGCCGTGTCGATGAACTGGTCCCAGTCCTGCCACTTGGCCAGGTACTCGTCGATCGGCTTCAGGTACCCGCTGGTGATGTCGGAGTTGATGAGGAAGGTGTCCTCGTAGACCAGGTCGGGGGCGGTCTTGGGGGAGCGGAGCATCTGCTGGAGCTTGGTGTAGTACTCCGAGTCCGGTGCCTTGATCGGCACCAGCTCGACCTTCTTCCCCGGGTTGGCC
Source organism: Streptomyces sp. NPDC001599 (assembly GCF_042893535.1). Taxonomy (NCBI): domain Bacteria; kingdom Bacillati; phylum Actinomycetota; class Actinomycetes; order Kitasatosporales; family Streptomycetaceae; genus Streptomyces; species Streptomyces sp. NPDC001599. Next base: position 271,324 of record NZ_JBIAVA010000011.1, read on the forward strand.
TTCTCGAACTGCTTCTTGATGTCGCCGAGGTAGGTGTCCATCACCTTGATGGAGTTGTCCGTCGACTGCTTGAAGGAGACCTTCACCGTGTCCGGATCGCTGCCGGAGCCGCTTGAGCAGGCGGCGAGCGAGGTGGCGGCGAGCGCGGTGAGGGTGAACAGGGCGGTGGACCGGACGGTGGGACGCACGGGCATGACCTCCTACGGGCACACGACACTGTGGCCTGGACGGCTGCGTGGCGAACGTAAGAGGAATGGTCTAGTCAGGTCAATGCGTGTGCGCGGGATTACCCCTGGAGGAGGTGATCGGCCTTGCCGGCCTTGATGTCGCGGATGAGGGCGCGGAGGGCTTCGCCGGTGTCGGTGACGTAGCGGTCCTCCTGCCCGGCGACGGCGATGTAGGCGTTGCCTCGGAGGTCGGTGCCTATGCGGAAGCAGTTGTTGCCCTCGGCGCAGAAGGGGTCTTCCCAGGTGATGTCCGGCATGGTGGCCTCTCGGGGGTCAGAGCTGTCGGGCGATGGAATGGATGAGGTCGCGCGAGTCCTCGGGGCTGAGTGTGTGGCTCTGCCACCAGCCCATGTGCGTCCGGTACTTGGCGAGCTGGGCCTCGGAGTGGGTGAACTCGCCGCCGTGCGCGGAGTCCAGCTGAACGGTGTCGAGCCGGGAAACCGGGCCGTCCGCGTAGAGCACGGCGTGCCCGGCACCGGGAAAGGCACCGGCCTCGACGGGGAGCACGCGCAATTCGACGTTGTCGCGCTCGGAGACCCGGCAGAGATGGTGCAACTGCTCGCGCATGACGCGACGCCCGCCGAACTGCATCCGCAGAGCCCACTCGTGCACGTACGCCACGTACGCGACGGGACTGTCGCGCTCCAGAACCTGCTGACGCCGCAGACGCTGTACGACGCGTAGCTCGACCTCCGAGTCGGGCAGGGGCGGAAGCGCAGCGGCGAAGACGGCGCGGGCGTACTCGCCGAGTTGCAGCAGCCCCGGTACGTGCACGGTCTGGTAGCTCCGCAGCCGGGTGGCGAACCACTCCAGCTCGGCAACGTCCAGTAGCCCTTGGGGGAGAGTCCCCCGGTACTGCTGCCACCAGCCCCGTTTGCCCACGTCTGCGATGGCGACCAGAGCCTCGACGTACCCTTCGTCCGCGCACTCGTAGTTGTTGGCGAGTATGCGGACGCGGTCCGGTGAGATGGCCCGGACACCCGACTCCATGTTGGACACCTTCGTGCGGTCCAGCCCCAGCAGCCCGGCGGCGTACTCCGTCGTCCGCCCGGCGGCGAGGCGCATGCTGCGCAGCTCGGCACCGAGGCGCTTCTGACGTTCCGTCGGCGCGGGCCGTGTCGGCATTGATGCCCCTTCTCCGTGACTGACGGGGTCAAGTCTGCACTGGGTGCGTTGCACGAGTCCAACGTGAAGTGGGCAATACGAGAGAGTAGGTGGCACACGTGCCACTACAGGCCGTACATTCAGTGATGCGCCGCTTACGGTCCGACGCCGTTGGAAGTGCATCGCGCGAGCCTGCCCGCGTCCTCCTTCCCTGGGAGGGGTGGGCCCGCCCCAGGGAGACAGGCCACCACCGGTCGAGTGCCGACGCGCTATCGAACACTCGTAATCAACAAGGGAGTTGCCCATGCCCGCGCTCGTGCCCGGAGCCGTCTTCGCCTGCCCCGTCCTCGCCGAGGAGTCGGACGTCGCACCGCCGTCGCCCGACATGCTGACGTACAGCTTCACTCTGCCCGGCGGTCCGGCCAGCCCGCGGATCGCGCGCGTCACCACCCGGGCCGTGCTGCACGGGCACGGGCTGGACGACATGGCGGACGCTGTGGTCCAGGCGGTCGGGGAACTCGCGTCCTGCGCCTGCCGGTTCACGCCGAGGGACGAGGTCTACGTGTTGCTGCGCTACCGGGAGGGCGCACTGCGGGTGGTGTTCTACGACGGTCACCGGCGGCACGAGCACCCCCGTCTGGTCGCGGCCTGCGATGCGCGCAGGCGGGCGGCGCTGCGGGTGCTGGGGTGCGTGGTGCGGGCCTGCGAGGGGGAGTGGGGGTTCGGGGAGGCGCGGGAGCCCGGCGGCGGGACGCGGATGTGGGCGGTGGTGCCTCGGGGTGGGGCTGGGCGGTACGCGGGGTGTCGGGCATAGTCGGCAGCCATCACCGGGAGAAGGGAACCACGTGCCGGAACAGAACGTAACCGTCGGGCAGTTGCTGCTCGCCGAGTACGAGAGCGTGAAGAGCGAGCAGAGGGCGAGGATCGGGTTCCGGGACAACCTCCTCTACGTGACGCTGGCCGTCGTGGCCGCCGTCATCGCCGCCACGGCACAGGCCAGGCAGCCCTCGATGCTGCTCGCGCTGCCGCCCGTGTGCCTCGTCCTCGGGTGGACCTACCTCGTCAACGACGAGAAGATCTCGGCGATCGGACTCTACGTCCGGGACGATCTGGGGCCGAAGCTGGCCGAACTCGCGGCGCACAGCAGCGGGTTCGCCACCTTCGGCTGGGAGGCGTACCACCGGAGCGACACCCGGCGCCGGTCCCGGAAGACGATCCAGACCGTGATCGACCTGACGGCGTTCTGCGCGGTACCGCTGGCGGCGCTGGTCGTTTTCTGGGTGAACGGGGACACCACCCGGCTGCTCGTCGCGCTCTCGGTGCTGGAGGCGCTCGCCGTGGCGGGGCTCGCCGGGCAGGTCGTCTGGTACGCGAAGGCGGCGTGAGCCGTCCCCCGGCGTACGGCTCACCGCCCCCGCACCCACCGGTAGACCAACTCCGGCCGCCCCACCTGACCGTACTGCGGGCTCCGGCCCGCCCGGCCCGCGTCCACCAGGTGCTCCAGGTAACGCCGGGCCGTGATGCGGGAGATGCCCACCGCCTCGGCGACCCCGGCCGCCGTGAGGCCCTCGGACGAGCCGCGCAGGGCGCCCGTCACCCGCTCCAGCGTCGGGCCGCTCAAGCCCTTGGGCAGGGCCGCCGGGCCGGGGGCGCGGAGCGTGGCCAGGGCGCGGTCCACCTCGTCCTGGCCGCTGGCCTCCCCGGCGGTGCCCCGGAACTCCGCGTACCGCACCAGGCGGTCGCGCAGGGTGGCGAAGGTGAAGGGCTTCAGGACGTACTGGACGACGCCCAGCGAGACCCCCTCGCGCACCATCGTCAGGTCCCGCGCCGACGTCACCGCTATCACGTCGGTGTGGTGTCCCGCCGCACGCAGCGAGCGGGCCAGCTGGAGTCCGTGCACGTCCGGCAGGTGCAGGTCGAGCAGGAGCAGGTCGACCGGCGTGCGGTCCAGCATGCGGCGGGCCTCCGCACCCGTGTGCGCCTTGCCGACCGCGACGAACCCCGGCACCCGGCCGACGTACATCACGTGCGCGTCGGCGGCGACCGGGTCGTCCTCGACGACCAGGACCCGGATGGGCTGCGAGTCGGTGCTCACACCGCACCCCCGGCGCCCGGTCTGCCGCCCGACACCGCGGCCGGTGCCGTCCCGCCGCCCCCGGCCTCGCCCAGCGGCAGCCGTGCCTCGAAGCGGGCGCCGCCGCCCTCCGCCTCCGCCACGGTCAGGGTGCCGCCGTGCCGCCGCACCGCCTGCCGGACCAGGGCGAGGCCCAGGCCGCGTCCGCCCTCCCCGGCCGGCTTGGTCGAGTAGCCCCGCTGGAAGACCAGGTCGGCGTGGGCGGGGTCGACCCCGGCGCCGGTGTCCGACACCCGCAGCACCAGCTCGGAGCCGCCGGAACCGGCATCCTCCGTGTAGGCCGCCACCGTCACCCGCGACGGCACCGCCCCCTGGGTGGCGTCCACCGCGTTGTCCACCAGGTTGCCCAGGATCGTCACCAGGTCCCGGGCGGGCAGCGACGGCGGCAGCAGCCCGTCGTCCAGTCGGCTGTCCTGCGACACCACCAGCTCCACTCCCCGCTCGTTGGCCTGCGCCGTCTTGCCCAGCAGCAGCGCCGCGAGCACCGGCTCGCTCACCGCGGCCACCACCTGGTCGGTGAGGGCCTGCGCCAGCTCCAGCTCCGCGGTCGCGAACTCCACGGCCTCCTCCGCCCGCCCCAGCTCGATCAGCGAGACGACCGTGTGCAGCCGGTTCGCCGCCTCGTGCGCCTGTGAGCGCAGCGCCTGGGTGAAACCGCGCTCCGAGTTCAGCTCGCCCGTCAGCGACTGCAGTTCCGTCACGTCCCGCAGTGTCACCACCGTGCCCCGGCGCTCACCGCCGGAGACCGGCGAGGTGTTCACCACCAGCACCCGCTCCGCCGCCAGGTGCACCTCGTCCACCCGCGGCTCCGAGGCCAGCAGCGCCCCCGTCAGCGGCGACGGCAGCCCCAGGTCCGCCACCGAGGCGCCGACCACGTCACCGCGCACGCCGAGCAGCTCCCGTCCGCCGTCGTTGATCAGCGCGACACGGTACTGCCCGTCCAGCATCAGCAGTCCCTCCCGCACCGCGTGCAGCGCCGCCTGATGGTAGTCGTGCATCCGGCTCAGCTCGTCGGCGTTCATGCCGTGCGTGTGCCGGCGCAGCCGCGCGTTGATCACGTACGTCCCGACCGCGCCGAGCAGCAGCGCTCCCGCCGCCACCCCCGACAGGGCCGTGAGCTGCTCCTGCGCCCGCTTGCTGATCTCCTCGACCTTGATCCCGGCACTGACCAGGCCGACGATCCGGCCGTCGTCCACGATCGGTGTGACCGCCCGCACCGAGGGGCCGAGCGTGCCCGTGTAGGTCTCGGTGAAGGTCTGCCCCCGCTGCGCCCGCTCGATGTGGCCCTGGAAGGGATGGCCGATTTGCTTCGGGTCGGGGTGGGTCCAGCGGATGCCCTCCGGATTCATGATCGTCACGAAGTCCACGTCGGTGTCCCGCATCACCCGCACCGCGTACGGCTGGAGGCGCGCCGTCGGGTCCGGGGTGCGGATCGCCTCCGCCACGGACGGCGAGTCGGCGATCGCCAGCGACACCGCCCTGGCCTGGCGCCCGGCCGCCTCCTCCGCCTGCCCCCGGTCGCTGATGTAGCTGAACAGCGCGTACCCGACCACGACGACCGCTATCAGTACGGCCTGCATGGCGAACAGCTGCCCGGCCAGGCTGCGGGGTCTCGGGACACGGAGGTGCATGCCGCCAGTCTCCCTCGTGGCTTGATTGTGAACTAAATGAACGCAAGGGTGACCGCGCTCACACGCCGGGAGATAGTCACCGCATCCCCGATACAAACCCCCGGACGTGAGCCGCACGCCGGTGAGTACCGACGACGCCGTCAAGGAGGGCAGCCGTGACCAGCAACGCCGCTACGGCACCTGCCGCACCCAAAGCCAAGCGCGACCGCACGCACTATCTCTACATCGCCGTGATCATCGCGGTCGCCCTCGGTATCGCCGTCGGTCTGGCCGCCCCCGACTTCGCCACCGAGCTGAAGCCGCTCGGCACCGGCTTCGTGAACCTGATCAAGATGATGATCTCGCCGATCATCTTCTGCACGATCGTGCTGGGCATCGGCTCGGTCCGCAAGGCCGCCAAGGTCGGCGCGGTCGGCGGTATCGCCCTGGGCTACTTCCTGGTCATGTCGCTGGTGGCGCTCGCCATCGGCCTGATCGTCGGCAACATCCTGGACCCGGGCACGGGCCTCGCGGTCACCGACGCCGTCAAGGAGACCGGTCAGGCGCAGGTCGACGCGGAGGCCAAGGGCACCGTCGACTTCCTGATGGGCATCATCCCGACGACGATCGTCTCCGCCTTCACCGCGGGCGAGGTGCTCCAGACCCTGCTGATCGCCCTGCTCTGCGGCTTCGCCCTGCAGGCCATGGGCTCCGCCGGGCAGCCCGTCCTGCGCGGCATCGAGCACATCCAGCGGCTGGTCTTCCGCGTCCTGGCCATGATCATGTGGGCCGCCCCGGTGGGTGCCTTCGGCGCCATCGCCGCCGTCACCGGCTCGGCGGGCGTCGACGCCCTCAAGAGCCTGGCCGTGCTGATGCTCGGCTTCTACGTGACCTGTGTCCTCTTCCTCTTCGTGGTGCTCGGCACGGTGCTGCGCGTCGTCGCCGGGATCAACGTCTTCTCGCTCTTCAAGTACCTGGGCCGCGAGTTCCTGCTGATCCTTTCCACCTCCTCCTCCGAGTCGGCGCTGCCGCGCCTCATCGCGAAGATGGAGCACCTGGGCGTCAGCAAGCCGGTGGTCGGCATCACCGTCCCGACCGGCTACTCGTTCAACCTCGACGGCACCATGATCTACATGACCATGGCCTCGCTGTTCATCTCGGACGCCATGGGCACGCCGATGTCGATCGGCGAGCAGATCCCGCTGCTGCTCTTCCTGCTGGTGGCCTCCAAGGGCGCCGCCGGTGTCTCCGGCGCCGGACTCGCCACGCTGGCCGGCGGCCTCCAGTCGCACAAGCCCGCCCTGGTGGACGGCATCGGTCTGATCGTCGGCATCGACCGCTTCATGAGCGAGGCCCGCGCCCTGACCAACTTCGGCGGCAACGCCGTCGCCACCGTCCTCATCGGCACCTGGACCAAGGAGATCGACAAGGACCGGGTCAACGAGGTGCTGGCCGGCCGGGCCCCGTTCGACGAGAAGACCCTCCTGGACGACGGCCACGGCGCCGCCGCCGACGACGGCGACAGCGCGCCGGACCTGCCCGGGCAGGGCGGCGAGAAGGAGCTGGCGAAGGCCTGACGGCCGTACGTCGCCCCCCCGCCTTCCGGGGCGGCTCCCGCACACGCCGGGCGGCTGAGGTGCTCCCCCCGTTGCTCAGCCGCCCGGTCCCCCGAAGAAGCCCCGCGCCTCCCCCCGGCGCGGGGCTTCTTGCCTTGACGTCCGCGTCAAGGCTTACGTTCGTTCCCATGCGAATCGGCGAGCTGGCCGCACGGGCCGGGACCACCACGCGGACGCTGCGGTACTACGAGTCGCGGGGCCTGCTGCCCGCACGGCGGGGCGGCAACGGCTACCGCACCTACGACGAGGACGACCTGAGGCTGCTGCGGCAGATCAGGACCCTCCAGGACTTCGGGTTCGACCTGGAGGAGACCCGCCCCTTCGTGGAGTGCCTGCGCGCCGGGCACCCCGAGGGCGACTCCTGCCCGGCGTCCCTGGTGGTCTACCGGCGCAAGCTGGCCGAGCTGGACACGCTGATCGAGCAGCTCACGTCGGTGCGCGCGCAGGTCGCCGCGCAGCTGACGCGGGCCGAGGCGGCGGCTCCGGGGGGTCCGGAGCCCAAGTGCGAACTGGGAGGACACGGATGAAGACCAGCGGGGTGCCCGAGGTGACGGACGCGGACTTCGCGGCGGAGGTGATCGGCTCCGAGCTGCCCGTGCTGGTGGAGTTCACCGCCGACTGGTGCCCGCCGTGCCGGCAGATGGCGCCGGTGCTCAGCGCCCTCGCCGATGAGGAGGGCGACCGGCTCCGCGTGGTGCAGCTGAACGTCGACCGGAACCCGGCGACCACGAACGCGTACAAGGTGCTGTCGATGCCGACGTTCATGGTGTTCCGCGGCGGTGAGCCGGTGAAGTCGATGGTCGGCTCGCGGCCCAAGCGGCGGCTGCTGGAGGAACTGGCCGACGTGGTCTGACCGGCCCGGCACACGCACTGGCCGGTGCAGAAAAAATCCCCCGAGCAATTGCGCTCGGGGGATTTCTTTGCGTATATTCGTTGATTCGTGACTTCAGGAGAATGAGGTCGCGAAGAAGTTCAGTAGGCACAGTATATGCGGCCGGGAGTGGAATTGTCAAACACCGAATTTCCGGACGATGAATTGCTGCACGAGCAGGAATTCATCGACGGACTGTACGCGCGCGTGGACGCGCTGCGCGGCGACGCCGAGGACTCCGTGACCGACGCGCTCGCGCAGGGCAACACCCCCCAGCAGGCCCGCCTGGAGCGGGACATCCTGGTCGCCGAGCGCTCCGGGCTGCTCGCCGCGCTCAACGCCGTGGACGGCTCCCTCTGCTTCGGCCGGATCGACCTCGCCTCCGGGCAGGGCCACCACATCGGCCGCATCGGCCTGCGCGCCGACGACGCCGAACGCACCCCCGTCCTCATCGACTGGCGGGCCGGTGTCGCCCGCCCCTTCTACCTGGCCACCGGTCACACCCCGATGGGGCTGCGCCGCCGCCGGCACATCACCAGCGAGGGCCGCACGGTCACCGCCCTGCACGACGAGATCCTCGACCTCGGCGACGAGAGGCGCACCGGCCACGAGGACCCCTCCGGCGACGCCGTGCTGCTCGCCGCGCTGAACTCCGCGCGCACCGGCCGCATGGGCGACATCGTCCAGACCATCCAGGCCGACCAGGACCGCATCATCCGCGCCCCGCACCGCGGCGTCCTGGTCGTCGAGGGCGGACCCGGCACCGGCAAGACCGCCGTCGCCCTGCACCGCGCCGCCTACCTCCTCTACGAGCACCGCGAACTGCTCGCCAAGCGCGCCGTCCTCATCGTCGGCCCCAACCCGGCCTTCCTCGGCTACATCGGCGAGGTGCTGCCCTCGCTGGGCGAGACCGGCGTGCTCCTCGCCACCGTCGGCGAGCTGTTCCCCGGCGTGAAGGCCACCGCGACGGACACCCCCGAGGCGGCGGCCGTGAAGGGCCGGGCCGAGATGGCCGACGTGCTCGCCGAGGCGGTCCGCGACCGGCAGGCGCTGCCCGACCCGGTGATCGCGATCGAGCACGACCGCGAGATCCTCATGCTCGACGACGACCTGGTCAACGTCGCCCGGGAGCGCACCCGCGCCGCCAAGCTGCCGCACAACGCGGCCCGCGAGCACTTCGAGGGCCACATCCTCAACACCCTCACCGACATGGTCGCCGAGCGCATCGGCACCGACCCCTACGACGGCAGCAACCTCCTCGACCCCAGCGACATCACCCAGATCCGCGACGAACTCGCCGAGAACCCCGAGGTCTGGGCCGCCGTCGACCAGCTGTGGCCCCGGCTCACCCCGCACCGCCTGGTCGCCGACCTGCTCGCAGCCCCCGAGGCGTTCCTGCCCGCCGAGGACGCCGCCGCCGTCCGCCGCCCGGTCACCCGGCGCTGGACCGTCGCCGACGTGCCCCTGCTGGACGAGGCCGCCGAACTGCTCGGCGTCGACGACCGGGTGGCCCGCTCCCGCGCCGAACGCGAGCGGGAGGAGCAGATCGCCTACGCGCAGGGCGTCCTCGACGTGTCGTACGCGTCCCGGACCTACGAGTTCGAGGACAAGGACGAGGAGGACGCCGAGGTCCTGTCCGCGCACGACATCATCGATGCCGAGCGCTTCGCCGAACGCCAGGAGGAGGACGACCACCGCAGCGCCGCCGAACGTGCCGCGGCCGACCGCACCTGGGCGTTCGGGCACATCATCGTGGACGAGGCGCAGGAGCTGTCCCCGATGGCCTGGCGGCTGCTGATGCGCCGCTGCCCCACCCGCTCCATGACCCTGGTCGGCGACCCGGCGCAGACCGCCGAGGCGGCCGGTGTCGGCTCCTGGTCGAAGATCCTCGCCCCGTACGTCGAGGACCGCTGGGAGCACACCCGCCTCGGCGTCAACTACCGCACCCCGGCCGAGGTCATGGACCTGGCCGCGGCCGTCGTCCGGGCCGGCGACCCGGAGTTCACGCCGCCGAGTTCGGTGCGCTCGACCGGCGTACGCCCCTGGGTCCGCGCGACCGGCGACCTCCCGGCCGCCGTGGCCGAGGCGGTCCGGGAGCTGACCCCCGAGGAGGGCCGCCTCGCCGTCATCGCCCCGCGCGAACTGCACCGGGTCCTCGCGGCCCGCCTGGACGGCGTGACGGCGGACGCCGAGCCCGACCTCACTCACCGCGTCGTCCTGCTCGACCCGCGCCAGTCCAAGGGCCTGGAGTTCGACTCCGTCCTGGTCGTCGAGCCCGGCCGCTACGGCACCAGCGACCTGTACGTCGCCCTCACCCGCGCCACCCAGCACCTCGGTGTCCTGCACAGCGAGCCGCTGCCCAAGGGCCTGGAGGACGCGGGCTGACGGACGGACCGGCCGGTCAGGCCGGACGCAGCCACACCGTCGCCAGGGGCGGCAGGGCCAGCCGGATGCTCGCCGGCCGGCCGTGCCACCCCTGGGCCTCCGGCTTGACCGGGTCCGGGTTGACCACGTCGCCGCCGCCGTACCGCGCCGCGTCGGTGTTGAGCACCTCGTGCCAGGCCGGGACCTCGTCGGGCACGCCGACGCGGTAGCCGGAGCGGACCACCGGGGCGAAGTTCGACACCGCGAGCAGCGGGGTGCCGTCGGCGTCCAGCCGCAGGAACGCCAGGACGTTGTCCTCGGCCGCGTCGCCGACCACCCACGAGAAGCCGGAAGGGTGGGTGTCGCGCCGCCACAGCGCGGGCGTCGCCCGGTAGACGGTGTTCAGGTCCCGCACCAGGTCGCGCACGCCCCGGTGGTCCGCCGACGCCCCGTACTCCGGGTCGAGCAGCCACCAGTCGGGGCCGTGCGCCTCCGACCACTCCGCGCCCTGCGCGAACTCCTGCCCCATGAACAGCAGCTGCTTGCCGGGATGCGCCCACATGAAGCCCAGGTACGCCCGCTCGTTGGCGCGCTGCTGCCACCAGTCGCCGGGCATCTTCGACACCAGGGACCTCTTGCCGTGCACCACCTCGTCGTGGGATATCGGCAGCACGTAGTTCTCGCTGTACGCGTACACCATGGAGAAGGTCAGCTCGCCGTGGTGGTGCTTGCGGTGCACCGGGTCGTGGCTCATGTAGTCGAGCGAGTCGTGCATCCAGCCCATGTTCCACTTCAGCCCGAAACCGAGCCCGCCGAAGCCGCTCGGCCCCTCGTGGTGCGTGGCCCGCGTGACCCCGTCCCAGGCCGTCGACTCCTCCGCCACCGTCACGACACCGGGCACCCGCCGGTACAGCGTCGCGTTCATCTCCTGGAGGAACGCCACCGCGTCCAGGTTCTCCCGGCCGCCGTGCTCGTTCGGCGTCCACTGGCCCGGCTCGCGGGAGTAGTCCAGGTACAGCATCGAGGCGACGGCGTCCACGCGCAGGCCGTCGATGTGGAACTCCTCGCACCAGTACACGGCGTTGGCCACCAGGAAGTTGCGCACCTCCCGGCGCCCGAAGTCGAACTCCAGCGTCCCCCAGTCCGGATGCGCGGCCCGCAGCGGATCGGAGTGCTCGTACAGCGGGCGCCCGTCGAACTCCGCCAGCGCCCAGTCGTCGCGCGGGAAGTGCGCCGGCACCCAGTCCATCAGCACGCCGATCCCGGCCCGGTGCAGCCGGTCGACCAGGTACTTGAAGTCGTCGGGGTCGCCGAGCCGGGCCGTGGGCGCGTAGAAGCCGGTGACCTGGTAGCCCCAGGAGCCGCCGAAGGGGTGCTCGGCGACCGGCATCAGCTCGACGTGGGTGAAGCCGAGGTCCGCGACGTAGGCGGGGAGCTGCTCGGCCAGTTGCCGGTAGGTCAGGCCCGGCCGCCAGGACGGCAGGTGGACCTCGTACACCGACATCGGCGCCTCGTGCGCGGGCGCGTCCGCGCGGTGGGCCAGCCACTCCCCGTCGCCCCACGTGTAGTCCGAGGCGTGCACGACGGAGGAGGTGGCCGGGGGCACCTCCGTACGGCGGGCCAGCGGGTCGGCGCGGAAGGTGCGCGAGCCGTCGGGCCGGGTGATCTCGAACTTGTACAGCTCGCCCGCGCCGACGCCCGGCAGGAAAAGCTCCCACACCCCGGTCGAACCGAGCGACCGCATCGGGTGGCCGGTGCCGTCCCAGAAGTTGAAGCCCCCGGCCACCCGGACCCCGCGCGCGTTCGGCGCCCACACCGCGAACCGGGTGCCGGCCACCCCGTCGTGCGTCGTCGGGTGCGCCCCGAGCACCCGCCACAGCTGCTCGTGCCGCCCCTCGCCGAGCAGGTGCAGGTCCAGCTCGCCCAGGGTGGGCAGGAAGCGGTACGGGTCCTCGGCCTCCAGTTCCGTCCCCTCGTACGCCACGAGGAGCCGGTGGCGCGGGACGTCCTTCAGCGGCACCAGGCCGGAGAAGAAGCCGTCCCCGTCGTCGTGCAGCCCGACCCGCAGCTCCCCGGACAGCACGGTCACCGCCAGGGCGTACGGCCGGAACACCCGGAACGCGACCCCGCCGGGCACCCGGTGGGCGCCGAGCACCGCGTGCGGATCGTGGTGCGTGCCGGCGAGCAGCCGCTCACGGTCGGCGGCGTCCGGGGCGGGGGAGACGGCGACCTCTGCCCCGCAGGCGGTGGCGGTGGCGGTGGTCTTCCGCGGCGCCTTCTTCTTGGCGGCCTTGGCCGTCTTCTTCCCGGTCGTCTTCTTCCCGGTCGTCTTCTTCGGGTCGGGGCCGCTGGACGAGGGGCGGGGGGTCACGGGTGGGGCCTCCTGGGGACGGTGGGAGCGGACGGGGACGTCATGCCGGCTCGGGCACGGACAGGCGGCGCACCGCCGCCAGGGGCACCTCGAGCCAGTCGGGACGGTGCCGGGCCTCGTACAGGACCTCGTAGACCGCTTTGTCCGTCTCGTAGGCGCGCAGCAGCACCGGGTCGGTGCGCGGGTCGTGGCCGCCCGCCTCCGCGTACCCGGTGCAGTACGCGGCCCGGCAGGACTCGGCCCAGCCCGGGACACGTACGTCGGCCGAGTGCGCGGCGTAGTCGAAGGAGCGCAGCATGCCCGCGACGTCCCGCACCGCCGGCTGCGGCAGCCGACGCTCGGCCAGGGGCTTCGCCGGTTCCCCTTCGAAGTCGATCAGGGACCACTCCCCGTCGGGGGAGCGCAGACACTGGCCGAGGTGCAGGTCGCCGTGGACGCGCTGCGCCGACCAGGTACGGCCCTCGGAGGCCAGGTCCGCCAACGCCGTGAACGCCGTCCGCAGCCCGGGCGCGTACGAGCGGAGCAGGGGCACGGCCCGCGCCGCCTCCTCCAGCCGTTCGACCATGCCGTCGGCGAGCTGCCGGGCCTGGGCGTGGCCGAGGGTGACGGTCGGCAGCGCGCGGGCCAGCGCGGTGTGCACCTCGGCGGTGGCCCGCCCGAGCGCCCTGGCCTCGGCGGTGAAGTCCTCGCCCTTGGCCAGCTCGCGCAGCGCCAGCTCCCAGCCGTCGGTCGCGCCCTTCAGGTAGGGCTGGAGCACGCCCAGCACCCAGGTCCGGCCGGCCAGGTCCGCCACCATCCACCCCGCCGGTGCGGGTACCCGGGGGCAGCCCTCGCGGGCCAGGGCCAGCGGCAGTTCCAGGTCGGGGTTGACGCCGGGCACGATCCGCCGCAGCACCTTGAGGATGAACGTATCTCCGTACACGACCGACGAGTTCGACTGCTCGGCGGTCGTCAGCCGCGGCACCAGCCCCGTGCGTATGCCGTCGCCCGGTGCCCGCTCGAAGCGCAGCCCGCCGATGCGGGCCCGCGTGCGCAGCGCCTCGAGGAGCACCTCGGCGGGACGGGTGTCGTACAGGGCGTCGTAGGCGGTGCGTCCGGCCGCCGGGCCCTCGGTCACATGCCCGATCAGGGCGGGTGCGAGCCGGGGCGGCAGCGCCTCGCGGTTACCGATCAGGAGCTGGTAGCAGTCGCCCGGCTCCTGAGCCCCGCCTCCGGCCGGGGTGCATCGCTGGTGGGCGCGGACCAGCACGTGGTGGAGGCCGAGCCGGGAGTCGGCGGGGAGCAGTTCGGTCGCGGCGACCAGGGAGAAGCCGGTGACCGGGCGGCCCTTGCCGGCGAACCAGCGTTGCCGCGGCAGCCACTCCCGCAGCAGGGGGTCGAGGGACGCCAGGAGTCCCGGCGGGCTCGCGTCGGTGCGTATGACGGCTTCCGGCATGGCGTGTCGCGTCCTTTCCCTCAGGCGGCGTCCTTGCGCAGCCGGAACCAGTAGAAGCCGTGCCCGCCCAGGGTCAGCAGGTACGGCAGGCCACCGACCGCCGGGAAGCGGACCCCGCCGAACAGCTCGACCGGATGGCGTCCGTCGAAGGCGCTGAGATCGAGCTCCGTCGGCTGCGCGAACCGGGAGAAGTTGTGGACGCACAGCACCAGGTCGTCCTCGTACTCCCGCAGGAAGGCCAGGACCGCGGGGTTGGACGACGGCAGCTCGGTGTAGGTGCCGAGACCGAAGGCCACGTTCTGCTTGCGGATCTCGATCATGCGCCGGGTCCAGTGCAGCAGGGAGGAGGGCGAGGCCATGGACGCCTCGACGTTCGTCACCTGGTAGCCGTGGACCGGGTCCATGATCGTGGGCAGGAACAGGCGCCCCGGGTCCGACGACGAGAAGCCCGCGTTGCGGTCCGGTGTCCACTGCATCGGGGTGCGCACGGCGTCGCGGTCGCCGAGCCAGATGTTGTCGCCCATGCCGATCTCGTCGCCGTAGTAGAGGATCGGCGAGCCGGGCAGGGACAGCAGCAGGGCGGTGAACAGCTCGATCTGGTTGCGGTCGTTGTCGAGGAGCGGGGCCAGGCGCCGGCGGATGCCGATGTTGGCGCGCATGCGCGGGTCCTTGGCGTACTCCGCGTACATGTAGTCGCGTTCCTCGTCGGTGACCATTTCCAGGGTCAGCTCGTCGTGGTTGCGCAGGAAGATGCCCCACTGGCAGCCGGACGGGATGGCCGGGGTCTTGGCGAGGATCTCGGAGACCGGGTAGCGGGACTCCCTTCTGACCGCCATGAAGATGCGGGGCATGACCGGGAAGTGGAAGGCCATGTGGCACTCGTCGCCGCCCGCGGCGTAGTCGCCGAAGTAGTCGACGACGTCCTCCGGCCACTGGTTGGCCTCGGCCAGGACCACCGTGTCCGGGTACTGCGCGTCGATCTCCTTGCGCACCCGCTTCAGGAAGTCGTGCGTACGCGGGAGGTTCTCGCAGTTGGTGCCCTCCTCCTGGTAGAGGTACGGCACCGCGTCCAGCCGGAACCCGTCGATGCCCAGGTCCAGCCAGAACTTCAGCGCGGAGATCATCTCCTCCTGCACGGCCGGGTTCTCGTAGTTGAGGTCCGGCTGGTGGGAGAAGAAGCGGTGCCAGTAGTACTGCTTGCGCACCGGGTCGTAGGTCCAGTTGGACGCCTCGGTGTCGACGAAGATGATCCGCGCGTCCTGGAACTGCTTGTCGTCGTCGGCCCAGACGTAGTAGTCGCCGTACGGCCCGTCCGGGTTCTTGCGGGACTCCTGGAACCACGGGTGCTGGTCGCTGGTGTGGTTC